>VFJZ01000037.1 GCA_009885805.1 Actinomycetota bacterium
CAGAGGATCTCCGGCGCCCCGTCGTCGCCGGGGTCGAAGTCGTGGACGTGCCAGAAGTCGGACAGCGGCGAGTGAAAGGCCGGATTGGCCTGCTGCTCGTCCGCGGCGAGGCCGAGCGCGAGTGCGCACCCGTCGAGCGCGCTTGCCGAGAGCGGCTCGACGGCCAGCGTTCCCATCGCCGCCATCAGGCGACCTCGTCGAGCACGTCGAGGGTGTAACCGTGGCGGATCACGCGGTGGAGGACCGGATCGACCAGCTCCATCGTGAAGGAGGGCGCGTGCCTGATGGCCCCGATCACGCCGATGGTGCCGCAGCACATGCCCGTTCCGTCGGGCAGCCCGCCTCCCGCGGTGAAGCGGTCGATCAGATCGGCGGGGGTGCGAAGCGTCGACACGGCCGCCTCCTGGTAGAGCGTCTCGTGGCCGTGCTCGACGATCGTCGCACGCAGCATGAGCGCGTCCCAGTGCTCCTCGACCTCGGCGAGCGGCCAGGCGCGAGTCGCGATCGGCTTCGCGCAGACCTGCTTGGAGAGCGCGACGCTCGTCCGCTCGAGCACGCGGTCGGTGTGGTCGGAGGCGACGCTCACGTAGAGCGCGCCATCGTCGGCGAACACGAACGGCTCGACCTCGCCCGCGGAGGCAGAACCGACGACCTGCACGGGATCGTCCTGCACGAGCTGGTTCGCCGCCACTCGGTAGAACAGAGGCACGGCGCTCGGTCGCGGCACGCCGATCGCCTCGAGCTCCGCGACGTGGTGTTCGATCGCCGCGGCGTCGCGGCCGGCCCAGCCGGCGATCACGAGCTGCCGGATCGCGACGGTGCGGGACACCTCACCGGCGGCGGAATCGATCGTGAAGGCGAGCTGCACCGCGAAAGCATCGCAGGTCGTCGGCGCCCGGTCACATCTGGCGTGCTCCCCGGCGGGGTTGGCGGTTTTTGTCACATCACGTGAATCCGGAACGGCAATGCCAAAGAGCGCGCAAAAACTCCGATCGGTTGAATGGTCGGGTCGGTCTACCGCCATGCCGCGCGTAAGACGCGCATGAGGCTCGTCTCGCGGATGGTGCATGGCCCGGCGTCCGCGAGGCGCCCCGCGAGTTCGTCGGGAAGTTGCCGTTCGGTCGAGTCGGTGATCGCGGCGATCAGTTCGGCGCCTGCGTCGTAGTGCACGAGCGTTTCGAACACGATTTGCGGCCCGCGGGCGAGGAGGCCTTTGTCGACGAGCGAGTCCAGGCCTGCGACGGCTTGCGCGGCTCGTGCGAAGAAGACGTCGTCGTTGATCGTGCCGATCGGGTCACCGCCGATCTCGACTCGGCCGGAGGGGCGGATCGCCTGCAAGTCGATAACCAGACCGCCGGGGACAAGGGCTTCGCAGACGTGGCGTAGGGCATGCACGATGCCCTCGGGTTGCATTCATCAAAGTGACCAGGAGAAGAAGACCAGGTCGATGCTCGAGCGCGGTATCTCGAGCTCTCCGGCAGACGCCACGGCGAACGTGACGCGGTCGCGGAGAGCTTCGGGGAGCGCTTCGCGGGCCTTGGCGATCGCGTCGGCGTCCGGGTCGGAGGCGCCGACGGAGACCGTGTCGCCGGCATAACCGAAGGTCAGGCGGCCGTCGCCGCAGCCGATCTCGAGCACGCGCTTGCGATCGAACGAGACGAGGCTCCGGAGGCCGGCGAGTTGGGTGTCTTCGGGGTCGGTGTGCTTGGCCATCTCAGAGTCGCATCGGCCGGAGGAGTCGTGGTAGACGACGGTGCGTCGTGTCGCGGCGCAGCTTGATGTCGGTGGTCGGATGCTGTGTGATCCCGGCAAGTGCGCGCGGCGGGTACTAGATGTCTCCTATGTATACAAGCGTTTGTATAGAGGTTGCGGCGATGCTAGCACGCCTAAAATCAGCGTCAAGCACGGGTGCGCAGGGGGCCCTTCCCACCTCCGGGTTCCCGCGCCTGCGGGCGCGGGATCGGTGTTCAGATGCACCGATTCGGTTCCGTTCGCTGCCGAGCAACTCGAGGAGCGCCGTCGCGGTTTCGTCGCGCAGTTGTCCGTAGCGGTGCCGGCCGGGTCAGCGCGGGACAGCGGTGATTCGCGCGGCGCGCCTGGTAAACCCGCGCATGGGCGTTGACAACCGTCGTGCCCTCTGATACCCCGCCTTCGGAGACCAGACGATCACGAGGGGACCGGCATGCTGTTCGACCGGATCGAGCGACAGAACCCGAACCTGCTGGAGGCGGCGTTCTCGTTGCATCAGTCGGGCGCGATTCCGGCTGCGACGCACGTCCTCGACCTGGACGCGATCGCCTCCAACACGCGGATGATGGCGACCGAGGCGAAGCGGCTCGGGCTGCGGGCCTACGCGATGACCAAGCAGGAGGGGCACAACCCGTACGTCGGCGCGTTCGCGCTCGAGCAGGGGTTCGACGGCATCGTGGCGGTCGAGGCGATCCAGGCGCACGTCGTGCATCGCCTCGGACAGCGGCTCGGCCACGTCGGCCACCTGTCCAACATCCCCCGCCACCAGGTCGAGCAGGTGCTGTCCTACGAACCCGACGTCGTCACCGTCCACAGGGTCGAGGCCGCCCGCAACGTCTCGGACGCCGCGATCGCGGTCGGGCGCGTCCAGGACGTGTACGTGCGTGTAAACCGCGCCGGCGATGCGCAGTTCTTCGGGATGGTCGGCGGCTGGACGATCGACGAGTGCGTAGAGGCGATCCGGCCGATCCTCGCGCTCCCCGGCGTCCACCTCGCCGGGCTCACCACGCACCCGGTGGTCGCCTACAGCGGCGGGCGGGCGGCGGACGCACCGCCGGTCGATATATGGAGCTTGTCGGGCGCGGCGTGATCGATTACTTCGGCGTGAACACGCCGCCGCCCGGCCCGCGACCCAGGGTTGGCGACACCGCCGTCTACGCGATCGGCGGCCCGCAGATGTACGTGACGCGCTGCTACGTCGCCGCGGTCACCGGCATCGCCGACGGACACCCAGTCGTCGCAGGGCTGTTCGACTGCGCCGCCCGACGACCGCTTCCAGCCGGTCTGCACCGACGAGACGCGACGACGGGTCGCCGCCGTCGTGGCCGAGCGTTACGCCGCTCGATCGCTCGCCTGACGAGCAGCCCGCGTCCGTCCGTGCATGGTCGCGTCCCGCAAGGTGGTGTACGAGCAGGCGTGAGGGTCGATCCTCGCTGTTTGCGGGTTATGCTGGGTTCGTCGGCCGCGAACCACCCCCCAGGCCGCGGCGTAGTCCATACCGGTCTGGTTGACTCGCAAGTTGGCTCCTCGTGAGCAGGGGCAGGTAACTAGACAACACCGGTCGGGTTGGTCGTGACCCCGGCGAGATGGACGCGGCGCCGGAGGGTCGTGTCGACGCGGAAGAAGTCGCAGGCAGGCACGGCGGATGCCTGGGCGGCGAGGAATTGGCGCCAGGTCGGCTCGTCGCGGCGTGGTGCCGGCTTCAGGTGCGCGGCGCGGAGCACGCGGCAGACTGGCGATGCCCTCGCGCAGCAGCACCGAGTCGTCGGCGAGGACGACCCGGATATCGGCGTTGGCGGTCGGGCGGGATCGGGCGATTGACGTCGCCCCCGCCGCCCTTGACAAGTCAATCCGACGGTCTTCGCCCGCCCGGCCGCCGTGCGGCGTCTCTGAAGCGGACATTCCGCCAGACCTGCGCTTCATGGCGACGCGCTGGATGCGGGGTACCGGGTCAGCGGCCTTCGCCCGGCTGGACGAACCCCGACTCGTACGCCGCGACGACGGCCTGGACGCGGTCGCGGATGCCGAGCTTTGCCAGGATCGACGCGACGTGGGACTTGACGGTGGCCGCGCCGAGCACCAACTCGGCGGCGATCTCGCTGTTCGACAGGCCCTGCGCCACGAGTCGCAGCACCTCCAGCTCGCGCGGCGTGAGCCCGGTCAGCTCGACCGGCTCGCGATCGGCCGGACGACAGGCGTAGTCCTCGATCAGGCGCCGGGTGATGGACGGCGACAGCAGCGCATCACCGCCGGCGACCACGCGGATGGCCCTCACCAGCTCGTCGGCCGGGGCGCTCTTCAGCACGAACCCGGAGGCGCCGGCGCGGATCGCCCCGAACACCACGTCGTCAAGGTCGAACGTCGTCAGGACGAGCACCTTCGTGTCGCCGGCCAGGCGCCGCGTTGCCTCGATGCCGTCGAGCACGGGCATCCGGACGTCCATCAGGACGATGTCGGGGTGCGTTCGCCGCACGACGTCGATGGCGTGCGCGCCGTCGTGCGCCTCACCGACCACTTCCATGCCCTCCTCAGCCGCGAGGATCAGCCGGAAGCCGGTGCGGACGAGCTCCTGGTCGTCGGCGAGGACGATGCGGATCACGGCGCCCCGACGGGAAGATGGGCCGCGATCCGCCAGCCGCCCGTTGTCTGTTCGCCCGCATCGAGGCGCCCGCCGTACATCGCGACCCGTTCGCGCATGCCGACGAGCCCGTGTCCTTGGGCCCCCACGTCGGTGGCAGCTCCGCGACCGTCATCGACGACCTCGACCTCGAGTGCGTCCACGAGGTACCGGATGGTCACGTGGACGCGGCCACCGGCGGCGTGCTTGAGCGCGTTCGTGATCGCCTCCTGGACGATCCGGTACGCTGACAGATCGAGCCCGGTCGGCAGCGCGCGCACGCTGCCCTCCACTCGTACGTCGACCTCGACACCAGCCGCGCGCACCTGCGCGGCGAGCGCCTCGAGGTCGCGCAGCCCGGGCTGCGGCGCGAGCGCAAGCTCGTCGTCACTGCGGCGCAGCACGCCGAGCATCCGGCGCATCTCGTCGATGGTCTCGCGCCCCGTCACCTCGATCGTGCGCAGCGCCTCGCGCACCTCCGGCTGCCCGTCCGCGAGGATCCGGCCGGCGGCCATGGCCTGGATGCCCATGACGCTGACGTTGTGGGCGATCACGTCGTGCAGCTCCCGTGCGATCCGGGCGCGTTCGACCACGACGGCCTCGTGGGCGCGGGCGTCGCGCTCCGCCGCCAGCTCGGCCGCCAGCCGGCCGAGCTCGGCCGTCCGCCGCTCGTTGCCCCTGATCACGCGCCCGACCAGGAAGGCGCCCCATCCCCAGACCAGCACCGGGATCCAGTCACCGGCGTCCACGCCGTCATTCGACTGCATTGCCACGCCGAGCATGGCGAGGCCGGCCACCGTCACGACGGCGAGCAGGCCGGCATCGCGTCGGGGCGTAGCGTGCGCGCCAGCGGAGTACGCCGCGATCACGAACGCCACGAAGGTCTCGAACGGCCCCTGCACCGGCGCGACCACGAACCCGCTCGCAATCGCCGCGCCGCCGACCACGGCCAAGACTGCGAGAGGATGGGAGCGGCGCACGACGAGCGGCACCGCGCAGGCAACCGCCAGCAGTACCTCGAGCGCGACGGGCCCCGACCACTCGCTGCGGCCGATCGCGATCTCGATCAGCGATCCGAGCAGGACGACGGCGGCGATCGCCGCGTCACCGGCCACCTGGGCGGAGCGGAGCGCGAGCACACGACGGAGACGCAGGGCCACCGGTTGAAGGTAGCGCGCAGCCGGCCCGCTGACCATCCGCCGGGAGGAGGACCCGCGACGGCGTACCTCCGCCACGAGGCGGAGTCGCAGTTCGCCTGCACGGCCGTGGCGCGGCTCGGTTGGGCCGGGCAGAATCGTCGGTATGTCCAATCGACTGATCGATCGCATCGGCGCGCTCACCGGCGTTGTCTACGTCGTCCTCGCCGTGCTCGGGAACGACGTCCTCGGCCCCGGATCGCCCGATTCCTTCGCCTCCAGCCAGGCGATCGGCGCCTGGTGGCGCACGCATCCGCCCGGCACCTACGAGTGGTCGATGGCCTTCGTCGAGCTGCTGGCGCTGCTGTGTTTCCCGGTGTTCGTCGTCGTGCTCGCGTGGCGCCTCCGTGAGGCCGACCGCCGCTCATGGCTGCCGTGGCTCGTGCTGGTCATGGGCTCGCTGTCGGCGTGCGTCAAGCTGGCCTCGGGCGCGCCGATGTTCGCCCTCGCGTGGCGGGCCGGATCGAGCGGCGTGTCCGACGAGCTCGCGACGGCGCTCGTCGACATGAACGGGGCCGCGTTCGTGCTGACGTGGGCGCTCGACGCCGTCATGCTGGCCGCCGCGGCTCGCGTGATCCTCGCCACGTCGTGCCTGCCGCGCTGGACCGGCTGGTTCGCCGCCGTCACCGCACCGCTGGTGCTCGCTACCGTACCGCTCGCGATGAGCGCCCCGCCCACCTTCCTACTCGCCCTGATCTGGATCGTCGCCGTGAGCATCACGATGGCGATCCGCGTGCCGGCACCCGCGCGGTCGGCGCCGCTGGCGGCCGCGTAGGTCGAACCGGCCTACCGCCGCCCGGCCCGCTCCAGGATCGCCGCCGCATGATCGGCCGCCGTCGCATCGCGAGCGGATCATCGGGTTCCGCGACTTCTGGGACGTCCTGCCGCACGCCGAGCGGGACGAGATGTCCGAGCGGGCACTGCTTGACGGGTTATCCGGGTACGGCAGTGGCCCGGCCTGCCCGGCGCCGCAACGGCACCACGGAGGGAGCGCCGCCCCGCCCCGTCTCGAACGAAACGTCCCGGGGCGTCGCTGGCCGTGTTCGCGCTCCGCGCGGCGCGAACACGGCACGACGCGAGATGTCGACGTGGTGGCGATCGTGAAGGGCGGCGCGCTGGTGTCCGCGGAGCCGTTGCCGGAGGCTGTCGCGAAGGCGGCGGCAACGGTGGCGCGGGACCTGGGGCTTGAGAAGACCTGGTTGAACGCCGGCCCGACCGGCCTGCTCGACCTCGGGTTGCCGGCCGGCTTCACCGATCGGCTGACTGGCGGCGACTACGGGTCGGTGTTGCGCGTGTCGTTCGCCTCGCGCGTCGACCAGGTTTTCTTCAAGCTGTATGCGTTGGCGGATCGTCAGGAGCCACGCGACTTCACCGATCTGCAGCAGCTCGAGCCGACACCGGCCGAGCTCCGTGACGCCGCACGCTGGGCGCGCACGCACAACGCGCCGGGCCCGTTTGACGATCAGATCGCGCGAGCGCTCGACG
>VFJZ01000023.1 GCA_009885805.1 Actinomycetota bacterium
GAGAGGAACCACCGATGATCCGCTACGGCTACAGCGTCCTGCCCTACGGCGACGAGCCCCTCGCGACGTCCTTCGAGCGCGTCGCCCGCTACGGGTACGACACCGTCGAACTGCTCGGCGACCCGGAAAGATTCGACGTCGACGAGATCAACCGCCTCCACAAGCAGCACGGCGTCAAACCCGCGTCGATCTGCATGCTCTACGGCCCGGCGACCGACGTCGTCAGCTCGAATGCGGAGACTCGGGCGGCCGCGCGCAGCTACATCCTCGGGATGCTCGACGACTTCGAGAAGGTGGGCGTCGAGGTCATCCCGATCACGCCGACCGCCTGCATGAAGATCGCACCGGAGGCACCGCTCGAGCAGGAGTGGGAGTGGGCCCGCGAGACCATCCGCGCGGCGGCCGAGGCCGGCGCCGAGCGCGGCATCCGCATCGTGATCGAGCCGTGGAACCGCTACGAGACGTACCTGATCAACCGTCTCGACCAGGCCGTCCAGATGGCGCGCGACGTCGACCACCCGAACGTCGGCGTCAAGGGCGACCTCTTCCACATGAACATCGAGGAGCTCGACCCGTGCGAGGCGATCCGCAACGCCGGGCCCCTTCTCTGGCACCTCGACGTCGCCGACTCGACCCGCGCGGCGCCCGGTGTCGGCCACACCGACATGCCGGCGGCAGCGCGCGCACTGCGCGACATCGACTTCGACGGCATCCTCAACTTCGAGCTGCTGCCGGCGGCGGGCGATCCGTTCCTCTCGATCAAAGGCGGAGGCGCGGACGACTTCAAGGACCGCTACACCGAGATGGCGATCACGAACCTCCGCCGCGCGGTCGACGAGGCGTACGCCGGGTAGCCGGCGATCAGGGCCGGATCTGGAGCTTGACGACGGAGCGGTCCGTCGCCAGGCGGGCCATCGCAGCGTCCATCTGATCGAGCGGATAGACGTCGGAGATGGCCGAGTCAACCTCGACGCGGCCCGACGCGATCAGCGCGATGGCGTCCTTCGTACGTCCCGTACGTGGCGGCGTAGGAGCCGAGCACGGTCAGCTCGCGCGCGTAGATGTCGAACGGGCGCAACTCCAGCGTCTCGCCACTCGGCGCCGCGCCGAACGCGAGCACCGTGCCGCCGCGCCGCACCATCTGGAACGACTGCCGGTACGTCGGGATGCTCCCGACGGCCTCGATCACGACGTCTGCGCCGCGGCCACCGGTGGCTTCCATCACGGCCGCGACCGGGTCGTCGGCGGCGGGGTCGATCACGATGTCCGCGCCGAGCCGGCCGGCCAGCGCGCTTCGCCCTTCGTGGGGCTCGCTGCAGAGCACGAGCGCCTGAAGGGTGCCAGAATCCGGATTCGGCTCTGGAGCGGGGGTCGCCGAACGTCGGCAGGATGCCGGGATGGCTCTGCGCTTCCTCTACTTGGCGCTCGTGGTGACGCTGCGGCTCGTCGCCCGCCCTCGCCCGGCTCCTGCCAGCCGATCGGCGGGTCGGGCTGGCGATAACGCCGCGACGCTGATGCGCTGGCACCGCGACCTTGCTCGGCGTCGTTGGCGCCACCCCGCACCGCAGCCCTGGGCGTCCACCGGTCGACCCGACCACGCGCGACCTGGTCGTGCGGATCGCGCCGGGAGAACCCGCGCTGGGGCTACCAGCGGATCTCAGCGGCGAACTCACCAAGCTCGGCATCGTCGCGTCGGCGAGCACGATCCGCCGCGTCCTGCGCTCCGCGCACCTGAAGCCAGCCCCACGACGCGACGCGCCGACCTGGCGCGCATTCCTCGCCGCCCAGGCATCGGGCGTCCTCGCCTGCGACCTCTTCTGCGTCGACACCATCCTGCTGCGGCGCCTCTACGTGCTGTTCTTCATCGAGCACGACACCCGCCGCGTCCACCTCGCCGGGATCACGACGAACCCGACCGGTGCCTGGGTCGCCCAGCAAGCGCGGAACCTCGCGATCGCCGGCCTGCTTGAGCCGTTCCGGTTCCTGATCCGTGACCGCGACGCGAAGTTCACCGACGGTTTGACTCGATCTTCACGAGCGAAGCGATCCGCGTGATCCTCACGCCGATCCGCGCGCCCGTCGCGAACGCCTACGCCGAACGCGTCGTCCGGACAATCCGCAGCGAGTGCCTCGACTGGATCCTGATCCACAACGAGCATCACCTTTGCCGCGTCCTCGTCGAGTACCTCCAGCACTACAACCAGGAGCGTCCCCATCGCGGCCTCGCGCTCCAGCCCCCCGACCCGCCACCCCGCCTCGAGCACGGCCCGATCGCGCGTCGTGATCGACTCGGCGGGCTCGTCCACGAGTACCACCGAGCCGCTGCCTGAGGCGCCGAATCCGGATAAAGACACCCTTCAGGTCAAGTCGCCGGAAACCCGCACCACTGCTGGGCTTCCGCTGCTCGAAGCAACACGCGCGGGAACGCTGCGGGAACACCGCCGTTCCCGCAATGTTCCCGCGGACCCCGAACCACCCACGGGGATCGCGGCAGGAACCTGCCCAATTGCAGGCTTTTCCCGACAAGCCCTCTAGCGGACTCGAACCGCTGACCCCCTCCTTGCCATTGGCCTAAGGGGCTCACACCGGGTGGTACGGAAGGCGACGAAAGCCGCCGTCATGCAGGGCATTCGTGCCCGCCTCCTCCCGGTCATACACGCCGCTTTACGGCCGGTTCTCGGCCCAGTGGATGCGCATCGGGTGCGCCCCCGCCTCGGATGAGGCCGGCGTCGGCACGCGCCGCGGTCAGCGAACAGCGGCGACGAGGCACGCATGGCCTGCGCAGGGCGTGCCGTCCGAACGGCACGGCGCTCGCGAGGTTCCGTGCTTGCCGTGCGTTCCACGCTCCGGTCGGGCGCTCGGTGATCTCAACCGGCAGATCGCGCTGACCCAGCCGGTTCCGTCATCCGTCGGAGACGCGGAGGCGGATCGGCGTCGGACGCCCGCCGGTGGCCGGATTCAGCACCTGCGGGCAGTTCGAGACGGCGATCATGACGTCCATCTCCGCCCGCAGCACGATGCGATCACCCGGCTTCGACGAGGCCGGAGCGAACGTGCGAGGGAGGAGCCGGTTGTCGTCGAGCACCGGCACCTGGCAGAAGAAGTTCACGTTCGGGACGAGATCGCGCCGGCCGAGGCCGAGCGGCTCCAGCGCCGCGAGGAGGTTCTCGCGACACCCGGGCCGCCCTGCGACGCCGTACAGCGCGGCGTTCGACGGCTCCGAGCAGCAGCCCCCGATCGTGTCGTGCAGGCCCCAGCTGTCCTCGACGATCGTCAGCAGGGGACGCGCGACGTCGGAGAGCAACTGGTGGCCCGTCGTGAGGTAGAGCGTCGCCGCCTTCTTGACGGTGTTGGGCGCGTTGTAGCGCTCGAGCGGATCCGCGGCCGAGTAGGCGAGGAAATCGACGCCCTGACGGCCCTCGAGATCGACGATCTCGAACAGCTGGCCGGCGGCGACGGTTCCGCCCCATGGCGCTCCGGCTGCCACGACGACGTCAACGTGATCAGGCATCGGCGGAGCGTAGCGCGACACCGGCCGCGCTCGCAGACGCCGTCAGTGGGTATCGGCCGCTAGTCCCGTGATCTCTCCACGCCGAGCGGACGACTCCGGCACCGGCGCCTGCCACTAGCATCTCGCCGAGTCACCACGACTCCGGGCTCGTCGAGCGGCCCCGAGACGCGGACGTCGCAGTCCCGG
This sequence comes from Actinomycetota bacterium, assembly GCA_009885805.1. Taxonomy (GTDB): domain Bacteria; phylum Actinomycetota; class Thermoleophilia; order Gaiellales; family F1-60-MAGs149; genus VFJZ01. Next base: position 3,698 of record VFJZ01000023.1, read on the forward strand.
CTCCGCGCTTCGCAGCCGCAGTCCCTCCGCCTGAGACGTCCCGCCTCGCATCACACGGCAGGAACGGCCAGCCGAACACTAGCTCCGATCGCGGAAGCGCGAGAGCAACCCTCGGAGACCGCGACCATCGTGCTGCGGCCCGGCGACGCCCGGTTGGTGTGGCACCCGCGCGACCTGCTCGTCGTCGGCCAGCGGGAGGGGGTCAGCCGGCGCACGTCGTGACAATCGGTGCAAGAATGCCTGCTGCGGCGGTTTTCGGACGCGCGGGAACCGGCCGATGGCGTATCGGCCGACGTAGGTCGAGTTCGAACGCGCGGTTGCCGGCTCCAGCCGCACCGCCGACGCACGACACGCAACCCGGGTCGCCGCAGGAGGAGCGACCGCGCCACGACCGACCATCTCGGTGGGTGTACAGGCACTGCCAGAGCTTGCACTTCTGCTTACCACGCAAGAACAAGGACGGCGAGCTCATGCGTAAGACGAACAAGCCCCGGACGATCCTCCTCTGTCCGGGCCCCGTGCTGCTCTCGAAAACCGTGCGCCGCGCTGTAGGGAGCGCGAATATGGGCCATCGAGAGGCCGACTTCTCCGCCGTGTTGGAAGAGAGCACGGAGCTGCTGCGGCCTATCGTCGGCGCCGACGACACCTACGAGGTGGCGCTCATCACCGGCTCCGGCACGGCCGCCAACGAGACGGTCCTGTCGAGCCTCGGCAGCCGCGGCCCAGTGCTCATCATCAGCAACGGCGAGTTCGGCGAGCGGCTGTTCGCCGTCGCGACGCTGCACAACGCCGACGTCGATCACCTGCAGTTCGCCTGGCAGACACCGATCGACTTGGACGCGGTCTCGGCGGCGCTCGAGTCGCGGCAGTACTCCATGGTCGCCGTCGTCCACCACGAGACCAGCACCGGCATGCTGAACCCGGTCGCCGCCATCGCGGCGCTCGCGCACGCCAACGGCGCGATCGTCTCGGTCGACGCGATCTCAAGCATCGGTGCCGAGGAAATCCGCGCCCGGGAATGGGGTATCGACGTCCTGGTCGGCGCGTCGGGCAAAGCGCTGTCCGCGATGCCCGGGGTAGGGATCCTGGTCGTCCGCTCCGAGCTGCTCGACACGCTCACCGCCCGGTCCGGCGCCGGGCACTACCTCGACCTCTACAACCACTTCTACTACATGCGCAACTTCACGCAGACGCCGAACACCCCTGCCGTGCACGTGTTCATCTCGCTGCATGCATCGCTCCGGGAGATCACCGCACTGGGCGTGGAGCGGTTCCAGGAGACCATTCGGCAGCGGGCGCTCTACACGCGCCGGCAGGTGGCGCGCATGGGTCTGACCTACGCCGCCTACGACGGTGCCACCTCGAACGTGATCACGTGCATCGAGCTGCCGGAGCACCTCACCTTCAGCCAGTTGACGCGGGCGTTCAAGCGCAAGGGCATCGTCATCTACAACGGCAAGGGCGCGCTGAAGGACCGGATCTTCCAGGTCGGCCACATCGGCGCCCTGCGTCCCACGGACACGGCGTACGCCGTCCGCCAGCTCCGCAAGATGCTGCGCGACCCCGCGCTCGCGGTTGCCGGCCCGGTGTTCGGCGAGCAGGCGGCGGTCCATGGCGTCGCCTGACCCGCGGCCCGCGCGCGCCGCGGTCGTCGAGCCGAATTACTTCAGCAATTGGGGCGACCTCTGGTACCCGCGCCTCGCCAACACGCTGCTGCTCGAGGCTGCGAGCCGCATCAGGCGACTGACGCCGACGATGGTCACGCTCGGCTCGTTCGCGCTGTACGTCGTGGCCTCCGGCCTGATCGTCGCGGGCGGCTGGTGGAGCGTCGCCGCGGCCGTGCTGCTGCCGGTCTCCTACGTGCTCGACTGCCTCGACGGGCAGCTCGCGCGCTACACGGCGCAGACGTCGGCGATCGGCGACTACCTCGACAAGACGCTCGACGTGCTGAAGGTCGGCGTGATCAACCTCGCGATGGCGATCGCCGCCTACCGGCTGACCGGCGAGGCGTACTACTTCGTGCTCGGCTTCGGGTCGTGCTTCGGGTTCCTGTTCCGGTACTACATCAAGCTCGAGACGATGTTCGGCGCGATGCAGCGCGACGCCGAGTACCTGGCGAAGTCGTCGACAAGGCGCCGCGAGCTGTACGCCACGCTGGACGTCGAGCGGGCCGCCCGGAAGAACCTGCGGCAGCGGCTCGGCTGGCTGTGGTTCCGCCACCGTGCGGTGTTCGCGCTGGACGAGTCGGAGCACATCACCTTCGGCGCGCTGGCCGCGCTGCTACACCGGCCAGACCTGTGGTGCTGGCTCTTCGGCATCGGGCAGCTCGTGATCGCCCTCGTGCGCTTCGTCGGCCGCGGCAGCCAACTCGTCAGCCGCCCCGAGTCGTTGACCTATCCACTCCGCAAGTAAGGAATCGCCGTCATGAAGGCACTCATCCTCCTGGCCGGCGCCGGCCGGCGCCTGCACCCGCTCACCATCGACTCGCCCAAGTCGCTGCTGCCGATCGGCGACAGCACCGTGCTCGAACACATGATCACCAAGCTGCTGCGCGCCGACATCTCGTCGTTCGTCGTCGTCTGCGGCTTCATGGAGACCACCATCCGCTGCTACATCGGCGAACGGTTCCCCGACATCGACGTCACGTACGTGACGAACGAGCACTTCCTCACGACCAACACCGGCTGCTCGCTGCTGGTGGCGCGCGAGCACCTGAGCGGCGAGGCGTTCATCAAGCTGGACGGCGACGTCATCTTCGACGACGAGGTGCTCGACCGGCTGCTCGCGCTCGAGGAGGGGCCGAGCTACGTCTGCATCGACCGCTCCGACATCGGCGAGGAGGTCATCAAGGTGATCTGCAACGAGCGTGGCGAGGTCGTCCGGATCGGCAACCGGCTGCCCGTCGACCACGCCATCGGTGAGTCGATCGGCATCGAGCGCATCTCCCGCGCCACCAGCACCGCGCTGTTCGAGAGCCTCGAGGCGATGATGGTCGACCCTGCCAACCATCAGAACTACTACGAGGTGGCGTACGACGAGGTCGTCCGTGCGGGCCTGCCGTTCCGGGCCGTCGACATCACCGGCCTGCACTGGGTCGAGATGGACGACCTCGCCGACCACACGCAGGCGCAGGCCTACTTCGGCCTCGCCGAGCAGCGCGGCTGACCACATAAAATGTCCCGGCAACCGCACCGCGTACCCGTCCCGAGTGATGTGACCGCGTATTGGTGTGGTACTGCTCGGTATGCCTCGGTCTGCTGCTCCGCCGCTCGTTGTGTCGCCCGCTGAGCGGGTCGTGTTGGAGCGCATCGCACGCTCGGGGTGACCCAGTCATCGAGCGACTCCGGCGCCGCCTGAGGGGTGCCAAAACGTCGGATTCTGGTCAGGCGGCGGTTCGGTGGTGGATCAGGCCGCCGAGTCGGTCGCGGCGTTTGATCGGGCGGCTACGACGCCCTGCTCGGACGAGCAGACCACTGATGGGCGGCCATCCCGAGGCGCTCGAGGCGCTGATCCGCGCCCACGCCCGCGAACTCAAGCTACCGACGA
>VFJZ01000074.1 GCA_009885805.1 Actinomycetota bacterium
AGCTCGACGCGATCGCGCCGAAGGCGTCGCGGTTGATCGAGATCGAGGAGTTCGTCGACCAGGCCGAGATCGACCCGCTGTTCTACGAGAACTCCTACTACCTCGTGCCCGACAAGCTGGCGGCGAAGGCATACTCGCTCCTGCATGCGGCGATGGCGGGCGAGGGCAAGGTCGCGATCGGCCGCGTGGCGCTCCGCTCGAAGGAGTACCTGGCCGCGATCCGGCCACTCGGCGAGACCCTGACGATGGCGACGATGCGGTTCGCGGACGAGATCGTCCCGCGCGACCAGCTGGAGGGGCTGCCCGGCACCGAGATCGAGGCCGGCGAGCGCGAGGTCGCGATGGCGAAGCAGTTGATCGAGTCGCTGTCGGCCGTCTTCGAGCCGGCGAAGTACCGCGACACGTACCGCGACCAGCTGCTCGCGATGATCGAGCGCAAGGCCGAGGGGCACGAGATCGTGGTCGAGCCGGCGGCGCCGGCGGCGCCGACGGCGGTCGACCTGATGGCGGCACTCGAAGCGAGTCTCGCTGCGGCCAAGGCGCGGCGGACGGAGAAGGTCGAGGCCTGACCTGGCTGCGGAGCGCACGCTGGTCGAGATCGGCGGTCGCCAGGTCGCAGTGTCGAACCTCGACAAGGTTCTCTATCCCGCGTGCGGCTTCACGAAGGGCGAGGTGATCGACTACTACGTGCGGATCGCCGATCGCCTGCTGCCCCAGCTCAGCGGGCGCGCGCTGACGTTGAAGCGATATCCGAACGGCGTCGACGCCGGTCACTTCTACGAGAAGCGCTGCCCGCCGCACGCGCCCGACTGGATCCAGCGCGCCGCGGGCAAGATCCCCTACTGCGTCGTCGACGGCCTCGCGGCCCTGGTGTGGGTGGCGAACCTCGCGAGCGTCGAACTGCACCCGTCGCTGGCCCGCGCCGCGGCCCCCGAGATCGCCTCGGTCGTGGTGTTCGACCTCGACCCGGGGGCGCCGGCCGATGTCGTCGACTGCGCGCGCCTCGCGCTCGACCTGCGGGACATGCTCGACGGTGTCGGGCTGCGCTGCTTCGTCAAGACGTCCGGCTCGAAGGGGCTGCAGGTCTACGTACCGCTGAACAGCGCGACGCCGTTCGCCGCGACGCGCGCCTTCGCGCAGACGGTCGCGCTGGCCCTCGAGCGGACGGCGCCTGATCGTGTCGTGTCGACCATGACGAAGGAGCTTCGCGTCGGCAAGGTGCTCGTCGACTGGGCCCAGAACCATCCGACGAAGACGACGATCTGCGCCTACTCGCTGCGCGCGATGGCGACACCGGTCGTGTCGGCGCCGGTGACGTGGCCCGAGGTCGAAGCCGCGCGGACAGTGGCCGATCTGTCGTTCACGGCCGCGGACGTGCTGGCGCGGACGGACGACCCGTTCGCGCCGGTCGCGACGCTCGTGCAGGAGCTGCCGGCGGCCTGAGCGGTGTCGCAATGGTGCCGCGCACCTTTGCGACACGCTGACTACGCTGCCGAGCGCGGGCTGGTGGCGCGCCGCTCGTACGTCGTCCCCGTCGCTTCCTGATGCGATTCGTAGACGACGATCTCCGCTCCCTCGAGCGGCAGCGGTGGCGGCGCCGACCGGGGTGCCCGGAAGCGCGCACCACGGCGCCCGCGCGCGATCGTCACGTGCGGCAGCCAGCGCCGGCCGTCACTCGTCGCGAGGCCCTCGGCGACGAGTCGCCGTTCGAGCGAGCGGCGCACGGCGATCATCTCGGCCGGCGCCTCGTAGGTGACGGCGACGACCGAGGCGAGCTGCCTGACGCCGGTCGGCACGAGCGTCCAGGACAGGTCGTACGGTGTCTCCTCCTCCACGATCGCGGCAATCTCGTCCACACGAACGCCGTCCACCTCGCCGCAGAAGACGAGCGTCACGTGCAGTTGCGCCGGCTCCACGGGCCGGACCGGCAGCCCACCGAGCTCCCGCCGCGCGAACGCCGCCAGCTCGTGGCCGGCCTCCGCCTCGAGCGGCAGCCCGACGAAGATGCGCGGGGCCACGGACGGAGAGTAGAGTCCCGTCATGGAGCGCGCGGCTCTGACCCGGCACGACTGGACGCTGCTGCGCGTGGCGACGCCCGATCGGCCTGGCGGACTCGCCGTCTTCGCCCGCTGTCTGGCGGCCTGCGGCGTCGACATCCTCTCGATCGAGATCATCGGGCACCGCGACGACCTCGGCATCGCGGACGTGCTGGTGCACGGCGGCGACCTCGACCGGGCGCTGCGGGCCCTCGATGAGGAATTCCTGCTCCTCGGCCGCCGCTCCCACGGCGACCTGCCCGACCCCGGGCTGGCCATGGCGGACGCCTGCGGTGCGTTGCTTGCCGCCCCGTCGCCGGCGGCGCTGCTCACGGCGGCGGTCCGACTCGTCGGCGCCGATTCGGGCGCCGTCTATCGCAGCGCGTCCGGCGAGCTGCTGGCGGCGGCACAGACCACGGCCGGCCTCGAGGCCGTAGCTGCGGACGCCCTTGCGACCAGGCGGGCGGCGTTCCACGAGCCGACCGCCGGATCGGCGCTCGGCGTGCCGGTCGGTGACGGGCCGGAACTCGTGATCGTCGTCGCCCGCCACCAGACGTTCCCGTTCCAGGCCGCCGAGGTCGACCGCCTGCAGGCGCTCGGCCGCCTCGCGCTCACCCTCATCTGAGCGGCCGTGTCTCGTCCCAGACCGGTTCTGGCGACTCGTAAACGCGGCCGTCGGCGCCGAACACGAGGTACCGGTCGAAGCTGCGGGCGAACCAGCGGTCGTGCGTCACCGCGAGGACGGTGCCGTCGAAGGCATCGAGCGCCTCCTGGAGCGCCTCCGCGCTCTCGAGGTCGAGGTTGTCGGTCGGCTCGTCGAGGAGCAGCAGCGTGACGCCGCCCAGTTCGAGGAGCAGGATCTGAAGACGGGCCTGCTGCCCGCCTGACAGCGTCTCGAACGGCTGCTCGGCCTGCTGACCGAGACCGTAGCGGGTGAGCGCGCCCATCGCCTGACCGCGCTCCAGCGCCTCTCGTCGCAACGTCTCGAGCGGCGATGTGCGCGCGAGGTCGGGCCGGTGATGGGTCTGGGCGAACAGGCCGGGCACGACCCGCGCGCCGAGCCTCGCCACGCCCTCGTGGTCGACCGCCTCCCCGCCCAGCAGCCGGAGGAAGTGGGACTTGCCGGCGCCGTTCGCGCCGAGGACAGCGACCCGCTCGCCGTAGAAGACCTCGGTCGAGAACGGGAGCATCAGCCCCGTCAGCTCGAGTGCTTCGCACGTGATCGCGCGGACACCCGTGCGACCGCCCTTCAGGCGCATCCGGATCGTCTGGTCGCGGGGCGGTTCGGGCGGCGGCCCGGCCTCCTCGAACTTCGCGAGGCGCGTCTGCATTGCGCGGTAGCGGCTCGCCATGTCCGGCGAGATCGAGGCCTGAACGCGGAGCGTCCGCACGAGCTGCTTGAGTCGTTCGTGCTCCTCGTTCCACCGTCGCCGGAGCTCCTCGAGGCGCTCGATCCGATCGTCCCGCGCCTGGCGGTAGGTTGCGAAGCGGCCGCCGTGCGTCCAGGTGGAGCGGGACTCGACCGTGACGATCCGCTCCGCCGTCGCCGCGATCAGCTCCCGGTCGTGCGACACGTAGAGGACGGTCTTCGGCGTCTGCCGGAGGCGCTCCTCGAGCCAGCGTTTCGCCGGTACGTCGAGGTAGTTGTCCGGCTCGTCGAGGAGCAGCACCTCGTCGTCGCCACGCAGGAGCGCCTCCAGCACCAGCCGCTTCTGCTCTCCGCCGGAGAGCGTCGAGACGGGGCGGTCGCCGGCCGCCGCCAGCGTCAACCCCATCGCCTCGCGGATGCAGGTCTCCCAGAGGACCTCGGCCTCCCAGCCGCCGGCGTCCGTCCAGTCGGCGATCGCCTGCGCGTACGCGATCTGGGCGGCATCGCCGCCGCTCCCCGCCGACTTCTCCGCGGCGGCGAGGGTGTGCGCGGCCGCGGCGACCGCCGGCGGCGCCACCGACGCGAGCAGGGCCCGCACCGTCGTGGAATCGCGGACCGACCCGACGAACTGGCGCATCACGCCCAGTCCGCCGGAGCGGGTGATCGTTCCCTCGGCCGGCTCGAGGTCATTGGCGATCATCCGCAGCAGGGTCGTCTTCCCGGTGCCGTTCGCGCCGAGGAGCACCGCCTTCGCGCCGTCGCCGACGCGGAACGAGACCTCGTAGAGGAGGGCGCGCCCGTCCGGCAGGAAGTACGAGACGTGGGAGAGGTCGACGTGACCCACTGCGTCCAGCTCAGCCCGCGGCGGCGTCGGTCAAGCCGAGACGACCGGATTGGTCAGCACGGGCGCTCCTGACACGGCGACCTCGACGACGTCGCCGGGTACCAGATATCGCTTCGGATCGCGGCCGTCGCCGACGCCGCCGGGCGTGCCGGTGATGAGGACGTCACCCGCCTCGATCGTGACCAGCGTCGAGACGTACTCGATCAGCGCCTCGACGCCGAAGATCAGGTTGCGGGTGTTCGAGTGCTGCAGCACCTCGCCCGAGACGGTGCAGCTGACGTCGAGCGCGCCGAGGTCGACGCCGGCCGCGGGCACCAGCGGCCCGATCGGACCGAAGGTATCGATCGACTTGCCGAGGTCGAACTGGCGCAGCGGCGTCTCGAGCTGAAAGCGTCGTCCGGAGACGTCGTGGAACGCGCAGTAGGCGCCGACCTTCGCCCGCGCCTCGGCGCCGCTCGCTCTCGTGAACCGTTCCGAGAAGACGATCGCCATCTCGGCCTCGTAGTCCGGCCTTGTCTCCTCGGGCGGCAGGACGATCGCCTCGCCAGTCCCGATCAGGCAGGTCGGCCACTTCGTGAAGATGATCGGCACCTCCGGAATCGCCAGCTCCGACTCCTTCGCGTGGTCCCGGTAGTTCAACCCGATGCAGATGACCTTCGACGGCGACACCGGCGGCAGCTGTCGGACCGCGTCGGCCTGATACGCGGCGCCGCTGGCGGCGGCGATGCGCTCCCAGCCGCCCGGGTCGGGCACGAACCCGCCCGGGCCTGCGGGCCCGGCGTCGGTGATCGTCGAACCGTCGAGACGGCCGATGCGCACATCTCCCGACGGGGCCACGAAACGGACTGCTGCTGCGGTCACTCTTCCTCCTGGATGCGTGCGATCGGCGTGCCGACGGTAACGGTCGTCCCCGGCGAGACGAGGATCTCGGCGAGCCGTCCGGACGTCGGCGCCTCGACCTCGGCGTTGACCTTCTCGGTCTCCACCTCGCAGACGACGTCGCCGGCCTCGATCCGTTCGCCCACCGCCAGCAGCCAGCGCGTGACGGTGCCGTCCTCCATCGCAGCGCCCCAGCGGGGCAGGGTCAGGTCGACGAGGGCCATGGCGCGGAAGCCTACCGTCCGGCGGTCGTCACGGTATCGCAAGGTTCCGTGCCGCGTCTGGCAGGAGGTGCTCCGCTACCCTGCGACTGTGACGATCGACGACTACCGAGGCGACTACAACCAGGCCGTCCAGCAGGCGATCGACGGTCGCGTCGGCTTCTACCCCGACTTCGACCAGCGGCGTCAGGAGGAGATCTGGCGGTTGCTGTCGACCGACCGTGATCGGCTACTCACGTTCTGCAGACGCCACGAGATCACGATCGGCCGGCTGGAGCTCCGCAAGACGCTCAAGAGTCCGAAGCCTCTCTACGAGCTGGTGGCGGTCGGGCACGACGCCGAGAACGTCCGCGAGTACCTGGGTCTCGAGCGCGTTCAGCGCTGACGGGCGCCTGCTGGATCGCCAGTGCGGCGGCGAGCGACACGCAGGCGACGCCGGCCAGCGCGATCGCCGTTGGCCGATCGCCGAGCACGGCGACACCGACGATCACGCCGATCGCCGGCCAGCCGGCCTGCAGGATGCTGTAGCTCCGCGTCGGTAGGCGTCCCATGCTGTACATCTCGGCCCAGAACGCGATGCCGCCGCCAACGGCGCCGCCGAGCACGATCGTCACCAGCGCGCGCGGATCGGTAACCGGGAAGCCGCCGGCGGCGATCGCCGGTGGGGTCAGGAGGAGTGCCGCGATCGCGAGGAACGCCAGCGCCGCGTGCGATGGCGCGGCGCCTGGCGCGGCGCGGCGGCCGGCGAGGATGAACACGGCCCAGGCGGCACCGCCGGCGAGGGCCAGCCCGACACCGACGAGGTCTGCCTCGCCCT
>VFJZ01000098.1 GCA_009885805.1 Actinomycetota bacterium
CAGCATCGGTGAACATCCGCGGCATCGAGCAGGCCTTGTCGTGGCCGACGCCATGCTCGCCGGTGATCGATCCGCCAGCGTCGACGCACAGCTCGAGGATACGGTTGGCCAGTGCGAGCGCCCGGTCGGAGGCGCCCGCCTCGGCCCGGTCGTAGAGCACGAGCGGATGCAGGTTGCCATCGCCGGCGTGGAAGACGTTGCCGACGCGGAGGCCGTACTCGGCCTCCAGCGCCCGGATCCCGCGCAGGACCTCTGGCAACCGCGTGCGTGGGATGACGCCGTCCTGGACGTAGTAGTCGGGCGAGACGCGGCCCATCGCGGCGAACGCGGCCTTGCGGCCGCGCCACATCCGGGCGCGTTCGTCGGGCGTCGCGGCGCGCCGGATCTCGGTCGCCCCGGCGGCCCGGCAGAGCGCGTCGATCGCGGGCGCGAGTGACGCCACCTCCGGCTCGGGCCCGTCGAGCTCGACCAGCAGCAGCGCCTCGCAGTCGGGATAGCCGGCGTGGACGGCCTGCTCGGCCGCCTCGATCGTGACGCGGTCCATCATCTCGATCGCGGCCGGGACGACGCCCGCCGCGATGATCCGGGAGACGGCGTCGCCGGCGGCGTCCGTGGAGTCGAACGCCGCGATCAGCGTGTCGACGGCTTGCGGCTTCGGCAGGATCTGCAGCGTCACCTCGGTGACGATTCCGAGCGTACCCTCGGAGCCGATCACGACCCCGAGTAGATCGAGCCCCGGACCGTCCGGCGCGGTGTGGCCGAGGTGCGCGACATGCCCGTCGGCCGTCACGAACGTGACGGCGAGGACGTGATGGACGGTGAAGCCGTACTTCAGACAGTGCGCGCCGCCGGAGTTCTCGGCCACGTTGCCGCCGATCGTGCAGACCTGCTGGCTAGACGGGTCGGGCGCGTAGTAGTAGCCATGCTCGACGACGGCCTCGGAGACACCGAGGTTGGTGACGCCGGGCTGCACCACGACGCGCTCGTTCGGAATCTCGATCGCCAGCACCGCGCGCAGGCGCTGCAGGCCGATCACGACCCCCTCGGCGACCGGCAGTGCGCCGCCGGAGAGCCCGGTGCCGGCGCCGCGCGCGACGAACGGAACGCCCGCGGCGTGCAGGAGTCGTACGCACGCCGCCACCTCGTCCGTGGAGCCGGGCAGGACCACGGCGCGGGGCGACACGCGATAGCCGGTGAGGCCGTCGCAGGCGTAGCTCGCCAGTTGGGCCTCGTCCGTCAGGACGTGCCCCGCGCCGACGATCCGAGTCAGCCCGTCGATCACGGGCTGGAGAGTAGGTCAGCGCGCGGATCGGCATGTCAGCGTGTGAGCAGGAGCACGTCGACCTCTGGGATGCGTGTGAAGTGCGCGTCGAAGGTCAGGACCGTGGCGCGCGTCGTCGTCGCTGCAGCTGCGATCCAGAGGTCGTTCGTCGGCACCGGCGTGCCGGCGTGGCGCAGCGCGCCGTACATCGCCGCGTACTGCCTGGCGACCGCCAGGTCGGCCGGGATGACCTCGACGACGGTCCCACCGAGGAACCGGCCGAGAGCGGCCTCGTTGACGTCGCGCCGTCGGCCGCCCGCGAAACCGGCGAGCAGTTCGGCGACGGTCGCGATCGGCATTCCCACCCAGGTCGCCGTGCTGACGTGCTCCACGGCGTCGCCGTGTCCGAGCCGGAAGTGCGTGTAGGCCGACGTATCGAGCGCCAGCCTGCTCAGCGCCACATCTCCTCGTCGACGTGCCGGAAGCCGGCGGTGCTCGCCTCGAACTGGTCGTGCTCATCCTCCGTCCAGTCGCCGGACAGGGAACGCAGGCCGTTCTCCCGCGGTTCGGCTCCGACGCCGAGGCTCGCCGCGAGCAGGTCGAGCACGGTCTGGTTGAGGGAGGTTCCGCGCAGGTCGCGCTCACGGTCGAGCGCGGTCGAGACGATCGGCGGGACGTTGCGCACGGTGAGGTGACGTCGTGGTGCATTCGCTCGCGGCATCTGTTGAACGCAGTCTAGCCGAGCGCCTCGTCTGCCGCGCGCAGGCCGCTGCGCAGCGCCCCCTCCATCAGGCCCGAGTGGTCGCTGCGCGTGTGCTCGCCGCAGAAGACGAGCGGGCCCTCCCGGCGCGTCAGTGCGTCCCAGTCGTCCGTCCCGAGCGCGCCGGTGTGGACGGCGTAGACCCCGCGCGACCACTGCTCCGTCCAGGTCGAGAGCAGCAGGTCGTCTGCGTCGAGCGAGAGATCGGGCCGCAGCCGCCGCAGCGACTCGACCCACGTCGCCGGGCCGTCGTCGACTTCGAGGCGGCGAAGGGCTGCGGCGGAGCCGGCAAAGCAGTTGACGACCGGCGTGACGTTGCCGTTCGCACCCCGCGCAGTCCACGTCCAGTACCGCTCGGGCACGGACAGCACGGCGCTCGGCGCGGTCGGCGCGCGCGCCGCGACGAAGAGTTTCGCTGCCTGGGCAATCGGCAGGGCGGCGAGGACGTCGCGTTTCGCTGCGGACAGCGGCGGGTCGAACGGCAGCGTCTTCAGGACGGCGGCCGGGAGGGCCACGATCGCCGCGTCCGCCGTCACCTCGCCGGCGGGCGTACGGACGCGGACGCCGGATTCGGTCCACGCGACCGCCTCGGCCGGCGTCTGCAGGCGGACGCGGCTGCCGACCGCGCGGGCGAGGCCGGCTGCGATCGCTCCGTTCCCCTCCAGGATCCGCCGCGACTCGGCGCCGTCGAAGCTCGACCCGAACCCGGCCAGCACGGCCGCGTCGATCTCGGCGGCGTCGTGTCCGCACGAGACTTCGACGCGGGCGCGGATCGCCTCGCGCTCGGCCTCGGTGATCGGGGCCGCGGCGAGCGCCTCGACGACGGTGCCGGCGGCCCGGACGCGCGCTGCAGCGGCCGCGACGGCCTCGGCCGTCGTGTCGACGCCACGTGGCTCGCGCGTGGCGTAGGCCATACCGCGGCCGGTGACCGTGAGCCCGAAGCGGCGGACGAGACCGTGCAGTGTGGCGTGGTCGTCCTCGAAGAAGTCGGCGCCCATCTCGACCAGCGCGCCGTTTGCCAGGTGCTGCGACCAGACGCGTCCACCGACCCGGTCGCGCGCCTCCAGGACCGTTACCTCGGCGCCGCGGGCCGCGAGCGCATCGGCGGCCGCCAGGCCGGCGAAGCCAGCTCCGATCACGACGACCCTCACGCGACCACCAGGGGTTCGTGCGACGCGCGCGTCACCGGCTCCGGTCGGTCCGCGCCGAGGATGAACGTGTCCTCGATGCGGACGCCGAAGCGACCGGTCAGGTACGCGCCCGGCTCGATCGTGAAGGCCATGCCCTCGACGAGGACCGTGGTGGAGCCAGGCGCGAGGTACGGCGCCTCGTGGGTGTCGAGGCCGATGCCGTGCCCGAGCCGGTGCGTGAAGTACGGCCCGAGGCCGGCGTCGGCGAGTACGGCGCGCGCGGCGGCATCGACCGCACCGGTCGTCGCGCCGGGCACGGCTGCGGCGCGGCCGGCATCGTGGGCGGCAGCGACCGCGTCGTGCACCGCGGCGTAGCCGGCGGGTGGCTCGCCGACGATCACCATCCGCGTGACGTCGGAGACGTACCCATCGAGCTCGCCGCCGATGTCGACGACGATCGCGTCACCCCGCTCGATCAGGCGCTCCGACGGATGGTGGTGCGGAATCGCGCCGTTCGGCCCTGCACCGACGATCACGTCGTGGACGTGTTCGTGCCCGCAGCCGATCAGGAGCTCGCCGATGTCGCGGGCCACTGCCCGCTCGGTGCGTCGGGACCAGTCGAGCGCCGGCAGCTCGCCGAGGACGCGATCGACGGCCGCGCCGACCGCCCGCAGCGCCGCGGTCTCCGCCGCATCCTTCACCGATCGGAGCGGCTCCAGGATCGGCCCGGCGCCGACAAGTTCCGCTCCGGTTGCGACCTGCAGGGCGAGCGTGTAGCGCGCCCAGGTCCGGTCGGATACGGCGATCCGCCGAGCACCGCCGAGCCGGCGCAGCACGAGCGGCAGCGGATCGTCGCCGTCCTCCCACGGTTCCACGGCGAAGCCCGGCGCGGCGGCGGCCTCGAACCCTGGCGTGACGATCGCCGGCTCGCCGTCTCGCGGCACGATCGCGAGCG
>VFJZ01000050.1 GCA_009885805.1 Actinomycetota bacterium
CGATCGCCAGGGCCGCGCTCATCGCGAGTACGGCGATCAGGTCGACGCCGACGTCGCCGCGACGGAGCGATCGCGCCACCCCGACCCCGAGCCAGACGATGACGACGGCGACGCCGATCGCGGCCGCCGTCGCCAGCGCGGTCATAGCTGCAGTGCCAGCCCCACCACGAGCAGCAGCGTTGCCGACAGCATCGACCACGCACCCTGCCGGCGCGCGCCGAGAGCGACCGCCACGTAGCCGAGCAGCAGGCCGAGCGGCGCCCACAGGAACGGGCTGTGCCAGAGGGCCGGCAGCGCGAGCGCCGTCCCGCACGCGGCGACCAGCGCCGCCAGCGCCTCACCGGGTCGCTCCGGCTCGTCCTCGGCCGGGCGCGGACCGACGGCCGCCACGAGCCAGCCGAGGCCGAGCGTGCGGGCCAGGTTCCACACGAACACGCCCTGGCCGACGACGATCAGGAGCACGAACGGCATCGCGATCTGACTCGCGCTCAGGTATTCACCCGGCAGGACCGCGAAGCGCCGCGGTGCGCCCTCGAGGCCCTGCCACATCCACGGCACGACCGATCCGTAGCCACCGACGACCGTCAGCACGAGGTGCCAGTCGGCGAGGCGCCGCGAGTACCAGTCGCGCCCGGTCAGGGCCGGCAGGAACGCATAGATGGCGCCGAAGATGACCATCCCGATGTGGATCAGGGCCATGTTGTGGAAGTGCCCGACGATCCACAGCGTGTTGTGCGCGACGGCATCGAACTGGATCGTGGCGAGACCGACGCCCTGGAGGCCGGCGATCAGCCAGGACACGAGCGCGACGGCGAGGAACCGCGCGGCCGGCTGCGACCAGTCGTACGCCGAGCGATACATCGTGAAGGCGAGCGAGAAGAGCGAGATCGCGGAGGGAATCGTGACGGCGTAGGTGAGCGGCTGCGAGAAGGTGTTGACCGACTGCTGGAAGTTCTCCGGGAAGTCGGTGTACATGTGGTGCGCGCCGATGATCACGTTCGCCACGACCGCGATCGACCAGGCGACGGCGATCACGTGGCCGGCGACCAGATCGCGGCCCGCGAGGCGCGGTACCAGGTGGTAGTACAGCGCCACGGCCGGGAACAGCAGCAGGTAGACGACGGGGTGGCCGAACCACCACAGCATCGACTTCGCGAGCAGCGGGTCGACCGTGACGGAGGGCTGGATCGCCTGGACGATCATCAGCAGCAGCAGCACCGCCAGCGGCAGCGTCGCGATGATCATGTCGATCGCGATCACCGTCAGCGGGATCGCCGCGAACGGCAGCGGGCGCTCGGTGCTGAAGCGCCGCGGCCTGAGGTAGCCGAGGCCGAGCGCACAGCCGAGCCGGTTCGCGAACCCGGCACCGGGTGCGGCGCCCAGGTCCGGGCCCGTGACGACGGCGAGGACGCCGAAGCAGTACGCGAAGATCGACAGGCCGACGAAGATCACGGACAGCGAGAAGAGCGCCGTCGTCAGCTCCGTCCACTGGCCGGTCGAGGAGAACGGGAGTGGGTAGAGGAAGACCCAGGAGCCGGCGAAGTGCTGCGCCAGCACCGTGATCACGACACCGGTGACGCCGATGACCATCGTCCACCAGGAGATGACCGCCCAGCGGTAGCCCCAGCCGCGCACCTCGAAGCCGCATTCCTGCAGCACCCAGAACGACAGGCCCATCAGGCAGAACGCGGCCCAGCCGACGAACGTCGCGAGGCCGTGCGCCGTCATCAGCTCGTACCAGAGGGCGGGCGACACCACCACCAGATCTGCCTGGCTCTGCCGGAGCACCCCGCCGAGGGCGCCGCCGACGAGCAGCAGTGCGGTCGAGGTCAGCACGTACCGCACGACCAGTGCCCGCAGCCGCGCCCGCGCGTCCTCCGTCGCGGTCTCGACCCGCTCGACGACGATCACGGGACGACCTCGAACGTCGTCACCATCTGGTGGTGCCCGACACCGCAGTACTCGAAACAGCGCACCGCGTACGTCCCCGGCTCATCCAGGGTCACCCGCAGCGACGACGGCCAACCCGGCATCATCTGCGCCTGCGTGACGAAGGTGCCGTCCGGGTCGTAGATCGCGAACGCATGGTTGACGTCGTTCGCGGTGAGCCGGAACTCGACCTGTCGTCCAGCCTCGATCGTCGCGTCGGAGAACGTGAAGCCGTACTGCGCGGCGACGACATCGATCACCTGACGGTCGGCCTGCGCGGCGGCGTTCCACGGCGTCTTCACGATCGTGGCCGCCAGCGCCCCGGCGAGCGCGACGCAGACGACGGCGAACCAGACGTTCTCCCGCCGCTTCCAGCCGGCGATGTCGAGCGGACGCTCCCGCTGCGAGGCACGTGTCGACCGGAAGATCACCGCGAAGATGACGAGCCCGATCGCGCACAGACCGACGTAGATCAGGTTGAAGACGACCATCGTCCCGTTCACCCTGCTGACGCTACGGCGATCGGCTGACGCCAGCGTCAGGGGGACGCCGTGCCGCGGCTGCGGGAAAGCCGTAGGGTCTACGGCTCGAGCCGGCGGGCCGACACGAGGATGCGGTACGTCATGCCCCAGACGACGGCCTCGCGGCCGTCGCTACCCGCGCCGACGAACGCCGGCACCTCGTACGGCACCTCTGGCACGCGGACGAGACGCTCCTCGTAGGCCGCGAACGGCGCCCACCAGGCCGCCTCCAACTCGTCCGACGGCTCCGGCTCGACGGCGGTCGTGATCTCGGCCGCGAACGCGGCCACGACGAGCCGCCGCGCGCCGCCGTCGACCGGCTCGAGGGAGCCGAGCAGCCGGCCGTGCCCGAGCGGGTCGAAGCCCACCTCCTCGCGCGTCTCCCGGACCGCCGCTGCGAGTGGCTCCTCGGCGGGATGGTCGAGCCGCCCGCCGGGCAGCGCCATCTGCCCGGACCAGGGATCGCCGTCACGGACCTGCCGGCGACCGACGAGGACCTCCGGGCCGCCGCCGCGATCGCGCAGGCACACCATCACGGCGGCGCGCGCGCCGACCGCCTCGCGTGGCGTGCGCGCGGCGAGCGCCGCGGCGAGCACCGTGATGTCGGGGAACACCGCCAACGGACGGGTACGCTACCCGCGATGGAGCGACTCTGGGCGCCGTGGCGGCTGCAGTACGTGGCCTCGGCCTCGGGTGAGAACGCGGTCGACTGCGTCTTCTGCGACAAACAGGTCGGCGACGAGCGCGAGATGCTGATCGTCCATCGCGGGACGCACTGCTTCGCGATGCTCAACCTCTATCCGTACGCGAACGGGCACCTGATGGTGGCGCCGTACCGGCACCTCGCGTCGCCCGGGGACCTCGACGCCGACGAGCGGGCCGAGCTGTGGCAGCTCCTCGACCACTGCCTGCGGGCCCTCGACGCGACGCTGAAGCCGCACGGCGCCAACGCCGGACTCAACCTCGGCCGTAGCGCCGGCGCCGGCGTCGAGGGCCACCTGCACCTCCACGTCGTTCCGCGCTGGAACGGCGACACCAACTTCATGCCGGTGCTCGCCGACGTGCGGGTGATGGCGCAGCACCTGGACGACACCTGGCAGCTGCTGCGAGACGCCTGGGCCTCCGTGTAGCCTGCTCGGGTGACGCTCGACCCGCGCGTGTTCAAGGCCTACGACGTCCGCGGCATCGTCCCGCGCGAGCTCGACGCGGACGGTGCGTACCGGATTGCCCGCGCCTACGTCGACCACTTCTCGCCGCGGCGGATCGCCGTCGGGCACGACATGCGTCTCTCCTCCCCCGCGCTCTCGGAGGCTGTCATCCGCGGCGCGCTCGACGCCGGCTGCGACGTCGACGACATCGGGCTCGCAGGCACGGAGATGCTCTACCACGCCGTCGGCGAACACGGCTACGACGGCGGCATCGCCGTGACCGCGTCGCACAACCCGGCGGAGTACAACGGCATGAAGATCGTGCGCCGCGGCGTCCTGCCCGTCGGCGGCGACACGGGCCTCGAGCAGATGCGCGAGATCGCGCTGGCCGGATCGTTCAAGGAACCGGCCGCCGCGGGGCAGCGTGGGACGCGACCGGTCCTCGAGAGCTTTACCGCCAAGGTGCTGTCCCTCGTCGACGTCGCTGCGATCTCGCCCCTGAAGGTCGTCCTCGACGGCGGCAACGGGATGGCGGGGACGATGCTGTCGCAGGTCCTGCCGCAGCTGCCGATCCGGCCGATCGCCTGCTTCATGGAGCCCGACGGCTCCTTCCCGCACCACCAGCCGAACCCCCTGTTGGAGGAGAACCGCGAGTTCATCATCGCGCGCGTCCGCAGCGAGGGCGCCGACCTCGGTATCGCCTGGGACGGCGACGCCGACCGCTGCTTCTTCGTCGACGACGAGGGCACCTTCGTCCCGGGCGACTTCATGACGGCGCTGCTCGCGGAGGCGGCGCTCGAGCGCCATCCGGGCGCAACCATCCTCTACGACCTGCGCGCGTCGCGCTGCGTGCCCGACACCATCGAGCGCTGCGGCGGCCGCGCCGTGCGCTGCCGGGTCGGGCATGCCTTCATCAAGGTGCGGATGCGTGAGGAGCAGGCGCAGTTCGCCGGCGAGGTCTCCGGCCATTACTACTTCCGCGACTTCTACGGCGTCGACACGGGGATCGTGCCGGCGCTCGTGCTGCTGGAACTGGTCTCTCGCCGCGGCCTCTCGCTCGCGTCCCTGATCAGGCCGATGCGGGAGCGTTACCACATCTCCGGAGAGATCAACACGCCGGTGCGGGACGTGGCGCTGAAGTTGCAGGAGTTGAAGGACCGCTTCGGCGCCGGGGCGGAGATCAGCCACCTCGACGGTGTCTCGATCGACTTTGCGGACTGGCACTTCAACGTCCGTCCCTCGAACACGGAGCCGCTCCTGCGCCTCAACCTGGAGGCGTACAGCGCGGAGGAGATGGAGCGCCGCCGCGACGAGGTGCTCGGGGTGATCCGCGCGTGATCACCGACCGCCGGCCGCCGTTCCGCTTCGTCCATCGGACGCGTGTCGGCTTCGACGAGACCGACGCGCAGGGCGTCGTCTACTACGGCCGCTACATGCCCTACTTCGACCGCTCGCGGGTCGAGTACCTGCGCCACCTGGGGCTGCTGCACGGCGCCGACGACGGGCGTGAGTTCGTGATGCGGGCGAACCGTGTCTCCTACGAGGCACCGGCGCGGTTCGACGACCTGCTCGAGGTGTACGTCCGCGTCGAGCGCATCGGGACGTCGAGCATGACCTACCAGTTCGCCGCGGCGAACGAGCGCGGCGACCTGCTCGTTACCGCCGAGCAGGTGCTCGTCCAGATCGAACGCACCAGCCGGCGGCCGGTGGCGATCGGCGAGGCTCAGCGCAGCGCGATCGACCTGTTCGAGGGCCGCGCCGTGGCCGTGGCCGACGGCGACCGCCGGGCGGGAGCGGTCGCCGCGGTCGAGCGGATCATCGTTGAGGACAGCGAGGCCGACGAGATCCTCCGCGATACGGTCGCGACGATCGGCAGGAGGTTCGACGCCTTCTGCGGCATCCGCTTCGCGGAGGACGGGGCGATGGTCGACGGCCCGGCGACGGGCGCGCCGACGGCTGACGTGACGACCGTCCCGATCGCGTACGACGGTGCGAAGGTGGCCGAACTCGTGGTCGGGGGGGCGCTCACGGCCGACGACGACGCGACGCTCGAAGGCGTCGCCGCCCTGCTCGGCCCGTTCTGCCTGGTCGGGTGGGATACGGGCGGGGAGGCCTGGAACCCGTAGTGATCAGTGCAGGCCGGAGCCCATCTCGCGCGTCCGGCGCACGTACTCGGTGTCGATCCGCGTCCGCAGATCGGACGGGTCGCCGATCCCCACGAACTTGAAGTCGGAATCCTCGGTGCCCGCCGTGTCGAAGTCGAGCGTCCCGACCTGCAGGAGGCGGTCGACGAACGTCTGCGTCAGGTTGACGTTCTGCACGCGATCGATGTGGGCGGCGCGTTCCTTGCGGGACAGGATGCCCTTGCGGATGATGATGCGGCGATCGGTGATCGTGTAGAGGGTGGCGATTCGCGTGAACCAGCCCTTCACGAAGCCGACGATCGCGATCACGGCTGCCGCCAGGCCGCCGTACATCGCCTGATCGATCAGCACCCCGACGACCAGCACGATCGCCGCCACCACGACGACGCTCGCGTACCACGACAGCATCGCCCGCCACGATGGACGGCCCTGCCAGACCATCGCCTCGCCTTCCATGAGATCCATGGGCAGAGCCTACCGGACGCACTCGCCGCCGTGGTGGTGTCAGCGCGCGGTCGGCGTCACACGATAGGCGTCGAACACCGACTCGATCTGACGAAGACCGGAGAGCACCGCCCGCAGTGTGCGGACGTCGGTGATCTCGATCACGTACCAGTTGCGGGCCATGCCTTCCTGCACGTGCCCGCCGTACTCGACGACGTTGCAGCCGTGCTCCGCGAAGGTCCGCCCGACGTCCTCGAGCAGGCGCGTCCGGTCCCAGGAGTCGACGGCGACCGTGACGCGGAACGACTGCTGCGCCTCGCCGTCCCACGCCACCGGCGTGAAACGCTCCGGGTTGCGCATCAGGGCGCGCGCGTTTGGGCAGTCCGTGCGGTGGATCGTGATGCCGCGCCCGACGGAGATGTAGCCGGCGATCTCGTCGCCCGGCACCGGCGTGCAGCACTTCGCCATCCGCACGAGCACGGCGGCATCGTCGGCAACGCCGTCGACGACGATCCCGAAGTTGGCACCGTCGACGGCCTGGGAGCGACCGCGCCGGCGGAGCAACTGATCGGTCGACGACTCCTCGACGACCTCCTGCGTCTTCAGCTGCTGCAGGATCTTCGTCACGACCTGCGAGACCGGCACCTTGCCGGAGCCGATCGCGACGTAGAAGTCGTCGGCCTTCTTGAAGCCCAGCTCGCGAATCAGTGCCGCGAGCAGCGGTGACGAGCCGATCTTCTGGTGCGGTAAGCCGTTCGACTTCAACGCCTGCTGGAGCGAATCACGGCCCTTCTGCTCCGTATCGTCGCGCTGCTCCTTCGCGAACCAGGCGCGAATCTTGTTGCGCGCGCGCGTCGTCCGCACGACCTTGAGCCAGTCGCGTGACGGCCCCCGCTCCGTCTTCGTCGTCAGCACCTCGACGATGTCGCCGGACGACAGCGTGTACGACAGCGGCACGATCCGGCCGTTCGCCTTCGCGCCGACGCAGCGATGACCGATGTCCGTGTGCACCGCGTAGGCGAAGTCGAGCGGCGTGGCGCCGGACGCGAGCGCCTTCAGTTCTCCCTTCGGCGTGAAGACGTAGACCTCCTCGTCGAACAGCCCCGTGCGCAGCGCGTCCATGAACACCTGCGCGTCGGCCTCGTCCGCACCCTCGACGACCTCGGTCAGCCACTTCTGCGGCGACGGCGGCCGGCCGTCCTTGTAGAGCCAGTGCGCCGCGACGCCGAACTCTGCCGTCTGGTGCATCCGCTGCGTCCGCACCTGGATCTCGAGCGGCTTGCCCTGCGGACCGATCACCGTCGTGTGCAGGGACTGGTAGCCGTTCGACTTCGGCATTGCGATGTAGTCCTTGAACCGCCCCGGCATCGGCTTCCAGAGGGAGTGCATGACCCCGATCGCGCCGTAGCAGTCCTTGTCGGAGTCAACGCGGACGCGCATCGCGGTGAGGTCGTAGATCTCGTTGAACTCCTTGCCGCGCCGCGTCATCTTCTCGAAGATCGAGTAGAAGTGCTTGGCGCGCCCGGAGATCTGGGCGTGGACGCCCACCCGGTCGAGCTCGGTCAGGAGCTCGCGACCGGCCTCGGCGACGAACTGCTCACGGTCGGCGCGGCGCTCGTTCACCATCTTCTCGATCTCGGCGTACTTGCGGGGGTACAGGGTCACGAAGGCGAGGTCCTCGAGTTCCCACTTGATCGAGTGGATGCCGAGCCGGTGCGCGATCGGGGCGTACACCTCGATCGTCTCGCGTGCCTTCTGGATCTGCTTCTGCTTGCCCAGATAGGTCAGCGTGCGCATGTTGTGGAGCCGGTCGGCGAGCTTGATCACGACGACGCGGATGTCCTGCGCCATCGAGAGGATCATCTTGCGGTAGTTCTCGGCCTCGGCCTCCTCGCGGGAGGCGAACTGGATGCGCGACAGCTTCGTGACGCCGTCGACGAGCAGGCGCGTCTCCTCGCCGAAGCGCTGGGCGATCTCCTCGCTGACCGTGCCCGTGTCCTCCACGACGTCGTGGAGGAGCGCGGCCGCGAGCACGAGCGGCGGCTGCTGCAGCCGGGCGCACACCTTCGCGACGCCCCACGGGTGCAGGATGTACTCCTCACCGCTCTTGCGCATCTGACCGTCGTGTTGCGCACACGCGAACGCGAAGGCCTCGGCCAGCATCGTCGTGTCGGCGTCCGGCATGTACGCGCCGACGTCCTCGATCAACTCGGCGAGGAGCTCGCGGTGACGCTCGGCGGCGGACGGCAGGGCGACGGACATGACTGGTCCTCATGGTATCGCCGTGCGATCATCCGGACATGAGCGCCGCGCCGATCTCCACAGCGTACGAGCACGTGACCGCAACGCAGGACGGCGCGATCGGACGGCTGACGCTGAACCGTCCCGCCCGTCGCAACGCGATGAGCTTCGACCTGATCGGCGAGGCGATCGCCGCCCTCCAGGCCCTGTCCGCCGACCCGGCCTGCCGCGTGATCGTGATCGCCGGCAACGGCCCCGCCTTCTCGGCCGGCCACGACCTGTCGGAGATGCGCGGACGCCCGCGAGCCTTCTACGACGAGCTGTTCGAGGTCTGCACGCGCCTGATGCAGACGATCCACGCCGTGCCGCAGCCGGTGATCGCGCGCGTCCACGGCATCGCCACGGCCGCCGGCTGCCAGCTCGTCGCGACCTGCGATCTCGTCGTGGCCGCGGAGGAGGCGACGTTCGCCACGCCCGGCGTGAAGATCGGTCTGTTCTGCTCCACGCCGATGGTGGCGGTCTCGCGCGCCGTCGGCCGCAAGCGCGCGCTCGAGATGTTGCTGACGGGGACGCCGATCGACGCCCGCACCGCCGCCGACTGGGGCCTCGTGAACCGCGTCGTGAAGGCCGCCGACCTCGACGCCGCCGTCGATGAGTTGGCGGCGCGCGTCGCCGCGTCGTCCGCCTACACCGTCGCCGTCGGCAAGGCGGCGTTCTGGGAGCAGATCGACCGCACCGAGCCCGGCGCCTACGAGCACACCCAGACGGTGATGGCCGCGAACGCGGCGGCGACCGACGCCCAGGAGGGCATCGGCGCGTTCCTCGACAAGCGCGCGCCGACCTGGACGCACGGCGCGTGAGTGCGGGCGACGACTGGTACGAACCGCAGGCCGACGTGGAGCCCGGGCAGCCACTGGCCGGCATCGGCACACGGCTGGTCGCCTTCATCCTGAACATTGTGACCCTGCTCGGACCATTCCTCGTCGCGGTCACCGCCGTCGACGAGGACGCCCCGAGCGGCTCCACGCGGGACGCCCTGCTCGGCCTCGTCGCGTTCGGCTGGCTGTTCGTGATCGCGGTCCTCAACATCGTCCTGCTCGCGCAGCGCGGTCAGTCGCTCGGCAAGATCGTCGTCGGCATCCGCATCGTGCGCACCGACGGCACGCCGGCCGACGTCGTCCACGTCGTCCTTTTGCGGGCAGTCGCGAACCTGGGTCTGAGCCTCGTCCCGGTCTACTGGTTCGTCGACTCCCTGTTCATCCTCCGGGCCGACCGGCGCTGCATCCACGACCTGCTCGCGGACACGAAGGTCGTCGTCGCCTGACTGCGCAGCGGCGCGGTCAGCCGACGAGCGCGAGCGAGGCCGCATGTGCGGCCTCGCGCTCGGCGTAGGCCGCGACCGTCTCGAGCCGGACGCGGCCTGGTGGCTCGAGCCGGCGGACGCTACCGTCGTCGAGTGCGGCGAGCCCGGCCGTCGCCAGCACCTCGGCCGCCCAGGCGGCATCGGCGTCGAGCACGGCTAGTTCGACCGGGCCCTCGGCGAGCCGCGCCCAGATCGCTGCGCACAGGGTGCGTGGCGCGCGCTCGTCGATCGTCCGCAGCGCGGCAGCGCGCTCGGCGACACCCCAGACGAGGTGGACATGAGCGACGGGCAGGCGCGCGAGTGCGTCGCGATGCGCCACGACGGTCGGCGGATCGAGCACCGCGACGTGCCGGAAACGTCCAGCGACCGCCGGTGTCAGGTCGTCGTGGGAGACGAGCCCGACCGACGGCGACCCGTCGGTCCCGGCGACTCGCCGCCAGCCGTCGCCGTCGACGACCACCGCACCGGCGAGTCCGAAGCGCCACGGTTGGAGCGGGCCGGCGAGCAGCGGCAGGCGCCGGTCGACGTCGTCGCAGACCACCAGCAGCCCCTCGCCGCACGAGGCGAGCCGGACGAGTTCGGCAAGTGCGCCACCGCCGGTGACGTCGTGCAGACCGGCCGGGCCGACGGCGACGATCTCGGCGCCCGCCTCGACCACCTCGTCGACGAGCGGCGCCCTGGTGAGCGGGACGACGGCCCTCGCCGTCAACTGCACCGCTGAGGCGCCATTCCAGTCGTTGCGCTCGACGCGGCAGACGAGGTCGTGACGGCCGCCTGCCGCCAGCCGCGCGAGGTCGCCGCCCGCGCCCCAGAACACGGTCCGACACGAGCCGGCCGCCGACCTGGCGGTGAAGCGCAGATGCCGTCCCTCCGCGCCGAGCGTGGCGACGCCGGCGAGTTGGATACCGGGCACCAGCACGCGCACGGCCGGGTTGCCGAGGCCGTGCGGTTCGAGCCGCGCGAGTTCGTCCGCGAGCGCGAGCGAGATATCGGAAAGCGACGCGACGACGTCGACACGTTCCGCCGGCACCAGGTCGGCATCCGCGAGCGCCGCCGACGCGTGCTCACCGAACGCGGCGGCGAAGGCATCGATCGCATCGACCCGGACGGTGACGCCGGCAGCTGCGCGGTGCCCACCGAACGCGACGAGGTGCTCGGCGCAGGCGGCCAGTCCGGCGTGCAGGTCGAAGCCGGCGATCGAGCGGCCCGAGCCGCGTCCCTCGTCACCCTCGATCGCGACGAGGACGGTCGGGCGCCCCAGCCGCTCGGCGACACGGGCAGCGACGATGCCGACGACACCGACGTGCCAGTTCGGCGAGGCCAGGACGAGCCCGCGCTGGGAGCGGCGATCCTCGGGCAGGGCGGCGGCGAGCGCGAGGGCGTCGCGGAGGATCTCCTGCTCGATGCCCTGCCGCTCACGGTTCCGCGCGTCAAGCAGGTCGGCCAGCTCCCGCGCCCGGCGTTCATCGTCCGTCGTCAGCAGCTCGAGCGCATCGCGCGGGTGCCCGAGCCGGCCGGCCGCGTTGATACGGGGCGCGAGCCGGAAGCCGATCTCGGTCGAACCGATTCGCATGCGGTCGCAGCGGGCGACGCGCATCAGGGCGTCGAGCCCGACCCGGCGCGTCCGTCGCAGCTGCTCGAGCCCGGCGACGACCAGGCCGCGGTTCTCGCCGACGAGAGGAACGATGTCGGCGATGGTGGCGAGGGCGACGAGGTCCAGCTCGCGGTCGAGCAGGGCCGGGTCGGCACCGCGACGGCTGACGAGCGCCTCGCCGAGCTTCCAGGCGACACCCGTGCCGCAGAGATCGGCGGGATAGTCGCCGCGACCGTGCGGCGCGACGACGGGGCAAGCGGGAAGCTCCGGTCCGGGGCGGTGATGATCCGTCACGACCAGGGCGAGGCCGACCTCGGCCGCGCGCACGGCCGCCGCCACCGCCGTGATCCCGCAGTCGACGGTGATCAGGAGTCCGTACCCCTCGGCCGCGAGACGCTCGACGGTGTCGACGGCGAGGCCGTAGCCCTCGTCGAATCGGCTGGGCAGGAAGGGCTCCACGTCGGCGCCGAGAGCGCCGAGCAGGGACGTCAGCACCGCTGTCGCGCAGATGCCGTCGGCGTCGTAGTCGCCGTGCACCACGATGCGGCTACCGGCGGCGATGGCGGCATCGATCGCGTCACACGCCGCGGTCATGTCGCCGAGCATCAGGGGATCGTGCTGCGCTCCCCGCAGTTCGAGGAAGTGGCGCGCCTCGCCCGCGTCGGCGAGGCCGCGCCTGACGAGGACGTCGGCGAGTACGCGTGACACACCGAGCTCTCGCCCGAGCGCAGCGCTGGCCTCGAATGAGCACGGATCGATGACGAGTCGCACCCGCTGCAGAGTACGGATAGCGCCGGACGAGACGACGGCTGCTCAGCGCTTGCGGCGGCTACGGTCGCTGCGTCGCTGCCGAGCCGCCCGCAGCCGCTCGTCGTCTGCGATCGGGGCACCGTTGCGGTCGTCGTCGTCCGGCGGGGCGCCGACGACGACGGGCTCCTTCACCGCGGGCGCCGCCGGCGCAGGCGCGACGTCGTGCAGGAACACCGCGGGCAACTCATCCGAGCCCTGCCGCTTGGCGAACTCGGGCTCGCGCCGCTTGATCAGGACGAGGATCGGTGCGGCGATGAAGAAGCTCGAATACGCGCCCGAGAAGATGCCGATCAGCAGTGCGAACGCGAAGTCCTTCAGCGTGTCGCCGCCGAACACGAACAGGGTCGCGATCGGTAGCAGGGTGATGAAGCTCGTGTTCAGCGACCGCGTCAGGGTCTCCCAGAGGCTGATGTTGACGATCTGGCCGTACGTGTGCCGTCGCAGGAGCCGCTCGTTCTCGCGGACACGGTCGAAGACGATGATCGTGTCGTACAACGAGTAGCCGAGGATGGTCAGGACGGCCGCGACGGTCGCCGACGTCACCTCGCGACCGGTGATGGAGTAGACACCGATCGTGATCACGAGGTCGTGGAGGAGCGCCGCGATCGTCGGTGCCGCGTAGCGCCAGTCGAACCGCGCCGCCAGGTACGCCACGATCAGGAGCATCGAGAAGACGAACGCGAGCACGGCGCTCTGCAGGATCTCGCGACCGAACGAGCCCGAGACGGTGGACTGCGAGAACTGATCGGCCGGGACGGCTGCCTCACCGAACTGCTTCTGCAGGGCGAAGCGGTAGTCGACGACCGCCTGCGGCGCGACCTCCTTCGACTCGACCTGGAACGCGACGTACTCCTCACCCCTGGGCGTGCCGGTGCCTCGGATCACGGCATCGCCGAACTGCGGCGCAATGCCCTCGCCGAGCTGCCTGATCTCGTCGACGGTGGCCGTCGTGCCACCCTCGAGCGCGAAGGTGAGCCGGGTGCCACCGGTGAAGTCGAGGCCACGGTTCAGTCCCTGCAGACCGAGCGAGACGGCACCGATGAGGATCACGAGACCGGAGACGACGAACCAGGTGCGCGTGCGTCCGACGACATCGAGGCGCCAGCGCACCGGCTTGGCGGTCGCGCCCATGAAGGCGGCGTTGTTGAACCAGCGGAAGCCGCCGAGCAGACCGAGCATCGCGCGGGTCGCAGCGACGGCGGTGAACATCGAGACGAGCACGCCGAGCGCGAGCAGCAGGGCGAACCCGCGGACGCTCGCCTGCGACGCGATGAACAGGACCGCGGCCGTGATCAGCGTGACGGCGTTCGCGTCGACGATCGTCGAAAAGCCCTTGCGATAGCCGCCGCTGATCGCCGCGCGCACGCTGCGCCCGGCGCGCACCTCTTCCTTGATCCGTTCGAACACGACGATGTTCGCGTCTGCTGCCACCCCGATCGTCAGAATCAGGCCGGCGATGCCCGGCAGCGTCATCGTCACCGGAATCAGGAGGATCACGCCGAAGAACAGGGCCGCGTAGATGATCAGCGCGATGTCAGCGACGACGCCGAGGAAGCGGTAGAACAGCACCATCCAGGCCATCACGACGAGGAGACCGGCGAGGCCGGCGTACAGGCCCTGCTCCAGGGAGGTCTTACCGAGCGTCGCCGACACCTGCGTCTGGCTGAGGCGCACGAACTCGACCGGTAGCGAGCCGGAGGCGAGGACCGTCGAGACGTCCTTCGCCTCTTCGAGGGTGACGCCGGTGATCTGCGAGTCGCGATCGATGCCATCGGGCGTGCGCTCGAAGTCGATGTACGGGTAGGTCTCGAGCTCGCCGTCGAGGATGACGGCGAACTGCCGCACGTAGTCGAGCGGGTTGGCATTCGGGTCAGTCGCCTTGGCGTTGTCGTAGTCCGCCTTGCCCTGTCTGGCAAGATCGCCGGTGATCTGCTTGAACAGCTTGCCGCCGCGCTCGCTGAACCGCATCGACACGACCGGCTCGCCGGTGGCGGTATCGAAGTCGGCGCGCGCGGTCTCGAGCTCCTTGCCCGTCAGGCGGACGTCCTCGGCGGGCAGGTCGAACAGGTACCAGTACGTCTTCTCGTTGGCCTGGATCCCGGGCGGACACGAGCGGTTGACGTTGGGCTGGCAGAAGACGACGAGCTTCTGGGCAGGAACGGCGAGCTGCTTCCAGTCGGCGGGGAGCTCCGTCACCTGCAGCTGCTGCAGCAACTGCTCCGGCGTCTTCGCCGGTTGCGGGTTCTGCAGCCGCTTGTCCTTGTCGAACGCGTAGTAGCCCGCGGCGTCGTCGCCGATGTCCTTCTGGATCGGCTCGAGGAGCTCCCACAACGACTCCTTCGGCTGGATCCCTGCGCCCTCGACCACGGAGCGCGACACGCCGGGCGTGAGGCCGTTCTGCAGGTCGAGGAAGTAGAGGGTGCCGGTGGCGCCGACGAGGTTCGCGACGCGGTCGGGGTTCTTCTCACCGGGGAGCTGGATGGTGATGCGATCCGTCCCCTCCTTCTGGATGTTCGGCTCGGTCGTACCGGTCGAGTCGAGGCGGTTGCGGTAGATGTCGATCGCCTGATCCATGATCTGGGGCGTCACCGCGACGCCGCGGTCCGGCTGCGCCTGCAGGACGATCTCCGACCCGCCGCGCAGGTCGAGCCCGAGGACCGGCTCACGCGACACGAAGAGAGCGGCGGTACCGGCGAGCAACGCCAGCACCAGCACGACGATCAGGATGTTTCCGCGGCTACGCACAGTGGGGGTTATCGGGCGGTCTTCGACCGAGCGTTAGCGGGCGGTGTCGGACGCCGACACCGAGTCATCGTCGTCACCGTCGAGATCGACCTCGTCACCGTCATCGCCGTCGTCGTCCACCGGGACGTCGCGCGTGATCCGCGCGATTGCGCGCCGATCGAAGCGGACGATGATCTCCTCGGCGACCTCGACGTCGACGGTCGTGCCGTCGGACTCGTGCACACGGCCGTGCATGCCGCCGATCGTCACGACCTCGTCGCCGGGCGACAG
This sequence comes from Actinomycetota bacterium, assembly GCA_009885805.1. Lineage (GTDB taxonomy): Bacteria > Actinomycetota > Thermoleophilia > Gaiellales > F1-60-MAGs149 > VFJZ01. The sequence continues at coordinate 15,210 of VFJZ01000050.1, forward strand.
CGCACTCTGCAACTCCTGCTGGGCGCGTTTGGCCTTCTGCTGCGGACGGATCAGCAGCGCCCAGAAGATGACGCCGAGAAGAGCGATGGGGAGTATTCCTGCGAGGCCTTCCAAGGTGCGCCTTCTAGCGGTCGGGGGCGAGTCGGTCGAGCGAGTGCTGCGCGAAGCCGGCGAACGTTCCGGCGAGGATCGCGGCGCGTGCCCGCGACGTCAAATCTAGCAGGAAGGCGAGGTTGTGAACGCTGATCAGGCGTAACCCGAGGATCTCGCCCTGCGTCACGAGATGCCGCAGGTAGCCGCGGGAGAAGCGCGCGCAGGTGGGGCAGCGGCAGTCGGGGTCGAGCGGGCCGGGGTCACGGGCGAAGCGGGCGTTCCTGAGATTCAGACGTCCCTCCCACGTGAAGGCCGGGCCGGTGCGGCCGAGCCGGGTCGGTAGCACGCAGTCGAACAGGTCGATGCCGGCCGCGATCGCCCGGATGATCGCCTCGGGGTCGCCGATGCCCATGAAGTAGCGCGGTCGTCCCGCGGGGAGGAACGGCGCAGACTGCTCGGTGACGTCGAACATCGTCGCGCGCGCCTCGCCGACCGACAGTCCCCCGAGCGCGTAACCATCGAACCCGAGGTCGGTCAGCGACCTGGCGCTGCGGCGACGCAGGCCGACGTCGACGCCACCCTGGACGATGCCGAAGCGCAGTTGACCTGGAGCGCACTCCGCGGCGGCGCAGCGCTCGGCCCAGCGCGACGTTCGCTCCACCGCCCGAGCGACGGCCGCCCGCGTGGCGCCGGCCGGCGGGCACTCGTCGAGGCACATCGCGATGTCGGAGCCGAGCGTCCGCTGCACGGCCATCGCGATCTCCGGCGTGAAGCGCCCCGCCGCGCCGTCGTACACGGAGCGGAACGTGACGCCGTCGTCGTCGATCCGCGCGGTGTCGAGTAGCGAGAAGATCTGGAAGCCGCCGGAATCGGTCAGGATCGCGCGCTCCCAGCCGGCGAAGCGGTGCAGCCCGCCGAGGGCGCGGACCGTGTCCTCTCCCGGCCTGAAGTGCAGGTGGTACGTGTTGGCGAGGATGACCTGGGCGCCCAGCGCCTCCAGTTCGGACGGGTCGACGGCCTTCACGGTCGCCTTCGTCCCGACCGGCATGAAAAGCGGCGTGGTGATCGTGCCGTGAGCCGTCTCGAGGCGCGTGGCGCGGGCCGCCCCGTCGGTCGCCTCTACCTCGAACGCGCCAGGAGCCACGGCGGGTACGGTAGTAGGGTTCGTGGCGTGGGACGCTGCCCGCTGTCGCATTCGTGCCAGGCACCATTGCGACACGCAGCGGCGGCCGGGATTGCTGCGAGTGTCGCCGTGTCGCAATGGTGCCTGGCACGAATGCGACACGCAGTGAGCCTGCTCACTGCGTGTCTCGCGCTCACGCTGACGCCCACGGCGCCCGGCGCTGCGGCCGCCCCGGTCCGGCCCGCGGCTCTCCGCGCCGTCGCCGTCACGGCTTCCTCGATCACCGTCGCCTGGGCCGAGCGGACGCGGACGGAGACGCGCTACGAGGTCCGGGTGGGAGCCCGCACCGTGCGGCTGGCACGGAACGCGACGCGGTACCGCGCGAGCCGACTCCGCCCCGATACGGCCTACACGTTCCGCGTCCGCGCCTGCAACCGCGCCTCGTGCTCGCGATGGACGGCACCGCTCGCGCGCCTCACGCTCGATCCAGCGCCCGGTCCGCCACCGGTGATCGACGGCTGCCAGATCCTGCCCGCGACGAGTGCCTGGAACCGCGACGTGCGAGCTGCGCCACTCGACGCCAGGTCGGCGGTCTACGTCGGCGCTTCGCTGGCGGGGCATCGGGTGCACCTCGACTTCGGCTCGACGGAGCGCTTCTACGGCATCCCGTGGACGTCGGTCGCGTCGTCGCTACCGGTGACGCACGCGACGATCCTCTACGGCACCGACGGCGCCGACTACTCGGACGAGTCCGACCCGGGCCCGATGCCGATCCCGCACGACGCCCCGATCGAGGGCTGGGACGGCCCGGGCGCCGACCCGGACGGCGGCGACCGCCACGTCATCGCGCTGCACCGGGGCGCCTGCCGCCTGTACGAGCTCTACAACGCCGTCCGGCGACCCGGCGGCTACCGGGTCTCGTCCTCCGCCGTCTGGGACCTGGCGCGCAACCAGCGTCGACCGGCCGGCTGGACGTCGGCGGACGCGGCCGGCCTGCCGATCCTCCCCGGGCTCCTGCGCTACGACGAGGCGTCGACGGGCGAGATCCGTCACGCGATCCGCTTCACCGTCAGCCGCGCCCAACGTGCGTACATCGCGCCGGCCAGCCACCTCGGCACGCAGCAGCGGCCGGCCTGCCTCCCGTACGGCGCCCGTCTCAGACTGCGAGCATCGTTCGACGAGCGTCCCTACCGTGGCGCCGCGCTGGCGATCGTGCGCGCACTGAAGCGCTACGGGATGCTGTTCGCCGACCAGGGATCGCCGATCTACCTGTCGGGCACGAGCGATCCGCGCTGGGCAGGCGCGATCGAGGCGATCAACCAGGACCATCCGATCCCCGGCGACGCGTTCGAGGTCGTGCGCCTCGGTGCGATCACCCGTGACTGGCCGGCCGGGCCGGTACGTGGTACCTGCTGAGGTGGCGCTAAAGGTGCCCGGCACCTTTAGCGCCACCTCACGTCAGCAGCATCGCGTCGCCGAACGAGTAGAAGCCGTAGCGCTCCACGATCGCCGCCTCGTACAGGCGCCGCGTCTCGGGCACCCCGGCGAACGCCATCACCAGGGCCAGCAGCGTTGAGCGCGGCAGGTGGAAGTTCGTGATCAGCGCGCCGACGAGCCGGAAGTCGTACCCGGGCTGGATCTTCAGCCGCGTGCGGCCCACATCCGGCGCGGTGTCGTCCGCGATCGTCTCCAGCACCCGGGTCGTCGTGGTGCCGACGGCGACGATCCGACGCCCCGCCGCGGCAGCGGCGGTGATGGCGGCGCGGACGGCCGGGTCGACGGCGTACGCCTCGGAGTGCATGGCGTGGTCGTCGAGGTCGGCTTCCGTGACCGGCCGGAACGTGTCGAGCCCGACCCGCAGGTCGACCTCCAGCACGGTGCAGCGGGCGCGCACGGCCTCGAGCAGCGACGGCGTGAAGTGCAGCCCGGCCGTCGGCGCGGCCGCCGAGCCGGGCGTCCGCGCGTAGACGGTCTGGTAGCGCTCCGGCGGCGCCGAGCGCTCACGGATGTACGGCGGCAGCGGCATCTCACCGGCGACGGCGAGCGCGTCGTCGAGAGACATGGCGCTGCGCGGCCGCACGAGCAGGCGGCCGCCGTCGAGGCGCTCCACGACCTCGACCGTCAGGCCGGCCGCGGCCTCGATCACCGTTCCCGGCACGAGCTGTCGGAGCGGCCGGGCGAGCGCCTCGAAGCACCCGTCCGCGCGCGGCTCCAGCAGCAGCACCTCGGCGCCGCCGCCGGTCGGGCGGTGTCCCCGCACGCGCACGGGCAGCACCCGCGTCGTGTTGAGGACGACGACGTCGTCGTCGCGAAGCTCGGCCGGGAGGTCGCGGAAACGGCGGTGCTGGAGCGAGCGGGAGCGGCGGTCGAACACCAGCAGCCGCGCGGCATCGCGCGGTTCGGTTGGCGTCTGCGCGATCAGCTCTGGCGGGAGAACGTAGTCGAGTTCGTCGGTGCGCACCGTCCGGAACGGTACGCTCTCCATCCAGGTTGGCAGCACGGGGAGGAACCGACGAGGCGCTCGTCCGGCGCGCGCAGCGCGGCGACCGCGCGGCGTTCGACGAACTGGTCGTCCGGCACCGGGATCGGCTGTACGCCGTGACGCTACGGCTGACGCGCCACCAGGCAGACGCCGAAGACGCCCTACAGGAGACGTTTCTCAACGCCTACCGCGGGCTCGGCCGCTTCGGCGGGCGCTCCCGCGTCTCGACCTGGCTGTACCGCATCGCCGTCAACGCGTCGTACGACCTCGTGGCGCGACGGCGCAGCCGCGAGACGTCGCTCGACGCGGACGCCGCCACCGAGCCGGCCGCCCCGGGCGACCCGTTCGAGCAGGACGCACAGCGGCGCGCCCTGGAACGAGCACTTGCCGGGCTGTCGGACGAGTTCCGCGAGGCGGTCGTCCTCAGCGACATCGCCGGCCTCGGTGCGGAGGAGGCGGCGGAACTGCTCGGCGTGCCTGCTGGCACGGTCAAGTCACGGGTCTACCGGGGACGCGCGCTGCTCGCAGCCGCGCTGCGGGAACCGACCGACCCCGATCGCGTCACAGAGGACGGATGAACCACGGCCCGGACATCCCCGACTTCGATCAGCCGCCCGCCGCGGAACTCGAACGCGTCCGGCTGCTCCTGGTCGGCCTCGGCACCGAACGGGCCCCCGCGGACGTCACGGAGCGGCTCCAGCGCGTGCTCGACGCCGCGCTACCCGCGCCCGGCGCCGGCGCGGTCCGACGCCGCCGCTCGCCGTGGCTGCGCCGGGCGCTCCTCGGCGCCGTGCCGGTGGCAGCCGTCGTCGCGGCGGCGCTGGTCGTGATGCAGTCGCCGTCCGACGACGCCACCGTCGAGCAGGCGGCGCAGGCGCCCGCGGCCGCTGAGGCGCTGTCGAGCGCAGCCCCGGCTGCCGGCGACGCAATCCAACCTACGGGCACGGGCGCCGAGGACGGCGCAGTCGTGGAGACGTTCAAGTCAGAGGCCGTTCCGTCGCGCGAAGCGATCCGCGACGCCGGACGGGAAGCACACCGTGAGGCCCTGCGGCTGCTGATCGGTTCGCCGCCGTGATCGCACCCGTGGCCCCGTGCCCACTCTGCGCGGCACAGACGCCGTACGACTGGAACCGCTGCGCCGGCTGCGGCGCGCAACGGCTGCGGCGCGCCGACGGCGAGCACCACGGCTTCGCCCCGGCCGGCGGTACCTGGCGCCGGCTCGCTGCCGCGCTGATCGACGTCGCCCTGTTCGCAATCCCGGCAGCGGTGGTCGTGTTCGGCCTGCCCGACCGGATCGCCGACCCCACGCCGGCAGCCGGCGGCGGCGAGGCGCTCGTCGGAGCGATCATCCTCGCCGGCCTCCTCTACGGCCCCGTCGCGATCGGCGCGACCGGCCGCACCGTCGGCAAGCGACTCCTCGACCTGCAGATCGTTTCGACGGACGGGGCGCCACCCAGCTACCCCCAGGCCGGGATGCGCGAGGGCGTCGGCAAGGTCCTGGTGATCGGGGCGACGGCCGCCGGGGCCGCACTCCTGTTGACCGCCGAGATCGACCAGCAGCTCATCGGATTGCTCCTGCTCTTCCCCGCCGGGGCGGCGGCAGGCCTCCTCGCCGCCGATGGACGCCACCGCTCGCTGCACGACCACCTGGCCGACACGGTCTGCGTGCGCGGCGTGCCCGTCAGGAAAACAGTGTCGGATCGTCCGGCGCCGGCGGCAGCCCCAGCGTCGCCCGACCCCGCTCCGTGAGAATCCGGCCGCGCGGTGTCCGCTGGATCAGGCCCTGCTGGATCAGGTACGGCTCGTAGACCTCCTCGATCGTGCCCGGATCCTCGCCGAGCGCGACCGACAGCGTCGAGAGCCCGACGGGGCCGCCGGCGAACGTCTCCGCGATCATCCGCAGCAGCGTCCGATCGGCGTGATCGAGACCGTCGGCATCGACCTGGAGGAAGTCGAGCGCGGACGCGGCCTCGTCGGCGCCGACGCGATCGATGCCGCGAACCTGGGCGATGTCCCTGACGCGGCGCAGCAGGCGGTTGGCAATCCGCGGTGTACCGCGGGCCCGCACCGCGATCAGCTCGGCACCGTCGCCGCTGACCGGCAGCCCGAGAATGCCGGCCGACCGCGCGACGATCCGCGCCAGGTCCTGCAGCTGATAGTGCTCGAGCCGGAAGTGGATGCCGAAACGGTCGTGGAGCGGCTTCGTCAGCATTCCCGCCCGGGTCGTGGCGCCGATCAGCGTGAACGGCGCCAGGTCGAGCCGCAGCGTGCGCGCGCCGGGGCCGGATCCGATCACGATGTCGATGGCGCGGTCCTCCATCGCCGGATACAGCAACTCCTCGATTGGCCGCGGCGTGCGGTGGATCTCGTCGATGAAGAGGATGTCGTGCGGCTCCAGCGCGGTGAGGATCGCCGCCATGTCGCCCTTACGTTCCAGCGCCGGCCCCGAGATCGTGTGGATCCGCGAACCCATCTCCGCCGCGACGATATGCGCGAGGCTCGTCTTGCCCAGGCCCGCGGGACCGGCCAGCAGCACGTGGTCGCAGGCCTCGGCGCGACCGCGCGCCGCCTCCAGGTACACGGACAGTTGCCCGACGACGCGTGGCTGCCCGAGAAAGTCGGCCAGCCGCTGTGGCCGCAGCGTGCCGTCATCCTCGGGGCCGTGATCGGCCGGGTCGACCATGCGCTCGTCCGCGATCACCGCGCCACCGCCCCGCGCAGACGGGCGAGCGCCGCCCGCACGCGCTCGTCGGTGGAGCCGTCGACACCCTCGAGGGCAGCCTCGGCGTCGGCCAGCGCATAGCCCAGGGCGACGAGCGCCTCGCGCGAGCCGTAGTACGCGTCAGCGACGCTGGCGCCGCCCGGCAGGCCGCCGGCTGCGGCCGCGCCGCCAGTGCCGATCTGGCCGAGCGCGACCCGGTCCTTGAGGTCGATGCAGATGCGCTGTGCCGTCTTGCGGCCGACGCCGGAGACGGAGGCGAGCAGGGCGATGTCCTGCGCGGCGATCGCTCGCTCGAGCTGCTCCGGCGTGTACGCCGACACGACCGCGAGTGCGAGCTTCGGGCCGATCCCGGTGACGCCGAGCAGGAGGCGGAAGAGCGTGCGCTCGGCGCCGTCGCCGAACGCGAACAGCTGCAGCAGGTCCTCCCGCACGTGGAGGTACGTCTCGAACGTGACGACCTGACCGGGCTCCGCGGCACGTTCGGCGCTGCGGGTCGCCGCGAGCTCGAAGCCGACGCCGCCGACCTCGACGACGACGCGCTCGGCCTCCCGTGAGACGACGCGCCCGGTGACGTGGGCGATCATCGCCTGCCTCCGGCGACGGGGGCGCGGACGCGGTGCGCCTGGCAGATCGCCGCAGCGAGGGCGTCGGCCTCGTGCTCGCTCCGCGGGTCGGCCGGCAGCGCCAGGATCGCGCGCACCATCCGCCCGACCTGCTCCTTCGACGCCCGGCCGTAGCCGCAGACGGCATTCTTGATCGTTGCGACCGGGTACTCGGACACGTCGAGCCCGGCGCCGCCGCAGGCGGCGAGGGCGGCTCCGCGCGCCTGCGCGAGCAGCAGCGTCCCGCGCGGGTCCGGGCCGACGTACAGCTCCTCGATCGCGGCGGCGACTGCCTCGTGCTCGCGTGCGATCTCGGTCACGGCCGCGTGGATCACCGTCAGCCGCTCGGCGTGCGCCTGACGTGGCGACGTGCGGACGACGCCGGACGCGACGAAGCGCAGGCGGGAGCCATGCGCCTCGACGACGCCGTACCCCGTCGATGCGATGCCCGGATCGAGGCCGAGGATCATCACGGAGGCAGTCTACGCGCGCGATCGGCGGCTTCAGGCGTCCGGAATCGCGGCCACGCCCGGCAACTCGCGCCCTTCGAGCAACTCGAGGCTGGCGCCGCCGCCGGTCGAGACGTGGGTCACCCGGCCGGCCAGTCCGAGCTGCGTGAGCGCCGCGACCGAGTCGCCGCCGCCGACGACGGTGGTGCCGCTGCACGCGGCGACGGCCTCCGCGACCGCGCGCGTGCCGGCGGCGAACGGCGCCAACTCGAAGACGCCCATCGGGCCGTTCCAGAGCACCGTCGCGGCGCCCCGCACGATCGTCGCGAAGCGCTCGGCGGCCTGCGGGCCGATGTCGAGTCCCAGCCAGCCGTCCGGGATCGCGTCGGTCGCCACGACCTGTGTTGCCGCGTCGGCCGCGAAGGCATCGGCGGCGACGCTGTCGACCGGCAGGATCAGATCGGCGCCATGCTCATGCGCCCTGGCCTGCGCGCGCCGCGCCGTCGCCTGGCCGGCGGCGTCCTCGTGCAGCGACGCCCCGACGCGGCCACCGTTCGCGAGGGCGAAGGTGTAGGCCATCGCACCGCCGATCAGGATCGTGTCCGCCACCTCGCAGAGACGGTCGATCACGCCGATCTTGTCCGTCACCTTCGCGCCGCCGACGATCGCGACGAACGGCCGGGCCGGCGCGTCGAGGAGCGCCTGGAGCGTCGTCACCTCGCGCAGCAGCAGATGTCCGGCCGCCGCTGGCAGCAGGTGGGCGACGCCCTCGGTCGAGGCGTGCGCACGGTGCGCGGCGCCGAACGCATCGTTCACGTAGACGTCGGCATTCGCAGCCAGCGCGGCGGCGAAGGCGGGCGCGTTCGCCTCCTCACCGGGATCGAAGCGCAGGTTCTCCAGCAGCAGCACGTCGCCGTCTCGCAGGGTGGCGACGGCGGCGGCGGCGGCCGCACCTGTGCTCGCCGGGCAGAACGACACCGGGGCGGACAGGAGTCCCGCCAGGTGCGTCGCCAGTGGACGCAGCGAGTCGGCCGGCACGACCCGTCCTTTCGGCCGGCCGAGATGGGAGCAGAGGATGACCCGCGCGCCACGGTCACGCAGGTCGCGGATGGTCGGGAGCGCTGCCCGGACACGGGTGTCGTCACCGACGGCGCCGTCGCGCAGAGGGACATTGAAGTCGACTCGGACGAGCACGCGCCGGCCGTGCAGATCGCCGAGCGCGTCGATGCCGCGCGGCATCTACACGCGCTGGACGAGGTCGACGAGGCGGTTCGAGTAGCCGAACTCGTTGTCGTACCAGGTGATGACCTTCACCATCCGGCCGCTCGCCATCGTCAGGCCGGCGTCGAACACGGACGAGTAGGTCGAGCCGATCACGTCCGCCGACACGATCGGGTCCTCCGTGTACTCGAGAATGCCGGCCAGACGTCCCTGGTCGGCCCGCGCCCGGATCGCCGCGTTGACCTCGTCCCGCGTCGTCTCGCGGCCGAGGCTGCAGACGAGGTCGACGACGGAGCCATCGGGCACGGGCACGCGCATCGCGATGCCGTCCATCTTCCCCTTCAACTCGGGGATGACGAGGCCGATCGCCTTCGCCGCGCCGGTCGACGTCGGGATCACGGAGACGGCCGCCGCCCGCCCGCGCCGCAGGTCCTTGTGCGGCGCATCGAGGATCGCCTGATCGTTCGTGTAGGCGTGGGTGGTGGTCATGAAGCCCTGCTCGATGCCGAACTCGTCGAGGAGGATCTTCGCGACCGGCGCCAGGCAGTTCGTGGTGCAGGAGGCGTTCGAGATGATGTGATGCGTCGCCGGGTCGTACGTCTCGTCGTTGACGCCGAGGACGAGCGTCACGTCGGGGTCGGTCGCGGGAGCCGAGATGATCACCTTCGAGGCGCCGGCGGCGAGATGCTTCGAGGCGCCCTCCCGGCCCGTGAAGAAGCCGGTCGACTCCAGCACGACGTCGGCACCGAGCGCCTTCCAGGGCAGGTTCGCCGGATCGCGCTCCGCCAGCACCCGGATCTCGGCGCCGTTGACGACGAGGCTCCCTTCGGACGACTCGACGGTGCCCCCGAAGCGGCCGAGCACCGAGTCGTAGCGCAGCAGGTGTGCGAGTGTCGCCGCGTCGGTGAGGTCGTTGATGGCGACGATATCGAGCTTGACGCCGCGGGCGGCGGCCGCACGGAAGAAGTTCCGTCCGATACGGCCGAAGCCGTTGATAGCGATCCTGGTCATGGTCGGGATCTTAGTGGGGTCGTCACGCCGAACTGTCGGCCAGGTCGACGAGGCGGCGCAGCCGTGCCGCCAGCGTCGGTTTCGGCAGATCGCCGAGCAGCGCCAGTTCGGACAGCGGCAGCGCCGGGTGCGCCTTCCGCAGGGCGGCCGCCGCCGCGAGCGACGGCGACAGACCGCCGATGTCCAGCGCGTCGATCGCAGCGAGTTGTCGGCGCGCCGCCAGCACCTGCCGGCGGAGGTTCCCGGTCTCGGCGTTCGCCTGCCGGTTCGCGCCCTCGCGCGCCCAGGAGACGACCTCGCCCTCGGCGAGCTGCAGCGCCGCCCCGCCCGCTCCGATCAGGGCGAGGAGGTCCTCGACCGTCTCCAGGCGCTTCGCGTAGGCGATCGCGTACGACTCGCGATCGCGGACGCCGAGCACGAGCCCGTCGCGTCCGGCGAGCGCCGCGATGTCGGTGGCCGCGTCGAGGTCGTGCGTGCGGATCTCGAGGTGCACGGCGCGGCGCGGGGCCGATACCGACCCTGCCGCCAGGAAGGCCCCCCGCAGGTACGACGCCCGGCAGCAGGCGCGAGCCGTCATCGACGGCGGTGGTCGCCCCGCCGGTGCGAGGCTGTCCGTCAGCAGACCGGCCGCCTGCAGCACCCGGTGCGAGTGCGCGTCGCCGGCGCAGATGATGTCGACCCGGGAGCCGCCGCGGAAGCGCCGCTCGCGATGCGTCCGGATCGCGCAGGTGACGCCGAGGCCGCGGAGGAGCTCGATCGCGTGCCGCGCCGGGCGTCCCGACTGGAGCGAGACCTCGACGTGCACCTCGCCGTGGCCGTGGAGGTGGAAGGCGCCAGCCGTCCGGACCAGGCCCGCCAGGAGCGCCTGGCGACAGTGCAGGCTGCTCGGCACGGGCCGGCCCGCGAGCTCCTCACGGACATCCTCCGAGAAGCTCACCGGTCGGGAGGGTCGCGCCGCGCCTGGCGCACGAGCAGACGGGCGAGTGCCACCGGGTCGTGGTGGTGGCCACGCGTCACGTGGCCGGCAACGACCTCGACGCCGCGCGTGGCGAGATCGTCGCGGTCGAAGTCGACCGGGATCAGGTCGGTCGCAAGCCGGCGCAGGTGCGGGACGACGATCGTGTCGACGACGCCGGCGCCGATGTGCTGCGTCAGCCTGTCGAGATGCAGGCCAGCGTCGTAGCCGATCGTCTCGGACGGCTGCTGGAGCAGGTTCGCGACGTACACGCGGCGGGCGCGGGAGGCGAGCACGGCGAGGCGGATCGCCGGTACGAGGAGCGGCGGCAGCGTCGACGTGAAGAGCGAGCCGGGGCCGAGCACGATCAGGTCGGCCGACTCCACGGCGGCGACCGCCTCCGGATGCTCGCGTGGCGCGCGCGGCTCGAGTCGCAGCCGGCGGACCCGGCTGCGATCGGTGGCGACCGCCGTCTCGCCGGCGACGACACGTCCATCCTCCATCTCGGCCACGAGCACGGCCGGCTCGCGGGTCGCCGGTAGCACCTGACCGGCGATCGCAAGGGCGTGCGAGGTCATCGCGACGGCGGCATCGAAGGAGCCCGCCAGCTCGGTCAGCGCCGCCAGGAAGAGGTTCCCGAGGTTGTGCCCGGCGAGCTCGCCCCGCGTGAAGCGGTGCTGGAACATGTTCGCCATGAAGGACTCGTCCTCGGCGAGGGCGACCAGGCACGCGCGGACGTCGCCGGGTGGCGGCATCTCGAGGTCGCGCCGGAGCCGGCCGGACGAGCCGCCGTCGTCGGTCAGGGTGACGATCGCCGTCGGCTCCTGTCCGACCGCCTTGAGACCGCGCAGCACCGTCGAGAGGCCGGTGCCGCCGCCGAGGCAGACGATGTGCGGGGCCTTCACAGGACGCCTTCGAGGCGAAGGAGCCGGCGCTTCAGCACGTCGCCGTCGCGTCCGAACGTGCCGATGCTGCCGTCGGCACGGATGACGCGATGGTAGGGCACCACGATCGAGAGGGTACCGCGGGCGCAGGCCGCGCCCGCTGCCCGGTGGGCGCGTGGGCGGCCCGCCCGCCGCGCGACCTCCGCGTAGGACAGCGTCTCGCCGTAGGGCACGTGTTGGATGATCCGCAAGCAGGCAGCCTCGAACGGGGTGGCGCCGACGAACTCGAGGGTCGCCGCCAGGTCGATGTCGGCGAACGTGACCGGCTCACCGGCGAAGTAGCGTCCGAGCCGCGCGACGAGCGCAGCCTGCGCCGGCGTCTCGGGCCCACGTCCCGCGGGCACAGCGACGGCCGGCTCGGTGTGGTACAGCGGGACGTCGCCACGGAACACGACCTCGCCGACGCCCCAGTCGGGCGCGTCGTACGTGACGGTCGTCAGTCTCACCGGGGTCCGGCACCGCCGGTCTTGTTGAGGAACGCGTGGATCTCGCGGGCCGTCCGCGCCGGCAACCCGGGGACGCGCTCGAGCTCGTCGGCGCTCGCTGCCAGCACCGAGGCCGGCGACCCGAAGTGCGCGAGCAGGATCCGCTTGCGCGCCGGTCCGACGCCTGGCAGGCGCTCGAACAGGGAATCGGTACCCGCGATCCGCGAGCGTCGCCGCCGATGGTGCTTCAACGCGAAACGGTGCGCCTCGTCGCGGATCCGTCTGAGCAGGAGCAGCGCCGGGGAGTCGACGTCGAGCAGCACCGGCTCGGCCCGGCCGGGGACGAACACCTCCTCGATCCGCTTCGCCAGGCCGATCGCGGCGACACGGGGCAGGTCGAGCCCGTCCAGCGCGCCGAGGGCGGCGGAGAGCTGGCCCCGTCCGCCGTCGATGACGACGAGATTCGGGAGCGTCGCGAACCCCGGGTCGTGGTCGCCGTCGACCGAACTCGCATTGGCGAGGCGGGTGAACCGGCGCCGCACGGCCTCCGCCATCGAGGCGAAGTCATCCGGCCCGCCCGTGCGGTCGATGCCGAAGACCCGGTAGTCGCTCTTCTTCGCCACGCCCTGCTCGAAGACGACCATCGAGGCGACGGTCGCCTGGTCACCGAGGTTCGAGATGTCGAAGCACTCGATGCGGAGCGGCAGGGCCTCGAGATTGAGTGCCTCGCGGAGCTCCTCCAGTGCGCCGATCCGCCGCTGGCGGGTTCGCTCGCCCTGCAGGCGCGCCGTCTCCAGCGCGTTGACGGCGTTCGAGTTGGCCATCTCCAGCAGCCGCCGCTTCGCGCCCCGCACCGGCGTGCGCACCTCGACGATGCCGGCGCGCCACTCCTGAAGCAGCTCGGCGAGGAACGCCGTCTCGGCGACATCGACGGGCACGCAGACGAGCGGTGGCACCGTGACGCCGGCATACCGCTCGGCGACGGCGAGGAGGATCAGTTCCGCCGGGGGCGAGCCGGCGGCGTTCTCGAGGACGTACGTGAGGCGGTCGCCGACCCGCCCGCCGCGTACCGGCAGGATCAGGACCACCGCGAGGTCGCCGTCCACGGCGAGGCCGATCACGTCGAGGTCGCCCGTGCCGACCCGGTCGACGAGCTGCCGCTCCCGCAGGTGCCGCACTGCCTCGAGGCGGTTCCGGGCCCGGGCGGCCTCCTCGTAGCGCTGTCCCGCGGCGGCCGCGTGCATCTCCGCCTCGAGCGCTCGCTCGATCGGCCCGCTGCGTCCCTCGAGGAAGGCGATCACGCCGTCGATCAGCTCCCGGTAGCCCTCCTCCGACACGTAGCCGACGCAGGGCGCGAGGCAGCGACCGATGTGGTAGTCGAGGCAGGGGATACCGCTGCGACGCCCGGGCTCCGGCCCCTCGCAGGGTCGGTACGGAAAGACGCGGTTGAGGACATCGAGCGTCTCGCGCACCTTCGAGGCGCTCGCGTACGGGCCGAAGTAGCGGACGCCGCGCCGGTGGCGCTCGCGCGTGAACAGCACCCGCGGGAAGCGGTCGCCGACCGTCACGGCCACGTACGGATAGCTCTTGTCGTCCCGCAGGCGGACGTTGAACGGCGGCCGGTGACGCTTGACGAGATTCTGCTCCAGCAGCAGGGCCTCGGTCTCCGACGCTGCCAGCATCGTCTCGACCGTCGACACGCGCAGGACCAGGTCGAGCGTCTTGCGGTCGAGGGCCCGATCCGCACGCGTGTAGGACGTCACCCGCTTGCGGAGCGACTTCGCCTTCCCGACGTAGAGGATCGCGCCGGACTCGTCGCCGAACAGGTAGACGCCGGGGGCGTCCGGCAGCTCGCGCGCGCGCTCCCGGATCACCTCGACGCCGGGCATCCAGATATCGTACCGGCGTCGTTCAGCGCCGCAGACGGGCCGTCGGTGCTCCGGTCGCCGCGGCGGCGAGTGCCCGGATCGCCGGCACGTACCGGCGCGTCTCCGCGGGCCACGTCGCCGGCGGACCGCCGACGCGACCCGGCCCGGCGTTGTATGCGGCTAACGCCCGGTCAAGGTCGCCCTGGAAACGAAGCAGGTGCAGGGACAGCAGGCGGGCCTGCGCCGCGATCGCGGCGTCGGGAGCGAACGGTCCGGCCGCGCGCCACGGGTTCCAGGCGCCGTTCCAGGTCGCCGGCATGAACTGGGCGATTCCCTGTGCTCCGGCGACGGACACCGCGCCCGGATCGAAGCCCGACTCGACGCGCAACTGGGCGGCGAGCACCGCGACGGGGAGCGACTCGCGGCGGGCCGCGTCGCGCAGCGCGGGCGCGTAGCGCGGCGGCACCCAGTCCGGCATCGCGTCGGCGTCCGACACACGTTCGGCGCTCGCCCGCGCCGTGGCGGCGACCGAGGTCCACCCGCGACCGAGGAGCGCCCCGAGGTCGATCGTGCGCGCTCTCAGGCGCACCTGGACGGCGACGGTACCGGCGCGCAGGTCGAGGTCGGCGACGACGGCGGCGCCAGCGCTCGCTGCGGCGACGGCCGCCCGCCGCTCGTCGCCCGGTGCGGCCAGCGCGGCGGCGAGGGCCGCGCTGTCGGCCACCCGCTGCGCGTGCGCGCGCTCCACGGCGAGCCGGGCGAACTCGGCCGCGAGCAACGCGAGCCCGCCGCCCAGCGCGAGCGCGATCACCACCGCGACCGTCGCCTGGCCCCTCATGGCAGTACCACGGCGCCTGTGATCGCAGGGGCCGGTCCGGCCGGATCGACGCGGACCGTGAGCAGCCCACGCCGCGCCGAGACCTCGGCCACGGCCACGAGCCGACGCGGGAGCGCCTTTCGCGCCGCAGCGACCGGATCGGTACCTCCGGCAGCCGCGGCGACGCCTCGCCCCAGGGCGTGTTCGACGGCGACCCCGGCGGCGGCGCCGGCGACGGCAGTGGCGATCGCCAGCACGAGCGCGACCGCGAGCGGCGCGACCAGCACGACCTCCAGCGCCGCCTGGCCCCGTGCGGCCCTCATCCGGCCTCACCCGTCACCCGCAGCGCGGCAAGACCCGGCGGCGGCGCCACGGTTACCCGGACACGACCGTCGTCCGCGACGACGACCCGCGCGTCGCCGCGCAACCAGCGAGGCAGCGCAGCACGCGCGCTCCGCTCGGCGTCGGCGCCGATCAGGCCCGCGCGGGCACCGACCCGGGCGGCGTCGGTTGCCTCGACCGCGCTCCAGGCGACGAGCAGGCCCTCACCGGCCGCGACCAGGACCGCGAGGACGAGCGGCAGGATGAGGACCACCTCGATCGTCGCCTGCCCGGTTGCTCGCCGCATGTGCCGAGCGTGCCACGGCTGCGTCGCACGGGACCGTCACGGACCGTGACGATTTGCCTCAGCGGACCTGCGCGAAGCTCCAGGAGTCGACGACGTTGTTCGACCGGTCCGCGCACACCGTGCGGATGAAGTAGATGCCACGCGGACGGACGAAGCCCGGCGCGGCCGTCATCGTGCCGCGAGCCGTCGCCTTCTTGTAGCGCAGCGTCGCGCCGAAGTAGATCCTGATCTCGCCGGGCCCGCCGAAACAGGCGACCCGGACGACGAAGCGGCGACGGCTCGCGAAGCGGACGTTCGGGTAGCCGCGGGCGAAGCGAGGTGGTCGACGATCGCGGAGCGGCGTGTCGAGGCGGTTGCGTCCCTCGTTGCCCGCGAGGTCGCGATAGGCAGCGTTGACAACCCCGCGCTCCGTGCCGGCGACGTTGTGCCAGCGGACGCGGAGCGTGGTCCCGGCCTGGCAGTACTCGCCGCGGGCGAGGGCTGCCCTGCTGCAGCTGTGCGGGGTCACCTGCCGCAGCGCCGGCCGTGGCGCTCCCGACCGCATGACCTGCTCGAGGGTCAGCGCCGTCTGGGCGCCGTCACTCGCGCTGACCTCGTACGAGAAGGTCTCCGCGGCGTCCGGGATCTGCGCGAGGCTGATCGCGACGCGCGGCGCCTCGACGTCGAGGACGCGGCCCGACAGCGTCAGCGTGCTGGTGGCGTTGCTGAGCGGGGGCAGACCCACCATCAGCGCGTAGGTGCGTCCCGGTTCGGTGATGAACGAGACCTGGCTCGCCAGTCCGGTCACGCCCAGGTCGCAGGCGATCACATTCGGGAGCAGGATCGGGACGGCGCCTGGATCGAACGGGCCGGGAACGGTCTCGTAGACGGAGATCACGTGTCTGGTGCTCGATCCGGCGCTGTCGATCGTGACGAGATTACGACCGGCGAAGGCTGCACTCGTCGCGTCGGCGACGAGCGAGTACCAGACGGTGCGGGCTGCGAACGCGAAGGGGGTCACATCGGGGTTGCGACTGTTGCAGTTCGAGAACGGCAAGTCACCGGCGGGCAGGTTCGGCGCGACGAGCGGCGGATCGCCTTCGTCGTCACGACTCCCGCCCACATCGTTGAGCGGGACGCCTGCGACCGTTCCGCCGGTGGCGAGATTCTGGAAGTTGAGGCGCAGGCCGAGGCCGGCGCTGTCGGCGATGAAGATCGGCGCCGCTTCCGACCGCACGTCGTTCGGCGGCATCGCTGCCGACGGTGCCGAACCGATGCTCGCCACGAGGATGACGGCGAGCGCCGCGGATCTGACCCCCCGGGTCCGCATCGCCTAATAGTAGCGCCGTGCGTCTTGCACGATGCGCCAGGCGAGGTAGCCGAGCCCGCCGACGAGCCCGAGGAAGACGACCGAGGTGACGAGGTTCCACCGCGTCCAGAAGAAGGAGCCGACGATCAGCACGGCGAGGAGCGCGAGGGTGGCGTACAGCAGCGACCGCTGGCGCTCGGGCAGCGAGGCGAGGCGATGCCGGTTCTGCCGCCAGAGCGTGAAGCCGAAGTAGAGGAACGCCGCGATCAGCAGGATGCGCAACGCCAGCCCGACCACGCCGGCGAGGACCGAGCCGCCGGCCGGCAGCGCCACCACCAGCACGAGGGCGACGACGATGCAGATGTTGCGGAGCGTCGACGGGGACATACCCGGAGGTTACCCCCAGCCCATGCCGGTCATGAACGCGCGGGCCGCGAGCAGCCCGGCGACGACGGCGATGACGGCGAACACGAGCGTGTTGCGGCGCGTGTCCGCCGTGCGCGAGGAGTAGGCGAACAGCACCGCGGCGGCCGGCGCCAACCCGTAGACGTAGTGCAGTTCCACGGGCGCCCGCCGCGCACCGCCGAGCAGCAGCAGGCCGAACAGGGCCTGCCCGAAGATGACTGCGTGAGACAGGGCCAGCGCGTGCTCGAACAGCCGCGAGGAGCGGAGGCGTCCGCGCCAGACGAGCAGCCCCCACAGGCCCGCGACGAGGTTGATCGCGACGACGAGGCCGCCCAACGACTGGTGCACGACCGGCACCGCCGGAGTATCGCGGACGCGGCGCCTGCGATGATCCGGCGATGGCTCCAGCGCCCGGCGACCCCGCCCCCGATTTCGCCCTCGCCGACGACAGCGGCGCAATCGTCCGCCTGCGCGACCTCCGCGGCCGACGCGTCGTGCTGTACGCCTACCCGGCGGACGACACGCCGGGCTGCACCCGCCAGGCCTGCGCCCTGCGTGACAGTTGGCCCGAGATCGCGGCGACGGGCGCCGCCGTCTACGGCCTCTCACCCGACGACGTCGCCAGCCACGTCGCGTTCCGCGCGAAGTTCTCGCTGCCCTTCCCACTCCTCGCCGACCCGGACCGCGAGCTGATCGACGCCCTCGGCTTCTGGGGCGTCCGCCCGAACGGCACGACCGGCGTGATCCGCTCGACCGTCCTGATCGACGCCGACGGCGTGATCGAGCGGGTCTGGCACCCCATCGACCCGGACGCGCACCTCGAGCTCCTCCGGGACGCCCTCGGCCCGTGAGCGGCCCGCTCGCCGGCGTGCGCGTGCTCGACCTCTCGCGCGTCCTCGCCGGGCCCTACTGCACGATGATGCTGGCCGACCTCGGCGCCACGGTCGTGAAGGTCGAACGGCCCGGGAGCGGCGATCAGTCGCGCGCCTGGGGGCCGCCCTTCGTCGCGGGCGAGTCGACCTACTTCATGGCGGCCAATCGCGGCAAGCGCTCGGTCGCGGTCGATGTCGCCGATCCGCGGGGACGTGACGTCGTGATCCGCCTCGCTGCCCGCTCCGACGTGATCGTCGAGAACTTCCTGCCCGGTGGCGCCGCCCGGCTCGGCCTCGACCGCGCCTCCCTCAGCGGCGACCGGCCGGAGGTCGTCTACTGCTCGATCACCGGGTACCCACCGGAGAGCGAGGACGCGCACCGGCCCGGGTTCGACTTCGCGATCCAGGGCGATGCGGGCGGGATGTCGATCACCGGCGAGGCCGACGGCGGTCCGCTGAAGGTCGGGGTCGCGATCGCCGACATCACGGCCGGGATGTTCGCCGCGAGCGGCATCCTCGCGGTCCTGCTCGAGGCGCGCCAGACCGGCCGCGCCCGCGCGGTCGCGGTCTCGCTATTCGACGCCCAGCTGGCCTGGCTCGGCAACCGGGCAACGGAGGTCCTCGTCGGGGGCGCCGAGTCGCGGCGATACGGCAACGCCCACCCGTCCCTGGTGCCGTACGAGACGTTCGAGACCTCGGACGGCCACGTCAACCTCGCGATCGGCACCGAGGGCCAGTACCGCGCGTTCTGCCAGGCAGCCGGCGTTCCGGAGCTCGCCGACGATCCGGACTACGCCACGAATCCCGAGCGCGTCCGGAACCGCGAGGCACTCGTCGCGCGGCTGCAGACGCTCTTCCGCACGCGAACGGTGGCCGACTGGCTCACGCTGTTCGACCGCGCGGGCGTGCCCGGCGGGCGCATCCGCACGATCGCGGAGGCCGCGGCGGCGGCGCCGTGGGCGATCGTCGAGCACGCGCACCCGACGGCCACCGGCGTCCGGACGTTCCGGTCGCCGATCGCCCTCGACGGCGAGCATCCGACGGCGCTGGCCGCGCCGCCGCTGCTCGGCCAGCACACGGCGGAGGTGCTCGGCGAACTCGGGTACGACGCCGCCTACGTGGCGGAGCTGCTCGCCGGGCCGTGCCGGCCTGGCACGCTATAGGCGTGCTCGACACCTGGACGCCGACCTCGTGGCGGGATCGTCCCGTCGCCCAGCAGCCCGACTGGCCCGACCAGGCGGCGCTGAACCGGGCGCTGGAGACGATCGCCGGCTTTCCGCCACTGGTATTCGCCGGCGAGGCGCGGGCCCTGACCCAGGCGCTGGCGCACGCCGCGGAGGGCCGCGCGTTCCTGCTCCAGGCCGGCGACTGCGCCGAGTCGTTCGACGCCCACGGCGCGCCGCGGATCCGTGAGCAGCTGCGCGTGATCCTGCAGATGTCGGTCGTGCTGACCTACTCCTCGGGGGTCCCCACGATCAAGGTCGGCCGCATCGCCGGACAGTTCGCGAAGCCGCGTTCGGCGGCGTTCGAACGGGTCGACGGCGTCGATCTGCCCGCCTTCCGCGGGCACATCGTGAACGACGCGGCGCCGACGGCCGAGGCCCGGCGGCCCGATCCCGCGCGGCTCGTCCAGGCCTATCACCAGTCCGCGTCGACCCTCAACCTGGTGCGAGCCTTCACCAAGGGCGGCTTCGCCGACCTCTCGCGCGTGCACGCCTGGAACCAGGAGTTCGTCGCGACGAGCCGCGAGGGCCGGCGCTACGAGGTGCTGGCCGAGGAGATCGAGCGGGCGCTCCGCTTCATGCGGGCCTGCGGGATCGACCTCGAGGCGACGCCGCAGCTGCACCAGGTCGATCTCTACACGAGTCACGAGGCGCTGATCCTCGGCTACGAGCAGGCCCTGACGCGCGTCGACTCGACCAGCGGCGACTGGTACGACTGCTCGGCGCACATGCTCTGGATCGGCAACCGGTCGCGGCAGCTCGACGGTGCGCACGTCGAGTTCCTCCGCGGCGTCGGGAACCCGATCGGTGTGAAGATCGGCCCGGCGGCGGAGCCTGACGAGGTGATCGCGCTCTGCGAGGCGCTGAACGCCGATCGCGTGCCCGGCCGCCTCAGCCTGATCGCGCGCCTCGGCGCGGACCTGGTCGAGGACCGCCTGCGACCGCTGCTGCGAGCGGTGCGCGCGGCCGGCCACCCGGTCGTCTGGGTGTGCGACCCGATGCACGGCAACACGTTCGCGAGCGCCAACGGCATCAAGACGCGCCACCTCGACGACGTCCTGCGCGAGATCGGGGGCTTCTTCGCGGCCCACCGCGCCGAGGGGACGCAACCCGGCGGCGTCCACCTCGAGCTGACCGGCGAGGACGTGACGGAGTGCCTCGGCGGCGCGGAGGAGATCCTCGACGAGCATCTCACCGACCGCTACGAGTCGGTCCTCGACCCACGGCTGAACGGTCGCCAGTCGATCGACCTCGCCTTCCGGATTGCCGAACTGCTCCCCCGCTGACGCCGGCTACTCGACGCCGTGCTGGCGGGCCCAGAGGGCGGCTTGCGTCCGATCGGTGACCCCGAGTTGCTGGAAGATGCGGGTCAGGTGCGCCTTGACCGTCGCCTCGGAGATACCGAGCCGGATCGCGATCACCTTGTTCGCACGGCCGGCGCCGACGTGGGCTAGCACCTCCCGCTCCCGCGGCGTCAGGGACGTCGCAGCGGAGGCGTGAGCACGCCGGGTGAGCACGGCGCGCGCGGCGCGCGGATCGAGCGGCGACCCCCCGACCGCCGCCGCCCGGATCGCCCGGACGACCTCGTCGGAGTCCGCGTCCTTCAGCACGTAGCCGACCGCGCCGGCGTCGATCGCCTCGAGCACGCGCGTCCCGTCACTGAAGGAGGTGAGGACGACGATGGCGGCCTCGGGCACGTCGATGCGGATCCGCCGCGTCGCCTCGACGCCGTCGACGTTCGGCATCGAGAGATCCATGATCACCACGTCCGGCCGAGATTCGACGGCGAGCTCGATCGCCTCGCGACCGTCGGCGGCCTGCGCGACGACATCGATCCCGTCGGCCTGCTCCAGCAGTCGGGCCAGCCCTTCGCGGACGATCGCATGATCGTCGCAGAGCAGTACGCGGATCGGGGGTCCTCGGTCGTCCATCTGGCGGTACTACGGATACGCACGAGGGCGACGGCCGGATCGGTCGTACGACGGAAGTCCCATGGACTGGCCGACCTCGTTCGAGCGATCATGGGCCATGCCCTTGTCGGAGCGTACAGGCGAGTCTCGCGGTCGGCTCGATGAGAATCCGAAGTATGAGAGCATCGTCTCGATGGACACCGATCAACTGGAGTTCGCGACCTCCGACCTGACCGGCCGACGGGAGTCGACCGGCCGTCGCGTCGCGCTGTTCCAGTGGACACTGTCCGTGATCCTGCTGCTGATCGTGATCGGTACGGTAGGCGCGTACGTCCTGCGCACGGCCGCGACCGAGGAGGCGATCCGCGAGGCCAAGGAACTGACGAAGATCGTCGGGTCGGGCGTGCTCGCGCCGGCGATCACGCCGGCCGCCGTGGGCGGCGACGCGGCCGCCCTCGCCGAACTCGACCGGGCCGTTCGCGAGCGCGTGCTGATCGGCCCGATCGTACGGGTCAAGATCTGGACCGAGGCCGGCAAGGTCGTCTACTCGGACGAGCGGCGGCTGATCGGCCAGTCGTTCGCGCTCACGGCTGACCAGATCGAGGCGCTCGACCAGGACGCGGCGATCGCCGAGCTGTCGGACCTGTCGCTCGACGAGAACGACTTCGAGCGCGACCAGGGCCGGCTGCTCGAGGTGTACCTGCCGCTGCGGCTCGCGGACGGCGAGCGCGTGCTCGTCGAGACGTACCAGCGTGCGAGCGTGATCGACTCGGCGACGAACCGGATCTGGCGCGACTTCGTCCCTGTTCTGCTGGTCGCGCTGGCGGCGCTCGCGCTCGCGCAGCTCCCACTCGGCCTGTGGCTGGCGCGGCGGGTCCGGGGCGAACACCAGCGACGCCAGGCGCTCGCTCGGCGCGCCGACGACGCTACCGCCGAGGAGCGCAGGCGCATCGCCGGCGAGCTGCACGACGGCCCGCTGCAGGATCTCGCTGGTATCGCGTTCGAGTTGTCGGCCGAGGCCGAGCGCGCTCCGGCGGACGGCGATCTCCAGCGGACGTTGCGTCGCGCCGCCGGCGTCGCGCGCGAGAGCATGCGCGCCCTGCGCACGCTCCTGGTCGACATCTACCCGAACGACCGCCGCGACGAGGGGATGGACGCCGCCCTCGACTCGCTCGCCCGACCGCTCACGGCGCGCGGCCTCGCCGTCGCGGTGTCGACGCGGCTCGAGCGCCCGCTCGACACCGAAACGGAGGAGATCGTCTATCGCGCCGCGCAGGAGGCGCTGCGCAACGTCGCCAGGCACGCCGCCGCCCGCACCGTCGAGGTCGAGTTGTCCTGCAACGGCAGCGGCACCCGGCTCATCGTCGCCGACGACGGCCGCGGGATGACGCCGGCGAATCTCACCGCCCAGCGCAACGCCGGGCATCTCGGGCTCGCCCTCCTGGCCGAGCGCGTCCAGGGAGCCGGCGGACAGATCACGATCGTTTCCGAACCGGAACGCGGTACGCGCGTGACGGTCGATCTGCCCTGACGGGCGGCGCGGCCGACAGTGCGGATGAGAGGACTTGAACCTCCACGCCCTTTCGGGCACACGGACCTGAACCGTGCGCGTCTACCAATTCCGCCACATCCGCGTGGACGGATCCGATTCTATCGCAGCGCGGCCACTGCCTCGCACAGACGCTCGACCTCGCCCGGCGTCGTGTAGTGCAGGAACCCGGCGCGGACCGCGCCGCCCCGGCTTTCGAGCCCGAGCGCGGTGATCGCGTTGAGCGCGTAGTAGTTGCCGTCCCACACGAAGATGCCCTGCCGGCCGAGTTCGGCTGCGGCGTCGCGTGGCGTGTGGCCGGCGACGGTGAAGGCGAAGGTCGGCGTCCGCTCCGCGACCCTGGCCGCGTCGGTGATGCCGTAGAGCTGCACGCCATCGATCGCGGCGAGGCCCTGCAGCGCCTGCACGGACAGCGCCTCCTCGTGTGCGGCGATCCGCGCGTAGGCCGAGTCGAGTCGGTCCGACCGGGTCGCCCCGTCGCCGAGCGACGCGAGGTAGCCGACGGCGGCGACGAACCCCGCCAGCGCCTCGTGCGACTGCGTCCCGGTTTCGAAACGATGCCCGGCCGGCGTCTCGTCGGCCGGCCTCACGCGATCGGCGGGCCACGTCTCCGCCAGGTCGCGACGAATCGCGGCGAGACCGAGGTGCGGGCCGAAGAACTTGTACGGCGAGCAGAGGACGACGTCGAGTCCTAGTGCGGCCCGATCGATCCGTCCGTGCGGCGCATAGTGGACGGCGTCGGCCCAGGCGAGCGCGCCGACCCGGTGCGCGGCGGCGGCGATGCGGCGCGCGTCGGGCTTCGAGCCGACGGCATTCGACGCGAGGGTGAAGGCGACGACCCGCGTCCGCTCACCGAGCAACGCCTCCAGCGCATCGAGGTCGAGCGTCGCGTCGCCCGCGGCGAGCGGCGCCGTGCGCACGACCAGGCCGTGGTCGGCGGCGACACGCAGCCACGGCGCGACGTTGCCGTCGTGGTCGAGTTCGGTGACGACGATCTCGTCGCCGGCCCGCAGCGTCCGCGCGACCGCGTGCGCGAGCTGGAAGTTGAGCGTCGTCATGTTCGCGCCGAACGCGATCTCGTCCGGCGCCGAGCCGGTGAAGTCGGCGGCGGCAGCCCGGGCGGCGTCGTAGATCGCGTCCGACTCCTCGCTGGTCGCGAACGGGCCGCCGAGGTTGGCGTTCGAGCCGCGCAGGTAGTCGCCGATCGCATCGATCACCTCGGCCGGGACCTGCGAGCCGCCCGGCCCGTCGAGGTAGGCGGCGGGCTGGCCCGCGATCGTGCGCGAGAGCGCCGGGAAGCGACCGCGGAGGGCGGTCAGGTCGAGCGGGGATACGGTCGTCGCGGTCACGCCGCCAGGGTAGCCAACTACGCTACGAGGCATGGCGACGACGACTCCCGATCGCAATCTCGCCCTCGAGCTCGTCCGGGTGACCGAGGCGGCCGCCCTCGCGTCGAGCCGCTGGGTCGGGCGCGGCGACAAGAACGCCGCCGACGCGGCCGCCGTCGACGCGATGCGCCGGACGATGGCGTCGATCGCGATGGACGGCCTGGTCGTGATCGGCGAGGGCGAGAAGGATGAGGCGCCGATGCTCTACAACGGCGAGCGCATCGGTGACGGGTCGGCACCGGCGGTCGACATCGCCGTCGACCCGCTCGAGGGCACGACGCTGACCGCGAAGGGGCAGCCGAACGCGCTCTGCGTCGTGGCGCTGTCCGAACGCGGCACGATGTTCGACCCCGGCCCGTGCGTCTACATGGAGAAGCTCGCGGGCGGTACCGACATCGCCGATCTCCTGT
Source organism: Actinomycetota bacterium (assembly GCA_009885805.1). Lineage (GTDB taxonomy): Bacteria > Actinomycetota > Thermoleophilia > Gaiellales > F1-60-MAGs149 > VFJZ01. The sequence goes on from VFJZ01000050.1 coordinate 39,595, forward strand.
CGCTGACCGACCCGATCGAGGACGTCCTCGATCGCGTCGCGGCCCGGCGCGAGGTGGCGGTCGGCGACCTGCTCGTCGTGATTCTCGACCGCCCGCGCCACGCCGAACAGATCGCCCGCATCCGCGCGCACGGCGGCCGCATCCGCCTCATCCCCGACGGGGACGTGGCGGGATCGCTGATGGCGGTCTGGCCCGACACCGGCGTCGACCTGCTGTGGGGCGTCGGCGGCACGCCGGAGGGCGTACTGTCCGCCGCCGCCATCAAGGCGACCGGCGGCGCGCTGCTCGGGCGGATGTGGCCGCGCGACGACGACGAGCGCGCCCGAACGGTTGCGGCCGGGATCGATCCCGAGCGGATCCTCGCGGCCGACGACCTCGTCGCCGGCGACAACTGCTTCTTCGCAGCCACCGGCGTCACCAACGGCGACATCCTGCGCGGCGTCCGCTTCACCTCGACGGAGGCGTTCACACAGTCGATCGTGATGCGTTCGCGCTCCGGGACGGTGCGCATCGTCGACGGCCGGCACCGCCGCGCGAAGACTCCCGCGGAAACCTGATGGCGCTCGCCCTCGCCGCCGCGACGGTCGCGCTGCTCGCGCCGCAGCCAACGATCGTCCAGGACCGCATCCCCTACCCGGCGACGCGCCGCGAGCAGATGGCGGCGTACTCCAGGCGTCACTACGGCTCCGCCTCCTACCGGCTGAAGCCGAAGGTGATCGTGATCCACTTCACGGCGAACAACTCGTACAGCTCGACGTGGAACACGTTCGCCTCGAACGCGCCCGCCCGCGGCGAACGACCCGGCACCTGCACGCACTACGTGATCGCCAAGAACGGCCGCATCTCCCAGCTCGTCCCGCTCTCGCTCCGCTGTCGCCACGCGATCGGCCTGAACCACGTCGCGGTCGGGATCGAGTTCATCCAGGAGGTCGGCAAGGGACCGCGCTGGGCGGCACAGCAGATCCTCGCGCGACCGCGCCAGGTGAAGGCCGGGCTGCGGCTCGTGCGCTGGCTGCAGGGCCGCTACGGCATCGCCGCCGCCGACGTCGTGGGCCATGCGACGGCGAACGATCATCCGCGTTTCCGCGACCTGAAGGGCTGGCGCAACGATCACGCCGACTGGCAGGAACCCGAAATGGCGGCCTTCCGTCGGCGCTTGTAGTGGAACAAAGGGGCCAGGCCCCTATGTTCCACGCTTGAAGCGGTTCTCGACTTCCCAGTGATGGCGCCCCGGCCGCGTCGGTCGCTTCCGCCCCGGCGGACGCGGCGTCTCCGAGCCGACCTCGCGCATGCCGCCATCGTGCTCCTTCGCCTTCGCCGCCTCGGCCTCGCGGATCTCCGAGCGGGGCAGCGCCGGCGGCACCCAGTGCGCCTCGCGCGGGCGCAGCGGCGTCGTGTCGGGTCGCGTCGGCCGACCGGCCCCGGCACGACCGGAGGCCTTGAGGATCTTCTCGCCATCGGGATTCCGCGCCGCGAACTCGACGACGCGCTCGCGGAAGCCGACGCGGGCGATCGCCTGTGCCGCCTCACCGGCGAGCTCGGACACCTCGCAGATCGCGACCATCTCGCGCCCGACGCCGTCGTTTACGTGCTCGACCGCCACGACCCTGGCCGTGCCGCGCGCGCCAGCGCCGCCGATGCGAGCCTCGAAGGCGATCTCCTGGCCCGGAGCGGGAACCGGCGCGTCGCCGTCGATGTAGAAGGTCAGCCCGGCCGCATCCAGTGACCGCGTCATCGCCGGCACCTGCCGACCGTCGCCGAAGTCGAGGACGAGCGGCAGGTTCTGACGGGGGGCCATACTACGGTTGATCATCGGCGCGCGGCGCCGAAGCCTTGACGATCAGCAGATGCCGGGCGCGGCCGCGTCGAGCCCCTTCCGGAACGCCGCCTGCCGCTGCTCGGATGAGCCGTGCGTCCAGGTCTCTGGATCCATTTGACCCTGCGTCCGCTCCTGGATGCGATCGTCACCGACCGCCGCGGCCGCGTCGAGCGCGTCGGCGATCTCGTCGTCCGTGACCGACGCGAGAATCCCGGTGGCGACGGCGTTCGCGGCCCAGACACCGGCCAGGCAGTCGGCCTGCAGCTCCGCCGCGGAGCCGGCGCCGCGGAGACTGCCCTGGAGGTTCTGCACGTGGTGGCCGTACTCGTGGGCCAGGACGTAGGCCTGCGCGAACGGACCGGCCGTCGCGCCGAACTGCTCGCGGAGCACGGCCATGAACCCGAGATCGATGTAGATCTGCTGGTCGCGCGGGCAGTAGAAGGGCCCGACGGCACTGGTCGCAGCGCCACACGCCGTGTCGACGTCGCCGTCGAAGAACACGGTCCGGGTCGGCCGGTAGCCGTCGAGGGACGTCGCCCAGTAGGCCTGGATCGAGTTGACGTAGCCGATCGCGCGGCAGTCGTCGCGGCGCTCGGCGTCGGCCCCGGTCGTGCACTCGCTCGCCACGTCGACGGGCGGAGAGCCCGGCCCGATCGCGCTGCCGTCCAGCCCCTCGAGCGCGCCGAGCCCACCGCCGTCGCCGCCGAGCGGGTTGCCGCCGAGCAGGACGACGACGATCACGACGACCAGCGTCGCGAGGCCACCGCCCGCCACTACCGGCCGGCCGCGGCGGCGGCGCCCGCGCCGGTCGTCAACCTGCGAGGGATCGAGCCGAGCGTCGTCGCGGAAGTCGCTCACTCCTTGCCGTCCCTCCCCGCCTTCGGGATGATCCCGGCCGGCGCGAACCCGGCGACGAAGACGTCCCACGGCCGTGGCGAGGAGCCCCGGGCGTGCGCGCGCTCCATCCGCACGACGGCGCTGCGCACGACGTGCGCCCCGACGAAGCGCACCGGGTCGGGCGGGAAGCGGCCGGGACGATCACCGACGAAGGACGAGCGTGACCACTCGTCGTCGGCGCCCAGCGCGAGCGAGGCGAGGATCTTGCCGCCCAGCACGGACGGGCCGACGCCGTTGCCGGACCAGCCGACGCCGTAGACGAGGTGCTCGCGCCCGCCCAGGCGCCCGAACAGCGGCAGGCCGTGATGGGAGCGATCGATCGGACCGCACCAGTGGTGCTCGACGGGCACGTCCGCGAGGTTCGGGTAGATGCGCCGGAAGTTCGCCTCGACGTCCACGGCGCGGCCCTCGTGCCGGTCGAAGTCGGGACCCAGGCGCCCGGCGAGCGCGATGCCCCAGCCGCCCTTGCCGAACATCACCCGGCCGCGAGCCGTGCGCCGGTAGTAGTGGATCATCACCTGCGAGTCGGAGATCGCCTCGAACCCGGTCCAGCCGATCTCGTCCAGCCGCTCGGGTGCCTCGGCCGTGAGGATGATGTCGGAGCTGACGACGACGAGCCGCGTGTGCAGTTCGCGCATGCTCGCCGCCCAGGCGTTCGTCGCGAACACCACGCGGTCGGCCGTCAGCGCGCCGTGCGCCGTCCGCAGCACGGCCGGTCGCCCGCGATCGACCGACGTCACGCGCGAGTGCTCGTGAATCCGGACACCGCGCTCGAGCGCAACGCGACGAAGGCCGCGGGCCAGCTTCGCCGGCTGCACGGTGGCCGCGCTCGGGTCGAGCACCCCGGCGAGATGCACCGGCGAGCCGGCTCGTCGCGCCACCTCGGCCGGCTCGAGCAGCTCGAGCGCGGGTGCGCCGAGGTCGCGGAGGAGTTCGACGGTGGAGTCCCAGGCGCCGAGTTGTGCCGCGGTCGTCGCCGTCCACAGATAGCCAGCGCGGTTGAACTCGGCGTCGATGCCGTGCTCGCTGCAGAAAACCTCGATCTCGCCGATCGCGTCGACCGAGGCCGTCGCGAGGCGGATCGCCTCCTCGCGTCCGCACAGAGCGACGAGCGTGCCGGCCTTCGCCCACCAGGACAGCACCTCGCCGCCGTTGCGTCCCGAGGCGCCGCCACCGCAGATGTCCTGCTCGACCAGGACGACGTCGCAGCCGGGGTCGCGCTCCTTGATTCGCAGCGCCGTCCACAGGCCGACGAAGCCGCCGCCGACGATCGCGACGTCGGCGCGCTGCGCACCCTGCAGGGGCGCCTCGTCGGGCGCGTCGCCGAGCACTTCCTGGAGCCAGAACGAGCGGTGAGCCATGCCGGCAGGTTAGGCGAGATGAGGCCGCAGGGCCTCGAAGCAGAGCCGGTGGAAGTGCGCGATCGCGCTCTCGGACGACGGCATCAGACGCCCGTGCGGAACGAGACCGCAGCGCATGCTCGGCTGCTGGATCGCGACCGCCGCGACGTCCTCCGCCGCGGTCATACTCCACATCTCGTCGAACGCCGCCGCTCCCTCGGCAGGAGCATCCGGGCGGAGCCACGACTCACCGGTCGACACGCACGACTCCGGGCCCGTCGGGTAGACGAGACTGGCCGAGACGTAGTAGTCGTCGATCTGGAGGAATGTCGACGGGAACAGGTACCAGTACCGGTACTCCTGCTTCGCCTGCCCGAACCGCTCCGATCCCGGCGTCGGCTCCGTCAGCTGACACAGCACGGGCCCGTCGTCGATGTACCGGTAGACGCCGTGCGCGACATCGTAGATGTCGGAGAAGGAGTGCTGGTGGATCGTCGGGCAGTGGTAGCACTCGCTCGAGTTCTCGACCCAGATCTTCCAGTTCGCGGCGATCGGCACCGCCGGGGAGTCGGGCGTGCGCTCGCAGCCCTCGCGGTCGTACGGGTGGTCGGCGGTGAGGCGGATCAGGGCGGGATACGTCTCGCGGAACGACCGTGCGGACGCGTCGGCGTTGACGAACACGAGGCCCTGCCAGACCTCGGCCGCCGCCGGCTGCCCGTTGCAGGTCGCGACCGGCCCGCTCTCCCCCGCGGTCACCTCGAACACGAACTCGCCGTTGCGGCGGACGAACGGCACCATGTCGGTACCGCAGGCGTAGTGCCACCACGACGCCCAGATCGCGTCCAGTTCGAGCCGGTGGATCCTGGGATCCCAGTACCAGCGGGCCGGAAACGTGTACCCCGCGCTGAGTCGCGCGTCGATGTCGGCGATGGCGGCAATCGAACTCATGTCCGACATGGTACGGCCTCAGGCGAACAGCGAGCGGGCGATGATCAGGCGCTGGATGTCGGAGGTGCCCTCGTACAGCTCCTCCAGCTTGGCGGCGCGCAGCCAGCGCTCGACGGGATACTCCCGCGAGTACGACCAGCCGCCGAGCGTCATCGACGCCGCCCAGCAGGCGAACCAGGCCGCCTCCGAGCCGGCCAGCTTCGCCTGCGCCGCCTCCACCGAGAACGCCCGGCCGGCGTCCGCCAGCCGGGCGGCGTGGTACGTCATCAGCCGCGCCTGGTCGAGCTTCATCTTCGCGTCGGCGAGGCGGAACGAGACGGCCTGGAACTCGTGGATCCGCTTGCCGAATGCCTCCCGTTCGCGGGCGTACTCGACGGCGTACTCGAGCGCCGCGCGGCCGATGCCGACACCGTTCGCGCCGAGCGCGACGCGCGTGACATCGAACCAGCGCATCAGGCCGTGAAAGCCGGTCCCCTCGTCGCCGATACGACGATCGTCGGCGACGAGACAGTCCTCGAAGAACAGCTCCGCCGCCGGGTAGCAGCGTGCCCCCATCTTCGGGATCTTGCGGCCGATGGTGAAGCCGGGATCGCCACGCTCCAGCACGAAGGCGGTGATGCCCTTCGAGCGTGAGCCGGGCCGGGTCTGCGCGAAGATCGCGTACACGTCTGCTGTCGGCGCGCAGGAGATCCACGTCTTCGACCCGTTCAGCAGGTAGCCGCCCTCGACGCGGACGGCGGACGTCGTCATCGCGGCCGCGTCCGAGCCGGCGTTCGGCTCGGTCGTCGCGAGCGCACCGACCACGGGATCCGTCGGCGAGCAGAGCGGGGGCAGCCAGCGCTGCTTCTGCTCCTCGGTCCCGAGCGCGACGATCGGCCCGGCGAAGAACGAGCCGCCGCCGATGCAGCCGGCGATGGCGGAGCATCCCCAGGCCAGCTCCTCCGTGATCGCCACGCCCGTCACCAGCGAGTCGACGCCACCGCCGCCGTACGCGACCGGGAGGTCATGGCAGGTCAGGCCGAGTTCGGCCGCCTTGTGCACGACCGGCCACGGAAACTCCTCGGACTCCTCGTACTGCGCGGCGACCGGCCGCATCTCGCGTTCCGCGAACTCGTGCGCGAGCGCCTGCAGTTCGCGCTGCGTGTCGTCGAGCATCAACTCCATCCCGTCCCCCCATCCACGCCGAGGCACTGGCCGGTCACGTAGGAGGCGTCGTCCGAGACGAGGAAGACGATCACGGCGGCGATCTCGGCCGCCTCGGCGAACCGCCCGAGCGGGATGTTCGGCAGCCAGGCCTCGCGCACCGCTGCCGGCACGGCGCGTGTCATCGGCGTATCGACGGCGCCAGGGGCGACGGCGTTGCAACGGATGCCGTGGCGCGCATGCTCGATCGCGACCGTCCGCGTCAGCCCGACGATCCCCGCCTTGGCGGCGCTGTAGTTGGCCTGCCCGAAGGCACCGCGCCGGGCCTCGCTGGAGAGGTTGACGATCGCGCCGCCACCCCGCTCGCGTATCGGCGGCACGACGTGCTGGCAGCCGAGCCACATCCCCTTCAGGTGAATGTCGATCACCGTCTGCCACTCGTCGTCGGTCATCTTCAGCAACGAGCGGTCACGCGTGACGCCGGCGTTGTTGACGAGGATGTCGATCGTCGCGGTCGCTGCGACGAGTGCTTCCCATGACCGCCGATCGGCCACATCGAGGTGGCGCGCGACGCCGCCGACCTCGTCCGCGATGGCCGCGGCCGAGTCGGCATCGATGTCCGCGCAGACGACAGCGGCTCCTTCGGCGGCGAGCCGCCGCGCCGTCGCGGCGCCGATCCCCGAACCGGCGCCGGTGACGATCGCGGTTCGGCCCTCGAGGCGGCGCATCGTCGTCATCGCCGTGCAGTATGCGCGCACGTCAGCCGTCGGCGTCGAGTTTGCGGGCCCGGCTCGGCGCGACCCGCGGCGGCTCGTTCGGTTGCTTCGGATACACCGGCGGCCACGGTGCGTCCATCAGCCCGTCAGCCATGTCCCTGGCCGACCAGACGAGGAGGGCGTCAAGCGACTGCGGTGCGTCGTCGATCGCGGCCCACGGGTCGCCCTCGTCAACGACCCGACCCGGCACGGTGGCGATGGTCAGGGCGTCGGGCTCGACCGCCTCCAGTTCGTCCCAGGTGAACGGGCATGACACCTGGGCGCCGCTGCGGGCACGGGCGCTCCAGGCGGCGAAGACGGTCTTGTGCGGAGCGTTCTGGTTGAAGTCCACGAAGACACGCCGACCGCGCTCCTCCTTCCACCAGGCGGCCGTGCAGAGGTCGGGTCGACGGCGTTCCAACTCGCGGGCGAGGGCGACCGCGGCCGCCCGCACCGCGTAGGAGTCGTAGCGCGGTTCGAGCCGGCAGTAGAGGTGGATGCCGCGGCGTCCGGTCGTCTTCCCGAACGCGACCAGGCCGGCCTCGGCGAGCAGCGCGCGCGCCTCCCGCGCCGCCTCCCGCACCTGCTCGAACGTGACACCAGGCGTCGGGTCGAGGTCGATCCGCAACTCGTCGGCGTGCTCCGGGTCGTCGGCCCGGGAGGGCCAGGCGTGGAAGCCGAGGCAGCCGAGGTTCACGGCCCAGGCGACGTGCGCGAGGTCGCGGACGACCAGCGCGTCGGACTCGGTGCCGTTCGGCGTCGCGACGGTGACGGTCTCGAGCCAGTCCGGCGCCCCCTTCGGCACGCGCTTCTGGAAGAACGACTTCCCGCTGGCGCCATCGGGGTAGCGTTCGAGCATCACCGGGCGGCCGCCGATCGCGCGCAGCAGCGGCTCCGCGATCGCCTCGTAGTAGCGGATCAGGTCGAGCTTCGTCTCCCCGCGCTCGCCGAAGAAGACCTTGTCCGGATTGGACACCGCGACGGTGCGACCGGCGACCTCGATCTCCATGCGCGCAGGCTACAGCCAGAGCGGCTCGTCGCGGAGGCGCAGCGACGTGCCCAGCCCGCGCTGGCGGGCGTTGCGCAGGACGTAGGCGCCGGCGACGACGTCGTCGAGGCCGAGCCCGACGGGGGAGCAGACGATGCGCTGCCCCTCGCTGGTGCGCCCGGGGTGGGCGCCGGAGACGATCTCGGCGATCTCCACCGCGTCGGCGGCGGTGGCGATGCCGGCGTCGATCAGGCGGCGCAGGTAGCGCGTGTCGGCCGTGCCCTCGTGCAGTCGGTCGTCGACGACGAGCACGTCCGTGACGGCGTGCAGACTCTCGGGCCCATCGAGCGACGAGACGAGGACGACGAGACCGCCCTCGGGCACCCAGGCCGGCTCGATCGTCGGCGTCACCGCCAGCGTCGACGGGATGATGATGTCGGCGTCCTCGCACGCCTCGCGCTCCGAGCCCGCGACGGCGACAGCGAAGGGCAGCTCGGGGGCCAGCGCGGCCAGCAGCCGCTCGCAACGGGCCGTGTCGGGGTCGTAGACGCGGGCGATGTCGAGGCCCGGCCGGGTGACGGCGAGCGCCATCAGCTGCGTGCGCGTCAGGACGCCGGCGCCGAGCAGGCCGGCCGTACGCGCTCCCTCGGCGGCGAGGTGTCTGATCGCGACGCCGGTGACGGCGCCGGTGCGCATGGCGGAGATGACGGTGCCGTCCATCACGGCGAGCGGTAGACCCGTCTCGCGGTCGGACAGCACGACGAGGGCGTTGGCCCGCGGCAGACCGCGGGTCAGGTTGGCGGGCACGCTCGGGATCCACTTCAGCCCCGCGACGTCCCACTCGCCGCCGACCCAGGCCGGCATCGCCATGATCCGGCCGAGCCGCTCCTGCGTGCCCGGCTCGTCCGACCAGGTGATCATCACCTTCATCGGGTTGATGACCTGCCCGGCCGCCTTCAGGCGGAAGGCGCCCTCGATCACGTCGATCAGCGCGGCCATGTCGGTGCCGCCGGCGGCGACGACGTCGTCCTGGGACAGGAACAGCAGATCGACGGTCATGGCGTGCGGAGCGCGCCTGTCAGCACGCCGCATTCGACCACCGGCGCGCCGTCGAGGGTGATCGTGCAGCCGCGTAGCGGCAGGTCGAAGTGGCCGCGCGAGAAGCGTCCGGCGGTCTCGTTGGCGCCGGTCGAGAGCAGGAAGTTGCCGGCGAACGCCCGCAGCTCGGTGCCGTTGATCTGGGAGCGGTCGTAGGCCGGCAGCACGTCCCAGCGGGCGGCCGTGTTCATGCCCCAGCCGACGTGCGAGACGGCGTAGGCGTCGGGGTCGTCGAACGCGGCCAGGTACGACCGCAGTAGCTCCGCGTCGAGGCCGTCGCCCTCGATCGCCGTCACCGAATCGTCCTCGAACACGAGCCGTACCTCGCTGCGCAGGTAGTCCTTGAAGGTCAGGTTGACGTCGCCCGGCCGCAGCACGCAGACGCCCTCGACCGAGTGGCGCGCCGGGAAGACGAGGACGAGGCCGCCCGGCCAGTGCGCGATCGTGCCCGGCCCCTCGGTGCCGCCCCAGGACCCGGCCGTGAAGCCGCCCGCCAGCCGGACGCGCAGATCGGTGCCCGCCGCGGAGGTCACGTGCATCGCCGAGGCGCCGCGCAGCAACGCCAGTCCGCGCTCGACGCGCGGACGCAGATCGGGGTCGACCGGCATCCGCTCGAACACCTCGGGATGCTCGTTCGAGATCATCAGCACGCGCGCGCCGGCGCCGAGGATCGCGCCCAGTTCGGGCGCGTGCAGCAGCCCCTCGACGGTGCAATCGACCACGAAGGTGGCAGCGCAGCAGGCCGCGACAGCCGCGCGGTGCTGCTGCAGCGCCTGCGAGGCGCCGGTCGAGCGGATCGGCACCGGCGGGACGGCGAGCGGCGTCGGCATCACCACCTGCGCCACCTGCGCACCGAGCCGGGCCAGCGCCAGGCGTGCGGTCTCCACCAGTTCCGGGCGCGACGACGTCTCGCTGAGCAGGACGGCGGTCTCGCCCGGCTGCACCTCGCACAGCGCCATCTGCTCGCTGAAGCGCTCGATCCACTTCCACTCTGTTCTCGGCACCGGTCAGGCCTCGTCCGCGTCGTAGAGGGCGTGGCGACCGAGGCGCATCAGGCAGGTCTCGACGTTCCAGGGCAGCATCGTCGCGCCGCAGCGGGCGTCGCGGTACATCCGCTCCAGCGCCTTCGGCTTCAGCATCGAGGCGCCGCCGCAGATGCGGATCGCCTTCGAGGCCAGTTCCGGCGCCGTCTCCATCGTCGTCGCGACGGCGGCCCAGGCGCGGGCGCGCTGGTCGGGTGTCGGATCGAGCCCGGCCTCGCCCACCACTCGCCAGTGCAGGGCGTGCATCCGCTCGTAGGAGAGTTGAAGCTCCGCCCAGCCGACCTGCCGCAGCGGATGGTCGCGGCGCCGGAAGGGGGCGCCGAAGTCGGCCTTCAGGTAGTCGCGGGTGAAGTCCATGATGCCGCGGCAGAGACCCGCGTACGTGAACGACAGCGTCATGAAGAAGTACGGCCAGCGCTCCGCCATCTGGTTGAAGATGCCCGGCGGCAGCAGTTCGTTGTCGGCCGGCACGAACACGTCGGTGAAGGTGATGTCGTTGGAGATCGTGCCGCGCATGCCGAGCGGATCCCAGCTGCCGCTGATGACGACGCCCTCCGCGCCGCGCGGGACGGACAGGAAGCGGACGTCCTCGGAGCCGGCCGTGACGCAGAGGATGTTGTGCCGGTCGGCGGCGTGCGAGAGCGACGCGAACACCTTCTTCCCGGTCACGCGGAAGCCACCGTCGACCGGCACTGCCTTCGTCGCATAGCCGGCCGTCTCGCCGCCGGCGATGCCCTCCGAGAACGGCTGCGAGTGGATCAGGCCCTCGTTCACGATCTGACGCATGACGACCTCGCGCCGCCGCTCGTGGGCCGAGCGCTCGGCATCGTCCATCGTCAGGTCGTCCGCGATCTGGTTCATCAGGATCGTCGTCACCGTGTGCATGTTGAAACAGAGGCCCGTCGAGCCGCAGTGGCGGCCGATCTCCTCGGATACCGCCGCGTAGGCGCGGAAGTCGCCGCCGAGGCCGCCGAAACGCTGCGGGATGCAGAGGCCGAGGAAGCCGATCCGGCGGAGATCGTCGAAGTTCTCCTGCGGGAAGGAGGCATCGCGGTCGTAGACGACGGCCCGCTCCGCCATCGCCGGGCCGAGCCGGCGGACCTCGGCGACGAGATCCGCGATCACGCCGCGTCCCCGGCGAGAAACGCGTCGAGCAGGCCGTTCACGACGTCCGGGCGTTCGAGGTTGACGAGATGCCCGGCGCTGGCGATGCGCTCGAGCCGAGCGTTCGGAATCCCGGTCGCGAGCGCCTCCGCGTAGGCCGGTGGCGTCTCGGTGTCGTCGTCGCCGACGATCACGAGGGTGGGCGCCCGAACATCGCCGAGACGGCCGCGCAGATCGTGCGTCACGAGGCAGCGACAGGCGGCGGCCAGGGCGGTTGCATCGATGCGGCTCATGGCGACGGCAGCTTCGTCGATCACCGCCTGCGACGCCGCTTCACCCGCCACGGCGCGGAGCACCGCGGGTGCCATCGCCGCCGGTGTGACGCCGTCGGCGAGCGGGGCGAGCCGCTGCGCAAGCCACGACTCCGCCGTCGTGACGCCGTCGAAGCCGAACGCCGGCGAGGTCGCGAGCAGCGCGAGTCGGTGGATGCGGCCCGGGTGACGGAGGGCCGTGTGCAGCGCGATCATGCCGCCCAGGGAGAGCCCGACGAGGTCGGCACGCTCGCGGCCGATGGTGTCCAGCAGGCGGACGACGCCGTCTGCGAGAGCCGCGAATGTCAGCGCTCCGGGCGCCGCCTCGGACGCGCCGTAGCCCGGCATGTCCCAGGCCACGCAGCGGCGCGTGGCCGAGAGGCCGGCGAGTTGCGGCTCCCAGGCAAGGCGCGAGCCGCCGAGGCCGTGCAGGAAGACGACAACCTCGCCGTCCGCGCGTCCGGCCTCGCGCCAGGCAATGGGTGTCGCATCGACGTCGCGCGGACCGGTCGCCATCGGCCCGCAGTGTGACGGAACGCGCAGGACCCGTCACGCCGACCGTAACCTGGCCAGGCTCCAAACCGCGACCGCTCGCGCAACCATGCGGTGTCATTTCTGGAAATGGCCGATTTGGAGCCTGGCCGGCTACCGCCGGCCGTTCGTTGCGTGACGGAGTCGACGCGTTCCGATCAGGTTTCGCGCTCGAGCGTCACGAGCCGGCCCGGCTGACGCGTCGAGAACGGACGGTGCGAGACCTGGTTGACGCCGCTCACGAGGCCCGCGTCCGCGATCCGCACCACCCGCCAGATCTCGCGCCCGATCGCGACCTCCGAGCCCTCGCGCACCCACACCGATTCGGACGGCCCAGGCTCCAGGATCTCGAGCAGCGCCCAGGTCGAAGCGTCATTGCGCTCGTCGACCGGAAGATCGACCTCGGCCGGCGGGCCCTCGCCGATCCGCACCCGGTCGCACCGCAGTGACGCACCCGAGGGCGTCCGCCACGGCCGCTCGCCGGAGAGCGAGATGGTGATGCGCCGGGCGCGACCGAACAGGCCCACGCAGGGACACTACCGCACGGCCAGCGTTCCCTCGAGAATCGCCTCCTCGGCGCTCCGCGGACCGAGCACGTCGCCCGCGCGCACGACGCCCGGCCGCCCCTCCAACGCCGGCCACAGCTCGTCGTCAGGCACCCGCCCCTGCGCGAGCACGACCGTCGCGACCGGGCCGATCGCCTCACGCCGCCCGGAGAACACGTGCCGCAACCCCGACCAGTCCGCCAACGGCTCGAGGTGATGACGGATCAGCACGCCGGCGTCGTCGAGGCGGGCCAGATAGAGGTTGCGCTGGTACTGATGCACCGTCTCGCCCGGCACCGTCGCGGCGCAGGCGAGCGTCACGTCGAGCCCGGCCACGGCCAGCACCTCCGCCGCGTCGATGCCCTCGTAGCCTCCGCCCCAGTCCACGACGAGGACCGGCCCGGCGACGGCGACGGGCGCCTCGATCGCCTCCCACGCCTGCGTCACCGCGAACGGCGTCCGCCGCGGCAGCTCAGGGAGGTAGGGACGGGCGCCCGTCGCGAGCACGACGAGGTCGTAGCCGTCCACGTCGGCCGCGCTCGCGGCCCGGCCGCAGACGACCTCGACACCCGCCGCGGCCAGGTCGCGCACCACGTCGGCGTGATAGCGGCACCACAGCTCGGCGTGCGCCGGGGCCCGGCCGGCCAGCCGCAGTTGGCCGCCGATCGCCGCGGCGCGCTCGATCAGCGTCACCCGATCGCCGAGTCGGCCAGCCTCGATCGCCGCGGCGACCCCGGCGGGGCCGGCGCCGATCACGAGCAGACGCCGCGCCGGCTTCCGCAGTGTCGCCCGCGGGAGCGTCCGCTCGCGGCCGGTGCGCGGATTGACGAGGCAGCCGATCGGCGTGCCGGCGTGGTAGTGCCCGATGCAGCCCTGGTTACAGCCGACGCACTGCAGGACGTCCGCAGCCCGACCGCTGCGGGCCTTGCCGACGAGGTCCGGGTCGGCGATCATCGCGCGCGTCATGCCGACGAGGTCGGCGATACCGTCGGCGAGCAGCTGCTCCGCCCCGTCGAGGGAGACCACGCGCGTCGTCGCGATCAGCGGCACGCCCGGCAGTGCCGCCCGCACCGCGCCCGCCGGTTCCGCGATCGCGTTCTCCTCGACCGGCGGCGGCGGCACGATCCCGACCGAGCCCATGTACGTCGCGGAGTAGCCGACGCAGATGTCGACGAAGTCGACGAGTCCGTCTCCGCAGAGAAGCCGCGCGATGCGCGCGCACTCGGCGGGCCCGAGCGCCCCCGTCGGCCCCTCGTCGGCCGCCAGGCGGACACCGAAGGCGATGCCGTCGCCGGCGGCGACGCGCACCGCCTCCAGCACCTCGCGGGCGAAGCGCAGACCGTCACCGGGGCCGAAGCCGTCGACGCGCCGGTTCGTGAGCGGCGACATGAACTGCGCCGCCAGGTAGCCGTGCGACATCGACACCTCGATGCCGTCGACCCCTCCCTCCCGGCCCTTGCGAGCGGCGTCGGCGAACCCCTCGACGAGCTCGCGGATCTCCCGCGCGGTGAGCGCCCGCGGCTCCGTATGGAAACGCTGGGTCGGCACCGCCGATGGAGCGACCGCCGGCGCCCGGGGCGAGGACGAGATCTGCTCGCGGCCGCTGTGGAACAGCTGCAGGAAGAGCCGCGAGCCGTGCGCCCGCACCGCATCGCCGAGACGACGGTAGGCCGGCACGATCTCCGGCAGGAAGCCGCCGATCGTGTGCGCCGTCAGCAGGCCGCTCGGATGCACCGCTGCCGGCTCGAGGAAGATCGCCGCCGCACCACCGCGCGCCCGCGCCTCCTGGTACGCGATCAGGTCGTCGGTCGGGAGGTGATGGTGCACGAGGCTCGTCTGGTGGGACGTCGAGACGATGCGACCGGTCATCTCGACGGGACCGATCCGGAAGGGCGAGGTCAGACGGGGATGGGACACGCCGACTATCGTAGGGCCGATGCGCCCCGCCTGGGATGCGGCGGACTACGCCGCGAACTCCTCGATGCAGCTCACGCTCGCCGCGGACTTCCTCTATCGGATCGCGATCGACCCGATCGCGCGCGTGCTCGATGTCGGCTGCGGCGACGGCCGCGTGACGGCGTTGATCGGAGCGACGGACGTGACGGGGGTCGACGCCTCGGCGGCGATGATCGACGCTGCGCGCATGCGCTCGCCGACCGGGCGCTTCGTGGTCGCCGACGCCCGCGAGTTGCCATTCGAGGCGATGTTCGACGTGGCGGTGTCGTGCACGGCCCTGCACTGGATCACCGAGGGTCACGCCGACGCGCTGGCCTCGATCCGGCGCGCGCTCGTCCGCGGCGGCCGTTTCTGCGCGACGTTCCCCGGCGCCGGCAACATGGCGGCGCTCACGGCAGCGGCTCTTGACGTGTGCGCGCGCCCCGGCTGGCACGGCTACTTCGACGGCTTCGACTTTCCCTGGTTCTTTCCGACCACCGAGGTCTACGAGCCGCTCCTGACCGACGCCGGATTCGTGATCGACCGCCTCGAACTCGTTCCGCGCGACGTCACTCATGCCGGGATCGCCGGCCTCAGCGGCTGGATCCGGACGACCTGGATGCCGTACACGGAGCGCCTGCCGGCGGCGTCCAGGCAGGGATGGATCGACGAGGTCGCCGGGCGGTACGCGGCGGTCGCGCCACCCGGCGACGACGGACTCGTGCACGTCCCGTCCTACCGCCTCGAGATCGAGGGGCACCGACCGTGATACCCCTGATCGAGGTGTCCGGGCGCCACACGACGGTCGGCCGCGCGATCGGCGCGGCGTGCGGCGACGCCCTCCGTGCGAGCCTGGCCGGGCTCGACGACCTGGACGCTCTCCGCCGCCGAGCGGCGCCGTTCGAAGCGGCGACGCGGCGCCACCTGCCGGCTGTAGCGGCGGAGCTGGACGGATGCGCGGATGGATCGGGCATCCGGTCGCGCGACCTCTACGTGCTGGCAACGGAGGAGCTGTTCAGCGGCTGCACCGACATCGCCGCGACGGCGCCCGCCACGACGTCCGGCGCGACGATCGTCGCGCACACCAACGACCTGCACCCGGACGTCGAGGAGCGCCTGGTCGCGATCCATCGCCGGGTCCAGGGCGAGCCCGAACTCTTCACCGTCGGCGTCGGCCCGTTCCTGTCCGTCGCGATCAACGCCGCCGGCCTCGCCCTGGGCGGCAACCAACTCGACGCGGACGACGAGCGCAAGGGCATTCCGCGTCTGCTGCTCGTCCGCGAGGTGATGGCCGCGCGGACGAGCGGCGAGGCGATCGCGACGGCGCTGCACCCCGCCCGGGCCTCGTCGTACAACAACCTGATCGCGCACCGGGACGGCACCCTCGTCTCCGTCGAGGCGAGCGCCCGGAGTCACGCCTTCGTCGACGCGCGCAGCACCGGCGGCCGCACCGCGCACACCAACCACTACACGGACCCGGCGATGGCGGCCCGGGAGCGGGACCGATCGGCGATCGCCGGTTCGCAGGATCGGCTCACCCGCGCCTGGGCGCTGCTCGACGGACACCCGGCACCCCTCGACGCTGCGGCGCTGCACTCGATGATCTGCGACCACGAGGGTCCCGGGCAGCCGATCTGCCGGCACGATGCCGGCGGTGCCCGGACCGTGTTCTGGTGCGTGCTGGAACCGACTGCCGGGAGCATCCGCTACGGCGCGGGGCGACCCTGCGAGAGCTCGGGCCAGGTGTTCTCGTTTGCGGCCTGAAGCGCGTGTCGCCGCGCTCACCGCGATCGCGCTGCTGGCGGGGTGTGGCGGCGACCGGGCGACGCCGACCCGGGACACGACCGCCCCGGCGCAGCAGGCACTCCCCGCACCGGCGGCGCCAGCGGTCCTCTCCCCGACCGGCCCCGGCGCGCCACCGAGCGGCGAGGCCTTCGGCGGTATCCGCTGCGAGTCGGAGGAGTACACGGGGCAGCACGTCCACCCGATCCTCGTCATCGTTATCCGTGGTCAGCGCGTGCCGGTACCGGCCGGGATCGGCATCAACGTCGCGCGGAAGTGCCTCTACTGGCTGCATACCCACGTCGGTGACGGCGTCCTCCACGTCGAGGCGCCCGACCGCGGCCGGGTGTTCCGGCTCGGCGAGTTCTTCGCGCTCTGGGGCTACCCGATCGGGCCCGACCAGCTGTTCGACCGGCGCGGCGCCGTGTACGCGTTCGTGGACGGCGAGGCCGTGACCGGTGATCCCGCACGGATCGAGCTGAGGGACGCCCAGACGATCATGCTCACCGACCAGGCGACGCTCCCCAGCCCGGCGGTGCCCGTGCCAGCTACGACCGGGCTCCCGATCGCCTGATCGCTACCGTTCACCGATGCGCCTTCTGATTGCTGCGGCTCTCGCGAGCGTTCTCGTCGCCGGCTGTGGCAGCGGCTCGTCGACGCCCCTGCCGACGACGCCCACGGACACCGCCGTCGGCACGCTCACCCGGACGACGCCGGACCTGCCTCTCCCGGCTGGCCCCGCGGCGCCACGCGGTGAAACGTTCGCCGGCATCGGCTGCGAGTCGATGGAGGTCGCAGAACAGCACATCCACTCGGGTCTGATCATCCTTCTCGGCGGCGAGCGCCTGACGATTCCCGCGAACATCGGCATCGAGGTCGACCGCCAGTGCCTCTACTGGCTGCACACCCACGCACCGACCGGGGTGCTCCACGTCGAGGAGCCCGACGTCGCCCGTGTCTTCACCCTCGGCGAGTTCTTCGCCATCTGGGGCTACGCGCTCGGACCGGACTCCCTGCTCGGGCTCGCGACGAGGGTCTACACCTTTGTCGACGGCGAGTCCGTCACGGGCGAGCCAGGCGCGATCGAGTTGCACGACGGCCAGACGATCATCCTCAGCGACCAGGCGACGCTGCCGGATCCGCCGCCGGCCGTCGACTTCGCCGAGATGTCGTGAGCGTCAGTCGTCGCCGCCCATGAAGGCGAGCACGAAGTAGAGCAGCTGGGCGATCGCCGCCAGCGCGCCGGCGACGTAGGTCATCGCAGCGGCCGACAGTACGGTCCGCGCACCGCCCTGGACGCCCGGGTTCCCGGACAGGCCGACGACCTGCAGCTGGCCCATCGCGCGGCGCGAGGCGTCGAACTCCACCGGTAGCGTGACGATGTGGAACAGCACGGCGAGCGCGTAGAGCGCGATTGCGACCTGGATCAGGCCAACCTGCTTCAGGAAGAGACCTGCCAGCAGCAGGTAGATCCAGTACTGCGACGTGATCGAGACCGGCGGTGCAAGCACGGAGCGGAACCGGAAGAAGGCGTTGCCCTTGGCATGCTGGATGGCGTGGCCGACCTCGTGCGCGGCGACGGCGACGGAGGCGACCGAGGAGGAGCGCGCGACGGCCTCGGAGAGGTGGATCGAGCGGCTGCGGGGATCGTAGTGATCGGACAGCTGACCGGGCGTGATCGAGATCGGCACGGCGGCGAGTCCGTTCTCGTCGAGGATCCGCCGGGCGATGTCGGCGCCGGACGGACCACCAGCGTCCACCTGGCTCCACTTCGAAAACGACCGCTTGACCCAGGCCTGCGCTGCGAAGCCGAGCACCAGCGGGGGAATGGTCAGCGCGATGTAGAGCAGCATGGGCGCATCATGCCAGGACGACGCGAGCATCCAGTGCGACGGCACCTGCTTCATCTACGCGTAACGGATTGACCTCGACCTCGTCCAGATCGGGACGGCCGACGAGGATATCGCCGAGGGCGCAGGCCACCCGCGCCGCCGTGGCGACGTCGACCGGCGCCGCGCCGCGCGCGCCCGCCAGGAGCGGCCAGGCGCGCAGGGTTCGGAGGAGGGCGGCGACGTGCTGCTCGCCCGCCGGTGCCAGCGCCATCGCGACGTCGTCGAGGACCTCGACGAAGATCCCGCCGACGCCGACGAGAATGACGGGACCGAAGGTCGGATCGCGACGTGCACCGACGACGAGATCGACGCCGCCGGCCGCCGCCATCCGCTCGACGAAGATGCCGTCGAGGGGCAGCCCGACGCGCGCCCGCATCGCTGCCGCCGTAGCCGCTGCGGCGGCCGGCTCGACGCCAAGCGCGACCCCGCCGGCATCGGACTTGTGGAGGAGAGCGGCGGCGACGGCCTTCAGCGCGACCGGACCGCCGAGCGAGTACGCGATCCGCTCGGCCCCGGCGTCGTCGGCGGCGAGGTCGCCGTCCGCGAACCGGACGCCGGCCGCTGCCAGCAGGGCGCGCGCCTCCGGATACGTGGCACGACCGATCGCCGTCGCGGGCGCGGGACGGGCGACGCCGCGCGGTGCCGGGACTCGCGCGACGAGCGCGCCGAGTCCGCTGACCGCGTTCTCGATCCGGCCGTAGGTCGGCACGCCCTGCTGGTCGAGCGCCGCGATTGCCGGCGGCCGCGAAGGCACCTGCATCGAGTGGACGAGGATCGGCTTGCCCGTCGTTGCGCGCACTGCGACGAGCCGATCGACCACCTCGAGCTCCTGCGCGGCCGCCTCCTCGGTGTAGCCCGCGTAGCCGCCGAAGTAGCCCGTGAACAGCACCGCCTCGATCGCCGGGTCGGCGGCGAGCGCCTCCGCGATGCGCGCGAACGAACGGATGTCGGACTCCCCCGCCCCCGCCAGGTCGACCGGGTTCGCTGCCGTCGTCAAGGGCAGGTCCGGCTGGATGCGGGCGAGCGTCGCCGGGGCGAGCGGCGGCGTGGCGAGACCGGCCGCGGCGACGAGGTCGGCCGCGAGGACGCCGTGGCCGCCGCCGTCCGCGAGAATCGCGACGCCTCGTGTCTGCAGGCGCCGCCCGCCGCCGAGGAGGGCGCGCGCGCAATCGAGCAGGTCGCCCGGCGAGTCGACGAGGATGCCGCCGGCATCCCGGAGCGCCGCCGCGAACACGCGCGACGAGCCCGCGAGCGAGCCCGTGTGCGACAGCGCTGCGCGGGCGCCAGCGTCGCTGCGTCCCGCCTTGATCACGAGCGGCGGCTTGCCGGCCTCGGCGCAGGCCCGAACGGCGTCGACGAACGCGCCGCCATCGCGCGGGTCCTCGACGTAGGCGGCGACGACTCGCGTCGGCTCGTGGGCGGCCAGCGACGAGAGGATCTCCGGGACGGTCAGGTCGGCCTGGTTGCCGACGGACGCGAAGCGGGCGAAGCCCTGGCCGGCAGCACGGAGCATCAGGCCAACCTCGAGCGCGAGGTTGCCGGACTGCGAGACGAACGAGACGGCGCCGGTCGGCTGCTCGCCGCCCGTCGCGTTCAGTCCCGCGTGCGTGTCGAGCAGGCCGAGGCAGTTGGGGCCGAGCAGCAGCATCCCTGCCGCCCGGGCGCGGGTGACGAGTCGGTCCTGCAGCGCCAGGCCCTCGTCGCCGACCTCGCCGAAGCCCGCGGCGATGACGGCGACGGCGCGCACGCCGATCGCGGCCGCGTCCTCCACTGCCCGTTCGACCGACGCGGCCGGAATCGCCAGGATCGCCAGCTCCGGCACCTCGTCCAGGTCGCGCAGCGACGGCACCGCGCGCTGGCCCTGCACGTCGCCGCCGCGCCGCGACACCATCTGGATCGGCGGATGGCCCGGCTGCGCGAGCAGCGAGATCGCGAACCAGCCACCCCACTTCATGCGGTCGTTCGAGGCGCCAACCAGCGCGACGCTCCGCGGCTCGAACAGCGGCGTCAGGTCCCTCACTGCAGCATGCGGCCGACGCCGCGCTTCTCGAGGCCGCGCGCCACGATCAGCCGCTGGATCTCCGACGTCCCCTCCCAGATGCGATCGACCCGCAGCTCGCGGAGAAAGCGCTCGGCGACGTTCGTCCGCATGTAGCCGCGGCCGCCGAACGCCTGCACGCAGCGGTCGGCGCAGCGGCAGGCAGACTCGGAGGCGAACAGCTTCGCCATCGCCGCCTTGGCGTGCACCAGCTTGGCGTCGGCGCCGTCGTCGGCGAGCTGCGCGCAGTGGAACGTCAGCAGGCGGCCGGCGGCGGCGTCGGCGGCCGAGTCGGCGAGCGGGAAGGAGACGCCCTGGTGGTCGTGGATGCGCCGACCGCCCTGGTGACGGGAGAGCGTCCAGGCGACCGTCTCCTCCAGCAGGCGCCGCATCGCACCGACGCAGCGCGCGGCGATGTGGATGCGCTCCTCGACGAACCAGAGGTTCTGCAGTTCCGCGCCGCGCCCGATCATCGCCTCGCCGCCGAGGACGGCGTCGGCCGGCACCTCGACGTCGAACGTCATCGTCGGGTGCCCGTGCAGGTAGGTGTGCGTGAACGGCGGATCGTCGATGAACTCGATACCTTCGAGGTCACGGTCGACGAGGAACAGCGTCGGCAGGCGGGCGGCGCCGTCGACGACGTTCACCATCACGATGTAGTAGTCGGCGACGTCGCCCGAGGTCACGAACCACTTCTCCGCGACGAGGCGGAAACCGTCGGCGGTGCGGATGGCCGTACCGGCGATGCCGTTCGGGTCCGACCCCGCCTCGCGCTCGGTCACCGCGTAGGCGTCGGCGCGCTCGCCGCGCAGGGTCGGCAGCAGGTACCGCTCGATCTGTGCCGGCGTGCCGAGGCCGAGCACGTTGTAGGCACCGACACCCGCCCACCAGACGGCGTTCGTGTTGCGGCCGAGCTCCTCGTGGACGACGACCTGCTCGACCATCGACAGCTCCGCGCCGCCGTGCTCGCGGCGGTGCCCGGCGCCGACGATGCCGGCGGCGAACGCGCCGGCGCGGACGCGCTGCAGATCGTCCTCGGCCAGACCGTGCAGCTCCGCCTTGACCTCGAGCGGGATCAGGATGTCGTCGACGTAGCTGGCAACGCGGCGGCGCAGGTCGTCCTGTGCGGCGGTGAGCGTGAAGTCCACCGGTTACCCCTCCAGCCCGAGCGCGCCGAGGACCTCGCCGTAGCGGCGGTCGCGCCAGGCGAGCCCGGCCTTGAGACCGTCGGCGCGGACGATACGGTCGAACTCCTCCTGCTCCGGCGTGCCGGCCGCGTTGAGGACGGCCGACAGGTCGAGGTTCGCCTCGACCGCCTCCGCCAGCCCCATGCAGAGATAGGCGCGGTTCAGCGCCATCTTCGTCAGCTTCAGGACCGCCAGCGGCGTCGGCGCGATCCGGGCGACGAGACGCGACGCCTCGGCCTCGAGCTCGTCGGCCGGCACGATCCGGTTGACGAGGCCGGCTCGCAGCGCGGTCTCGGCATCGATCGTGTCACCGGTCAGCAGCAGCTCACGCGTGAGGCGCTGACCGAGGACGTACGGCATCAGCAGCGTCACCGGCCCGGACCCGTAGCGGATCTCCGGTTCGCCGAAGCGCGCATCCGGCGTGCAGAGCAGGATGTCCGCCGCCATCGCCGTCTCGAGGCCACCGGCGAGGCACCAGCCCCGGACGAGGCAGATGGTGGGCTTCGGCAGACGCCAGAGCTGCATCGTCACGTCGACGTCGTCGGCCAGTTCCCGGCGCCACTGCTCGGCCGTACCGAGATCGCCCTGGGCCTCCTCGGAGAGGTCGTAGCCGGCGGAGAACGCGCGCCCCGCGCCGGTCAGGACGACGACGCGGACCTCGTCGTCAGCCTCGGCGCGCGTCAGCGCCGCCGCGAGGGCGTCGCGCAGGGCGTGGGACAGCGCATTGAGCTTGTCCGGACGGTTCAGGGTGATCCAGGCAGACGGCCCGCGTCGCTCGTACAGCAGAACGTCGGTCGAGGTCATGGCTTGGCTCCTTGTCGCACGACGAGCGCATCGAGGGCGACGGCGTCGCCGCCGCTGACGCGCAGGGGGTTGATGTCGATCTCGTGGATGGAGGGGTCGGCGACGGCGGCGTCGCCGAGCACGACGAGGACGTTCGCGACGGCCGCGATGCCGCGATCGTCGAGGCGGCCGGCGACGCAGGCGACGTCCCGGACGAGGGCCTCGGCCTCGGCGCCCGACAGCGGCGCCAGCGCGGTGCGCGCAGCGTCCGCCAGCGGCTCCGCCCAGCCACCGCCGACGCCGACCACCACCATCGGCCCGAAGTCGGGATCGCGGACGAGGCCGCACAGCACCTCGACGCCGCCGCGGATCTCCTCGCAGACGATCACGGGCCCCATCCGCGCCGCAGCGGCACGCGCGGCCGCCGCGTCGACGATCCCGAGCGCGACGCCGCCGACCCGCTCCTTGTGCGCCGGCCCGTCGGCCTTGATCACGACCGGGAAGCCGATGCGCACGGCAGCCGCAGCGGCCTCGTCCGGCGTCGCGGCGCGCTCCTCGCGTGGTCCGGCCAGTCCCAGCAACCGGCGCGAGTCGTACTCGGGCAACGCGACGAGGTCGCCTGACGCGGCCGGTCGGGGCGGCGGTGCCGTGCGATCGTCGGGCAGACGGGGCCGCCACGCGGCCGCCGCGGCGAGGGCTCTGAAGGCGGGGCCGTGCCCCTTCAGGAAGGGGACGCCGGCCGCGGCGCAGGTGTCGAGCACGCCCTCCGAGGCGTCGGCGGTGCTCGTCGACAGCAGGACGACGAACGCGTCGTGGTCGCGCGCCGCGGCGGTCGCGACGGCGGCCGCGAGGATGCCGCTGTCGTGCTCGTAGAGCTCGAACCGCAACGACTGGTCGATGTTGAGCAGGACGCCGTCGATGGCAGGGTGCACCGCGGCGGCCTCCACCACCGCCGGGAGGATCAGCGGCTGGTCGGCGACGGCGTAGTAGTCGATCGGGTTGGCGACGCCGTGGAAGTCCCAGTCGCTGTCAAGCTGGGCGGCGAGGTCGTCGGGCAGCGCCTGCAGCGGGACGCCGGCGCGCTCGGCCGCATCGGCGGCGTGCTCGCCCTCCCCACCCGAGTTCGTCACCACGACGAGCCGCGGCCCGCGCAGGCGGCGGCCCCTGCCGAACAACTCCAGGGCCTCGACCCAGTCGCCGTAGTCGGCGCTGCGCACGACGCCGTAGGCACGGCAGAGGGCGTCGAACGCCCGATCGGAGCCGGCGATCGCGCCGGAGTGCGCGAGCGCTCGTTCCGCTCCGACCTGGCTCGTCCCAACCTTGACGGCGATCACCGGCTTGGCGGCCTCGGCGGCGACGCGCAGGGCGGTCTCGAACGCATCGGGTCGACGCACGGTCTCCAGCATCAGCCCGATCACGGCCGTCGCCGGGTCACCGGCGTAGAACGCCAGCCAGTCGGCCGCGTCACGCACGATTTCATTGCCGCTGGAGACCAGGCCGCGGATGCCCACGCGCGGCCCCATCGCGATCAGGGCCTCGCCGAACGACCCGGACTGCACCAGCACCCCGACACGCCCCGGGCGCACGGAACGCAGCACCGTGCCGATCCAGGCCGAGGCGCCGCCCGGGCGAGCGACGCCCATGCAGTTCGGTCCGACCATCGCCGCGCCGTACTCGTCGCACAGCTCGGCGAGCCGCGCGCGGGCGTCGGCGCCGGCGGGGCCGGTCTCCGGTCCCAGCCCGGGGACGACGAAGTGGCGGATGCCGTGCAGCAGGGCGTCGGCGACACCGGCGACGATTGTCCCGACGCCGAGCCCGACGCAGGCAAGATCCGGGATCGTCGCCAGATCGGCCAGGGAGGGGACGACCGGCATGCCGTCGAGGTCGCGGATCGTCGGGTGCGTCCCGGTCACCCGACAGCCGCCCGCCGTCAGGTTCCGGGCGAACTGTCCCGCGACGTTGCTGCGCGGCGACGCGCCGAGCACCACCGCCGTGCGTGGCTCCAGGAAGGGCTCGAGGTCGAGCCGCAGCGGCGACGTCACAAGCCGAGCTCGATCGCCAGGGCGTCGCTGACCTGCGAGCGTGCCTCGTCGGTCGTGAGCATGGCCAGGACGTGCTGGGCGGCGAGACCGTCGACGAGCGCCGCGAGGCGCAGCGCGGCACCCGGCACGTCGTCGGTGCTCGCCGTCCCCTCGGCGATGGCGGCGGCGATCGCACCCCGGACCTGCTCGAGCCAGGCCGCGTAGGACTCGGCGACCGCCCGCCGGAGGGGGTCGTCGAACACGGCCGCCGACCACATCTCGCGCCACAGCAGGGCGTTGCGGTGCACGAGCGGGTCGTCCTCCAGGTAGAAGGACAACAGGTGCCGGAGCCGGCCCGCGGCGGTGGAAATCTCGGCGAGGTCGGCGATGACGCGGCGATCGACCTGGTCGTCAGCGTGGATGAACGCACGGCACAGCAGATCGGAGCGGGTCGGCACGTAGTAATGCACCAGGGCCGTCGAGACCCCCGCGGTGCGGGCAACGTCGCTGACACGCAGGCGTTCACTGCCGCCCCGGGCGATCACATCGCAGGCGGCATCGAGGATCTCGGAGAGGCGTTCGCTCATGGTCACGAGGCTGACTGACGGAACAGTTAAGGGGAGCGTACAGCAGCGCCCTCCGCTAGGGTCCGCCTCGTGTTCGACGCCGATCTCGACGCCGCGGCTCGCCGCTTCCTGGCCGCCGACGTCGCATCATTCACGACACCCGGGCACGGGCGCAACCCCGAGGTGGCGGATGCGTTCCTGGCGCTCGACCTGCCACTCGCAACAGGCGTCGACGACCTGCGCGAAACCCAGGGGATCCTGCCGCAGGCCGAGACCCGCGCTGCGGCGGCGTGGGGCGCCGATCGCTGCCGCTTCGTCCTCAACGGCTCGACGCAGGGGAACCAGGCGATGGTGCTCGGCGCGACCCGTCCGGGCGACACCGTGATCGTGTCGCGGACGGTGCACAAATCGCTGTTCGCCGCCCTCGTCCTCGGCGGACTGCAGCCGGTGTTCGTCCGGCCGGAACTCGATCCGGCGACCGGCCTTCCCGGCGGGATGGCACCGGAGCGGGTCGCCGCGGCGCTCGCCGGGGCGCCCGCCGCGACCGCCGTCATCCTCACCGAGCCCTCGTACGTCGGGGTCCTGTCCGACGTCGCCGCGATTGCGCGGCTCTGCCACGACCGCGGCGTGCCCCTGCTCGTCGACGGCGCCTGGGGCGCCCACCTCGGCTTCCACCCCGGCCTGCCGGCGCACGCCCTCGCCCAGGGCGCCGATGCCGTCGTCGTCTCGACCCACAAGACGCTCCCGGCGTTCACCCAGAGCGCACTGCTGCTCACCCGGGACGGCCTGCTCGACGCTCGCCGGATGGCGGACGCGTTCGAGTTGCTCCACACGACCAGTCCTGCCGCGGCGATCTACGCCTCGATCGATCGTGCGCGCGCGCTAATGGAGGAGCACGGGCGGTGCCTGCTCGACCGGACGCTCGCGCAGGCGAGTCGGCTGCGTGCCGCTCTGGACGCGATCGACGATGTCAAGCTGATCACGCCGGACGCGCCCGGCGTCGCCGCGCTCGATTCGACCAAGGTCGTGATCTGCCTCGACGGGGCGGGCGCCGACGGCTTTGCCGTCGAGGCCGACCTCGTCGCGGCCGGTGTCCACCTCGAGATGGCGGACCGCTCGCTGCTGCTGCCGCTGCTGCACGTCGGCGTCTCCGACCGTTGGCTCGACCGCCTGCTCGCCGTGCTCGGACCGTCGATCGAACGGCATCGGGGCACGCCGCGGGCGCCGCGGACGTCGGTCGCGTTCACGGCCGCGCCGGAGTCGGCGATGGCGCCGCGCGACGCCTTCTTCGCCGCCCACGAACGCGTCCCGGCCGCCCGCGCGGCGGGGCGGGTCGCGGCCGAGACGGTGACGCCGTACCCGCCGGGCATTCCCGCGCTCGCGCCGGGCGAGGTGATCACGGCAGAGGTGATCGCCGCCCTGCAGAGGGAGCGGGCCGAGGGGTCGAAGATCGCCTACTGCAGCGACCCGTCGCTCGCGACGCTCGTCGTCGTATCACACTGATTCGCGCATGCAGTTGACGAACTGCCCGCAAAGCGCGAGGATGGCACGATCAACGTCCTCGTGGGGAGGGTCGAGTCCGTGGCTGTAGCAGAAGAGTTCATCGAACAAACGACCGCGATGGCGGTCGAGGAGAAGGCGAAGCTGCAGAAGCACTTCACGCGCTTCGACATCTACTTCTTCCTGATCTGCACGATCGTCGGCGTCGACACGCTCGGCGTCGTCGCCGCCGAGGGAGCGCAGGGCTTCACCTGGCTGATCTTCCTCGGCATCTTCTTCTTCCTGCCCTACGCGCTGCTGACGGCGGAACTCGGGGCGGCCTTCACCGAGGAGGGCGGCGCCTACGTCTGGACGCGGCTCGCCTGGGGGCGCTTCACGGCCGCCATCAACGCCGTCTTCTACTGGTTCTCGAATCCGATCTGGATCGGCGCGACGCTCGCGCTGCTGACGATCGGCACCGTCAACGAGTTCTTCTTCGACATCGGCGACGGCAGCGCGCTGCACTACATCGTCGGGCTCGCCTACATCTGGTTCTCCGTCTACTCCGCCATCCTCTCGTTCGGCATCGGCAAGTGGATCCCGACGATCGGCGCCTGGTGCCGCATCGCCGTCCTCGGCCTGTTCGTGATCACGACGATCTTCTACGCCATCGATCACGGGCTCAGCATCCCGTCCGGCGGTGAGTTCAGCCCGACCTACGCGCTGTTCATCGCGCTGGTGCCGGTGCTGTTCTTCAACTACGTCGGCTTCGAGCTACCGAGCGCGGCCGGCGACGAGATGAAGGACCCGCAGAAGGACGTGCCGTTCACCGTGCTGCGGGCATTCGTCACCGCGGTGCTGCTGTACGGCCTGCCGATCCTGGCCGTCATCTGCGTGCTGCCGAAGGACGAGATCACCGGCCTGGACGGCTTCATGACCTCGGTCGCGGCCGTGTTCACCGTCTACGGCGGCGCCGCCGACATCATGACCAAGATCGCGGCGATCGGCTTCGTGCTGGCGCTCGTCTCGAGTGCCTGCACCTGGCTGATGGGATCCGACCGCAGCCAGGCCGTCGCCTGCTACGACGGCGCCGGACCGCGCGTGCTCGGCCGCTTCTCGGCGAAGCTCGGCACGCCGGTCAACGTCAACTTCCTGTCCGGCATCCTGTCGACGATCGTCTTCGTCGCCGCGACTCGCCTCACGGACGGCTCGGCCGCGGCCACGTTCAGCGTGATGATCGGCATCGTCCTGACGTTCACGACGATCTCGTACATCGTGATCTTCCCGGCGCTGATCAAGCTCCGCTACAGCCATCCGCACGTCCACCGACCGTACCGGATCCCGGGAGGGATGGCGGGCGTCTGGATCTGCGGTGGCCTGTGCACGTTCTGGGCCGTGTTCGCGTCGATCGTGGCGATCTTCCCCGGCTTCCTCGACGGCGAACTGCTCAACGACGCCGGCCTGCCCGAGGACGTCACGCGCCTCAAGTACACCCTGATCGCCGGGATCGCGATCGGCATCACGACGATCGCCGGTCTCGTCTTCTACAAGCTCGGCGAGCCGACCCGCCGGCAGATGGTCGAAGTGCCCCTCAAGGGCAACGAGGACCTCGCCGGCTCGGCCGTTTCGGGCGACTGACGACGGTTGGCGCCGCCCCACCTGGTAGCGTCCGGGTTTCCCGAGACAACCAGGTGGGGTGGTGGCCGTCGTCGTGACGCGCGGGCCGCCTCATCGCTCCCCGGGGAAGCGAGGCTCTCCCGTGTCCAGCACCACTCTGCGCCTGCTCGCCGCGGGCGCGTGCATCGCCGCGCTCGTGACGGCTCCCGCGTCCGCCTCGGCCAACCGTGGCCCGACGGGCACGGCCGCCGTTCCCCACTGCGGCGCTGCCGTCTGCAGCAAGGCGCAGCTCCGCGCCCGGATCCTGCGTCTCCGCACCCGCGTCGTGCGGCTCCGCGACGAGCGCGGGGCGTGGACGGTGCGGCTGCGCACCGCCCGCCTGCGCGGCGGCGTCGCCGCGCTGGCCGCCGAGCGCACCTACTGGCTCCGGCGGCGCAAGGCCGTCCGGCGCGCCCGCCCACTGTGGAAGACACTCGAGCGCTGGGAGGCGTGGATGTGCATCCACCGTCACGAGGGCGCCTGGAACGACCCGGACTCCCCGTACTGGGGTGGCCTGCAGATGAACCGCGGGTTCATGCGGACGTACGGCGCGGAGTTCCTCCGGCGCTACGGCACGGCCGACCGCTGGCCGCCCGCCGTGCAGGTCGCCGTCGCCGAGCGCGCGCACCGGACGCGCGGCTTCGGGCCGTGGCCGAACACCGCTCGACGCTGCGGCCTGCTGTAGCGTTCGCGCGCATGCGCGCCGCTACCGTTCTCGTCGTCTGCGCCCTTCTCGTGGCCTGCGGTGACGACGAGGTCGCTCCCCGGCCGACGCCACAGCCCACGACGCCGCAGCAGCAGTCGATCCCGGCGACGCCGGTGTCGCCGCCGGACGCGATCGCGCGCC
Organism: Actinomycetota bacterium; assembly: GCA_009885805.1. GTDB lineage: Bacteria > Actinomycetota > Thermoleophilia > Gaiellales > F1-60-MAGs149 > VFJZ01. Next base: position 68,303 of record VFJZ01000050.1, read on the forward strand.
TTGCGGCGTCCTTCACGGCGGACCTGCTCGTACGGCAGTCGAAGAACGTCGGCCTCGGGGCAGCCGCCTGCCGCGATCTGGCCGGACAGGCCGGCTGCATCCAGTTGCTGTCGGCCGGTGGAGCGTGCTCGCAGCGGTTCGTTCCCGGTCGCGGCGCTGACGAGCCGGACGGCTTCCTCGCGGAGTGCGTCGGCGGCGCCAACGGCTGGCAGTGCTCGGTGCAGCTGCAGTTCTACCCGGACGGGGAGCGCGCCGGACAGGCCGCCTACCGCGACGACTGCCCACCACCCGATGCGGCGTCGCAGGAGCGGCTCGACGCGTTGCTGGAGGTGGCGCGGACATGGGAGATGGTCACCAGCGGGAGCTGAACGCCTCCCGCTCGGCCATCGTCAGCGGGAACATCGGCGCCAGCAGCAACGTGTCGCCCGGGCCTGCGAGCTCCAACCCTCGCGCCACCGCCCGTTCGAGATCGGCGGCGACCTCCGCTCCGGGCAGGACCGCGACGATCCGGCGCGCGGCGGACCCGAACGCGACGACCCGCAGCCCGCGAGCCGCCTCGCAGGCCCGGACGAGGGCGGCCTGCTCCTCGGGCGAGCCGTGCACGCCGCCCGCGTCGTCTCCGCCGGCGAGGAGCACCGCGCGCGGCCCCGCCTGCCGGATCCCCCGCTCCGCCTTCGCCGGCGTCGCCGCCATCGAGTCGTCCACGATCCGGATGCCGCCGACGACCGCCAGCTGCCGGAACCGGTGCGGCAACTCCACGGTGACGTCGACCGCCTCGACGCCGAGCACGCGCGCGACGGCCGCCGCGGGATCGCCCTCGAACCGCACCACGCGGCCCGGGCCGGGCGCGAACGGCACGCCGGGGCCGAGCAGCGCGATGTCGTCCTCGGTCTGGAAGGCGAGGATCCGCGCCTTCGCTTCGCGGTAGGCCGCCACGGAGCCGTGCAGCTCGGCGTGATCGGCCCAGTAGCAGGTGACGACGGCGATCTGCGGTGACCGCGCCATGAAGGCCAGGTGACTCGAGGTCAGCTCCATCACGATCACGGCGGGCGGTTCCAGCCCACCGGCCGCCTCGTACAGCGCGGCGTCGGGCCAGGCGTTGGCGGCCCGGGCGGAACGACCCATCGCGTACGGCCGTCCGGCGGCGTCGAGCATCGCCGCCAGACGATGACAGGCCGTTGTCTTGCCGGCGGTGCCGGTGATGCCGACGACGGGAACGCTCGCTCGCTCCAGGACGAGCTCGGCGAGGCAGGTCACGCGTGCCCCGGCCGCCCGTGCCGCAACCACATGCGGCGCCGTCACCGGCGTCCACTCGTCCGCGACCAGTACCGAGCAGTGCGTCGCGGCCGCCACCAGGTCGTCCGGCAGCTCCGCGCCAAGCAGCGCCGCGACCCGCTCCGCCTCGTGCGAGCGCGGGTCGACGACGATCACGGTCAGACCGGGACGGCGAGCGCGTCGCGCATGGCCGCGACGTGCGCCGGCGTCGAGCCGCAGCAGCCGCCGATCACGTTCACGCCGACCTCGCACAGCCGTCGCGCCGACGCCGCGAGGACGTCGGGCGCGCCGTCGTAGATGAACTCGTCGCCCACGAGCTTCGGCAGGCCCGCGTTCGTGACCGCCATCAGGAAGACGCCGTCGGGCCGGGCGGCCGCCATCTGCGACATGATCGTCTCGATCTCGTCGGGGCCGCGGCCGCAGTTCGCCCCGATCACCCGGACGCCCCAGCCGGCGATCGTCTCGACGGCCTGCGCCGGGGTCACACCCATCATCGTGCGCAGGTTCGTGTCGAAGCTCATCGTCGCCGTGATCGGCATGCCGGGCGCAACCGCCTGGGCGGCGCGGACGGCCGCCTCCATCTCCTCGAGCGCGCTCATCGTCTCGATCAGGACGAAGTCGCAGCCACCGGCGACGAGCCCTCGGATCTGCGTCTCGAACAGCGCCTGCGCCTCGGCCGCCTCCAGCGTGCCGAGCGGGTGCAGCAGCTCGCCCGTCGGTCCGACGTCGCCGCCGACGAGGATCGAGAAGCGGTCCGCGACGGCGCGCGCGACCTCGGCGCCCGCGCGCGAGAGCTCCTCGACGCGATCGTCGAGACCGTGCAGGACGAGGCGCGGCGCCGTGCCGCCGAAGGTGTTCGTCGTCAGGTAGCGGGCACCGGCCTCGGCGTAGCCGCCGAGCACCCCAGCGATCACGTCGGGCCGCTCGACATTCCACAGCTCCGGTGCGCCCCCGTCGTCGAGGCCGAGGCCCTGCAGCATCGTGCCCATCGCGCCGTCGCCGAGCATGATGGGGTCGCGTTCGAGCAGGTCGTAGAGATTCACGCCGGGAACTCCTCCTCGAGACCCGCCGCGACGGCGGCGGCGAGTTCGGCCGGCGTGCCGTCGCCGTCCGTCCAGTCGCCGCGCCGCCAGCCCTCGAGATAGTCGTCGGAGCCGACCAGCCCGAGGTCCATCGCGATTTGGTCGATCCGCTCCTGGAACCGGGCCGGCAGCTCGATCTTCGCGACGTCGTCGCCGTCACGCGCCGTCACGAGCGAGGGCAGGTCGCGCCAGTAGGTGATCTGGTAGGAGGCCACGAGAGCATCCTAGCCACGTCACCCTGGCGTCACGTGCAGCGTCCGCGGCACCCGGGACAGCACCTCGATGCCCGTCTCGGTCATCAGCAGCGTCTCCATGTACGACGCCGTGAAGCCGCGCTCGCGGTCGTAGAGGATGTTCTCGTAGTTCGTCACGTAGCCCGGCTCCCACGTGAAGCGCTCGAAGGCGTCGTTCGACAGGTACGTGTGCCCGACCCAGTCCGGCGGCAGCGCCAGGCCGAGCGCGTAGCCGCCCACCCACCAGACGTTGTCACGGGGAAAGCGGGAGAAGACGTACTCCTCCGCGATCTCCTGCGCCACCTCGAGCGGATCGCCGGGCCGCACGCCTGCGATCACCGCGTCGAGTGATTGCTGCGTGGTCTCCAGGATCTCGCGGACGACGACGTTGTCGGCGCCGATCGAGACCGTGCGGCAGAGGTCGGCGTGGTAGCGATCGACGACGCCGGCGGTGTCGAAGTACATGATGTCGCCGCGTTCGAGCGGTCGGCGTCCCGGCGCGCCGTGCGTCCGGCACCAGACCTGCGGCCCGGCCGAGATCATGGTGCGGATCGCCGGCGGCTCGCCGCCACGCTCCGCCATCGCCAGGTCGACGCGCGCGGAGACCTGCAGCTCCGTCATGCCAGGCCGGACCTCCGCCATGACCTCCTCGAACGCCTCGTCCGCAATCGTCGCGGCGCGGCGGAGGCGGTCGATCTCCGCCGCCGACTTGACTGCCCGGACGCGGTTCACGACCCAGTCGCCGTCGACGATGGTCGCGCCGTTCGCGCCGATCGCGTCGGCCACCTGCCGCAGTAGCGGCGGGCCCGGGTTGATCGACCAGAACTCGATCCCGACGGTGCCGTCGCACCACCCGCGCCGCTTGAAGTCGGCCGCAATCGCGTCGACGGCCGTGGCGTACGAGTAGAAGATCGCGTCGTCGAAGTGCGCGAGTGTCTGGACATGATTCGCGTGCCGCTCGTAGTCGCAGAAGACGATCTCGTCGGAGTCGCGCGCGACGACCACGCCGACCGGCGCCCGCGTCGGATACCAGATCGACTCGAAGCCGGTCAGGTAGCACGTGTTCGGGGCGCTGGTGACGAGGAGGACGTCGATGTCACGGCGCGCCATCTCGGCCCGCACCTTCGCGGCGCGTTCGCGGTACTCCGCGATCGGGAACGGGACGTCAGCCATCCGCGATCGCCTCCCCCACCTCGAGCGCGTCGACGGCGGCGCCGAACTGCGCGATGCCGAAGATCGGCGCGTCGCGATCGGTGTTGACCGCGATGATCGTCCGCGCGCCCTTCATCCCGGCGAGGTGCTGGACGGCCCCGGAGATCCCGAACGCGACGTAGACGCTCGGTTTCACGGTCGTGCCGGACTGACCGACCTGACGTGCGTGCGGCATCCAGCCAGCATCGACCAGCGGCCGGGACGAGCCCAGCGTCGCGCCGAGCCTCGCGGCGACCCGCTCGAACAACGCGATGTTCTCGCGGTCGCCGATCCCACGACCGATCGAGACGATCACGTCGGCGGCACCGAGATCGACCTCGGACGCCGCCTGCTCGACGTAGTCGCGATGCGCGAGGCGGGAGACGACAGCCGGGCAGGCGAACGCCGTCCGTGACGGGCTGCCGCCGGCCGCGGCGGCGGCGAACGTCGCCGGCCGCAGCATCACCACGGAGCCGACCGGCAGCTCGACCGCCATCGCCACCTTGCCGCCGTACGGCGCGCGTGCGGCGGTCACGCCTGCGGCCGTCGAGGCGAGTCCGATGACGTCGGTCGCCAGGCCACCGCCGAGCTCGGCCGCGAGAGCAGGCGCAAACGCCATGCCGTCGACCGAGTGCGCCGCCACCACGAGCCGGGGCTGCCGGTCAGTGACGAGCGCGCCCAGCGCGGCCCGCCAGACGTCCGAGTCGAATCCGGCCGACGGCGTCGCGATCTCCACCACCTCGTCGACGCCTTCGAGCGCGCACGACACTGCGAGCGCTGACGGCTCGCCGGCGAGGACGGCGACGGTGACCGGACCGGCGTCGAGCGCCATGGCGGCTCCGACCAGTTCAGCCGTCACGTCGCGCAGGGCACCGCGCAGGTGCTCGGCGACGACGATCACGCCGCCGCTCACGACCGCCGCTCCGCGACCAGTTCGAGGATTCGCGCAGCGATGTCGCCGGCCCGGCCAGGCAGCATCTCGGCCCCCTCGCCACGTTCCGGTGCGGCCAGCTGCCAGCCGATCGCCCCCGGCGAATCGGACGCGGCGCGGACGTCGAGGTCCGTCGCCTCCGCCTGCTTCAGCTGCCGGAAGTTCACGTAGCGGGGCGCATTGATGCCGGTCTGCACGGAGACCACGGCCGGCAGGTCGAGCGCAACGCGCTCGACCAGGCCACCCTCGAGTTCGCGGGATACGAGCAGGCGCGCGCCTTCGATCTCCACCCGCACCGCAACGGCGACGAACGGCAGGCCGGCGAGCCCTGCGAGCGCACCGGGCACGGCGCCGTTCGCGAGGTCGGCGGACAGCACGCCGGCCAGGACGAGGTCGGGCGACTCGGCCGCGACGAGTGGAGCCAGCGCGCGCGCAACCGACAGCGGATCCTGGGTGACGAGGTCGAGACGGATGCCACGGTCCGCACCCATCGCGAGCGCGCGGTGCAGGACCGAGTCGGCCTCGTCGTCGCCGACGGTCACGGCGACGACCTCACCACCGCCGGACGCGTCGCGCAGCGCGAGCGCCGCCTCGATCGCGCAGGCATCCCACTCGTTCAGGCTGTAGTCGAGGAAGTCAGGGTCAACGGCCCGGGCGTCGCGGGTGAGTTCTAGCTCGTCCGCGAGCGTCCCGACCTGCTTCACGCAGACGAGAATCTTCATCGGCGGAGAGTGTAGTCACGACCGACCGATCGCCGGTTGCCCTTGCACCGGCCCGCCATGGTCGGGTACAACGCCAGGACCGCGACCAACTCCGGGAGTAGCCGTGTCAGACGAACTGAAGCGCACTGCCTTCGACGCCGCCCAGCGCGCCCTCGGCGCGGCCTGGACCGACTGGGCGGGCTGGGCGTGGGCGGACCATTTCGGTGACCCGGTCGCGGAGCACCTCGCCACGCGGAGCGCATCGAACCTCTGGGACGAGTCGCCGCTGCGCAAGTGGACGATCGCCGGCCCCGACACGATGCGGCTCGCCGACGTGCTGTACACGAACGATATGAGCACGCTCGAGGTTGGACAGGTGCGCTACGGGGCGCTCTGCAACGAGGACGGCAAGATGGTGATGGACGGCACCATCTTCAAGCAGGCGGACGACCGCGCCTTCTCGGTCACGAGCTACGACTCGGACCTCGGCTGGTACCGGCGGGTGGCGGCCGACCACGGCCTGGACGTCCAGGTCGAGGACGCGACGGCCGCGATGCCGCACCTGCAGGTGCAGGGCCCGAAGTCACGGGAGATCCTCGCCGGGATCACCGACGGCGTCGACATCTCGAGCCTCCGCTACTTCCGCTTCGTCGAGGGGGTCACCGTCGGCGGCTGCCCGGTCACCCTGTCCCGCACCGGGTACTCCGGAGAACTCGGCTACGAGCTCTTCTGCCAGCCCGAGGACGGGACGAAACTGTGGAACGCTGTGCTCGACGCTGGCCGCCCGCACGGTATGACGCCCGTTGGCCTGAGCGCGATCGAAACGCTCCGGATCGAGGCCGGTCTGTTGTTCCCGGACGTCGATTACCTCGCAAACGAGACCGACCCGTTCGAGGTGCGCCTCGATGGCGTCGTGAAGCTCGACAAGCCGGGGGACTTCGTCGGCAAGGAGGCGCTGAGGCGCCTTGTCGCCTCGGGCGGCACGCCCCGACTGATGGTGACGCTGCAGATCGACGGCGACGAGACGCCCGAGTACGGCGCCGCAGTGACGAAGGACGGCGCCGAGGTCGGCGTCGTACGTAGCCCGTGCCGCACGCCGACCCTCGACATGGCCGTGATCGGGATCGGCCCGGTCGACCGGGCGGTCGCGACCGTCGGAACACGGGTCGACGTTGCCCTCGGCAGCGGGACGGTCGGCGCGACCGTCGCGGGTGTTCCGCTCTACGACCCCGACAAGGCACGACCGCGAGCCTGACCGCAGCTGGGTTGCTTTCCCGACAGCTGGCGCGTATCGTCTCGAGCGTTCACGACAACGAGTAGTGGGGAGTGCTGGATGCGACACCTGGGTAGGAGCCTGTTGGCGGCGATCGTGGCCTTGCTGACGCTTGGCGTGACGGCCGCGATGGCCTGTCCGCCGCCACCGACACCGACCGCCGCGCAGGCCCGTGCGTTTGCCGCCGCGCCGGCGGACCTGAACGACCTCACCGGTGGCGACCCGTTCTACTACACGAGCAACCTGACGCCGAGGCCGACGATGACGGAATCCAAGATCCCGCATCTGCCCGCGTACCTCGGTTTCATGTCGACGAACGCGACCTATCGCTTCGTCAACGTCAACGAGCAGGTCCTGACGATGATCGGCGAGGGCAAGCACGGTCTCTGGCGCGTCCAGGACAACGGCTCGGTCCGCGAGTACCTCAAGGCAGGCCGGACGGGCATCAACGCAGGCGCCGACATCAACGCGCCCGCGAACCAGGCCGCGATCAACAACGACTACTCGCACTTCATCCCGGAGGAGAGCTTCGGCGGGTATAAGGATCCGTTCACGCCCGTCAACGCCGCGGGCAACCTGAACTTCGTCGACCTGCCGCTGACACACGTGAAGTACGGCGGCAAGTACAACGATCACGCGCCGATCGATCTGCCGCACTGGTACTGCACGATGTCCGGCCCGACGTACCCGGAGGCGGCGGCCGCGGTCAAGTTCGCGTTCGCGCAGGATGGCGCGAACCAGATCGGCCCGCTCGGCAAGCGCGCTGGGCTCGACGTCAACGAGCTGTACACCAACGTCGTGCGGCTCGAGCAGTTCCCGGACGCGCGCGCCTGGGTCAACGTCCGCACGTCGACGAAGGTCAAGTGGAAGGCGATCGACGGGTCCAAGACAAAGGCCGAGTACTACCTGGTCGAGCGACCGTTCTTCAACGTCCCGTACCTGTTCTTGACCGCCGTCTTCGACAACAAGAAGAACGGCGACTTCCGGTACGTTCGCCCCGACGGCGCCTACTACGACTCACTCGTCGCGCGCGGCTTCGACGAGCTCAAGACCACGGTCACGCTGGCGCCGCGCTTCTCGCTTGAGAAGGGTCGGGGCGATAAGGACGACTCGTCCCACAAGAAGGGCGGCAGCAGCAAGAGCCGGGTCGCCGGCACCCATCTGTACGGCGTCCACCACCCGGACCGGCCCGGCGTCTACGGCGCCGGCGGCGGCGGTGCGTGTCCGATGCGCGGCGGTGACTGGGCCAACTACCCGGAGACGACCGGTGGCTCCGGCTGGCCGACGCAGTACGAGGAGATCACGCCGGTCTGCGACGGCGTGCTGCTCGACATCAAGTTCTTCGCCAACCTCGACGGTGCGACCTGGCACGACGAGAAGAAGAACCTCGCCAACGCGGGCGTCGGCACGAAGAAGGTGACCTACAACGTGCGGCCGGGCTTCTACGGCCGGTTTGTCGACCCATACCACACGAGCCGCGGCATCCTCAACCCCGAGGCGACCAACATCGGCCCAACGGTCGTGTTGAAGTTCCCGTCGGTTCAGCCGCCAGTCGGTTACAACAACCCGCCGCTGCCCGCCAAGAAGCGGTAGTCGGCGGATCGTCGACGTCGGAGGACCGGAGGGCCCGCCTGGCGGGCCCTCCGCGTTCGCCGTGAGCGCACTCAGGCGAACGGATTGACGACACGGATCCCATCGAACAACCGCAGGTCGCGGTCGCCGGAGAGGATCGCCCGGATGCCGTGCTCGCGCATCAGCCCGACGAGGTGCGCGTCCGAGACGATGTTGCCGCGGGGAGCGACCGGGTCGGCCGCCTGCGGGAACGCCGTCCAGAAGCCATCGCCCTCCACGGCCAGCGCCACGTTCGGCCGCGCGAGCAGGGCCTCGACGTTGGCGACCGCGACGGCGTAGGGTAGCGGGTTGACGAAGATCCGCGGGTGCGTGGCGATTCGCAGGTAGCCGACGACGACCGGCGGCAACAGACGGACGAGCTCCGGTCGACGGTGGTCGTCACTCGTCGCCGAGCGCGCGCGACACGGCGCCGCGGTCGTCCAGGTCGACGAGCGCCCGCATCGGCTGGGTCGTCCAGACGAATGGCGACGCAGCACCATCAGCGCCGCGGAGCGACCGAGCGAGGAGCTCCGAGGCGAGCGAGCCGATCGTGCGACCCTCGCGCTGTGCGCGCGTGCGCAAATCGCGCATCACCGCCGCATCGAGGTCGAGCGTCGTCATTCGGGATGGTGACAGGCGACCGCGTGCACCCGGCCTTCGAGCACGGGCCGCTCGGCCCGGCAACGATCGTCCGCCCGCGGGCAGCGCGTCGAGAACGGACAGCCGCTGACGGCGGCGCTCGCGATGCCCTCCGGGGCCGGAATCCGATCCGCCAGGCGGCGAGCGGTCGGGTCACCGGACGGGATCGCCGCCACCAGCGCCTGCGTGTAGGGATGGCGTGGCCGCCGCGCGACCTCGACAGCGGGGCCGCGCTCGACGACAGTGCCGGCGTAGAGGACGACCGCGTCGTCCGCGATCCGGCGCACGACCTCGAGGTCGTGCGAGATGAACAGGTAGCCGAGGCCGCGGTCGCGCTGCAGATCGAGCAGCAGGTTCAGGATCTGGGCCTGGACGGAAACGTCGAGTGCTGAGGTCGGCTCGTCACAGACGACGATCTCCGGCCCCGCCGCGAGCGCGCGGGCGACACCGACTCGCTGCCGCTGCCCGCCGGACAGCTCGCCCG
>VFJZ01000040.1 GCA_009885805.1 Actinomycetota bacterium
CGGTTGGTCTAGTAGGTGAGGCTGACGGCGCAGGAGCGGCCGTTCGGGCCGGTTGCCGTGGCGCTGATGTGGTCGGCGCCGGCGGCGTTCGAGATGATCTTCCGGCTCTCGAACGACCCCGACGGGGCGACGGTGCGCTTCGTCTTGGCGTAGACGGTCGCGCCGTTGCGCTGGATGACGACGTTCCACACCTGACCGTTGCGGTTGACGTCGACCTGGAACTCGATCTCGATGCGGCCGTCTTCGTTGGCGGCCTTGAGCTTCGAGACGCCGCCACCGGCGCACGCCTTCGAGATGATCAAGCGAGCGCCCTTGGCGTCCGCAGCAGCGGGGAGTGCCACGACCGGAACGGCGGTGGCGAGGATCAGGAGAGTCGCGATTCGCTTCATGACCCCAGTCTTCCGCCCCGACCGTTAGCAGCCAGTTAGCGGGCGGTACGCCGCCGGCTGTGGATGGTCGATCGCCAGCCCCGACGATGGTCGTACGACCTTCGCCACGCGTCCGGCAACGTCAACGCCGCGCGGGCACGCACGAGCGCCGCGCTCGGCCAGCAGACGATCCACGTCGACGATCTCGATCGCGAACCGCGCCGGCATTCGCTTGACCGGCTCCTGCCGGCCCACGTTCAGCGGGCCGATCAGGATCGCCGCGGACAACCACAAGCCCATTTCGGGGCGCCGACCTGCTTCCATGCGCGTGTGCGGCGGATGGCTATCTCGGTTTCGATTGTCCCGTTTCTCCTGGCTGGCCTCGTCGCTGCGTGCGGGGATGGCGACGAGGACGGTTTCCCTGCTGGATGTCCTGGCTCCACACTGCGGTGCACCCTCGCCGACCCCGAAGACATCGGCGCACTCGAACTCGGAGCCGCTGAGCCGCTGCTGCAACGCCGCGACCTCGCGCCTTCGGCAGGCGCCGCCCGGACGTTGGTGGTGTTCGCGCAGATCTCCGACGCTCACGTCACCGACTCCCAATCGCCCCTGAGGGTCGAGGCCATCGATCCCGCTGGCGGTGCAGTCACGTCGGCGTTCCGGCCGCACGAAGCCCTGACGGCCCAGGTTCTGGCTGCCGCCGAGGTGAGTGTCAACGCCCTTCACCCGGAATTCGTGCTGGAGACGGGCGACCTCGTCGACAATGCACAGCGGAACGAGCTCTCCTGGGCTCTCGGCATTCTCCGCGGCGGCACGATCCGCCCCGACTCGGGGACACCCGGATACGAGGGCGTCCAGGCCGCGACGTCGCCGGATCCGTTCCTCTACCGGCCTGACATCGACCAGCCTCGCCATCCCGGGCTGCTCGCGGCAGCACTGAAGCCGTTCGACGCGCCTGGCCTCACGGCGCCGTGGCTGCCGCTCGTCTCGAACCACGACATCCTCGTCCAGGGGAACCTGCCGGTCGACGCTGCACTGGCCCGGGTAGCGACCGGGTCAAGGAAGCTGGTCGCCGCGTCTCGCGCCGTCTTCGACGAGGCTCGCGACGGCACGCTCGACCCCACAGACGTGCCCGCACTTCTCGAGGACAAGGCGGTTGGTCGCTTCGAGAGCGTCTCAGCCGACTCCGGGCGCCGGCCGTTGAGCGCCGGCGAGGTCGTGGCGGCCATCGAGGCCGCGTCGGGTGTCACGGCCGACCCCGCCATGCGACGTGCAGGGCTGCTCGCCTATCATCGGACGGTCGCCCCGGGGATCGTGCTGATCGCCCTGGATACGGCGAACCGGATAGGCGGCGCCGAGGGCGTGATACCGCCGATCGAGATCGACTGGTTACGAGAGACGCTCCTCGCCGCCGAAGGCAGCCGGATCCTGATCGCGTCGCCGACGGCGCTCGAGGATACCGACGGCGGCGGGTCCGCACTGGCGCTGATCGACGCCGCTGCCGGCGTTGTGGCCGTGCTGAGCGGCGACACTCACCGGAGCCTGATCACACCTCGGCAGACGGCGTCTGGCGGCTACTGGCTGATCCGGACGCCCTCGCTGGTGGACTTCCCGCAGCAGGCCCGCGCCTTCCGACTGGTCGAACTGACCGATGGCCGCGTCGCGCTCGACACGTGGCTCGTCGACCACGCCGGCGCCCCGGGCGCACCGGGGTACCTCGGTCTCGCAGGGATCTCCCGAGCGCTCGCCGAGCTGGACTTCCAGGGCGGCCGGCCGAAGCGTCATGCCGGCCGACGCGAAGATCGGAACGTTCGCCTGTTCCTGCCAGGCTGATCGGCGTTCCCTGCCCGCGATCGACCCCGAGCGGTGACCGGCAGGACCGCCCTCTCTGATCGCGTCGCGCCCGCCGACCGGCAGACCTCGCCTACGCTCACCTGATGCCGAGGTTGGCGTCGTTTCCTGACGGGAGGCCGGAGACGGCGGCGACGAACGCGTCGACCGGCCGGTGCAGTGGCTCGATCTGGCGAGTCAGGAGCAGCTCGGTATCGAGCGACTTCCCGTCCCGGCTCGTGGCGCCGAACGGGCTCCAGAAGGCGCCGTCCGCCGTCAAGGTCAGCTCCGGGAACAGCTCCGGCTGATGGGCCGCAAGGCCGTAGCCATGTTCGACGGCTCGTCCCCGGGAGACGATCGGCCGGACGATGTGATGGTGGTCGTCGACGCCGAGGCTGCGGTGCAACTCGCAGAGACGCGGCAGGTCGCTGGCGTCGTCCGGGTCGAGAGTGGTTGCGACACGCACCGTGACCCCGCGCGCCACCAGTTGCGGGATCGCCTCGACTACCTTGCGGTGGTTCTCGGGCCCGCGCATCGCGTCGTTCTCGGCGGGATCGGCCGAGTCGAGCGAGATCTGCACCTCGATCGGATGATCTGCGAACGGCGCGACGCGGTCCAGCAGGCGCCGTGTAAACAGTGTGCCATTCGTCAGCAGCACGAGCGGCGCCCGCCTCGCCACCGCGGTAGCGAGTTCGGGGAGCCAGGGATTCAGCAGCGGCTCGCCGCCGGTGATGCCGAAACACGTGAAGCCCGCTTCCACCGCCTCGTCAGCCAGTCGCTCGATCCGCTCCGCGCCAAGCACACGGCGCGGGGCTCGGGGCGAGGACGACGTCAGACAGTACGAGCAGGCGAGGTTGCAGTGATAGTTGGTGTAGAACCACAGGCGCCGTCCGACCCGCCCCTCGGCAATCAGTTCGCGGAGCGCCGTCATACCGGACTCCCGACTGCGTCCAACTCCGCCAGACGAGCGGTGGACGTCGCCGTCAGCGGTAGTCGCAGCGTGGTGCAGAAGCGATTCAGCATCAGTGTCGTCGCGGCGAGTAGCACGACCTCGACGACGCCATGGTCGCCGAGCCGGCGGCGTACCGCGGCGACCACTCGATCCGGGACATCCCCGCCCCCGACGGTCTCGTCCACGAGCCGCAGGAGCTCGACAGTCGCCTCGCCAAACGCCTCCTCGAGCGGTAGCTGCCCGCAGAGCGCACCGGACTCGCGGGCGGTGACGCCGGCGTCGGCAGCAGCCAGGCGATGGGCGCCGACGCAGTAGCAGCAGCCACGCACCGACGAGACACGTAGGATCACGAGCTCCTTCGTGCGCAGATCGATCGCCGATGCGCCCAGTACTGCACCGAGGAACGGCATCGTCGCCGGCAGCAGCTCCGGCACCTGGGCCAACGCGCGAATGATCGGCGACGTCTCGCCCTCGGTCGCGAACCAGGGGCGCGCGAGGATCGGCGCGTCAATCGAGTCGACGAGGCGTATGCGCGCAGGGCCCACGCGAGCCATGGTAGGCGCGCGCGCCTCGACGGGTGGAAACGGCCGCGGAACCATTGTTCTCTGCGCTGACCGGCGCTCGGTCGGGATCGGCGAGGCACGCGAGGATACTCGTGAACCGTTGCCCACGACCCGCCGGCGTGCGACGCATCTCCCGTCGGTGATACTCGAGCCGGAACCCTGGACCGAGCGTCTCGATGAGCTGCTCCGCGCTGTATCGCTCGACGGCGAGGTCCGAGCACGATCGTGGCCCGTCCGGCGCGAACGTCATCAGGACCACGTGCCCCCCGGGATCGAGCACCGCGCGCAGTCGCTCGAGATACGCGCTGCGGTCGTGCGGATCAACGAGGAAGTGGAAGACGGCACGGTCGTGAACGAGCCGGAATCGACGTGCCGGCGGCCACTCCAGGAAGGCGGCCACCACCCACTCGATGGCGCCGTCGTCGGGCGCTACCCGGTGGCGGGCGAGTTCGATGGCCCGGGTCGAGACGTCCAGAGCGGTGACCCGAAGACGACGCCCGGCCAGTAATCCGGCGAGCGAGGAGTTGCCGGCGCCCACGTCGAGCACGGCGTCGCCGGTGCGCAGGCCGGCGCGGTCGATCATGTTCACGGAGAGTTCCGGAACGGCCTGAAACCAGGAGAAGCGCTCGGGGTTACCGTTTCGGTAGACCGCGTCCCAGTGCTCGACTCGCTCGCGTGCCGTCACGCGCCCTCCCGATCGTGGTGCGTTGACGATACCGAACGAGATCGGAACGTTCTCGGAACGCGCTCCTCCAGGCAGCGCCGCGCTCGGCCGGGACCCTAGAATGGCCCTCCCATGCATCGCCGCTCCCCGTTCGGTCTGGTCGTCGTCGGTCTGTTCCTGGTCGTCGCAGCGGGGTTGGTTGCGAGCGTCTCCGGCGCACTTCGGGATCGCTCTGGCGACACCGTCCGCGCTGCGTCGTTCACCGACGTCCGGAGCATCCTCAGTGCGAGCTGCAGCGGTTGTCACCCGGGTGTCGTGCCGAGCCTCGACCTGACCGAGTCGGAGGCCTACGCCGCCATCGTCGGTGTCCGGTCGACGGAGGTGCCATCGCTGCCGCTGGTCGTCGCGGGCGATCCGGATCGCTCGTATCTCTACCTGAAGGTCGCCGGCTGGCCCGGCAACGGACCCAACCCGATTGTCGGCGGCCGGATGCCCTTCGGCGCGGGACCATTATCCCCACAGGAGCTCGCGACGATCCGCAGCTGGATCCTCGGCGGCGCGAAGAACGAGGACGGGGAAACCGTTTCGGCCGGGCAGGTCGCGACACCAGGAACGGTCACCGCACTGGAGAAGGTCGCCGCCCCCCAGTTGGTGGAGGGCGACGCGACGATCACAGGCGTTGTCTACGACGCCGGCCACCAGCCGCTGCCGGGCGCGATCGTGGCGATGCTCGTCATTCGTGAGGAGTTGCCAGGGGGCGAGGAGCACTACCTCGCCGCCGTAACCGACGCCGCCGGCCGCTACGCGATCCGCGGCGCGCCCATCGGCCGCGTCCAGATCAAGGCGTACAGCACCGGCACCGTCTACGTCTCGCATCTGCTGACGACCACGGCGGGAGAGACGACCCGCGCCGACGTCGGCCTCCCGGAGCAGGCGTCGGAGAACCCGATCATCTCGGACGCGCGAGTGACGTCGACCGGGGACTCGCTCGTCCTGTCGATGGACGTCCAGGGCAGCAAACTCGACCGCAACTACACCCTTGCTGTGAACCCGGACTCCGGCCGCGTGTTCGAGCTGCGGGCGACGCCGGACGGCAGCGAGAACGCCGGGCTCTGGACGCGAACGGTGCCCGCAGCGGGTCTGACTGGTGGCTGGATCTTCGTGGCCGTCAGCCACCTCTGTGAGGTCTCGAACATGCTCACCGTCCCCGCGCCGGCCTGAGCCGGGTTGCGCCGAGTCGCCGTCGTGTCCCTCGTCGCGGCGGCGCTCGCCGGGACGGCGTTCGCAGTCTCTTCGACGGAGGGCGGCCGAGCTCCCGAGGTCGCCTACGCCCGGGATATCCAGCCGATCTTCGATCGCGACTGCGTCAGCTGTCACCCGAGTGCGTACCCGTACCTCGACCTGCGGCCCGGTCGCTCGTGGTCGCAGCTCGTCCATGTCCCCGCCGCGACCGATCTCGCGTTCGTGCGGGTGCTGCCCGGACGACCCGAACTGTCCTACCTCATCACCCACACGCCCGACCCGTCGAATGCCACGCTGCTACGGCCGAGCGACCGCGACCTGATCGCGCGTTGGATCCGCGCCGGCGCGCCGGACAATTGACCCGCGCCGCCAAACGTCACTCCCTGGGAACGACGCTCACTGCCGTTGCCGGACGAGCCCGACTGATCGGCGCCGGCGCCGTCGTCACCGCTGTCGTTGCCGGCGTTTTCCTGCGCCAGGCGGGCGTCGACCTCGGGGCCATGACGGCGCCGCTGTTCTGGGTGAACTTCCACGACAAGTACGGGTTCGGGGCGGCCCATCCATGGTGGCCGGCCCCGGTCCTGCTGGCCACCCTGGGCGCGGCGATGGCCCTACTGCACGCGCGACGACTTTCGTCCCCACTCTTCCTCCTCGGCGCCTTCGTGATCGGACTGGGGGCGCGCCTTGGACTCAACACCGCCCAGTTCGGACGCGACGAGTGGACCTGGCCGCTGACGCGCCCGAACGCCGTCGAGACCGGGTACCCGGCCGCCTACGACCTGGTCGCCGGCCATATCCTGGAGTTCGTCGATCGCTTTGCGGAACTCGTGCCGACGCTCCCGGTGCACCCATCCGGGCACCCGGTCGGGGCGACCGTCGCGTTCTACGTCCTCGATCAGGCAACGGGAAGTGCCGCGGGCACGGCATTCGTGCTGAGCGCGTTGGGCGCGCTGGCGGTCGTCCCGACGTTCCTCCTCGGTCGCTCGCTCGGCGACGAGACGACGGCGCGCCTGGCCGTCGTGCTGTTCGCACTCGCGCCGCAGACCTTGCTGTACGGCGCCACGTCGTACGACGCGGCCTTCGTTCCGGTCACGACGCTCGCCGTCTGGCTGCTCGTCACCCGGCGAGCGATCTGGGGTGCGCTCGTGCTTGTAGCCGCGTTCCTCGTCAGCTACGCGCTGGCCTTGGTCGGCGTGTTCGCGGCGCTCGTCGCTGGTCGGCGCCAACGCTTCCGGATCGTCGCCGTCACCGTCGCGACAACGCTTGCCGTCCTGACATTCCTCGCGGTCGGGTTCGGCTATGACCCGGTCGGAGCCGTCCTCGCGACACGCGACGCGTACGAGCGGGGTATCGGCGGGACGCGGCCGTACTGGTACTGGGTGGTCGGCGGACCGGCTGCCTTCCTGATCGTGCTCGGGCCGCTGCTGGCGGAGCGGCTTCTCCGTGGCGTCGAGCGAGGCGGAACGGTGGCACGGGCGCTCGTGATGTGCGTCCTGGTCGCAGCAGCGACCGG
The DNA here is from genome assembly GCA_009885805.1 of Actinomycetota bacterium. GTDB lineage: Bacteria > Actinomycetota > Thermoleophilia > Gaiellales > F1-60-MAGs149 > VFJZ01. The sequence goes on from VFJZ01000040.1 coordinate 7,133, forward strand.
CGTCATCGAGGCCGAGGTTGAACGGATCTGGCAGTTCCTGGTGCCGCTGGCCGCCGTCGCTGCCGCGCCGTACGCGACGGCTCGACGGTGGGTGTGGCTGGGCCTCGCACTCGGACTCATCCAGGCCTACGTCATCGAACTGCACTGGGACACGACATTTTGAGGACGGAGGGTCCCGCCGCCACCGCCACGGTGTCCGCCCGCGAGTTGCGCCGCGTGTACGGCCGCGGTCATGCCGCCAGGGCGGTGCTCGACAGCGTCAGCCTCGCCGTCGGACCGGGTGAGCTCGTCGCGATCCTCGGCCCGTCTGGATCGGGAAAGTCGACGCTCCTCAACCTGCTCGGCGGCCTCGACCGGCCCACCGCTGGCGAGGTGGTGGTCAACGGCCAGTCGCTCGAGTCGCTCAGCGAGGCAGCCCTCGCCCGCTTCCGACGAACGACGATCGGCTTCGTCTTCCAGTCGTTCCATCTGATCCCGGAACTGTCCGCATGGGAGAACGTGCTCCTGCCGGCGCGGTTGGCCCGGGACCGCCACGGCGGTCGCCGACGGGCGCTCGCCCTCGTCGAGACCCTCGGCCTCGGTGCAGTCATCGGCCAGCTGCCGATCGACCTTTCGGGCGGCGAGCGCCAGCGGGTCGCGATCGCACGTGCACTCGTGATGGACCCGCCGCTCGTGCTCGCGGACGAGCCGACAGGCAACCTCGACGCGGCGTCGGGAGCAGTCGTGATCGAGGTCCTCGCGAACGCGGTGACCGCAGGTCGCGCCGTGGTGCTCGTGACCCACGACGATCGTCTTGCTCGGACCGCTCATCGTGTCATCGCCTTGCGCGACGGCCGACTGGAATGAGCGCTGTCGTCATCCGCGCCCTCGCGGCGATCCGGGCACGCCCGGCCTCGACGCTGATCACGGCACTCGGGCTGTTCCTTGCCGGAGCGATCCTCGGGAGTGCCGTGACCACGCGCGAGGCCCTCGGCGGCGGCCTCGAACGCGCCCAGCGCGCCGCACAGACGGCCGATATCGTGGCGCACTTCGACCCGGTCGCGCTGGACACGCTCGGCCCGCGCCTCGATGCCATCGCCAACATCGCTGACTGGTCGCCCCGCATCACGGCGCGGCCCGTGAACATCGCGACGCGCCGTGCCGACGGGCCGAGGCGAACAGGAACGGCCGAGGTCAACGGGTTGTTGCTCGACCAGCCGCGCGGCCTCCTGATCGTCGCGGGCCGCGGGCTGTCAGGTCGCGAGGACGAGGTCGTGGTCGAGCGCGGACTCTTCACTGCGTGGCATCTTCGCCTGGGGCAGGGACTTCGGCTTCGCGGTCGGAGCGGTCCGCTGTTCGTCCGCATCGTCGGAGTCTCGATCGAGCCGGACGTACTCGCGTTCCCGCTGGCGTCGCGGCCCAGGATCTATCTCCCCTACGAGACCGTCCGCAACCGCATCTCCACCGCACGAGGTCGGCTCCCGGTGACGGCGGTCGCGATCAACGTGACGGACCGAACGCGCCTGGCCGTCACGCTCGCGCAGCTCCGCGCGGCCAGCTTCGGGCTCGATCGCGTGACGATCCAGACTCGCACCGGGATCCGACTGGCGATCGACCAGGCATCCGGGCTGATCTCGTCGGTGATCGTCGCGTTCGCGATCGTGGCGCTCGTCGCGGCGCTCGTGATGATCGCGGCGGCCGCCTACGCGCGCGTGACGCGTGACCTCGCAACGATCGGGACACTGCGGGCAATCGGGGTCTCGAATCCGGTGATCGCCGCCTCGTACGCCATCGAGGTGGCAGCAATCGCCGTTGTCGCGATCGGCGCCGGGGTCGTCGCTGGATCCGTGGCGGTGGCCGGTCAGGCGGCCGTGCTGCTCGAGAGCTTCAACGAGCTGCCACCGCCTCACCCGCTCGGGCTCGGGCATGCACTGGTGGCGTCAGCCGCAGTGGCTGCCGCGGGCATGGCGGCCGGCGCGCCGGCGCTCATCGCCGCTCGGCGTCCGGTGGTCGAACTGCTGCGTGGAGCCGCCATCGTCCGCACGGGCCGCGCCGGTGTCATCGGATCGCCCCTGCTCCTCGGCGCACGACTGGCCCTGTCACGCCCGTTCCGACTCGCCGCGGCGGTCGTCTCCATCGCCGGCGGCATCGCCGTCGTACTCGTCATGGCCTCACTCGCACGGACGCTGGTGGCGACCCAAGACAACCCGCAGTCGCTCGGTGTGCGCTACTCGCTCCTCGTCGAGGATTCGCCCGGTGCGCTCGACGCGGTCCGGTCGACGCCCGGGGTCGCGGCGGCCGCGATCAGGTACGAGGCGCTCGCGGTGAACGCGTACGATCTCGGCCAGCCACTCCGAATCGTCGCCTTCGACGCGGGGCGTTCGGGCGTGTTCGACGGTCGGCCGCTGCTGTCCGGGCGGCGAAGCCTCGGCCCCGGCGAGGCCGAGGTGGGCGAAGGGCTCGCATCGAGCCTGGGCCTCGCCGAGGGGCAGATGCTGATCGCGGCTGCCGAGGGCGGCGGCGAGGTGCGTCTACGCATCGTCGGAGTCGTGCGCGAGCCGACGAACGACGGGCGGGTGGCCTACGCCGACGCCACAACCCTCCTCGCCGCCCAGCCGGGAACCGCCGCACAGATCGCCGTGCGGCCCACAGCCGGCACGTCGCCCGAGATCGTGAAGGAGCGACTGGCCGCGCAGGGCATCACCGCCGTTCCGACGGGCGGACTGGTTCCGTCCGGCGCATCGTTCGTTGCCGCGGTCGTCGCTCTGCTGCGGGCGGTCGCGGCGGTCAACGGCGCGGGTTCGGTTGCGCTGACGCTGCTTGCGCTGGTGGTGCTCGCACGGGAACGCTCCGAGACTGTTGCGATCGTGCGTGCCATCGGCGGCAGCCGAAGGCACGTCGCGATGCTGCTCGGCGGAGCCGGTCTGGTACTGATGACGCTGGCTCTCGTCACGGCCGTCGTCGCCCAGTGGCTCCTCCTCGATCCGATCATCGAACGCCTGCTCGGAACCTACGGCGTCCTCGACGTCTCGCTCGACGGGCGCGACCTGGCGCTGACCGCGGTCGGCGCCATGCTGGCGGCGATAGCCTCGAGCCTCGCGGTCGCCCTCCGCTACTCGCGGATCACGGTGCGCCGCGCCCTCCACGCCGAGTGAAGGCGCCGAGTGGATGAAACGCGGCCGGGTGCGCCCTCGTTCACCGTCCCGTTCCCGGCTTGCCCGACCGCGCCGTCTACGCTCTCTGCGTGCACGCTGTTGTCCCCGCGTCCGCCGACCGTGGGCTCGTGCTCGTCACCGGCGGGCTCGGCTTCATCGGCTCGCACGTCGTCGAGGCGCTGCTGGCGGCAGGCCGGCCGGTCCGGATCCTCGACCACGAGCCTGCGTCTGCGCGTGCGCCAGTCCCGGACGGCGCCGAACTCGTCCGCGCTGACCTGCGCGACCGCGAGGCCGTCGCCCGTGGGGTGCGCGGTGTGACCGCCGTCTCACACCAGGCATCGATGGTCGGCCTCGGTGTCGATTTCGACGACGTGACGCGGTACGTCGAGCACAACGACCTGGCGACGGCCGTACTCCTGCGTGCGCTGGCAGCGGCGCGATTCCGGGGCCGGCTCGTCGTGGCGAGCTCGATGGTCGTCTACGGCGAGGGTCGGTACGCCTGCGGTCGGCA
>VFJZ01000002.1 GCA_009885805.1 Actinomycetota bacterium
AGAGCCGGAAGATCATCTCGAACGCCGCCGGCGCCGACCACATCAGCGCCACGGCAACCGGCCCGAACGGCCGCTCCTGCGCCGTCAGCCTCACCTACTAGACCAACCGTACGACCCCACTACCTCCTTCCTCCGATGCCCGCGAGCCTCCGTTCGCGGGCATCGGCATGTATCCGCGGGAATCTCCCGGTCGCCTTGCGGCTGCTGGAGCGCGCCCTCCCGGACGTCTCCTTCGGGCACGGGCACCGGTAACTCGGGGGACGCTGCCGCTCGATCGCGGGGTACTGTGAAGGCATGGCATTCATCGCCCGCTGGCGCATCGTCGCTGCTCTGAGTGCGACGCTCGTCCTCGCCGGGCTGCCGGCGGCCGCCGACGCGGCCGTCGTCGCCTACATCGATCAGGGCGAGGTCTGGGTGTCGTCGCTCGACGGTACGAGGAACGCTCGCATCAGCGGCGGCGAGGGCAACTGGCTGGACGTCGCGGCCTCCGACGGTGGCCGGATCGCCGGTGCCCAGAACGACCCCGGCAAGATCTCGTCGTTCTCCTTCTTCCGCGTCTGGGAGAGCAACGGCAAGCTGGCCCACTTCGGTGCGCTGTCCGCGATCCCCGGCGAGAGCATCTACGTCTATCCGCTCAGCTTCGACCTCAGCGCCGACGGTTCAATGCTCGTCTATGGCTTCTCGAACTATCACCTCAGCGGGGCCAGCTTTGTTTTCGACCGCGGCTTCTACTGGCGCACCGTCAACAACGCCGGGGGGCCGCCGATCCGGATCGGCGGCGAAGAGTGGCCCACGCTGTTCGGTACGCGCGTCGTCAGCTCGGCCAACCACTGGGTGCGACTGCAGGACCCGAGCTCGCCGCTGAGCGAGACGTTCGCAGACTGGCTCGACACCTCGGGCGTCCCCGACACGGTGCTCCATCGTACCGACGTTTCGGCCAACGGGCAGCTCGCCGCGATCGAACTCGTCGCCCCCATCTTCGGTCCGATAACCGCCGAGGCGATCGCCGTCGTTTCGATCGCGTCGCTCGGCGGAGGCCTGACCGGTGCCGTCGACTGCTTCCTACCGGCCGTCGGCCGTGCAACCAGCGTCAGCATCTCGCAGGACGGATCGCACATCGCCTGGAAGGACGACGAGGGCGTCAAGGTGGCCGGCGCGCCGTCCGGGACGGCGGAGTTCTGCGCTCTCGCGTCGCCGCCGGTGCTGATCTCGGCGACCGGCAAGCATCCGTCGATCGGTGGTGGGAACGTCGCGGGGTTCCTGCCGCTCCTGGTCGCGTTCCCGTCGAAGTTCTCGGTCTCGGCGCTGGCGAAGACCAAGGGTGTTTCGCTCACGGTGATCAATGCTCCGGCGGCGGGCAAGATCACGTGCGCGGGGACGGTGCCGGCGTCGCGTATCGGCCGGAGGGGTTCGAAGCGGGTCGTCGTGGCGACGTGCTCGGCGACCGCGGCGCAGGGCGGGGAGGTCAAGGTGAAGCTGCGGCTGAACGCGGTCGGCCGGAAGGCCGTGAAGAAGCTGCGCGGCGGCAAGCTGGCGTTGAAGGTGACGCAGGGATCGAAGTCGGTCACCAAGTCGATCGCGCTGCGCTGAGCAACGCCGACTTCGCACGGCTCGGCGCTGCCACTGTCTACGAAGCGGCGTCCCGGCGCGGCCTTCTCGACGTGCCCTGGCGGCAGATCATCCCCGGCTCGCGCGCGGCGGGGCCGGCCCGGACCGTCCGCTGCGCGCAGGGCGACAACCTGATGGTGCACGCGGTGATGGCGGTCGTCGAGCCAGGCGACGTCCTCGTGCTGACGATGCCGGAGCCCGAGCCGGTCGCGCTCATCGGCGACCTGCTCGCGACGCAGGCAGGCGTGCGCGGCGTCGCGGCGGTGCTCGTCGACGCCGCCGTGCGGGATGTCGCGGACATGATTGCGATCGGCGTCCCGATCTGGGCTCGCTCCGTGACGCCGCGCGGCCCGCTGCGAGCGACGCCGGGGTCGCTCGGGGAGCCGGTCGTGGTCGGCGGCACGACGATCTGCGACGGCGATCTCCTCGTGCTCGACGCTGACGGCGCGGTCTGCGTGCCGCGCGATCTCGCCGCAGCGGTGCTCGCGGCGGCTCTCGACCGGGAGCGCGACGAGGACGAGCGCCGCGCCAAGTTGCGGGCGGGCGCCCTGACCTACGACCTCGACGGTCTGCGGGCGCTCAGGCTTCCTGGATGTCCGTGAGCGCCACGCTGCAGGCCGGGTCGGTCCAGGTCGCCCGGTAGGCGGCCTCCAGCGCACGCGTGTGCGTGCCCGGTGCGGCCGGCAGGTCGCGGCCGTCGATCGAGGCCACGGGCACGATGCCGGCGCCGCTGCCGGTGAGGAACACCTCGTCGGCGGTGTAGAGGTCGCCCGGCTCGAGCGGCTCGACGCACGGCGTGAGACCGGCGCCGGCGGCCAACTCGAGGATCGTCGCGCGGGTGATCCCGGCGAGCGCCGCGATCGTCGGCGGCGTCATCAGGCGCTCGCCGTGGACGGCGAAGACGTTCGTGCTCGTCGCCTCGGCGACGAGGCCGCCCGCGTCGAGCATGATCGCGTCGCCAGCGCCCGCGGCGTTCGCCTGCACCTTGGCGAGAACGTTGTCGAGGTAGCTGAGCGACTTCACGCGGGCGGGCACGGAGCGCGGCGACTTGCGCACCACGCTCGAAGTGATCAGCCTGATCGGCTCGCTGCCGAGGAGCGGTGGGAACGGGTAGGCGAGGATCAGCGTCGTCGCCCGCGGGCAGCGTTGCGGGTCGACTCCGGGCAGACCGATGCCACGCGTCAGGATGATCCGGACGTGGGCGTCCTCGAGCCCATTGGCTCGCGCCGTTGCGGCCATGCCCCGCAGCAGGGTCTCGTCATCGTACGGGACGTCGAGCGCGATCGCCCGCGCCGAGCGGCGGAGGCGAACGAGGTGCTGCCGGTGCCGGTAGAGGCGCCCGGCACGGAGCCGCAGCCCCTCGAAGACGCCGTCGCCGTAGAGCAGGCCGTGATCCCAGACCGACACGGTCGCGCGGCTCGGATCGACGATCGCGCCGTCGCGCCAGATCGCGAGGGAGAGGTGCCCTTCGAGGCTCAGGTCAGTCATCTGTGCAACGGTACTAACGATGGCTTCGCCCGTTCGGCACGACGCCCCGCCGCGCACGGCCGAGATGGTGGTGATCGGCGCCGGCGTGATCGGCGCGGCGACCGCGTTCGCCGCCCGGCGGGCAGGGATCGAGCCGGTCGTGATCGAGGCCCGGCCGGCGCTCGCGGCCGCCACCACCGCGGTCGCGACCGGAGCGTTTCGCCTGCAGCAGAACGACCCGGACGAACTGGTCCTGGTGCGCGAGACCGTCGCCGCCAGCCACGACTTCGCCGCCTTCACTGGCCAGTCGACGTACGACCCGGGGGCGCGGGCCTGCGGCCTGCTCCTGCTGACGACCGACCCCGACCGCGCCGCGGTGCAGCGGCACGTGGTCGCCCACCAGCGCTCGATCGGCGCGGACGGCGTGGAGATCCTCCACGGCGACGAGGCGCGGCGGCGCTTCCCGTACCTCTCGCCGGACGTGCTCCAGGCGCGCTTCCGCGCCGACGACGGCGTCCTCGACCCGAGACTCCTCGCCCTCGGGCTGCTGGCCGGCTCCCACGCACCCGTCGTCACGGGCTGTCGCGCCGTGGGCTTCGACATCGTCAGCGGCGCGCTCACCGGCGTCCGCACGAGTCTCGGCACGATCCAGACGCGCTGCTGCGTGATCGCGGCCGGGCCGGTGTCTGGTGTCGTCGCGGGGCTCGCGGGGGTCGCGCTGCCGATCCACGTCCTGCGTCGGCACCGGGTCGTCATGCCCGACGTGCCGCTGGTGCCGGCGTGGGCGCCGCTGACCTACGACGAGGACACCGGCGCGCACTGGCGAGCCGGCCTCAAGGGCGCGTACGTCCTGCTCTCACACCAGGAGCAGGCACCAGACGAGGCCGTCGATGATCCCGCCGTCGACCCGACGTTCCCCTACCAGGTGCTCGATCCCGCGAGCCCGACCGCCGTGGCGCGGCTTTCGCCTTTCTGGCGCGATGTCTGGCGCGACGGGAGCGCGTCGTGGACGGTCCAGTGCGGGATGTACACCGTCACGCCCGACTACCGACCACTCCTCGACGAGACGCCGGTGCCCGGCCTCTACGTGAACACCGGCTACAGCGGGCACGGCGTGATGACGAGCATCGGCGGTGCGCGCCACCTGCTCGACGTCATCACCGGCCGGCCCGCGGAGAATCCGTTCGCGCTCGACCGGCAGTTCGTCCCGCCCCCCGCCGGCACGCTGTGACCCGAGACCGTTCGGCGATGATTCGCCGATGATCGTCCGCATCACCGCCGCCGGCGGCGTCGTCCTCGACGACGCCGCCGACTGCAAACGCCTGTCCGTCGTCGCCGCCGACCGGGCCGGCGTCGGCGACCACCTCGCGGCCGCGGGCGCGGGCGCGCCGCTCGACGCCGACCACGTGGAACTCGACGTCGCCTTCCTGCGCGCGGGCGCCGCCGGCCAGGCGCCGCCGGGCGACTTCGACGCGATGATCGCCTACGCGGAGTCGAAGGGCTGGTTGTCGGCAGACGGGGATCGCGTCCGAGCCCACCTCGCCTGAGGCGGTCGCTGGAACGTTGGGGCCACGCTTGCGCCCGGTCAGCGCCTGCGCCTACTCGCGAGAGCCAGGGTACGGGACGGCGACGACGATCAGGTCGTCGATGCCCCTGAAGTCGGCGGCGTTGCACGTGTACACGGGAAGGTCGTTCGCGCGCGCGACGGCGGCGATCATCGCGTCGTACGCGCGGGCGGCGGGTTTCCGGCCAGACCGACGCAGCGCGGCCGCGACCTGCCCGAAGGCGCGGGCGGCAGCGGCATCGAACGGGAGCGGATCGAAGTCCGCCTCGGCCTGCTGAAGCTGGGCTTGTCGGCGCGCCCGTTCCTCCGGATCGCTCGCGACCAGCGGCCCGACGCTGAGTTCGGCCAGGGTGATCGTCGAGATCAGCGCCTCCGCGGGCAGCGCCGCCGGATCATCGATGCGTGGGAGCAGCAGCACCGTGCTCGTATCGAGGAGGCCGCGCGGATGACTCACAGCGACGGATCGATCACACGGTCGATGTCGCCACGGAGCCTTGCCGGGTCGACAGTCGGAATCGTGCGCCAGCGTTCGAGCAGCGCTCGTGCCGTGATGGCCGGTCGCCGGAGCGGACGGAGTGCGGCGACCGGGCGGCCGTCACGTGTCACGACCAGCTCCTCGCCGGCAACGACGCGATCGATGACGTCGCCACCGTGGTTTCGAAGCTCGCGCATCGTCACGCGGTCCATGCACGCAGCGTATCACGCGTGAGACCGGATGGGCCGCAAGCCCAGGAGGGGGGCCGTCGCCCGCTGGTGAGTCGTCGTTGCTGCTACGCGAACAGCGGCCGCAGGTGGTCGTTCAGGAACACGCCGTCGGGATCGAGTCGGCGGCGGATGTCGATGAACGCCTGCGCCTGCGGGTAGCGTTCGTGTAGTTGCTCGGCGGTGAGGAAATGCAGCTTCCCCCAGTGGACGCGCGCGCCGAACTCGCCGCCGAGGAGGCGGTCGACGCTGCGCAGGTACGGCCAGTAGTCGGCGCCCGGCTGGCCGCTGACGCTGAGGACGAGTGTCGGCGTCTCGTACTGGGGCGAGAGGTAGGCCGTGTCGGCGGCGACGGTGCGGATCTCGAGCGGGAAGATGGCGTCCGGCTGCGACGCAAGCATCAGTTCGCGCATGGCGCCGAGCGCCTCGGCGGCCCGCTCGTAGCGGACGAAGTACTCGAGCTCGTGGAAGTTAGGCTCGAACACGTCGGGGTAGATCCGGTAGCTGCGATCGACTCGCCGACGCGGCGTTGCGGAGTCGGGCAGGTCGGCCGGCGCCTCGTCGTACAGCTTAACGTAGCACGCATCCGCACCCGGCTTGCCTGGCTCCATCGTGAGGCCGTACAGGCCGGGAGACTGCTCGGTGGGGCACCACCACGACGAGAAGTGGCGGTGGCGCGCGACGCGCGCGTCGAACTGCCCGATCAGCTCGTCGAATGACCAGTGCTCGATCCGCTCGACCAGGCGGTACGCCGGCACGGTCTGGATCTCGACCTCGGTCATCACGCCCAACATCCCGACCGCGACCTGGGCGGCGGCGAGCAGGTCCGGCTGCGTCTCGTCGATCTCCACGACGTCGCCGCCTCCGGTGACGAGACGACAGCGACGGAGCCACCCGGAGATGCTCGTCAGCGAGATGCCGGAGCCGTGGGTCGCCGTGCCGATCGCCCCGGCGATGCACTGCGTGTCGATGTCGCCCTGGTTCGCGAGCGCCAGACCGGCTTCCCAGAGTGGGTCGCCGAGGTCGCCGATCGTCGTCCCGGGCAGCGCTCGCGCGCGGCCGCTGGCCGCATCGATGCCGAGGACGCCGCGGAGGTTGTCGAGGTCGAGCAGCGTCCCGTCGGTGAGGTGCACCGGCGTGAAGGAGTGGCCGGTCGCGACCACGCGCACGCCCTGCCCGGCCGCGGCGGCTGCGCGGACGGCCGCCTGCACCTCGGCCTCGCTCGCCGGCGACAGGCGCCGTGCAGGCGTGCAGTGCTGATTGCCAGGCCAGTTCGTAAACGTCGCGCTGTCGGCTGCCATGAATGCCGAACAGCATACGGTCGCCCGGGTCGATCAGTATGAGCAGGTGCGGTATCACGACGGAGGCCTCTGGTTCTCGCCGTCCGACCTGAGCGAGTACCTCGGCTGCGCGCACGCCACGCACCTCGAGATCGAGATCGCCCGCGGCCTGCGTGAGCGGTCGTTTTCGACCGGCGCCTACCGGCAGCTGATCTTCGACAAGGGCAACGAGCACGAACAGGCGTACCTCGCGGCGTTGCGGGCTGGCGGGCGCGAGGTCGTCGAGATCGGCTGGGGCGGCGACATCGTCGCGAATGCGCACCGCACGGAGGCGGCGATGCGGGCCGGCGCCGACGTCATCTACCAGGCGCCGCTGGTCGTCGGGCGGTGGCGCGGCCTGGCGGACTTCCTCGAGCGCGTCGACGGCGAGACGCGCCTCGGCTCGTACGGCTACGAGGCGATCGATACCAAGCTGGCGCGGAACGACGCGCTGCCGTCACATGTCCTGCAGCTGTGCTTCTACAGCGAGGCGATCGAACGGGTGCAGGGCGTGGCGCCGCGGCTCGCTCACATCGAACTCGGGTCGGGCCGGCGCGAGTCGATCCGCCTGCGCGAGGTTGCGGCCTACCACCGCCGCGCGCGGGCCGGGTTCGAAGCGGCCGTCGCGGTCGACGCAGCCACGGAGCCCTTCCCGTGTGATCACTGCCAGTTCTGCGACTTCGCGCCCCTCTGCGAGGCACGCTGGCGCGCCGAGGATCACCTCGTTCGCGTCGCCGGGATCCGCCGCGACCAGATCGGCCCCCTGCGCAGCGCCGGCGTCGGGACGATGGCGGCCCTCGCGTCCACGCCGCCGGCTGCGCGCGTCGCCGACGTCAGGCAGCCGACGCTCGCCGGCCTGGTGCAGCAGGCGCGGCTCCAGCACCAGGCCGACGCTGACGGAACGATGCCGTTCGAGCTGCTCCCGCTGGAGGCCGAGCGCGGGTTCGCGCGGCTCCCCCGACCGTCACCGGGCGACGTGATGTTCGACCTCGAAGGCGATCCCTTCTGGACGCCGGCACGCGAGCTGACGTTCCTGTTCGGGATGCTGGTGCGCGCCGGCGACTCGTGGCAGTACAGGCCCTTCTGGGGACACACGCCGCAGGAGGAGCGCATTGCCTTCGAGGCCGCGATCGACCTCGTTACCGAGCGACTGGCGCGCTGGCCGGACCTGCACGTGTTCCACTACTCGCCCGCCGAGCCCGGGGCGCTCGCGCGGCTGATGGCGACGCACGCGACCCGCGAGCTGGAGGTGGACGACCTGCTCCGGCGCGGGGTGCTCGTCGACCTGCTCACCGTCGTCAGGCAGTCGATGCGCGTCGGCGTGGCGTCCTACTCGCTGAAGCAGATCGAGAAGCTCGCCGGCTTCGAGCGGGCGGCCGAGATGGGATCCGGCGCCGATGCGGTCCTCGGCTACGAGCGGTGGCGCGCGTCTCGGCTTCCGGCCGAGCTCGAAGCGATCGCCGCCTACAACGACGAGGACTGCCGCGCGACCGCAGCCCTCTACGACTGGCTGCTCGCGACTCGTCCGGCCGAGGCGACGTGGTTCGAGCAGCGTCCGGTCCCGGCGCCGACCGACGATGTGCGGGCGGAGCAGGCCGAGCGGGAGCAGATCCGGCGCGACCTGGTCGACGGCGCGGTGGAGGGGTCGGCGCGGTGGCTGGCCGGCGAGCTCCTCTCCTACCACCAGCGCGAGGCGCGCCCGGCCTGGTGGCGGTACTTCGCGCTGCGAACGATGGACACCGACGAACTGATCGCCGATCCCGAGGCGCTCGCTGACCTGACGGCGTCCGGGCCGGCTGTCGAGGTGCCGTACAACGTCGAGATTCCGCTCAGGTTCCCCCCTCAACAGCACAAGATCGGCCCGGGGGAGTACGAGGATCGGGAGGGGGCGAGCGTGCGGGTCGTCGCCGTCGACGACGCCGGCCTGGTGACGATCCGGCGTGGGCTCGCCCGCCGCGACAGCCCGCTCCCGGGTGAGATCCTCCCCGGACAGCCCTACAACACGCGCCTGCAGCAGGGTGCGTTGCTGCGCTTCGCCCGCGCCGTTCGCGACGGGGAGCCGACCTACCCGGCGCTCGAGGCGCTGGTCGGTCGTGAGCCGCCGCAGATTGCGGGCGTGGCTGCGGGCGCGTCGATTCAGGCGACCGACATCGAGACGCAGCGCCTCCTCGCCCGCGGCCTCGACTGCTCGACGCTCGTCATCCAGGGGCCGCCCGGTACCGGCAAGACGTGGACCGGGGCGCGGCTCGTCACGGACCTGATCAGGCACGGCGCCCGCGTCGGCGTCACCGCGCTGTCGCACAAGGCGATCAACAACCTCGTCGAGGCGATCGAGGAGGCGGCCGCCGCCGAGGGGCTCGCCTTCCTCGGGGCGCGCAAGGTCAGCGGTGACGACAACCGTCTGCCCGAGGACGACGGGCGCTGCGTGCGGAACGTCACCTCGAACGCGGACTGTGTCGGCGACGAGTACCGGCTGCTGGCGGGGACGAGTTGGCTGTTCGCCGACGACCGGCTCGACGGCGCCCTCGACTACCTCGTGATCGACGAGGCCGGGCAGATGTCGCTCGCCGACGCGGTCGCTGTCGGCACCAGCGCGCGAAACCTGATCCTGCTCGGCGACCCGTTGCAGCTGCCGCAGGTGTCGCAGGCGATCCATCCCGCGGGCACCCACGCGAGCTGTCTCGAGCATATCCTCGGCGACGCCGCGACGATCGCGCCGGACCGTGGCATCTTCCTCACCACGAGCCGCCGAATGCACCCGTCGATCTGCGGCTTCATCTCCAGCGAGGTCTACGACGATCGTCTCGAAGCCCACGTCGACTGCGCTCGCCAGGCGACCGGCGTCGGCGTCGGCGTCCGCTACCTGCCGACGCCGCACACCGGCAACGCGGCCGAGTCGCCCGAGGAGGCCGAACGGATCCGGCGGGCCATCGGTGAGCTTGTCGGCGAGCCGTACACGGACGTGGCGGGCGTGACGCGCCCGCTCGCGGCGGGCGACATGATGGTCGTCGCGCCCTACAACGCCCAGGTTCGCCGGCTACGGCAGGCCCTCGGCGAGGAGGTGCGGATCGGCACCGTCGATCGCTTCCAGGGCCAGGAGGCGCCGGTCGTCTTCTTCTCGATGGCGACCTCCAGCGGCGACGACGTGCCGCGCAACCTCGCCTTCCTCTTCAGTCGCAACCGGCTGAACGTCGCGATCAGCCGCGCCCGCTGCCTCGCCTACCTCGTCTGCAGCCCTGCGCTGCTGGAGGCGCGCGCGAAGACCGTCGAGGACATGCGGCTGATCTCCACGCTGTGCGCTCTGGTGGAGGCCGCCGAGTCGTAGGCCTCCTGACGGCGTTCGCGTCGCCGGCAAGCCGCGATCAGCGCTCGCCGCCGCCACCTGATCGCTGCGGTGGTCGTACGACGAAGGTCGGGGGAGAACCTCCCACCTTCGCTAACCGCCGGCACACGAGCAGCTTGCAGGGCCCTAACCGTCGCGACGCGACACTTGGGTCATGAAGCGAATCGGAACTCTCCTGATCCTCGCCACCGCCGTTCCGGTCGTGGCGCTCCCCGCTGCTGCGGACGCCAAGGGCGCTCGCGTGATCGTCTCGAAGGCGTGTGCCGGTGGCGGCGTCTCGAAGCTCAAGGCCGCCAACGAAGACGGCCGCATCGAGATCGAGTTCCAGGTCGACGTCAACCGCAACGGTCAGGTGTGGAAC
>VFJZ01000012.1 GCA_009885805.1 Actinomycetota bacterium
CGTCGACCGCGTCGACCGCGTCGCGCGGAATCCGCTCCTGGTCGCCGAGGACGCCGCGGACGGTCGCGACGAGCTCGAGGACCCGCGGATCGGCGATGCTATACCAGACGGCACGGTGCTCACGACGCGTCGTGACGAAGCCGCACCAGCGGAGCGCCGCGAGATGGCTGGAGACCTTGGGCTGTGGCAGCCCGACGGCCTCGACAAGGTCGCTGACCGTCCGCTCGCCATCGCTGGCCAGCGCCTCTAGCAGCCGAAGGCGTGTCGGGTCGCCGAGGCCGCGGAACAGCTTCGCGACGAGATCGTCGGCCTCATGCTCGGCAGGGAGGCGGAAGGGAGTGCGGGCCACCGGAGCGCAAGCATATCCGATTGATCAGATATCAAAATGTACTGATATCGGCAATGAGCGATGGCTGCGGCGACGCCTCGCCTGGACGCGACGCCGTCCCGCCCGCCAGCACGTCCAGCGTGGCTCCCGCCAGCACAGCCGCGAACGCCTCCTGCGCCTCCGTCACCGCACCGTGCAGGGCGCACAGAGGACCATCGGCACAGAGGGCGTCGACCAGGAGACACCGTTGCGAACCGCGCTCGCCGACCGCGGCGACGACATCGGCGACGGAGATCGTGCCCGCCGGTCGCGCGAGGACGTAGCCGCCGGCAGGGCCCGCAGTCGCGGCCGCCAGGCCACCGCGAACGAGGTCGGCGAGGGCCTGGGCGACGACCGTCGCGGGCGCGTCGACGGCGGCGGCGATCGCGTGGCGCTTCACGCGGCGATCGCCCTGCCGGGCGAGCTCGATCGCCGCGCGGATCGCGTAGTCCGTACGGCGCGAGAACGGAAAACGCACGCCGTCGAGCGTACCCGGGCCGTCAGACGTTGAAACGGACGTTCACGACGTCGCCGTCGGCGACGACGTAATCGCGTCCCTCGACCCGCATCACGCCTCGCCGCTGGGCCTCGGCGTGGGTGCGGCACGCGAGCATGTCCGCGGTCGTGATCACCTCGGCACGGATGAAGCCGCGCGCGATGTCGGAGTGGATCTTCCCCGCCGCCTCCAGTGCCGTCGAGCCGCGCCCGAGCGGCCAGGCGCGTGCCTCCTTCGGCCCGACGGTGAAGAACGTGATCAGGTCGAGCAGCTGGAAGGCGGCGCGGGCGACTCGGGGCATGCCCGCCTCGACCTGGCCGATCTCGGCGAGGAAGGCACTGCGCTCGTCGGGATCGTCGATCTCCGCGAGTTCCGCCTCGAAGCGCGCGGCGACGGCGACAACCGGCGTGCCGTCGGCGTATCGCTGCAGCGCCGCGACCGCCTCGGCGTCGCCGGATTCCGAAGTGTTCGCGATGTACAGGAGCGGCTTGCGTGACAGCAGGTCGAGGTCGTCGGGCAACGGCTCGCCGAACGTCCGCGCCGGCGCGCCGTCGTCGAGGTGGGCAACGAGCCGGGCCAACTGTTCGAGCGAGGCCGCCGCCGCCTTGAAGCCGGTGCGGCCGGCCCGCGTCGCGCGCTCGATCCGCCGCTCGACGACCTGCAGATCGGCGAGCACCAACTCGAGATCGACGGCCTCGGCGTCGGCGACCTCATCGACTCGGCCGTCCACGTGGAACACGTCGGCGTCGCCGAACGTGCGGACGACGTGGACGAGGGCGTCGCTCGCACGGAGGTGCCCGAGGTAGGCGCCACCGAGCGAGCCGTTTTTGCCCGCGCCGCGGGCGAGCCCGGAGACGTCAGCGATCTGCACCGAGGCGTAGATCGTCTCCGTGGACCCCGCGACGACGGCGAGCTGATCGAGCCTCGCGTCGGGAACGGCCGCGACGCCAACGTTCGCGGACGACTGGGCGGCGGCGTAGTCGGTGACCTCCGCGCCGGCGTTCGTGAGAGCGTTGAAGAGCGATGTCTTGCCCACGTTCGGCAGGCCGACGATGCCGATCTCGAGGGATGCCATCCGGGCGGAGCGTACGGCCCGTCAGCGGGCGAAGGCGCCGATGGCGGCCTCGGCGATCGACTCGGCGTCGAGTCCGATCCAACGGTAGACGTCGGGCTGGGAGCCACACTGGCCGAAGCGGTCGACGCCGAGCGGCACGAGTGCCATGGACAGCGCTGCCGCGAGGAACGCCAGGTGCTGAGGCGCGGCGTCGTGGATCGTCACGAGCGGGCGGCCGACCTCCTCCGGCGTGACGAGACCAAGGCGCTGCCGCGAGCGGAAGCGGCGGAAGAGCAGGTCCGACGAGGTGACGTTCAGCACGGCGGCGGCGACCCCCTCACCGGCCAGCAACTCGCGGGCGCGGAGGACCTCGGGCACGAGCGCCCCGGCGGTGGCGAGCACGCACCGCCAGCGGCCACCGTGGATCGCCGGCTCGGCGAGGCGGTAGGCGCCGCCGAGGGCGGCCGCGCGCAGCTCGGCGCGGCCACCGTCTTCGAGCAACGCATTGAAGGGCCCCTGATCGACGGGCGTCGTCGACAGCCGGAGATAGGCCGACTCGCCCGCCTGCCGATCGCAGAGGTTTCGCAGCGCGTCGAGCAGGATCCACTCCGTCTCGAGCGCGTAGCAGGGCTCGTAGAACCGCAGTCCCGGAAGCTCGGCGCCGATCGACGGGGTGATCGAGGACTGATGGGCACCACCTTCGCGCGACAGGGACACGCCTGAAGGCGTGCCGGCGAAGACGAACCGCGAGCCAGTGTAGGCACCGTAGACGAGCGCGTCGAGGCCGCGACAGACGAACGGGTCGTACACCGTGCCGACCGGCAGCAGCAGCGTGTCCTGGAGCTCAGCGGACAGCCCGAGCTGACCGAGCAGGAGAAACAGGTTCATCTCCGAGATGCCGAGCTCGATGTGCTGGCCGTCCGGCGCTGGCGCCCACCGCAGCGGGCTGGCTTCGTGCCCGTCGAACATCTGCTCGATCGACGGCGCGAAGACGCCGCGCTTGTTGATCCACCCGCCGAGACCGGTGGAGATCGAGACGTCCGGCGACGTCGTGACGATGTGGCGCGCAACCGCCGGATATCCGTCGAGGTCGACGAGCGTCCGGGCGAAGGCCTCCTGCGAGGACGTGACCCGGCGTGGGGTCGCCCCGAGCTCGACCGGCACCGCCGCGGGCTCGAGGGTGACGCGCGGCCGGTCGACGGGCTCGCGCAGCCGGTCGGCGGCGGCGGCGCAGCGAGCGCCGGCGGCGCTCGCGGCGTCGAACGCGGCCCACTCGTCGTCCGGGTCGGCGAGCGCGAGACGCAGGGCGTCGATCTGCTCACCGCTGAGAACGGCCGAGTGATTGAGCGGGTGGCCCGCGATCGGCAGCCCGTACCCCTTGATCGTGAAGGCGAAGATCACGCTCGGCCGTTCCCGCTCGGCGTCGCAGCGGTCGAGCGCACCGAGCACGTCGCCGAGATCGTGGCCGCCCAGGTCACCGATCAGGTCGCCCAGCGCCTCGTCGGAGTAGTTGCCGAGAACCCGCTCGAGCGCGGACCGATCGCCCGTGGACGCGCCGTCGACGAGCAGCGCCCGGACTGCGGCCGGCGGCCGTCGGAGGAGGCTCTGGTACTCCGGGTTCGGCATGTCGTCGATCCGTCGCCGCAGCGTCTCGCCGCCGTCGAGCTCGTAGGCTGCGCGCAGCTTCGGGCCGTACTTGAGGATCTCCACGTGCCAGCCGTGGTCGCGGAAGACGTTCGTGAATTCGCCCGAGCGGACACCGGGAATGACACGGTCCAGCGACTGTCGGTTGAAGTCGACGATCCAGGTGACGTTGCCGAGGCCACGGCAGGATGGATCAGCGATCGCCTCCCAGACGTTCCCCTCGTCGAGCTCCGCATCGCCGATCACCGAGACGAAGCGGCGATCGCTGCGCTCGCCGAAGTGACTACGGATGTAGCGGTCGACGACACCGGCGAACAGCGGTGCGGCCGCGCCCAGCCCGACGGAGCCGGTGGAGAAGTCGATCGGATCCGGGTCCTTCGTCCGGCTCGGGTAGGCCTGCAGCCCCCCGAAGTCGCGCAGCGTTGTCAGGTAGGAGCGGTCGAGGCGGCCGAGGAGATAGTTGGCCGCATGCAGGACCGGCGACGCGTGCGGCTTCACCGCGACGCGATCCCCGGCCCGCAGCCAGTGGAAGTAGAGCGCGGTCATCACCGTCACGAGCGACGCCGACGACGCCTGGTGACCCCCGACCTTGAGCGCATCGCCCGCGGGTCGCTCCCGGTTCGCGTAGTCGATCATCCGCGTCGCCAGCCACAGCACGCGTCGTTCGATGTCGGCGAGCTCGGCGAGCGGGCCGGAGGCGACGTCGGTCGAACTCATCCCGGCAGCATAGGGCGGGTCGCGGTGCTACCGGGTGAGGAGGACCCCGGTGAGGAGCGCGGCGCCGCCGCCGACCGTCGAGACCACCACGATCAGCCGGATCAGGTCGGGACGGACATCGAACACCGTCGCCAACGTAACGACGTGAAAGGCCGCCGGCGCGGCTGCGGCGAGGATGAAGACCGCGGGCACGTCCACACCGGCCGCGGCCCCGACGGCGACGATCATCAGCGGCGCGAGGCCGTGCCGCAGCGCCAACGCGACGGCGGCCAGCGACAGATCGCGGCGGCCGTGCGACACCCGCCGCAGCGGCAGCGCGAGGCCGAGCTGCAGCAGACCGATCGGCCCGGAGGCGACGCGGGCGGCGTCGCCGAGCGGCTCCGCGAGCGCCGTCAGATCGACACCGGCGAGACGGAGTGACACGGCGGCGACAGCCGCGACGAGCGGAGGATTGAGGGCGGTGCGGACGACCGCCCGCAGACCGCGGCGGCCGGGGTGCTCGCCGTTCCCGGCGAGCCGGGCGACGCTCGACGAGACCGCGATGCCAGGCACCCCGAAGTAGAACTGCGCGTAGAGGACCTGCAGTGCGAGACCCTCGGCGCCGTAGGCGAAGCTCGCGAGCGGGTAGCCGAGTGCGACCGTGTTGCCCCAGCCCGCGCCGAGAACGAGCGCACCGCGCTCGGCGCGATCACGGCAGAGCAGACGCCCGACGACGAGGGCGCTCCCGAGCACGAGCCACGACGAGACCGCGACGACGCCGAGCGCGGCGACGAGGGGCCGATCGAAGGCGACCGTCGTGTACGTGAAGACAATTGCAGCCGGCGCGATCGCCCAGAAGAACGACTCCCAGACGACCCGGTTGAACAGCACCGACCGTCGGTGCCGTTGCAGGGCGAGGCCACACGGGAACGCGACGAGGAGCAGCAGGAGCGGTCCGGACACCGGGCGGCAGTCTGCCGATACGATGCCGGGCGCGGTGCACGTCGACGTCATCCACTACACCGACCCGGGTTGCCCGTGGGCGTACTCGGCAGAGCCCGACCTGATCGCGCTGCGCTGGCGCTACGGCGGCGCCCTGCGCTGGCGCCGGGTGCTGATCGGCCTCGCGGAGTCGCACGAGGCGTACACGAAGAGGGGCTACGCGCCCGATCGCTCGGCGAAGGGCCGGACCATGTTCGCGCGCCGCTTCGGGATGCCGTTCCGCTTCGAGGCCCGCCCGCGCAACATGGCTACCGGGCTCGCCTGCCGGGCCGTGAAGGCGGCCGAGGAGCAGGGCGATGAGCTCGCCGAGGCCCTTCTGCGAGCGCTCCGGATCGGCTACTTCGCGACCAATCTCCTGATGGACACCGAGGACGCGATCCGCACGCAGGCGGCGACCGTCAGCGGCCTCGACGTCGATCGCGTGCTGGCCGGGCTCGGCTCCGCCGCGGTCGAGGCGGCGTACCAGGCCGACCGGGCCGAGTCACGGAGTGCCGCCGAGACGGGGCGGCCGATGGTGCTGCAGGACAAGCACGCCGACACGGACGGCGCCGTTCGCTACACCGCGCCGAGCGTCGTGTTCGAAGGTGGCGGCGGCCGCCTCGTCGCCGGCGGCTGGCAGTCGTTCGCCGTCTACGACGTCTGCGTCGCGAACCTCGCGCCGACGATCGCCCGCCGGGATACGCCCGAGCCCGGCGACCTCCTCCCCGAGTTCCCGCACGGCCTCACGACGCAGGAGGTCGCGGTGACGTGTACGGCGAACCTCGCCGAGACCGACCGGGAAGGAACGCTGCGCAAGCTCGTCGCACTCGCCTTCGAAGGTCGCGCACGACGCGTCGACGTCGGCGACGACGCGCTCTGGTACCCCGTCAGCTGAGCAGTTCGGCCGGCGGGACCTCACGCAGGTAGCGCGCGGGGTTCCCGACCCAGACCTGGCGGGCCGGCACGTCACGCAGGACGACGGCGCCGGCACCGACGAAGGCCTCGCTGCCGATCTCGATGCCCGGGAGCAGGGTGGCACCGCCACCGACGCGCGCCCCGCGGCGGATCACACAGCCCCGGACGAGGGCGTGCCGCGCCTCGGTGCGACCCATGAAGTTGTCGTTCGTCGTGACGACGCAGGGCGCCAGGAACACGTCGTCCTCGAGGACGCAGTAGGCCGTCACGTAGGCGTTCGTCTGGAGCCTGCAGCGCGCCCCGATCACCGTGTCGTTCTCGACGCAGACGCCCCGGCCGACGACCGTGCCAGCGCCGATCCGCACGCGCTCCCGAATCGAGGCGAGGTCGCCCACCATGCAACCGTCGCCGAGCTCGCTGCCCGCCGAGATGACGGCGCCGGTCGAGATCGTGCAGCCGGCGCCGATGACGAGCGGGGCGAGCGGCTGGCGGCTCGCAGTCGAGGACCGACCGAGCGCCGGCGGCCGGCCGAGCACGACGTTGTCGCCGATCCGGACGTCGTCCCCGATCACGGTTCCCTTGTAGATGACGACGTTTGCACCACGCTCAACCATCGAGCGTCACCGGCCTCCCGCCGCGGTCCAGTGAGACCTGCAGTGCCGCGAGCGTCTCCACGACGGCGAGGCCCTCGGCGCCGGACGCCACCGGCGCCGCGCCGGTCCGGACAGCGTCGACGAACGCCCGCATCTCGAGCAGCAGCGGCTCGTCCGCCGGGATCCGCGGGATCCGGATGTCACCGGACCTGAGCGCCTGGAACTCGCCCCAGGTCTCGAACCGCCCGGGCAGCGAGCGCTTGTCGTAGACGGTCACCTTCCGGTCGCTCTCGGTATCGTCGAACACGGCCATCGCCTCCGTGCCGACCACCGTCAGCATCCGTCGCCGATGCGGGTCGAGCCAGGAGACGTGCAGGTGGCCGCTGCGGCCCGACCCGAAGCGGACATAGCCGAAGACGACGTCCTCGATGCCTGGCTGCAGGTAGCACTCGCCCCGTGCCGAGACCTCCGTCGGACGTTCGCCAGTGAGCGCGAGCATCAGTGAGAGGTCGTGCGGCGCGAGGCTCCAGAGGGCATTTTCGTCGCTGCGGACCTTGCCGAAGTTCTGACGGTTGGTGTAGAGGTACAGGATCTCGCCGAGGTCGCCGGCGGTGACGAGTTCCTCCACCTTACGGAAGGCCGGGTGGAAGCGCAGGAGGTGCCCGACCATGACGACGCGGTCGGCCGCCGCCGCCGTGGTCACGAGGTCACGCGCGTCGGCGACGTTCAGCGCCAGTGGCTTCTCGACGAACAGGTGCTTGCCCGCAGCGAGCACGAGCCGCCCCAGCCGGTGGTGCGACGACGAGCCGGTCGCGACAACGACCGCGTCGATCGCCGGGTCGCTCAGGACCTCGTCGAGGCTGTCCGTCAGCCGCGTCGCGGGCAGCAGCGGTGCGACGCGCGCGCGTTGGACCGGATCGAGGTCGCAGCACCAGGCGACCTCGCAATCCTCGACGCGGGCGAGAGCGCGCGCCAGGTTCGGGCCCCAGTAGCCGAGGCCGACAACACCCACGCGGACGGCGGCGGCCATCAGAGCTTGTGGACGTGGGGTGCAGACGCCCCTGCGGTGCCGGTGGCGTTGCGCAGATCAACGACCAGCGGCGCGAACTCCTGCACCCTGGCGAAGTCGATCGCTCGGTGCGCGGTGACGATCACGGCGCAGTCACAGCGTCGCAGCACCTCGTCGGTCAGGTCGACCGAGGCGAGTTCGCCGTGAGCCGGCACGTGGGGATCGTGGTAGGAGACGACGGCGCCGTCGGCCTGGAGCAGGGCGATGATCTTCTCGGCCGGCGACTCGCGGACGTCGTCGATATCGGCCTTGTAGGCAATGCCGAGCACCAGGACGCGCGCACCGCGGACGCTACGCTCGACGTCGTTCAGGGCCCGCGCGATCTTCGTCGAGCAGAAGTACGGCATGTTCTCGTTGACCTTGCCGGCCAGTTCGATGAACTCCGTGTAGAAATCGAACTCCCGGGCCCGCCACGAGAGGTAGAACGGATCGAGCGGCAGGCAGTGCCCCCCGAGGCCGGGGCCGGGCAGGAAGCGCATGAACCCGAACGGCTTCGTCGCGGCGGCCTCGACGACCTCCCAGATGTCGATGCCCATACGGTCGCAGAGCATCGCCATCTCGTTGATGAAGGCGATGTTGACCGACCGGAAGATGTTCTCCAGCAGCTTCGACAGCTCGGCAGCATCGGGCGACGACACCTCGACGATGGTCTCGCAACAGGCCGCGTAGAGCTCGGCCGCGCGAGCCGTGCAGGCGGGCGTCACGCCACCGACGACCTTCGGCGTGTTCGCGACCGTCCAGTCCGTCCGACCCGGATCGATCCGCTCGGGCGAGAAGGCGAGGTGGAAGTCGCTGCCGACGTCGAGGCCCGAGCGTTCGAGGATGCCGCGCAGGAGCCCGTTCGTCGTCCCCGGGTAGGTGGTCGACTCGAGCACGACGAGGTGGCCGCGCCGGAGGTAGCGGAGCACCGACTCGGCGGCAGCGGCGATGTAGGTCGTGTCGGGCTCCCGGTTCTGCGTCAGTGGCGTCGGCACGCAGATGACGATCGCGTTCGTGGCAGCCACAGAGGCGTACGACGTGTCGGCGACGAGGGCGCCGGAGGCGACCAGCGGCGCGAGTTCATCGGAGGTGACGTCGCCGATGTACGACTCGCCGGCGTTGAGCGCTGCCACCTTGATCGGATCCGGATCGACGCAGACGACCGACCGGCCGACCTGCGCGAAACGCACGGCCAGGGGCAGGCCGACATAGCCCGCACCGATCACAGCAACGTCACGAACCATGCGCCACACTGTACCGATGGGCCGTTCGAGCGACGATCAGTCGGAGCGGTTCCAGGTCGTCGACGAGCACGACCGCGAGCTACGCACCGCGACCCGCGCCGAGTGCCACGCCGATCCCGGCCTGATCCACCGCTCGGTCTTCGTGATCGTCGAGACCGACGCCGGCCGGCTGTTTCAGCGGCGCGGGCTCCTGAAGGACACGCACCCGGGCTGGTGGTGCCTGTCCTGCGCGGGCCATGTGGCCGCCGGTGAGAGCTACGCCGAGTCGGCGCGTCGCGAACTGGCCGAGGAGACGGGCATCGAGGGCGTCGAGCTCGAACGCATCGGGACGCTGCTGATGCGGTTCGCGGACGAGACCGAGATGGCTGGCATCTTCGCCGCTACGCACAGCGGCGAGATGATCGTGCGACCGCCGGAGGTGATCGGCCTCGTCGCGTTCCCGGCGGGCTCCGAGCCGGATCCTCTGACACCGTCGGCCAGGCTCGTCCTCGACTTCCTGCACGCCCAGAAGGGGTAGGCGGTACGGCCCTTCCGACGATTGCGACCGCCGCGTAACCTGGTGCGGTGCGACGAGACGCCCTCATCGAGTGGCTCGCGACCGCTCGCCGGTCGCGCCTGATCGCCGCTGCTCGCCGGGCCGGTGCGGGCGCCGACGCCGAGGACGCCGTCCAGGACGTCCTCAGTCGACTGGCCCTCGACACCGCGGCGCTGCCGGCCGAGGCCGGGCGCGCGCTCGCGTACGCGACCGTTGCCGTGCGACGGCGGGCGATCGACCTGCACCGCCGCGCCCTCGGTGAGCCGCGTGCGACGGAGACGGCCGACGCGCTCGCGGACGAAGCGCTCGACCGTCAGTCGGCCCTGCGGGCGTTCGCCCAGGCCGTCGCGGGCCTGCCCGAGACGGCCCGCGCTGTGGTGGTCCTCGACGCGGCCGGCTGGAGTCGGGCCGCCGTCGGCGCGCGCCTGCAGATCACGGAGCGAGCCGTCAAGAGGTCGCTTGACCGCTATCGCGTAGAAGCGGTCACCCGTGCCGCCGCCGCCGTGAGCGGCGAAGACTGCGACCGGCTGGGGCCGACGCTGCAGGCGTATGCCGCCGGCGCCGGCGAACCGCGCGCGGACGGCCCGGTCGCGCAGCACCTCGAGGTCTGCCTTCCCTGCCGTCTGGCCCTCGCCCGGGCACGCGCCCAGCGGGCGGCGCTGCGCGCGCTCTACCCCCCGCCGTCGGCGTTCGCCCTCGCACCCGCGCCGGCTGCCGCCGCGCCGCTCCTCCCGCTGGGGTTCAAGGTCGGGGCGGCGATCGTCGCTGCGATGGCCGCGGTCGGCGGCAGCCAGATCCTGCAGCCCGGACGCGAGGCGCCGGCCCGCGCCGCTGCACTGCGGGCCCCGGTCGTGGAGCTCCACGTCCGCGCCGCCGCGACGGGGCCCGGGCTCGAGCGCGCCGGACGCCGCTCGGCCCGGGCGGCGCTCGTCGCCGCCCGCCGGGCGACGCCGCCGCCACCGCCGCCACCCGCACGTCCGCAGAAGGCGCGCGTGACGAGGGCCGAGCCGCGAGCGGCGGCGGCCCCGGTCAGCGGCGGCTGCGACCTCGGCGGACTCGGACTCTGCGGGCTCGAAGGAGGCTGACCGCTCGTGGTTCGACGCGGCTACGTGCCGCGCCGCACGTCGGCCAGCCAGCCGCCGAGTTCCGGCCCGCCGAACGCAGCCACGGCGCGGGCATATTTGTCGTCGACGCCCCACGCCCAGAAGTCGAACTCGATGTCCGAGACGGCCTTCTGGATGCACGCCCAGAGTGTCCAGCCGTAGTTCGCCATCGCCGCCCACAGGTGCGCGCGGGCGACGCGGTTGCACAGCGGCTCGCCGAAGTACAGCTCGATCAAGCGCTCGAGGCGCTCGGGGCCGAGCTTCGACTCGGCGGCCGTGTTGCCCAGCTCGAAACACGGGTCGTTCATGCCGCCGTACTCGTAGTCGATGATGCGGAACCCGTCCGGGGTGTCGATGTAGTTGGCGGCGAGCAGGTCGTTGTTGCACGGGACGACCGCCGCTCCCTGCACCGCCATTGCCTGCTCGATCCGCTGGACGACGGCGGTGTGGTCGTCGTAGTCGTCGGGAATCTGGAAGCCGTGCTCGGCGCAGATGTGCCGGTACCGCTCCTGGATCCGGAACATGTCGAACGGGTTGCCGAACGCCGGGCCGGCGTGCAGGCGCGTCAGCGACGCGGCGATCTTCTCCACGGCACCCGGGCGGTGCAACGACTCCTCCGACTGCACCTCGCCATCGATCCATTCGAGCACCATCACGGGGATGTCGCCGACGGTGTACGGGACGGCCGCGCCGACGCCGGCCGCGGCCGCGGCCAGCGTGTTGCGGTACTCGGCCTGGCGATCGACCGCGAGCAGCGAGGAATCCCGGCCGGGGATGCGCACGCAGTAGCGACGACCGGCGACCGTGAGGCGGTAGTTCGTGTTCGTCAGACCGCCGTCGATCGGCTCGACGCCGACGGTCTGACCGGCGAAGGCGGGGACGCCGGCGATGACGTCGTCGATCGTCACGCCGCGCCCACGGCCGCGAGCAGATCGATCGCCAGGTCACGATCGAGGCGGTCGACGACGACATCGGCCGCGCCGAGGGCCTCGCGAGCCCCCGACGTGTGGACGGCGACGCAGCGCATACCAGCCGCCTTCGCCGCCTCGACGCCAACACGAGTGTCCTCGATCACGAGGCAGTCAGCGGCCTCGAGGCCCCGTCGCTCCTGGCGCAGGGCAGCCAGACAGCGAACGTACGTCTCGGGATGCGGCTTGCCCGCAGCGACGTCGTCGATGCTGACGATGATGTCGAACAGGTCGCCGAGCCCGTGCTGATGGAGCACGAACGCGATCTCCTCGCGCACCGCTCCGGAACCGATCGCGACCGGCACGCGGCCGGCGATCTCGCGCACGAACGCCGTGATCTCCGGCGTCATCGTCGGCTCGGCGGCGACGACCGCCTTGTAGCGGTCGATCTTCTGCCGCAGGAGCGCATTGCAGAGTGTGGGGTCGGCCGTCCGGCCGTGCAGTTCGAGGGCCCGGACGATGATCTCCGGATCCGACAGTCCCGACAGCTCGCGGTAGTAGAACGCGGAGTCGAACTCGATGCCGATCGCCGCGAACGCGTCGCGGAACAACCGGTCGAGAATCGGCTCATCGAGGGACAGCGTCCCGTTGAAATCGAAGATCACCGCCGCCGGCGGCTCTCCGCCTAGAAGCCCCAATCCGCCCCCAGTTCGGCCGTGATGCGGGTCATCTCACCTGACGCGAGCAGGATACCCGCGACGACCATCACCGCGCCACCGAACCGGTTCACGAGGGCGCCGTGCCGCCGGAAGACCCCGAGGACGGACAGGGTCGAGGACGTCGCCAGCCCGGCAACCAGGAACGGCAGCCCGAGGCCGAGGGAGTAGGCGACCAACAGGGCGGCACCCTCGGCCGGACCGCTCTGGCTTGCGAACGTGAGGATGGCGGACAGCACCGGGCCGATGCAGGGCGTCCAACCGATCGCGAAGGCCGCGCCGGTGCCGAGGGCGCCCAGCAGCGAGGCGCGCGCCGGCTTCCAGTGCGTCCCGAACTCTCGTCCGAAGACACGAGAGGCGAACCCGACGAGGGCCAAGCCCATCACGACCATCAGAAACCCGCCGACCAGCTCGAGCGAGCGGCGATGGTCGGCGAGCAGCGAGCCGGCCCAGCCGACGCCGGCGCCGTAGGCCGAAAAAACGATCGTGAAGCCGAGCACGAAGAACCCCGTGGTGATCGACACGCGCCGGACGTTCTGTGACAGGTCGCCGTAGGCGACGCCGGAGACGAACGACAGGTAGGCGGGGACGAGCGGCATCACGCAGGGTGAGACGAACGAGACGAAGCCGGCCGCGAAGGCCGTTGCGAGGCCGAGCAGGCTCAGCTCGATCACGGCCAGCATCACGCTGCTCCGGCGACCATCGCGTCGAGCTCCTCGCGGGTGGTCGGGCCCAGCTTCCGCGCCCGCAGGCGGCCCTCGGCGTCGACGACGAACGTGGACGGCAGCCCCCCGACCGCCCACGCATTCTTGACGGCTGCCTGGGGGTCGAAGACGTGAGGCCACGACCAGCCGACCTTGCCGGCGAAGTCCCGGGCCGCCGGGCCGGCGTCCTCGGTGTTGACGGAGAGCATCTGCACCTCGGGATGCGCCTTCGCGAAGGAGACCAGCTCGGGTGCCTCGTCGCGGCACGGACCGCACCACGACGCCCAGAAGTTGACGACGACGACCCGGCCGCGGTAGGTGGCGAGATCGATAGGGCCCGTGCCATCGAGCGCCGGGCCCGCGAGCGGCGGCGCCGGCTCGGCGTTCACCGTCGTCGGCGGCGACAGAAACGCGGCCGCGGCCGGCGGCGCGGTCACGGCGTCCTGATTCGCGAGCCCGACCACGAGGACCCCCGCGAGGCCGCTGACCGCGGCGATGGCGGCGAGCGCGATCAGGGCACGACGCATGGTGTCAGTCTACCGACCCGAATCGAAACGCCCGCGAATCGAAACGCCGGCGATCGAACCCGACCGTCAGCGCAGGAGCGCGCGCACGTCGTCGGGCTCCATCGGATGCCGACCGACTGCGTGTGCGAGCCGCGCAGCGATCTCGACGAGCTCGGCGTTCGACGCCGCCTCGCCACCGTCGGGGAGCGTCGAGGAGTCCTGGAACCCGCAGCGGACGTGGTGACCGGCTGCCGCCGCGACCGCCTGTGCAATCGGGCTCGCCTCGTCCTCGCCGCTCATCACGACGTCGAAGCGCGGGAAGGTGGCGTTGCAGGCGTCCGCGAGTCGCAGGACATTGTGCGGCGTGCCCGCCATGCGACCGGAGCCGTGGCCGTCGGAGGGGCCCAGCTCGGCGACGATGTACGGCGCCTTCGAGAGGAGCGAGTCGTTGTACAGCGTCTCGAAGTCGCCGAGCGAGTCGACGCCGATCACGACCGGCTGCGGCCGGACGCCGGCCCGCTCACACGCCTCGAGGATCTGGCGCGCCTCCTCGCGATGAGCCGGCTGGTCGGGCTCGGGCGGCCGGACGCCGACGGTGGCGAGGTCCGGCGGTGCGCGCAGGACGTCGAACAGGGCCGTGACCGTCCCGAGCGACGTCGCCCGCGTGCGCTGCGTCGAGATCGAGATCGGCACGTCGACCTTGCCGCGGATCGCCGCGACGACGTCGTCGATGACGAGATCGAACGCGGGGAGCCCGTCCTTCCGGCGCACGTGGACGTGGATCACGCCGGCGCCAGCGTCCACCGCCCGCTTCGCCTCCGTCGCCAGCTCGTCGGCGCTGATCGGCAGCTTCGGGCACTCCAGTCGCGAGCGCATGCCGTTCAGCGCCGCCACGATCAGCATCGCGTCGCTCATCGTCCACCTGCCCCGACGATCGAGTCGAGATCGGCGAGCTGAGCGGCGATCCAGGCGCGAACGTCGTGCGCTCTGACGTGGGTCCGGATCCCCTCGGCACGCCGCCGGCGCTCGTCGTCGGGCATGGCGAGCGCGGCGGCGATCGCATCCGCCGTCCCCTCGAGGTCGAACGGGTTGATGGAGAGCGCGTGCCCGCCGATCTCCTCGTGGGCGCCGGCGTTCTCGGACAGGACGAGCACACCGTCCCGCTCGTTGACGAGGGGTGCTTCCTTCGCGATCAGGTTCATTCCGTCGACGATGGCGTTCACAAGGAGGACGTCGTAGTGTTTGTAGGCAGCGAGGGCGAGGGCAAAGTCATCTGACACCCGCAGGTCGATCGGCGTCCACCCCGGGTCGGCGAACTGGTCGTTCACCTCGCGAGCGGCACGCTGGATGGCGCCTACGTACTCGGCATACTCGGGGATCTTGAGCCGGGAGGGGTCCAGTAGCGCCAGCAACCGGACGCGGCCATGCCACTCGGGGTGTCGGGCGAGGAAACGGGCGAACGCCCGGAAGCCGCGGACGACGTTCTTCGAAGGATCGGTGCGGTCGACGCGCAAGACGAGTCGCTCGGGGAGGTCGGCTGTCAGGCGCTCGGCGGCGGCCGCCACGGCCGGGTGCGCGGCGAGCAGCTCGAACGCCGCCGGATCGATCGAGATCGGGTACGAACGGACGCTCGCCGCACCGTCGCGCAGCGTCACGCGCGGCCGGACGTGGTCGACGAATGCCTCGGGCAGATACTCCTCAGCGGTAGCCAGGAAGGCCCGCACGGAACGGGCTGTCTGGAACCCGACGACGTCGGCGCCGAGCAGGCCGCGCAGGAGGCCGAGCCGCATATCTGCCGTCAGAACGCGCCAGGCGTCGGGGCCCGGCCAGGGGATGTGCGTGAAGTGGGAGAGCGGGGTGCGCAGACCGAGGTCGCGGAGCATGCGCGGCACGAGGTAGAGCTGGTAGTCGTGGACGAGCACGGCATCGCTGTCCGCGCTCTCGGCAGCAACCGCGGCCGCGATCACCTCGTTGACGCGCCGGTACGACTCCCACGCCGCGCGCGTCGCGGCGGTCATCTCCGGCGTGTACGGGCGATTCCACAGTCCGTGCTGGATGAACCACAGCAACGGGTTGGCGAAGACGTTGTAGTAGCGGTCGTAGTCGGCCGCCTCGACCTCGACGAGCCGGAGTCGGAACCGATGGCCCGCGCCGTCCGTCTCCTCGGCGGCGACGGTACCGGCGTGTTCCTGCGCGACGACGACGTCCTCGTCCGAGAGCGCGGCGGCGACCCAGGTGACGTCGTGGCTCGCGATCAGTCCCGACAGTGCCGTGACGAGCCCACCGCCGCCCCTACGGGCCGTGCGACGCCCGTCGACGCGGTCATATTCGATCGGGCCGCGGTTGGAGACGACGACGAGCCGACGACGCGATGCGGGCATGGCATCGGAGCGTACTACGCCGGCGGGGAAAGAGAATGTGAATCGACGCCGCGCGTCGGCTTTGCCGGCGAGGTTCCAGCCGACGCGGATCGCCACACCCGACCACCCTATTCCCCGCCGGCGTAGGTACCGTCAACGGCCGATGTTGCGCGGCCGCGTGCCCAGCCGGACCTCGACGAGGCGTCGTCGTCCGTCACGCATGATCTCGATCGGGACGACGTCGCCCGGCTCGGCCAGGGCAACGGCTGCAGACAGGTCGGAGGGTTGACGAACCGTCGCCCCGTCGAACGAGACGATGATGTCGCCGTCCGGGTGGATGAGCCCGTCATCCTGGAAATCGCTCGTCCGTCGCCCGGCGGTCAGCCCGGCCCGTTCGGACGGGCCGCCGGCGGTAATGGCATTCACGAGCAGGCCGCCGTCGACGGGCAGGTCGAACTGTCGCGCCAGCTCACGCGAGACCGGATACGTCGCGACGCCGAGCCAGGCGTACGGGACGGTGCCCCGCGCGACGAGCTCTCGCAGCGCCCGCTCGGCCGCCTCGGCGGGCACGGCGAAGCCGACGCCCGAGCCGGCGTCCGAGGAGCCGTCGACGGCGATCTGCGCGGCGACGCCGACGACGCGGCCGCTCGCGTCGAGCACGGGGCCGCCAGAGTTGCCGTGGTTGATCGGCGCGTCCGTCTGGATCACCCCCGGCGTCGCGAAGTCGACCGCCGGCGGCTCGATCTCCCTCCCCAGCGCCGAGACGACGCCGACGGACAGCGACTGCTCCTGCTCGCGGCCGAACGGCGAGCCGATCACCGCCAGCGGGTCACCAACATGCAGGGTCGTCGAGCGGCCGAACGTCAGTGGCGAGAGCGGTTCCCGAGAGGGGTCGACCTTCAGCACGGCGATGTCGGAGAACAGGTCGAACCCGACCAGCGTTGCCGGCAGCGAGTTGCCGTCCTGGAAGTGGACGTAGAAGTCCCGTCCGGCGCGTACGTCATCGCCGCGGATGCCGGGCTCGGGCGAGTTCGTGACGACGTGGGCGTTCGTGATGACGTGCCCGTCGGCGGATGCCACGAAGCCGGACCCGTCGACCGGGCTGCCGGCGACGACCGCGCTGATCGTGACGACACCGACCGCGCGCTCGCGATAGATGCGCCGCGCGTCGAACACTCCCGACGGCAGGTCGGCGACGACGGTCGCCGTCGGCGACTCGTCGACCGCGGCGCCGGGCACGACGGCAGTCACGGTCCGGCCGGGTCCGTCATCGATCGCGCGCTCGCCGAGGAGGGCGACGCCACCGCCGATACCGCCGGCGACGACGACCGCCGCAATCAGTCCGAACCTGCCGCCGCTCACTCTCGGAGGATAGTCACCGCCGGCTGTTCCGACGACGGCAGGACGAGCCGGAACCGCTTGCCCGCCTCCTCGTCCGGCTGCTCCACCGTCAGCGTGCCGCCCATCCGCTGGGCCAGTTCGGATGCGATCGCGAGGCCGAGTCCCGACCCCTCGCCACCACCCGGACCACGGAAGAACCGATCGAAGAGCCGTTCCAGCAGCGCGGGCTCGATCTTCGGGCCGTCGTCGCTGACCGTGAGGCTGACGCCGCCCTCGGCCGCGCCGGCGACGGCCAGGCTGATGGAGACGCCGGGCGGGTTGTGGCGCAGCGCGTTGTCAACGAGCGCGCGGACGATCTGGGCGACACGCCCCTCATCGGCGAGGGCGAACGGCACCTCCTCGGACTCCGTGGCGTCGACGACCGCCACGCGCTGCTCGACCCTGCCGGCGAAGTCGGCGGCGACCGTGGCGGCGATCATCGCCACGTCCACCGCCTCACGATCGACCTCAACCCCACCGGCATCGAGCCGCGAGAGGTCGAGGAGGTCGGTCGCGAGCCGTGTCAGCCGCTCGACCTGACCGCGCATCGTCGCGACGAACTCGCGCTGCGCCACCGGGTCGTCCTCATCCTCCAGGAGCTCGAGGAAGCCGCCGAGGGCGAAGAGCGGGGTGCGCAGCTCGTGGCTGGCGTGAGCGATGAAGTCGCGCCGTGCCCGATCGGTCCGTTCGAGGCGGCGCCGCATGTCGTCGAAGGCGCCGGCGAGCTCGTGGATCTCGTCGCGCCCCTCGTCGGTGACCGGGACGGCCAGGTTGCCGTGAGCAATCCGACGCGTCGCCCGCTCGAGACGCCGGATGCGGGCAGCGAGTGCGTAGGCGGCGAGCAGACCGACGATCCACGTGACGGGTAGCGCGATCGCCGCCGCGAGCAGGACGCCACGCTGGACGGTCGCCACAGTGCGATCGACGTCATTCAAGGGCGACGCGAACAGCACCACGTACCGATCGCCGTCCGCATCCCGGATCGGGACAACGGACTCCGCCGCGTACCGCTCCTCCGTTCGGACGACGCGGGACAGGGGACCGCTGGCGATCGCCTCCCGCGCGAGCGGATCGGCGGTAGCGCCGGAAAATGAACCCGCAACCTGCAGTAGATCGCCGCGATCGTTCAGGACCTGGAGCACGACCGCGCGATGACCGGTCAGGCGCTCGTAGATCGAGACTGCCCGGGCCGGCTCGGCGTCGAAGAAGATCTGGACGTTGGCGCGAGCACTGCGGTCGATCTCGACGAGGCGCTCGCCGACGAGGTCGTCGCGCAGGGACGGCAACACCAGCAGGGCCGTGATCGCGACCGCGAGTGCGGCGACACCGCAGACGAGCACCGACAGCCAGATCGCGAGACGGCGAAACGGGAAGACGATGGCGGCGAGCGCGGGCACGCCTAGTGGTTCGACACGGCCATGGCGTTGTGGTCGAGGTTCCTGACGGTCGCCGGAACGTGGTGGTGATCCGGTCCGCTCTTCGACCGCATCACCACCACGTGCAGGACGATCCAGGGGCCTCCGAACACCGCGTCATGGCCGTGGCGCACCACTAGCCCGCGAACCGGTACCCGACGCCCCGCACGGTCTGGATGTACACGGGCTCGGCCGGCACCGCCTCGATCTTCTCGCGCAGGTGGCGCACGTGGACGTCGACCGTTCTCGGCTCGCGGAACTCGGACGAGCCCCAGACGCCATCCAGGAGCTGGGTTCGCGAGAAGACGCGCCCCGGGCTCGACATCAGCATCTGCAGGAGCTCGAACTCGACGTACGTCAGATCGACCGGTCGGCCGTCCGCCACGACGTCACGGCGGCCGGGATCGAGCGAAACCTCGCCGACCTCGAGGCGGGCCCCGTCGTCGCCGGGCGACGCCGGCCGCAGCTGCGCCCGTCGGAGTGCGGCCCGGACGCGCGAACGCAGCTCGCGCATGCCGAACGGCTTGGCGATGTAATCGTCGGCGCCGAGTTCGAGGCCGACGACCTTGTCCACCTCCTCGTCGAGAGCGGACAGCATGATGATCGGCACCGTCGAGGCGGCGCGGATGCGTCGGCACACCTCGCGGCCGGACAGGTCCGGCAGCATGACGTCGAGCAGGACGAGATCGGGCCGGTCCCGCTCGAAGGCGAGCAGGCCAGCTGTCGCGTCGCGCGCGCCGACCACGCGGTAGCCCTCTCGCTCGAGCGCGGCCGCGAGGAGTTTCTGAATCGACTCCTCGTCGTCGATGACGAGGACGACGGCCTGGTCGCTCACGCTCGAATGCTACCGTCCGCCGTTCGGTGAACCGGGCCGCACGCGAAGGAACCGCGGCGCGGGGAGCGCCGCGCCGCCAACGGGCGACTCGCGGGCGGTCCTCCCTTGCCCGCTCGTACGTGTCCGCGCTCGCCGTCTCCACCCTCGGCTTGCTCGTCGCTCTGGTCGGCTTCCACGCGCCGGAACCGATGGATCTCACCGTCGCTGCGCCACCCACGTTCGACGTCGGCCGCGCGCTGGCACTCGCCGAGCGGATCGCCGGCACGCCCGACCGGACGCCGGGCAGCCCGACCGCCGAGGTCGCGGCCGCGACCGTCGTCGAGGCGTTCCGGGCGCTCGGCCTCGAGCCCGTGATCGACCGCTTCACGGCCGTCGGTCGCGACGGCCACAGGACGCCGATGACCAACATCACGGTCCTCATGCCCGGCGCATCGTCCGAGGCGATCGTGATCTTCGCCCACCGCGACAACGTCCCGCCAGGTGCGGATCTCGCCGGCACCGCTCTCGGCACCGCGAGTGTCGTGGAGCTGGCCGCGGCCTTTCTCGATGTCGAGCACGGACGATCGCTCATCGTCAGCTCGGTCGATGGCGGCACCGCCGGCGATGCCGGTGCGCGGCGGCTCGCGGTGACGCTCCCGGCGGGCTCGAGAGCGGTCGCGGCGATCGCCGTGCAGGGCATCGCGGGCAGCGGGCCAATCGTGATCGCCGATCGCAGCGACAGCCGGGCGCGGACCAGCGCGGCCTTCGTCGAGGCGGTCCGGCGGCGGCTCGCCGGCGGCGAGGACGCACCGGTCGGTGAGCCGGGGTTCTTCCGCGAGTTCGCGGCGATGGTGGTGCCGCCTCGCGCGCCCGGCGGCCAGGCGCCGTTCCTCCAGCGCGGCGTGCCGGCGCTGACGATCGGGGACGACACGCGCGCGCCATCCGACGTGGCGCCGGACGCGGCCCGTCTCACTGCTTCGGGCCAGGCGATCAACGACCTCGTCGGGTCACTGGACGCCGGTGCGGAGCCCGGTGGGACGGCCAGCTACGTCCGCGCCGGCAACCGGCTCGTCTCGGGCTTCCTGATCGTACTCCTGGCAGCTTCGCTCCTGGTGCCACCAACGGTCGTCGCGATCGGACTGGTCGCACGAACGGCCCGCGCGCGGCTATCCCTGCGCGCATCGCTGCAGAGCATCCTCCGACTCGCCCTGGTCCCGATCGGAGCCGCGATCGGTGCGGCCGCCGGCGGCGTACTGGGCCTGGTGCCGACTGCAGCGTACGAGTACCCGTTCCCCGGGTCGCCAGGCGGCGGCGGGACGGCTGCAGTCACGGTGATGGCGGCCGGGGCACTGGTGGGCCTGCTTGCAGTCCGCTTCATCCCGCGCAGCGCGAGCAGCGCCGACCCGGCCGAGCGCGCGGTGGTGGTCCTGACAGCGGCTCTCGCTGCGGGCTGCTGCGGCGCCGGACTCGCGCTGGTGATGCAGCCAGCCGTCGGCGTCCTCCTCGTACCGGCCCTCCACGCCTGGATCCTGGTGCCGCGGGCCGCACGGTGGGCGGCGGTCGCGCTCGCCCTCGTACCACTCTGCGCGCCGGCGCTCGCGATCGTGTGGGCGGCGGGGACGGGGCCGGCCGAGCTGGCACGTCTGATCGCCGACGGCGGCCTGCCGATCGGCGCCGCGATCGGCGGCGCGATCTGCCTGGGCGCCGCCGTGTTGCTCGCGCAGACCTTTGCCGGCCGGGCCGTCGGAGGCCGGCCGGCGCGGTAACGTGAGAGAGATGCGGGCGTTCCGGCGACATCTCGGCACGGTCTTGATGGTGGTCGGCGTCCTGCTGATCGCCTACGCCGGCGCCGTCGTCTTCTGGCGCGATCCGGTCACGGACCTCTACGCGATCTACCAGCAGCGGGACCTCGGCGGTCAACTCGGGCAGGCCGAACGCACCTACGAGCAGCTCGCCGCCGCCGAGGCAGCCGAGGTGACCCGCGTGATCGTTCCTGTGGCCGACCCGGGGACGCCGCCGCCCGACCCGGCCGAGGTCGAAGCGGAGCGGGCGGTCGAGACCGCCTTCAGGTTGCAGCGAACCTTCGCGAAGAAGTACACGCGGGACCTCGGCGCGGCGATCGGGCGTCTGACCATCCCACGCCTGGACGTGTCCACCATCCTCGTCGAGGGCACGGACTACTGGTCGTCGCTCGCAAAGGGTCCAGGCCGGTACGGCAACACGGCGTTCCCCGGTGCCGGCGCGACGGTCGGTGTTGCCGGCCACCGGACGACGTTCTCCGCGCCCTTCCGTCACATCGACCGGCTCGAGAAGGGCGACCAGCTCGTCCTGAAGATGCCGTACGCCACCTTCACGTACCGCGTCCGCGGCCATCGCATCGTCGACAAGGGCGACTGGTCGATCATCGAGGACGTCGGGCACGAGCAGCTCGTGCTGTCCGCCTGCCACCCGCTGTATTCGGCCAGCCAGCGCTGGGTCGTCTTCGGCGACCTCGTGGCAATCACGCTGCCGGGGGAGCGGCAGCCGACGCCTGTCTGAACGGAACGAACGGCGCCTCCTCGCCGGCGCGATGGTCGCCCTTGCCCGGCGCGATCAGCACCAGGCCGTCGGCGGTAGCCGCACGCACGATCTGGTGCGACGCGCGGGCGAGCGGCTCGGCGCCGCCCTCGGTGAGCCGCGCCGGCAGCGCCCGTAGGCGACCCCGGAGCCGCGGCACCGCAACCGTCACAGCGTGCCCGGGAAACTGCTCTTCAGGAAGTCCAAGCATCCGCGCCACCAGGGGCGCGACGAGGAGGTGCAGTCCCACCAGCGCCGACAGTGGATTCCCCGGCAGGCCGATGACAATGGCGCCCGACGGGGCGCGGCCGACCCACACCGGCTTGCCCGGCTGGATCGCGACCCGCCAGAGGATCTCCTCGACCCCGAGCGCTCGTAGCGCCGGTTTCACGTGGTCGCGCGGCCCGACCGAGACGCCACCCGAGGAGACAACCAGGTCGGCCCCGAGCGCGGCAGCGAAGAGCCGCTCGGTCTCGTCGCGGGTGTCGGGCACCCGGCCGCCGGCGCGGACGTCGCACCCGAAGGAGCGGAGCGTGCCCGCGATCAGCAGCCCGTTGGAGTCGTGGATGAGACCACGCCGCAGCGGTGAGCCCGGCGGTACGAGCTCATCGCCGGTCGCGAGAACCACCGCACGTGGCCTCGTGAGACAGGCGATCTCGGCGTGGCCCGCGGCCACGAGCGCCGCCGCCGCCAGCGGTGAGAGCGGCAGCGCGCCGCCGAGGATCACGTCGCCGGCGCGCACGTCGGCGCCGCGACGTCTGATGCCGTTGCCGGGGTCCGGTGCGGTCGTGACGAGGACGCGCCCGTCGGCGACGACGGCGTCCTCGACGGCGACGACCGCGTCGGCACCGTCGGGGATCACGCCGCCGGTCGCGATCCCGGCGCACATCCCCTCGGGGAGCGCAGCCGGATCGTCTCCAGCCGCGATCGCGAAGGCGATCGCCAGCGGAGCCGTCGCCTCGGCGGCGCGGAGGGCGAAACCGTCGAGGGCGCTGTTGTCATCCGCGGGCAGGTCGGCGAGCGCGCGCAGCGGGCCGGCGGGCACTCGACCGACGGCAGCAGCGACCGCGACGAGTTCCGCCGGACGGACAATGACGGCCGCGACGATCAGGTCACGGGCGGCAGCGAGCGGCAGCAGCGTCTGGTGGGCGTCGAGATCCATCGCGAGCGGAGGACCATGCTATAAGGCGGTGAAGGGTGGCGACGTGAGCCTGCATCTGGACCGAGCCGCGTGACCGGTCACGACGGCGTGCTCGCGGGCCGCTACCGGCTGGTCGGACCGATCGCTCCGGTTGGCGGCGTTCCGCGCGACCTGGCCGTCGACACCATGCACGACGTGCAGGTCGAGGTTGCCCGCTTCGCCCGCTCCGGCGCAGTTCCGCGTGGCTTCGCCGAACAGGCCGCCCGCTACATGGCGGTCCGGCATCCGTGCCTCGCGCCGGTGATCGCCTACACCGAGCCGGGCGCCGATCTCGAACCGGATCCGCTCGTCGTCGAGCAGCACATCGAGGGCGCGCGGGTCGGGCCCGGCGTGGCCCTGCCTCGCCGGCAGGCGCTCCTCGTCGTCGCCGACGTGGCCGACGCGATCGCCGCGCTGCACGCGGCGCGACTGGTGCACGCCGCGCTCGGTCCCGAGGCGGTCACACTCGATCGCGCCGGGCGTGCGATCGTCTGCGGGGCCGGCTCGACCATCCTGCAGGCGGCCGCACTCGGCGGGGTCGTCACCGACGTCACGCCCGCGGACGACCTGCGCGCGGTCGGACGGCTGCTCTACACGCTGCTCTGCGGCCGCGAGCCCGCAACGCCCGCACGGCCACCCGCCGAACTCGTCCCCGACCTCGAACCGGCCCTGAACGGTCTCGTCCTGTCGCTGCTGTCCGACGAGCCGCTCCGCCAGCCGCCGCCGGCGGCGGCTGCGGCCCTCCGTCTGCGCGACATCGCCGGTGAGCCCGCACCGGCCAGCGCCGGTGGCGGCATGATCGTGGCCCGCGCACCGGCGCCGATGCGCACCACCCCGAGTCGGAGCGGTGGGGACTTCACGCTGCTCGCCGGCGTCGCCGCCCTGGCCCTGCTCGGCGTCGCGGCGGCCTTCGCGGTCAGCCGCAGCGAGGAGACGTCACCCGCCCCGGTCACCGCGACGACGACCCAGGCGACGTCGACACTGTCGCTGGACACGACGTCGCTGCCGGGTTCAGTCTCGGTTCCGCCGACCGTCCCGGTCGTCGTACCGTCCGTGTTGACGGAGACGGCGACGTCCATCGTCACCGAGACCGCGACGGGGCCGTCGGTCACGGAGCCGTTCCCCGGCACGGTGGTGACGACCACGGCGACGACGACGTTCACCGCGGCGTCGGCGACGACCACGACGTTGACGGTGCCGGTCACGGTCACCGTCCCGCCCTCGCGCTAGGGACCTGGCGCGCCGCCGCCGCCGGCGGCCCCGCCGTCGCGGCCCTTGGCGTTCTCGATCTCCTTCTTGATCGCCGGCGGGATGACCTCCACGGCGCGCTCGGTGAACTCGGAGCGGAAGTTCGCGATGTACTTCGGTGGCGACTTCGGCTCGGGGAAGTCCGAGGCCGGGACGTTGCGCAGGGCGCCGTCCATGAAGATCTGCCAGATGTCAGACGGCAGCGTGCCGCCGAAGACCGTCGACACGCCCTCGATGTTGCGGAGCGGGAACTGCTCCGAGACGGGGTAGCCGATCCACACGCACGTCGCCAGGTCCGGGGTGTAGCCACAGAACCAGGCGTCCGCCGCGTCGTCCGTGGTGCCGGTCTTGCCCGCCTGCGGACGCTGGTCGGTGGTCCGCGCGTTGCGGCCGGTGCCACCGACCATGTTCAGACCGAGGATCCGCGTGACCTCGGCGGCAACGCCATCCGAGATGACTCGTTTGCCGCGGGAGCTGTACTTGATCAGACGGTCACGGTCGGCAGCGAAGCCGACCTGCGTGATCGCGCGCGGCTTGCGGTAGACACCGCCGGCCGCGAGCGTGGCATAGGCCGAGGTCATCTCGAGCGGTGTGACGCCCTTCGACCCGAGCGTCAGTGACGGCACCGCCTCCAGCTCGGAGTCGACGATGCCGAGACGTTCCGCGACGTCCTTGACCTGCTCCGGCCCGACGTCGAGGATCAGCTGCGCGAAGACGGTATTGTCCGAGGCGACGGTGGCCCGCTCGATGGAGATCCGGCCGGCGTAGTTGCCCGTCCGCACCTTCCATTCGCCGTAGATGCGACCCCACTGGTCGTTCTTCGTGATCTGGAAGGGCGCCGACTGGTAGTAGACGCGGGCCGGCTCGATGCCGGCCTCGATCGCGGCTGCGAGCGTGAACGGCTTGAACGTCGAGCCCGGCTGCCGCTGCCCCTGGGCGAAGTTGAACTGCGTGCTGCGGAAGGTCGAAGTCGACGCCATCGCGACGATCTCGCCCGTGGCAGGCCGGATCGACACCAGCGCGGCCGCCGGGCCGCAGGCGGGCTTCGGGTCAAACAGGCACGGCGGCTTGCTCAGCACCTGACGCATCGCGGAGTAGGCGAGTGCCTGCTTGCCGCGGTCGATCGTCGTGGTCACGCGCAGACCGCCGCTGAGAACCGCCTCCGCGCCGAACTGTTCGTCGTTCTCGAGGGTGGTGCGGACGTACTGCACGAAATAGGCCTCGGCGGCGCGGCCGAACAGCTCGCCGCGCTCCAGATCCACGACCGCGGCGACGGCCGCGGCGTACTCGGCCGCGGTGATCATCCCCTCCGCGCGCATCGCCTGGAGGACCTCGTCGCGCCGCGCCCGCGCTGCACTGCGGTTCGTGAACGGGTTGAAGCGGCTCGGCGCCTGCGGCAGCCCGGCCAGCATCGCGGCCTCGGCGATCGTCAGATCGCGTGTCCGCTTGTTGAAGTAGGTCTCGGCCGCGGCCTCGGCGCCATACGAATTCTGGCCGTAGGGGACGGTGTTGAGGTACTGCTCGAGGATCCACTCCTTCGAGTAGCGCTTCTCCAACTCGAGCGCCACCACCGCCTCGTTCACCTTGCGCTTCAACGACACCTCGGCGGTGATCTGCGGGAAGATGTTGCGCACCAACTGCTGCGTCAGGGTCGAGCCGCCCTCGGCGAGCCGGCCCGCCTCGAGGTTCTTGACGGCGGCCCGGCCGACGGCCTTCCAGTCGACGCCATCGTGCTCGTAGAAGCGCCGATCCTCGATTGCTACGGTCGCGGCGGGCAGCCAGGTCCCCATGTTGCGAAGTGGGATCAGGCGCCGGTTCTCGGCGCTCGCAATCACCGACAGCCGCGACCCGTCGCGGGCGTAGATATTGGTGTTGACCGGCAGCCGCGGCTGCTCCAACTCGTCGAGCTTCTGCAGGCCGTCGTAATAGCTCGACGCCGTCACGACGCCGGCGACGGCGACGGCGCCGATGAACGCGGCGCCGACGGCGAGCGCGGCCGCGATCAACGTGCGGCCGCGCAGGCTCCGTCCCCGCCGCGAGCGGCGCCGGCGCCGGGCTGCGCCGCGCCTACCCTCCATCGACCGGCCTCGCCAGCATGCCGGCCGCGTGTAGCCGGCCTGCGCCCTCGGCCCGCAGGGACGAACCGGCCTCGGCGGCCGCCGTGCCGTCGGCCACCCAGACGGTGACCGCCATCAGCACCGCCTGGGGCGTGACCTCCGCGACCCGAACCGTGGGCGCCGGCTCGGCGACGCGTGACGGCACGGCGTGGGCGATGGCGAGGAGCAGAGCGGCGGCAGCGGCGAGGTCCGCGTCCGGCGCGACCGGTAGCGTCGCGGTCTCGGCTCGGGTGGGATCCTCGATGGTGGCGTTCACGATGGGCGTCGTGATCAGTTGCTCGTTCGGCAGGTACGCGCGCCGGCCGTCGTCCGTACGCAGCACGGTATAGGAGAGCTTGATCTCCTCCACCACCCCCGCCAACCCGTGCGCCGCAATGCGGTCGCCGAGCCGGAACGGTTGCGTGAAGGCCAGTTGGATGCCAGCTGCGACGTTGCCGAGCGGCGTCCGCAGGGCAAACCCGGCGATGACGGCTGCGACGGCACTCGACGCC
Source organism: Actinomycetota bacterium (assembly GCA_009885805.1). GTDB lineage: Bacteria > Actinomycetota > Thermoleophilia > Gaiellales > F1-60-MAGs149 > VFJZ01. Next base: position 27,072 of record VFJZ01000012.1, read on the forward strand.
AGCAAGGCGCTCGCGATGTCGCCCGTGGCCGGTATCGTTGTCAGAGCCGACAACGTTCCGAACAGGATCACGACAACGACGACGACGCGTCGGACGACGCGAAAGCGGGTCTTCGCAGCCGCGAAGTCGCCGCGATAGCGTGCCTCGAGGCGCCGTTCCTGCGACCGGAACCAGCGCTCGGAGAGCGCGGCGAGGGCGACGACGGCGGCGATGATCGCGCCGATCGTGATCAGGCGGTCGGTCTGCATGCAGCTGGACCCCCTTCGCCTCGGGGCAGGCGAGCCCTGCCGCCTATCATGCGTGTCGTGCCACGGCGCGTCATCACGGTCGTCGCCGTCGTCGGAGTAGCGGTCGCAACGATCGCCTGTGGCAGCCGTGTCGAACGCGTCACCGGCGGATCAGGCATCGCCGTTGCCGACGGGGAGGGCGGCCTCGTACGGGCCGCACCCTCCGGCCCGGTGCTGACGACCGAGGCCGGCGCGGTCGAGGCACTCGCGATGCTCGGAGTCGGTCCGGTCGAGTTGATCGACGCCCCCGCGATCGCCGAGCGGCTCAGGAAGGCGCCAGCGCCGCGGCTCGCCGTGCTCGGGCCGGGTGTCGAGCGGCCCGACGGCGTGCCGGTGCTGCGGTGGGCGACGCGCGAGCCGGCGGCGACCGGGAGTCTGATCGCGCGACTGGGGCTTGCGCTCGGTCGCGGTGCCGAGGGCGTACGCGTCGGGCGCGCCACGGACGCCGCGATCGCCGATGTGCTCCGCCGGGCCGCGGCCGAGCCACCCGTGCGCGTGCTCGTCGAGGGGCCGGCCGTCGGCGAGTTGGCCGTGCTCGTCCAGGTACTCGGCGGACGACCGGTGGTGTACGCGGGGATCGCCGCCACGATCCGGGACGACCCCGAGGTCTGGCTCGTGACGCCGGGTGCGACGACCACACTGGCGCGGTTGCGCGCGACGGTCGAGTTCCGCCGTGTCACGGCGGTGAACCGCCGCCGGTTCGCCGTCATCGACCCGACCCTGTATGGACCGTCGCCGCGACTGGCCGACCGGCTCACGGACCTCGACGACATCCTCCACCCGACGTCGTGACCGCGCCCCGCGCCGCCGATCTGGACGCGATCACGTTCGATGCGATGGGGACGATCGTCCGGCTCGACGACCCGGTCCGGCGCCTCCAGGCGGCGCTCCACCGACATCTCGGGTTGACGGTGTCTGGAGACCGCGCGTCGCTTGCGATGCGGGCGGAGATGACGCACTACCGGGCCATCTGTCATCGGGCGATCGACGCTGCCTCGCTGGCCGCAGTCCGCCTCGAGTGCGCAGGTGTGATCGCGGCCCGATTGTCCGGTGTCGACGCCGGCGGGGTGCTGCCGTGCCTGACGGACGCCATCGTCTACCGCGCCTACGAGGACGCCGCGCCGACGCTCGACGCCCTGCGGGCGGCCGGGCTGCGCATCGCCGTGATCTCGAACTGGGATATCTCGCTCGGTGACGCCCTCCGCACGTCGGGACTGGCTGCGCACATCGACGCGGTGGTGACGTCGGCGCAGAGCGGGGCAGCCAAGCCGGACGCCCGCATCTTCGAGCGGGCGCTCGCCGAACTCGACGCGCGTCCGCACCGGGTCCTGCACGTCGGCGACGACCCGGTCGCGGACGTCGACGGCGCGCGTGGCGCACACCTGCACGCCGTCCTCTTGGCGCGTAACGGACGCGGCGCCGCCCGGAAGCCGCGGGTAGCGACCCTGCTCGAGCTGCCGGCCCTGCTCGACCTTGACCATGGCTGAGCGCCCCGTGCCACTGATCGCGCTCGGCCTGCCCTACCTGGCGCAACTCGTCGTCACGGTCGGCGCGGCCGCCATTCTGCAACCGCCCGAGGACCTCGGCGAGGCGCTCTACGACGTCCGCTTCGGTGTCGTCGTGCTCGCCGGCTATGTCGCGCTGGTCGCCGCCGTCCTCGCCATCGTCAGGAGCGCGGGCGGCGCTCCGGGCACAACCCTCGCACTCCGCCGCACACCACCGGGCCGCACGGCCGCTCAGGTGACGGTCGTCGTCCTCGCCGCCGCGGCGGCGAGCGTGGCGCTCGAACCCGTCTTCCACGGCGTCGAGGAACAGGGTGTCGACCCTGGCGCGTTCCCCGGCGGAGCGGCCGCGGCGCTTGCGCTCGCACTCACCATCTGCGGGTTCGTCCTGGTCGGTCCAGTCGCCGAGGAGCTGTACTTCCGCGGCCTGCTGCAGGGGCACCTTCTGCGGTTCGGCGGCGCGGCCGCCCTGCTCGTCCCCGCCGCGCTGTTCGCCGTGGTCCACTTCCAGCTGGCTGCGATCCCCGTCCTCGCGGTGTACGGGCTGCTGCTGGGTGCGCTGCGCGCGCGGACGGCGTCGATCGTGCCCTGCTGCATCGTCCACGTGCTCAACAACGGCGCAGCACTCGGGTTCGCCCTACACTCCGCCGGATGAAACGCCCCGCGGATGACCCCGAAGCGCGCGCCCTCCGGGCCGCGATCGACGCGGCGGATCGGGCGATCCTGGCTGCGCTGAACGACCGCATCGAGGTTGTGCGCCGTCTTCACGACCTCAAGCGGAGTCGCGGCTACAGCCTGTCTGACCCCGCGCGTGAGGAGGGGATCATCGCCGGCCTGCGCGATGCGAACGCGGGGCCCCTCGGCGACGACGCGGTGCCCGCCCTCGTCGACGCGATCCTGCGTCTGACGCGTGACGAGGTCGCGCGGCTGCGCGGCGAGGGCTGGTAGGCGCGGCTGTCGCATTCGTGCCGCGCACCCTTGCGACACGCTCAGGAGAAGTCGTCGGGCCGCACGTCGTCCAGGAAGCGCTTGAACTCGGCGATCTGCTGCTCGGGGTCGAGCGAGTGCTCTCCATCCGCCATCTCGATCGCACTGGCGTCGATGACGCCGTCGGCCGCGAAGATCGGCGCATCGCACCGCACGGCGAGCGCGATCGCGTCGCTCGGACGCGAATCGATCTCGACGGTCGTGCCGTTGCGCCGGAGGGTGATGCGGGCGTGGAACGTGCTCTCGCGCAGCTCCGTGACTGCGATCTGAACGACCTCGCTGCCGAGCTCGCCGACGACGGTCGCGATCAGATCGTGCGTCATCGGTCGCGGCGGCTCGTCACCCTGGAGGCGACTGAGGATCGCGGCGGCCTCCGGATGTCCGATCCAGATCGGGAGGAAGCGGTTGCCGTCCGCCGTCTTCAGCAGCACGATCGGCTGCTTGCCGACGAGGTCGAACGACACGCCGTAGATCGTCATCCGCTGCACGGCGGCCTCATCATACCGGTCGAAAGCGGGCGTCAACGGCCGCGAGGTGCCCGGGGAGACCCTCGTAGTCGGCGTAGGCCGCGATCGATGGTCGCAGGCGAGCCAGCCCGTCCCGGCTGATGCGCTCGAACGACTGACGGCGCCTGAAGTGCGTGACCGAGAGGCCGGCCGCGTGGCGAGCCGCACCGCCGGTGGGGAGCACGTGGTTCGTGCCGGCGACGTACGAGCCCGCCGGCGAGGGCGAGTGGGCGCCGATGCAGACGGTGCCGGCGCAGCGCAGGCGCCCGGCAACGGCATCGGCGTTCGACGCGTGCACGACGACGTGCTCGGACGCGACCTCCTCGCAGAAGGCAATCGCCTCGGTTTCGTCGCGCACCACGACGACCGCACTCCGTCCCTCACTCGCCTGCGCCAGCACGGCATCGCGACGGTCGCGCGGTAGATCGGCGAGGCGCCGATCGATCGCCGCGGCGGTTGCACGGGCGAGATCGTGACGCGTCACGACCGCCAGCCCGCACGAGTGCACCCCGTGCTCCGCCTCCGAGATGAGGTCGGCCGCGATCAGTTCGGCGTCCGCGTCGTCGAGCGCGAGGACCAGCACCTCGCTCGGACCGGCCTCGAAATCGACGCCGACCCGATGCCGCACGACATCCTTCGCGGCGGCGACGTACGGCCCGCCCGGCCCGGCGATCACGTCGACGCGGCCGAGCCGCTCGGTGCCGTACGCGAAGGCGGCCACGGCCGCCGTCCCCGATACGCGCCACACCTCCGTCGCCCCGCCAAGACGCGCCGCCGCGACGACCGCCGCCGGGATGTCGCCCGTCGCCGGGTCGACGCCGCTCGCGAGCACGATCCGCTCGACACCGGCGATCCGGGCCGGCGTGGTGATCATGAGCGCGCTCGACGGGTAGATCGCGGTGCCGAATGGGACGTAGCAGCCCGCCGCCCGGAGCGGGGGAAATCGCTCGCCGATGACAACGCCCGGCTCGACCTCCAACTCGAAGTCGTCCTGGAGTTGCGCGCGGTGGTACCGCTCGAGGTTCCGGACCGTGTGCGCCATCGCCTCGCGCAGGTCCGCCGGCACGCTCAGCGCCGCGGCCTCGACATCGGCCGGCGACATCACGAGCCGGTCGAGCGGGACCCTGACGCCATCGACCTCACGCATGAACTCGACCACTGCCTCGTCCCCGCGGTCGCGGATCCGTTCGATCACGGGCCGGACGGCGGCCCCGTAGTCGGTCGCGGGCTGGTCTGCCCGGTTGCCGAGAGCGGCCCGCCGGTCGGCATCGAGCGCCGCCAGTTCGACGATCGGGAACGTCACAGAACGGACCGGAGGACGACGACCGCGTTCTGCCCTCCGAAGCCGAACGCATTCACGATCGCGGACGGGACGGACCCGGGCCGCGCTGCGCCGTGGACGATCGCGAGCGGGCACTCGGGGTCCGGGGTGTCGTAGTTGAGGCTCGGAGGAATCGTCGAGTACCGCACCGCGAGCGCGCCGACGGCGACGCCGAAGGCACCGGCGGCGCCGAGCGTATGTCCCACCGCAGACTTGGGCGCGGTCACGGGGACGTCCGCCAGGCTCGACCCGAGCACGCGTGCGATCGCAGCTGACTCGGCCGAGTCGTTCAGCCTCGTCCCCGTGCCGTGCGCGACGATCAGGCCCGTAGCGGCGGGCTGGAGGCCAGCCGCCGCCAGGGCACGGCGCATGACGGCCTCGGCGCCGGCGCCGGTCGGCTCGGGCGAGGTGATGTGAAACGCGTCGCAGCCGATCGCGGTCCCGGCGATCTCGCAGTAGACGGTCGCGCCCCGCGCGATCGCGCTGTCGAGGGGCTCGAGCACGAACATCGCAGCGCCCTCACTGGGCACGAAACCCGTCCGCGCGAGATCGAACGGCCTCGAGATCGTCGTCGGCTCGCCGGTCGCGGTGCTGAGCGCGCCCGCGTTCGAGAGCGAGGCGACGAGAGGCGCGGTCAGCGCCGCGTCGCTGGCGCCGGCGAGGACAACGTCGGCCTCGCCGCGCCGCAGCAGGTGGAACCCCTCGCTGACGCCGATCGCACCGGCGGCGCAGGCCCCGACGCCTGCCGTCACGGGTCCGGTCACGCCGAGGTGGATTGCGACATTGGCCGCCGCCATGTTCGCCGACAGGTGGGGGATGTACAGGGGGCCGGTGCGAGAGACATCGGCGGCCCTGCCGAGGACCTCCCGATCACCCTCGAGAACACCGCCGGCGCCGGTGTGGACGGTGATGCCGGTGCGCTCGGGCACGAGGTCGGCGAGGCCCGCGTCGCGGAGCGCGAGGTCGGTCGCGGCAACGGCGAGTTGCGAGAAGCGGCCCATGCGGCGCGCGACCTTCCGATCCATGAACGCCGTCGGGTCGAAGTCGTCGATCTCGCCACCGGCCGTGGCTGCGAGGCCCTGCAGCGCCTCCGCCCGGAGCCGTCGGATACCGGATCGACCGGCCACCAGAGCATCCCAGAAGCGGTCCGTCCCGACACCGTGGGGGCCGATGACGCCGATACCGGTGATGGCGACGCGCACGGACGGAAGTGTCACCGATCGCCCGGATCGGTCACGCCGGAGACTTCGACGACGAAGCTCGCCCGGTCGCCCCGGAACACGCCGACCGCGTGCTCGACCGCGCGGCCGCCGGCGTCGTAGGCCGTGCGCTGCACCAGCATCAGCGGCGCGCCGATCACGACCCTGAGCAAACGAGCCTCCTGCGCCCCCGCGACGACCGGTTCGAGACGCTCGACCGCACGCACGACTGCCTGCCCGGCCGTCGCGAGCAGCTCCCACAGCGACGAGGCGACCGTCTGCTGCGACAGTTCCGGCAGACGAGCGACCTCGACCCAGGCGCTCTCGAGGACCAGCGGCTCACCGCCGGCCCGCCGGAGACGTTCGATCTGGTGAACGAGGACGCCACGTTCGATGTCGAGCGCGGTCGCTACGTGGGCCGGTGCGGGAACCTGATCGAGCCGGAGGATCCGCGTCTGCCCGTCCACACCCTGACCGCGCAGCTCCTCCGGGTACGAGCGCAGGACCCGCAGATCCTGCTCCACCTTCCGTGCCGCGACGAAGGTGCCGCGCCCGCCGTGACGGACGAGCAGTCCGCGCCGGACGAGACCGTCGAGGGCCTGGCGGAGCGTCATCCGGGAGACGCCGAGGCGGGCGGCGAGGTCGCGTTCCGGCGGCATCCGGTCACCGGGCACGAGACTGCCGGTGTCGATCAGGTCGAGCAGGCCCTGTTCGATCTGACGGTAGGCCGGGCGACCGGCACGCGGCGCTGCGAGCGCGCGCAGCGGATCGGTCGTCACCGCGGGCCCATGCGCAGCGCGGCGTCGAGGCGGATCGTGTCACCGTTCAGCATCGGGTTGGCGACGATCGCGGCGACGAGCGCGGCGAACTCCTCCGGCCGACCGAGTCGCGGCGGGTTCGGAACGGTCGCGGCGAGCGCCGCTCGCGCGGGCTCGGGGAGACCCGCCAGCAGCGGCGTATCGAAGATGCCGGGGGCGATGCCGACGACCCTGATCCCGGCGCGCGCCAGGTCACGGGCAGCCGGCAGCACGAGGGCGGCGACCGCCCCCTTGGAGGCGCTGTACGCAACCTGCCCGATCTGACCGTCGTAGGCGGCGATCGAAGACGCGAGGATGATCACGCCACGCTGACCGTCGAGATCGGGCTCCTGTCGCGCCATCGTCTCGGCTGCCGCCTGCAGTGTCGTGAACGTCCCGAAGACGTTGACCTCGATCGTCCGGCGGAGGAGGTCGAGATCGTGGCCGACGAGGCGACTGACACCGGCGATTCCGGCGCACGCCACCGCGACGCGCAGCGGCCCCGCCGCGGCCGCCGTCTCGATTGCTGCGCGAACCTCGTCGGGACGCGTCACGTCACCGGCGACGATGCCGACACCGGCGACGCGATCGAGGCGGACGACGGTGAACCCGTCACGCTCGAGCCGGGTGGCGGTGGCAGCGCCGAGTCCCGACGCCGCACCCGTCACCAGAGCACTCGCCTCCACGGCGTCCATGGTAGTGGCCGCGCACCCCGACCAACCCGCGGGTCAGAACAGGGGCCGACCCGTCAGCGCGCTACCGAGCAGATCACGCAGCACGTCCGTCGTCGGCGCCATCACCGCTGCGGCGCGGGCGTCGCGGAAGTGACGCTCGACCGGTAGGTGTCGCGAGAAGGCCGCGCCACCGCAGACGCGCATCGCCTCGTCCGTCACGACGATCGCCATCTCGGCGGCGGCCGTCTTGAGGGCGAGGACGCCGATCTGCGCGTCGCGGTCGCCGGCCGCGATCTGGCCCGCGACCTGGTACAGGAGCGCCCGCGCCTGCAACAGTCGCACCTGGGCCTCGCCCAGGCGGCTCCGCACCACCTGGACGTCGGCGAGCGTCTCGCCGAGGTGCTCCAGGCGCGACGTCGCGACATGGCCGACCGCGAGGCGCAGCGCCTCACCCGCGATGCCCGAGCAGCAGGCGGCACAGCCGAGGACGAACCACGGCAGCGTTGCGGCCATCATCGTCCCGAAGCCCCCGGCCGCGCCGCCGATCCGTCGGTCGTCGCCGACGACGATGTCCCGCAGGGCAACGGGGGCAGACGCATTGCCGCACATACCGAGTCCGTCGAAGACGCCCTGGACCTGCACGCCGGGGTCGCGGGCGTCGAGCAGGTAGAGCTCCGTCATCAGCGGGTCGGTGTGGCCGGCCGCGCCGACGGCCGCGACGATCGAGTCGCAGTGGCCGGCAGCCGTGACCCACGACTTGTCAGCGTTGATCCGGACACCGCCAGCCGCCATCTCGGCGCGAGAGACCTGCGCCCAGAAATGCGACCGGCTGCCGCGTTCCGAGTACGCGAGGGTCGTCAGATGGTGTCCGGCGGCGATGTCGCGGAGCGCTTGCCCGCGCGGTCCGTCGTCGTCGCGAGCGGTGCCGGCGGCGAGGGTCGCCGTCGCGACGACGTGCATGGTGAAGACCATCGACGTCGACGCGCACGCGGCCGAGATCTGCTCGATCGTCTCCGCGATCTCGATCGGCCCGGCACCGGCACCGCCGTACGCCGCGGGCACGGCGAGGCCCAGGAGTCCCGCGGCGCGCAACGCCTCGACCGACTCGGCCGGGAACCGGGCGCTGCGATCAACCGCGTCCGCGTGGGCGCGGATCACGTCGAGCGGGAGGGTCGAGCGGGCACTGGTGGACACGTGGCCTCCTCTACGAGTCGGCCCGATCGTAGCGGCCCGTACGCCAATGCGCATGACCGCGTGCGAAACGGCCGTCCGGACAATGGGCGATCCTGGATTCGAACCAGGGACCTCCTCCTTATCAGAGAGGCGCTCTAACCGACTGAGCTAATCGCCCGACGAGGGCTCATCGTACTACGCCGGCGGGTAGATACGGTTGCCCGGGCGTGGCGATCCGCGTCGGCTGGAACCTCGCCGGCAAAGCCGTCTCACCGCCGCCGATCTACATTCTTTCCCCGCCGACGTAGTATCAGCGGCTCCCGCCCTGCCGTTTCACGTGTTACCTTACGGTGAAACACATGGCCAACGTCCCCGAAGACGGCTCGTTCGAAGCCGGCGTCCTCGTCGGACTCCTCGTCGGCGAGGGTCACTTCGGGGGCGACGGCCGGCGCGCGCAGGTCACGTTGCGGATGCACACGCGCCACCGGGCCATCTTCGAGTGGCTGGTCGAACAGGTGCCCGGAGGACGACTCTACGGCCCCTACGACCACTCCGGACGCTCCTACTACCAGTGGATGGTGCGCGGCACCGCGCTCCGTGAGGAGCTCGTACCGTTCCTGGCTCGCCACCTCGATCCAGCCCTCGACGCTCACGTCTACGGACGGTTCCGGGACATGTGCGAACGCTACGGACTCGACGCGTGACCGACATCTTCGACACCTTCTGCGACCTCGTCTGCGGCTCGGCTACCCGCCTCACCGCGGTGCCACGCGCGGACGCCCGCTCGCGCCACGTCGACGACGCCCTCGCCGCCCTGGAATGGGTGGACGAGAGCGACGGCGACATCGTCGACGTCGGCTCGGGAACCGGTGTCCCCGGCCTGGTCCTGGCGCTGGCCCGGCCGGCCCGCCACGTCGACCTATTGGAGGCGTCGCTCCGGAAAGCGACGGCGCTCGCCGACATCGCGGCCACCCTCGGAGCCGCGAACGTCGCGGTGATCCGCGCCCGCGCCGAGGACCACGCGCGCGGCGACGGCCGCGACCGCTACGGGCTCGCCGTCTGCCGCGCCCTCGCGCCCCCACCCGTCGCGACCGAACTCTGCCTGCCGCTTCTACGACCCGGCGGGAGGCTGCTGATCTGGGCGGGCAGCGTCGAGGAGAGCCGCGTCCGGGCCGTTGCCGAGGCGGTCGGCGGTGCCCTCGAACGCGTCGTCGCGGTCGCGGGCGCGGAGCGACGGACACTCGTCGCGGTCAGCAAGCTCGCCGCCACGCCAGCGCGGTTCCCGCGCCGCACCGGGATGGCCGCGAAGCGTCCGCTGGCCTGATCGGTTCGGGGCGTCCGGCCGCAGCGGTAGCCTTGGGTCGATGTCGCGCATCTACGCACTCGCGAACCAGAAGGGCGGCGTCGGCAAGACGACAACTGCCATCAACGTCGCCGCCTGCCTCGCCGAGGCCGGCGTCGGCGTGCTGCTGGTCGACTTCGATCCGCAGGCCAACGCGACGACCGGCCTGGGCTTCCGACCGCCCCGCGGCCGCTCGACCTACGACCTGCTGCACGGTTCGACGATGCGGGACATCATCGTCGAGACGTCGATTCCCGGCCTCCACCTCGCGCCGGCTCATCCGGATCTGGCCGCGGCGGCGGTCGAGCTGCCCGACCGCGATGACCGCGAGCGACTCCTCGGTGCGGCGCTCGCGACGGTCGGCGACGAGTACCCGTACGTGCTCGTCGACTGCCCGCCGTCGCTCGGCATGCTGACGCTGAACGCGCTCGCGGCGGCCAACCGTCTGATCGTCCCCGTGCAGTGCGAGTACTTCGCCCTCGAGGGACTCGCCCAGCTCCTCGAGACCGTCGAACTGATCCGCGCCCGGGTGAACCCCCAACTCGCGCTGACTGGCCTGCTGCTGACGATGCACGACGGCCGCACGCGCCTGTCGGCCGACGTCGCGCGCGAGGTCCGCAGCCACTTCGGCCCCAAGGTCTTCTCGAGCGTGATCCCCCGGAGCATCCGCCTCGCCGAGGCGCCCTCCCACGGTCAGCCGATCTCCCGCTACGACCCTCGCTCGAGCGGCGCCGACGCCTACGTGCGCGTCGCCCTGGAAGTCGTCGAGCGTGGCTAGCAGCGGCGCGAGAGGACTCGGTCGCGGCCTCGTCGCGATGCTCGATCCCTCGTCGGCCGCTCAACCGTACATCCAGCTCCCGGTGGACAGGGTCGAACCGAACCCGCGGCAGCCACGCGGCCTGATCGATCCCGAGGGACTCGCGGCGCTGACGCGGTCGATCGCCGCCGACGGCGTTGTGCAACCGGTGGTCGTTCGCGAACTGCCGGACGGTCGCTACGAACTGATCGCCGGCGAGCGACGCTGGCGCGCGGCGATGGCCGCCGGGCTGATGACGATCCCGGCCGTGGTGCGTACGTCGGCCGATCGCGATGCGCTGCTCCTGGCGATCGTCGAGAACGTCGTGCGCGAGGATCTCAACGCCGTCGAGGTCGCACGCGGGTACGCCGCCCTGGCCGATGCCTACGGGCTGACGGTGCTTGAGATCGCCGAACGGCTCGGACGATCGCGCTCCGCGATCTCGAACACACTGCGTCTCCTGGAGCTACCGGACGACGTCCTGCAGCTGATCGCCGACGGCGCCCTGACCGAGGGGCACGGGCGGGCGATCCTGCAGATGGACGGCCAGGAGGGGCGCCGCCGGCTCGCCCGCCGCGCCGTCGACCTGTCGCTGTCGGTCCGCAAGACCGAGGCGCTCGCCCGTCGCGGGGCGACGGCGCGACCGTCGTCCTCGGCGGTCGCGTGGGCGGACGACGACGCCGTCGGCGAGGTGATCGACGCCGCCTACCGCGCGTTCGGCGTTCCGACCCAGGTCACGCAGGTTCGCGGTGGCTGCCGGATCGAACTGGTCGTGCGCTCCGAGGCCGAACTGCGCTCACTCGCCGGGCGGCTCGGCGAGGTCGCCGGGCTCGTCGAGACGCACATCCTCCGCTGAGCGGGGCGCGACGACGATGTGCCGTAGCGGCTCGCGGCCGTCCGACGCCGTCTCGACGTCGGGTCGCTCCTTGAGGTACAGGTGGACGATCTTCCGCTCCACGCTCGTCATCGGCTCGAGCGGCACCGGCCGACCGTCGCGGACGGCGTCGCGCGCGGCGCGGTCGGCCGTCTCGTGCAACGCCTGCTCACGGCGGTGCCGGTAGTTCTGCGCGTCGACGACGACTGGAGTGGCGCCCTCGTTGCGCGCCCGGATCGCATTGACGAGGTACTGGATCGCGTCGATCGTCCGACCGTGCCGCCCGATCACGACGCCGAGGTCGGCGCCGGTGATCGTCGCCGTGATCGCCTCGGCCGTCTCGACCACGTGGACGCGCGCGTCGAGGCCCATGCCAGAAGCGACGGCGGTGACGATCTCGCGGACATCGACGGCGTCCTCCCCCGTCGCCTCGGCACCGAGCGGCGGTGAGGGTCGCGACGGCCGCCCCTCGGGACGGCCGGCCGACACCGGCGCCACGGCCCCCGGCAGGGGCACCTCACCGAGCGTGGCCAGGACACGGGCCGGTTCGCGGCCGATTCCCATCAGACCCCGCTCGCCCTCGGCCAGCACCTGGAACGACACGGCGTGGCGATCGAGCCCCGGGAAGCGGCGTTCGAGTTCACGAAGCGCGGCCCACTTGGCCTCCCCGATCGTTTCGCCCTTGCCCTCGACGGTCACAGGATCTGTCACTGCTCAGCTCCCACGTTTGCGCTGCTGTCCGCGCCGCCCGCCGCCCTGGGGACGCGGCGGCGGCAGCGGCCGTTTCGGCGTCGGTCGGGGCGCAACGGGCTTCGGCTTCACCGGCTTCGCGGGGGCCGCCGGCGGGTCGTCGCCCTTACCGCGCTTGGCGTCGCGCATCTCGACGAAGGCCGGCGGCGGGAAGAATTGCCTGATCACCGCCGCCTGCGCGACTGTCCACAGGTTCGTCGTGATCCAGTAGATCATCAGGCCGGCCGGGAAGGCCTGGTTGACGATGAACACCGCGAACAGGATCGGCATGCCGGCGAACAGGTACTTCATGCGCGGATCGGCGGTCGAAGGCATCAGCAGCATCGAGCCAACCTGCGAGCCGACGTAGATGATCATCAGGATCGCCAGCGTGACGGTGTCGAGATCCTTCAGGTGGGTCGTGATGTCCGCGATGAACCCGGCCATGAACGACAGGTCGTCGCCGGACTCGATGAACCGCTCCGGGCTGCTCAGCAGGTAGAACAGCCCGAGGAAGATCGGGATCTGCACGAGGATCGGCAGGCACGACCCGAAGGGGTTCGTGTTGTTCTGCCGGTAGAACTCCATCACCTTCTCGTTGAGCAGTTGGCGATCGTGTTTGTACTTCGCCTGCAGCTTCTTCAACTCGGGTTGGAGGGCCGTCATCCGACGCATCGACTGCTGCTGCTTCACGGTCAGCGGCACGAGCGCGATGCGCACGACGAACGTGAGCGCGACGATCGCCCAGGCCCAGGTCGCGCCCAGCGAGTGGATCGTCTCCAGCATCCACAGCAGCGGCTGGGTCGCGTCGGTGATGATCGAACCGAGCGGCGTCAACGCGGGGCCACCGGGTCATGTCCACCGGGATTCCACGGGTGGCACCTGAGCAGGCGCCGCGCCGCCATCAGGCCGCCGCGCAGAGACCCGTGACGCCGAACGGCTTCGACGGCGTAGGTCGAACAGGTCGGCTCGAAGCGGCAGTGGCGTACGCCGGCCGGCGCGCCACCGGGCCAGACCGGGCGCAGAACGTAGCGATAGATGCCGGCAGCCAGCCTGATCATCCCTCGCCTCCCTCAATCGTGAGCAGTGGCCGCAACTCGTCGATCAGCCAGTCGAAACCGTGCTGTTCCGCGGCCTCACCGAGTCCCGGTCGCGCGACGACCACCACGTCATGACGACCGGACCCGGCACCGATCGCGGTCACCGCCTCGCGCAACTGGCGCTTCAGGCGGCTGCGCACGACGGCGGAACCGACCCGGCGCGACACCGTGACCCCGACGCGCGGCGAACCATCGCCCCCGACTCCATCACGCTCGAACACGTAAACGACGAGATGGCGGCTGGACCGCGAACGACCGCGCCGGTAGACGGCATCGAAGTCGGCTGAGCGAGTCAGGCGACGGCGCTGCGCGGACGGCGCGGACAATCGCCTACGCCGAGAGGTGCTTGCGGCCGCGGGCGCGCCGGCGCTTGAGCACCGCGCGACCGGCACGCGTCGCCATGCGCTTGCGGAAGCCGTGCGTCTTCGCGCGCTTACGGGTGTTTGGCTGGAACGTGCGTTTCATGGTTCCCAGGCTGCAGGTGGAAATGGCCGCAGCGCGCGGCCGGACGGCCAGTATACGCGGCCAGCTCGGCCGGCGCTGCGCCAGGCCGCCAGGCACCGTTGGACAACTTCCGGCGATCCGACCGAGAACTAGGTGAGGACCAGGGAAGTCTCACTTGTCCCAGGCTGTTGACAGATCGTTGGATAACGCATTTTTCCTGCAAATTGCATGATTTCTCCAGAACGCCAGTCTGGCTCAGAACGGCCCCGCGGTGCTATGGTCAGAGCGGCTGGGGCAGTGGGTCCCCGCAGACATCGCGTGGGGCTTTGGAGGCGCAGGCGTTGGACGTGCGCTCGGAAAACAGTGCTGTCCTCGTCTGGGATGAGATTGCGACGCGGCTGCGTGGCACGCTCAACGACGCGACCTGGTCGACGTGGTTCTCGGGCGTCACGGCCGAGGGCATCGACGGCTCCGCACTGGACGTCACGGTGCCGACCGCCTTCGCGCGAGACTGGATCGAGGGCCACTTCGCGGCGCTCGTCGCGGCGACGGCCCGAGACGTCGTCGGCAATCCGCTCGCGGTGCGGTTTCGCGTCGCCGCGGCTGGCGCCGTTGTGCCGCCTCCGGATTACGGCGAAGCGACAGCAGCGGACGTGTCGCAGCACGCACCGGGCAAGCCCGCGATCAGCGCTCCCGACGCCGGCGACGCCGCCGGTCACTCGCTGACCGGGAAGTACACGTTCGACCACTTCGTGATCGGAGCGTCGAACCGTTTCGCGCACGCCGCAGCCCTGGCTGTGGCCGAGGCGCCGGCACAGGCCTACAACCCGCTTTTCATCTACGGCGCGACCGGCCTTGGGAAAACTCACCTCCTGCATTCGATCGCCCACTACGTCAGCAACGAGACACCCGCACTCCGTGCCCGGTACGTGACGAGCGAGGCGTTCGTTAACGATTTCATCGAGCATTTGCGGGCAAAACGCATTGCGGACTTCCCCGCGCAGTATCGCTCGTACGACGTTCTCCTCGTCGACGACATCCAGTTTTTGGCCGGAAAAGAGCGGATCCAGGAAGAGTTTTTCCACACCTTCAACAGCGTGACCGAGGCCGGCGGGCAGATCATTCTGTCGTCCGATCGGCCCCCGAAGGAGATCCAGGCACTCGAGGACCGCCTGCGATCTCGGTTCGAGTGGGGCCTCATCACGGACGTCCAGCCGCCCGACCTGGAGACGCGCATCGCGATCCTGCGGAAGAAGGCCGAACGCGATCGGATCCGGCTGCCCGACCCGACGATTCTCGCGGCGATCGCCCAGCGCATCCAGACGAACATCCGCGAACTCGAGGGCGCGTTCACTCGCGTCGTCGCGTACGCGTCGCTGAACGGCGTCGCGATCTCGGCCGCGCTCGTTCGCGACGTCCTCCACGACCAGTTCCCCGAGGGCGCGCGGCCGGTCACGGTCGACGAGATCCAGAAGATCGTCGCCGACGCGTTCAACGTGACCGTCGCCGACCTCCGCGGCGAGCGCCGGACCCAACAGGTCGTGTATCCACGCCAGCTCGCCATGTTCCTCTGCCGGGAACTGACCGATCTGTCGCTGCCGAAGATCGGTCAGCGGTTCGGCGGCCGCGACCACACGACGGTCCACTATGCCGAAGGGAAGATCGCGCGCCTGATCCGCGAGGATCGCCGCGCCTACAACCTCGTGCAGGACCTGACCGCGAAGATACGCCGGGTCTGAGCGGCGGCGGCCACGCCGCTGGCATGGGACAGACGCGGTCGAACCGGGGACGACACCGCGGCGAGACGTGGGAGAACTGCCCGCTTTCTCCCAACGGGCGCAGGGGCTCGCCTCCGTCCGCTGCGGGTACGCCGGAGATTGCGGTCCCCGTCCCACGGCGCCGCGGGCGGCCCAGGCCCCCGGAGGCCGCACGGCTACGAGGGTTCCGCAATCCCTCCCATGGACCCCAACCCCCTACTACGAGGACGAGGATACGTACACTATTCCTCGTTCAACTTCGGGAAACGAATCCGTGAAGATCCACTGTTCCACCGAACACCTCGCCGAACGTCTCGCCACGGCTGCCCGGGCGACGTCGACGCGTGCGTCGATCCAGGTCGCGGCCGGCGTGCGCATCACCGCGACATCGAGCGAGGAGCCGGGCGAGCTCGCCGCGACCGACCTCGAGCTCTCGCTCCGGGTGCCGATCGAGTTCGAGGTGGAGCAGCCGGGGTCAGCCGTCGTCCCCGCGCGTCTCGCCCAGGAGGTCGTCCGATCGCTTCGCTCGGACCGCGTGACGCTCGAAGCCGACCCTGCCGGCGGGCGGGTGCAGATCACGGCTGGAACCGGTGTCTACGGCATTCACACGCACCCGGTCGACGACTTCCCGAAGCTCCCCGAGATCGATCCTGAGCGAGTGTTCGAGGTCGACCGCGCGGCATTCACCGCCACCGTCGAGCGCGTGATCAGGGCCACCTCGAAGGATGAATCGCGGCCGGTCCTGACCGGCGCGCTGCTGCAGATCGAGCCCGGGCGTCTGACGATGGCGGCAACTGACTCGTACCGGCTCGCGGTCAAGGAGACGGTGCTGACCGACGAGGTCCCCGAGCCGATCGAGGCGATCATCCCCGCTCGTGCCCTCGCCGAGGTAACGAGACTCGCGACCGGTAGCGGGCCGATCTCCGTCTCCGCCGACCGCAACCAGATTGCGTTCGGGGTCGATGGTGTGTGGCTGACTGCGCGGAGGATCGAGGGGCAGTTCCCGAACTTCCGCTCGCTCCGACCGGAGGGTTTCGAGCACGAGGTGCGGCTGCCGAGGGGGGAACTCGCCGACGTCGTTCGCCGTGTCGGTGTCTTCGCTCGCCACAACGCGCCGCTGCGGCTCGGATTCTCGAACGGCGAGGTCTCGATCTCGGCGCAGACGCCCGACGTCGGCGAGGCGCGCGAGACGATCCCGGCCCCCTTCGGCGGCGAACCGTTCGAGATCGGGTTCAACGTCGACTTCCTGCGGGATGGCATCGATACTGCCAGCGGCGACGAGATCGTGTTCCAACTGATCTCGCCGCTGCGACCTGCGGTCGTGACAGGCACCGAGGATGACTTCTGGTACCTGATCATGCCGATCCGCCTCTCGACCTGACGCGATGCGGATCGAGCATCTGCGGTTGCGTGGCTTCCGCTGCTACGCCGCCGCCGAGGCGACGTTCGCACCTGGCCTGACCGCCGTCGTCGGTGCCAACGGGGCGGGCAAGACGAGCCTGCTCGAGGCAGTCCACTTCACGCTCGCGGGCTACTCGCCGCGCACGTCGTCGGAGACGCGGTGCATCCGTCAGGGCGACGCCTTCTTCCGCCTCGAGGCGCGCGCGGTCAGTGGCGGCCAGGAGCGATCGACAACGGCAGCGCTGCAGGCGGGTGAGCCGCGACGACTCACGCTCGACGCGAAGCCCATTCGCTCGGTCGCCGCGTTCGCGGTGGCGTTCGAGTGCCTCGTCTTCCTGCCGGAGCGCCTCGCCGTCGTCCAGCGCGCACCGGCCATCCGACGCGCGTATCTCGACCGCGCGGTCGTTCGAGCCGACCCGGCGCACGCTCGCGAGACAGCGGCGTACGGCCGTGCTCTGGCGCAGCGCAACGCGGCCTTACGACGGGTCCGTGCAGGAGCGGCGACGGCAGCGAGCCTCGATCCGTGGGACGAGCGTCTTGCAACCCACGGGTCGGCGATCATCGAGGGTCGGGCGCGCCTGTGCGCCGCGCTGGCGGCGCCGTTCGCGGAGGTTCTGCGCGACCTCGGCGGCGGGCCTGGCGCCGCGCTGAGGTATGCCCCGCGGGTCGGCGCAGCGGAACTCGCAGGCGCCCTCGCCGAGCGGCGCAGCCGCGACATCGAGCGCGCAGTGACGGGCACGGGACCGCATCTCGACGACATCGCCCTGGCGGAGGGGGGCCGCGAGTTGCGGGCCTTCGGGTCGCAGGGCGAACAGCGGACGGCGGTACTGGCGTTGCTCCTGGCCGAGGCACGACTCGTCACCGAGCGGCTCGGCGAGGCCCCGGTACTTCTCCTCGACGACGTGTTCTCAGAACTGGACGCCGATCGTCGGCGACGGCTGATCATGGTCGTCCGCGAACTGGGGCAGGCGATCGTGACGACGACCGAACGCGAGCACCTGCCGGCACCCCCAGACACGCTCCTGACTGTTCGGGCGGGCACCGTTACCATGTCGGTGTGAGCCGGGCCCAGGGACTGCGCCGCATCGGTGAACTGCTGGCGCCGGCGTTACCGGCTCCCGCGCGCGCCGATGTTCTGCTGCCCTTGCTGCGCGTCTGGCCGGCCGCGGTCGGCGAGGCGATCGCCCGCGAGACGCGTCCCGCACGCGTCGCCGGCGACGGCACGGTGGTCGTACACGTCACGTCCTCGATCTGGGCGTCGGAGTTGACCCTGATGGCGGCGTCGGTTGCCGAGCGCGTCGGCAGCGCCCTCGACGCACCGCCGCCGACGCTGCGCTTCCAGGTCGGGCCGGTCCCGCAGGCCGTCACGGTGGCGCCCGTGAGGCCGGTTCCGCCCGAGGCGATGGAGCGTGCCAGGGCGGTGGCTGCAGGCGTCGCGGACGCGGAACTCAGGGAGGCGATCGAGCGCGCGCTGGCGAGGGCGCTCGTGCGGTCCGCCGAGTCCATGGATTCCGCGTAACGATGCGGGTTGGCGGCGATCGCGGCCGCGCACTTTGCTACACTGCATGCCGTCACGTGCGGCCGGCCTGATCGCGTCGTTTCGCCGGCGGACTCGTGAACCAGATACAAGGGCGGCGATTGGCAGACACGGAGTACGGCGCACAGGACATCACCGTTCTCGAAGGCCTCGAGGCGGTCCGGCGCCGACCCGGCATGTACATCGGCACGACGGGCCCACGCGGACTGCATCATCTCGTCTGGGAGGTGCTCGACAACAGCGTCGACGAGGCACTGGCCGGTCGCTGCGATGCGATCGGCGTCACGCTTCGCCGCGACGGCTCCGTCCACGTGACGGACAACGGTGCCGGGATCCCCGTCGGCGTCGTCGAGGGCACCGGACTGTCGGCCGTCGAGGTCGTCATGACCAAACTCCATGCCGGCGGCAAGTTCGGCGGCGATTCCTACAAGGTTTCGGGCGGGCTCCACGGCGTCGGCATCTCCGTCGTCAACGCCCTCTCCGAGCGGCTGCTGGTCGAGGTTCGACGCGAAGGCGGCGTCTACGAACAGCGCTTCGCTCGCGGTCTGCCCGAGCACGAACTGCGCCGCGTCGGCGATCACGACGGTCGCGGGGGCACCACCGTCACGTTCCTGCCTGACCTCGAGATCTTCGAGGAGGGCCGGTTCGACTACGACACACTGGCGCAGCGCATGCGGGAGATGGCCTTCCTGACGGCGGGCCTGGCGATCACCTTGACCGACGATCGCGGTGAGCCGCGGTCCGACACGTGGCGGTACGAGGGCGGCATCGCCGAGTACGTCCGCCACATCAACGCCGCCAAGGATCCGGCGCACGACAAGGTCATCCAGTTCTCGACCGAGAGCGAGGAGGGCGCCGTCGATGTCGCGATGCAGTGGAATGCCAGCTACGCGGCGTCCGTGTTCTCGTTCGCGAACAACATCAACACGCACGAGGGCGGCTCGCACCTGACCGGCTTCAAGGCGGCCCTGACCTCGACGCTGAACCGGTACGCGCGCGATCAGGGCGTCCTGAAGGAGAAGGACGAGAACCTGTCAGGCGACGACGTCCTCGAAGGGCTGGCGGCGATCGTGTCCGTCAAGCTCCGCGAACCGCAGTTCGAGGGGCAGACGAAGACGAAGCTCGGGAATCCGTACATGGCCGGGCTCGTCCAGAAGGCGACGAACGAGAAGCTGGCCGAGTTTCTCGAGGAGAACCCGCTCGATGGGCGCATCATCGTCACCAAGGCGGCCCAGGCCGCCCGCGCGCGCCTCGCGGCCCGGAAGGCTCGCGAGACGGCTCGCAAGACCGCACTCGGCGGCGGCGCGCTGCCGGGCAAGCTCGCCGATTGTCGTTCGAAGGATCCGGCCCGCTCGGAGCTGTACCTCGTCGAGGGCAACTCGGCCGGCGGCTCGGCGGTCGACGGTCGCGACTCGGAGTTTCAGGCGATCCTGCCGCTACGCGGCAAGATCCTCAACGTCGAGAAGGCCCGTATCGATCGCGTCTTCGGCAACACCGAGGTGCAGTCGATGGTGACGGCGATCGGTACCGGCACGGGCGAGGACTTCGATCTCGAGAAGGCGCGCTACCACAGCATCGTCGTGATGACCGACGCCGATGTCGACGGTGCGCACATCCGGACGCTGATCCTGACGTTCCTGTTCCGGCACATGCAGGGGCTGATCGACGCCGGCTTCGTCTACATCGCGCAGCCGCCGCTCTACCGCGTGAAGGCCGGCCGTCAGCAGATGTACGTGCAGACCGAGGGCGAGCTCGAGGAGTGGGTGATCGGTGAGCGGTTGTCCGCGATCCGCGTGGCCCGCGGCGAGGACGAGACGGTGGAACTCGACGCCGAGCGGTTCCGGTTGCTGTCGCGCGCACTGCGCGAGCACGACGGCTGGCTCGGCCGTCTCCGCGTCGAGTTCGGCGCCGCCGCCGCCGACTACGTCGTCGAGCACGATCTCGTCGGGCATGGCGTCGACTCGATCGACCGGCTCGCGGCGCTGCTCGAGCGGCCGCCGGCCGAGGGCGCTGCGCACGCGTCCGAGCTCGCCGCGCGCGACGACGACCACGCCTCGGCGTTGATCCGGCTGACCGAGCGTCGCTCTGGCACGGTGACGACGATCGCCCTACCGCTTGCCCTGTTCGCCTCCGAGGCGTTCCAGCGCCTCGAACGCATCAACGCGCGGCTCGCCGAGCCGATCGGCACCGGACCGTTCCGCATCAGCGCCGGCCGCAAGGAACGTCATGCGGTCACGTACAGCGGCCTGCGCGACGCGGTCCTCGGGCTCGCGAAGGACGGTATCGAGATCAACCGCTTCAAGGGCCTCGGCGAGATGAACCCGCCGCAGCTCTGGGAGACGACGATGGACCCGCGGACCCGCACCCTCCAGCAGGTGACGATGGACGATGCGCAGGCCGCGGACGCCCTCTTCACGCTCCTGATGGGCGATCGTGTCGAGCCGCGGCGCGAGTTCATCGAGACCCACGCTCGCGAGGTGAAGACGCTCGATGTCTGACGTGGTCGACCTCGAACCGTTCGGCGGGAACGTCGAGCCGCGCGAGCTCTCCGACGAGATGCGCTCGTCGTACCTCGACTACGCGATGAGCGTCATCGTCGGTCGGGCGTTGCCCGACGTTCGCGACGGCCTCAAGCCGGTGCACCGCCGAGTCCTCTACGCGATGAGCGACGCGGGGCTCGCGCCGAACCGACCGTACGTGAAGTGTGCGTCGGTCGTCGGCGACACGATGGGCCGCTATCACCCGCACGGCGACTCGGCCATCTACGACACGCTCGTGCGACTCGCGCAGGTCTTCTCGTCGCGGTATCCGCTCGTCGACGGCCAGGGGAACTTCGGGAACGTCGACGGCTACTCGGCGGCGGCGATGCGGTACACGGAGTGCCGCCTGACGCCGCTCGCCATGCAGATGCTGCGCGACCTCGACCCGGCGATCGTCGACTTCGGACCCAACTACGACGGCTCGCGACAGCAGCCACTGGTACTGCCGGCGCGCTTCCCGAACCTGCTGGTCAATGGCTCTACCGGCATCGCGGTCGGCATGGCGACCAACATCCCACCGCACAATCTCGGCGAGACGATCGACGCCACCGTCGCCCTGATCGACGATCCCGGCCTCGACGTCGTCGCGCTGATGGAGCACCTACCCGGCCCCGACTTCCCGACCGGCGGCCTGATCATGGGCCGTGCGGGCATTCACGAGGCGTACGCCACCGGCCGTGGCCGGATCAGAGTGCGCGCTCGCACCGACGTTGAGGAACTGGAGAACGGCCGCTCCGTCATCGTCATCACGGAACTGCCGTTCATGGTCCGCAAGGGTGGCGACGAGGGCGTGATCGCGCGCATCGCCGAGCTCGTCTCCGACGGCACGCTCAACGAGATCTCCCGCGAGGACGGCATCGTCGACCTGTCGGGCAAGGGTCGCGGCGCCGGCGGCATGCGGCTCGAGCTACGGCTCAAGCGCGACGCGATGCCGAGCGTCGTCCTCAACAAGCTGTTCAAGCACACCTCGCTGCAGACGACGTTCGGCGTCAACACCGTCGCGCTCGTCGACGGCGTGCCGCGGACGCTCGGTCTGCGCGAGCTGCTCCAGCACTACATCTCGCACTCGAAGGACGTCGTCACCCGGCGCACCCAACTCGAGCTGGAGAAGGCCGAGGGGCGCGCCCACATCCTCGAGGGCTATCTGATCGCGCTCGCCGACCTCGATGCCGTGATCGAGCTGATCCGGCGCTCGCCGGACGTGGACGGCGCGCGCAGCGGTCTGATCGAGCGCTTCGGGCTCTCCGAGGAGCAGGCGCAGGCGATCCTCGATCTGCGGCTGCAGCGGCTCACCAGCCTCGAGCAGGAGCGCATCCGCAAGGAGCATGCAGAGCTCGTCGCGTTGATCGGGCACCTCCGGGGCATCCTCGGTGACGAGGCACGTGTCTATGCGCTGATCCGCGAGGAGTTGCTGGAGATCCGCGCGCAGCATGCCGACGAGCGTCGGACGACGATCGAGGACATCGAGGGCGAGATCGATGTCGAGGCCCTGATCGTCGACGAGCCGATGGTGATCTCGATCTCGCGGGATGCCTACGCGAAGCGGGTGCCGCTCGAGGACTACCGCCTGCAGGGCCGTGGCGGCGTCGGCGTCCGGGGCATGGCGTTGAAGGAAGACGATCCGATCGAGCACCTGTTCGTGGCGTCGGCACACGAGTACCTGCTGTTCTTCACATCGGTCGGCAAGATCTACCGGCGGAAGGTCTGGCAGCTCCCGGTTGCCGGCCGCGACGGCCGCGGGCGCGCGCTGCAGAACTTCCTCGCGGTCGCCGAGGGTGAGCGCGTGATGGCCGTCTTCCGAACCCGCGACTTCACCGAGGGCCGATATCTCGTGTTCGGCACGCGGCGCGGGATCGTCAAGAAGACGCCGCTGCTGGCCTACAACACCCATCTCAAAGAGAAGGGCATCGCCGCGCTGATCATCCGCGACCACGATGCGCTCGTCGACGTCCGACTCGCGGACGAGGGTGAGCGCGTGATGATGGTGAGCCGCAACGGCTCGTGCGTGTCCTTCCTGGAGTCCGACGTCCGCTCGATGGGCCGGTCGGCCTCCGGCGTCCGCGGCATGCGACTGCGCGAGGGCGACGAGGTGATCGCGTTGCGGGTGCCGCGGCCGGGCGATGACCTGCTGGTGGTGACCGAGCAGGGGTTCGGCAAGCGCACGCCGGTTGAGGACTATCCGGTGAAGGGGCGCGGCACGATGGGCGTCCTCACGCTCGACCGGCACGCGATCGGTCGTCGTGGTTCCCTCGTCGGCGCGCTCACCGTCTGCGACGCGGACGAGTTGATGCTGATCACGGCCGGCGGCATCGTCACGCGCCAGGCGATCGCCGACATCCGTCAGACCGGCCGCGCGACGCAGGGTGTCATCGTCCAGCGCGTCCGCGACGACGAGGACCGGATCGCGGCCGTCGCGACCGTGCGCGACCCGAACGGTGACGACGCCGCGCCCGCGATCGCCACCGAGCCGTCCGCGTAGGCGGCCGTTACAGGACCCCGCTCCGCCCGGTCGCGGCCGCCAGTCGTCTGTAGCGTTGAACCGGTGCCCGGTCGGTCCGTTCTCGCGGCGAGCCTCGCGTTCGCGGCGCTCCTGATCGGCGCCGGGCCGGGCCCGGTCGGGCCGACGACTGACGGCTCCGTCGCCCAGCGCACCCACTGGTCGACCGCCGATCGCGCGCCCTACAGCGCGCCGGACTGGTGGTACGAGGGCAACTTCCTGCTCGACGGCCATGACAACGCCACGTTCGCGGATGGAACGTTCAGCCTGCAGATGTACGGCGGCGGGAGGCTCCGCTGGCTCTTCGGCGACGGCGCGAATCCTGGACCTGGCGGGGTGTGGTCCGTCGGTGCCCATCTGGCCAGCGGCACGCCGTCGCTGCTTGATGGCGGCTGGCATCAGGTCACACTCGTGCGCCGCTTCGCAGTCAGCCCGGGCGCACAGCTTGAACTGTGGATCGACGGTGCCCTCGTCGACACCGAGACGACCCTGACCCGGCCCGACCTGCGGGTCTGGTGGAACGCCTGGAGTGGCTTCCCAGCGGGTCAGTCCGGGTGGTTCTGGGGCGCGGAGAAGCAGGCCGCGATCGGGGTGCTCGCCCAGTACGAGGACTACAAGGGCCTCCTCGATGAGCTCCGCTTCTGGGCTCGCGCGAAGCTGCCGCTGGAGATCAGCTCGGGCTTCGCCGCTCAGGGCAGCGGTGACGAGAGCGGGTTGATCGCGAGCTACACGTTCAGCGAGGCGGCCGGGAGCCTGACCTGCGGCACCGCCGTCGCGCTGGAGTGCATGACGCTCGTCGGCTGGTCAGACGCGCACTGGGCGGCCGAGGATGCGCCCGTCACCGCTTCGCCACCGCCGCCGGTGCTACCGCCGCTGGTCGGGCCGCTGGCGCTGTCGAAGCCCCGCATCCGCCAGGGAACGGCGACGACGCTCAGCTTCTCCCTCTCAAAGGCGGCGCGGGTGACCGTGACGATCGACCGGCTTGTCCCCGCTCGCGTCCGCGGTACGCGCTGCGATCCGTCGGCGGCGACGGGGCGGCGGTGCACTCGGGCGATGCGGAGGGGCACGATCGTTCGAGCGCGCGGGCCCGGTACGTCCGCCCGGATCACCCTGCCCGGCCGCCTCGGCGGGCGCGTGCTCCGGGTCGGCCGCTACCGGGTGACGGTCGTCGCGCGCGACGCCGGCGGGCGTCTGTCGCCGCCCCGCCGGACCGTTCTCACCGTCCGCTCGAACTAGGGTCAGCTAGCCCTCAGCGCGCGCCGCGCCGTCGGCACGGCGATGCTGGAACTCGTCCACCGCCGTGATCGCCGCCGACAGCGACAGCCCGCGATCCTTCGCCTGCTTGATCAGGAGGACGGTCTCGACGGCCGTCATGTCGTACGTCCGCTGCTTGCGGCCGTGAGTGACGATGGCCGCCTTCTGCGTCCAGTAGTCGAGCTGCATCTTCGAGATGCCGGCGACCTGGCAGACCTGGCCGAGGGTCAGCTCCAGTCCCGCCAGGTGCTCGCGGACGTCGACAGGCTCGAGCAGGTCGGCGTTTGTCACCATCGACGCGACGCTAGCACGTCCGCGGTGGGATGAGAAGCGTCACCCGCCCGATCGCAGATGTGAGATCAGGTCGATCGGGATCGGCAAGATCACCATCGTGCTCCGCTCCGACGACATCTCGATCATCGACTGGAGGTAGCGCAGCTGCACGGAGATGGGCTGCTCCGCCAGTACCGCCGCCGCGTCGGAGAGCTTCTGCGCCGCCTGGAACTCGCCCTCGGCCGCGATCACCTTCGCCCGCCGTTCCCGCTCAGCCTCGGCCTGGCGTGCCATCGCACGCTGCAT
This sequence comes from Actinomycetota bacterium, assembly GCA_009885805.1. GTDB lineage: Bacteria > Actinomycetota > Thermoleophilia > Gaiellales > F1-60-MAGs149 > VFJZ01. The sequence continues at coordinate 52,368 of VFJZ01000012.1, forward strand.
CGAGGTGGGGATCTCGACGTCCTTGACCTCGACGTTCGACACCTTGACGCCCCACGGCGCAGTCTGCTCGTCGATGATCCGCTGGAGGATCGCGTTGATTTTGTCCCGTTCGGAGAGCAGTTCGTCGAGCACGTGCTGCCCGAGCGTCGAACGCAGCGTGGTCTGGGCGATCTGGCTCGTTGCGACGAGGAACTTCTCCACCTCGACGACCGCCGCGATCGGATCGACGACGCGGAAGTAGGCGACGGCGTTGACGCGTACCGGCACGTTGTCCTTCGTGATCACCTCCTGGGGCGGTACGGTCAGGGTGACCGTGCGCAGGTCGACGCGGACCATCCGGTCGATGACGGGAATCAGGAAGATCAGCCCCGGGCCGCGCGGTGTCCGGATCAGGCGTCCGAGCCGGAAGACGACGGCGCGCTCGTACTCGCGCAGCACCTTCAGAGATGCGGCGAGCACTGCGACGATCAGGACGACGACGACGGCGGTGGTGACGAGCGCAGTGGTCATGCGGGGACCTCCTCGGGTGCGGCGGGATGCACGTGCAGGGTCAGACCCTCGATGCGGTCGACGATGACGTCGCTGCCGGCGGGAATCGCGGCGGCGTCCGTGACCGCGCTCCACAGCTCGCCGCGGAGAAAGACCAGCCCGTCGGGGTCGAGCGACTCGCGCGCCTCCCCACGAAGTCCGATCAGGGTCGTAGTACCGGTCGCGGCGGGCAGGTGCCGGACCTGCGCGGTGCGTCTGATTGCGAACAGCAGTCCACCGCCGAGCAGGAGCGCCGCCGCGATCACGCCGGGCTTCCAGACAGCGTACGTCTCGTCGTCGAACAGGAGGATCGCACCGATCGCCAGGGCAGCTACGCCGGCCGCTCCGAGCGCGCCGTGGCCGACGAAGGCCTCGCCGACGACGAGTGCCATCCCCGCGGCGAGGAGGAGGATGCCGGCCCAGGTGAACGGCAGCACCGAGATGCCGAACAGCGCCACGATCACCATGCCGGCGCCGGCCGCGCCGGGCACGACGCCCCCGGGGTGCACGATCTCGAACGCGATCAGCGCTAGGCCGCCAATCAGCAGGAGGGCGATCAGATTGGGATCGATCAGGACGGCGAGGATCGCGAGGTGAACCGGTAGCTCGTGGGTGTCGACGGTCGCGCCCGTCACCTCGATCAGCTGACCCTTCGGGATCGTCCGGCGCCCGTCGACCTGGCGGAGCAGATCGCCGAGGTCGGTCGCCACGATCTCGATCACGCCGAGCGTGAGCGCTTCACGCGCGGTCGCGTTCGCGGCTTCGCGGACGGCCCGCTCCGCCCAGTCCGCGTTGCGGCCGTGTTCGGCGGCCATCGTCCGGATACGCGCGGCGGCGTCGTTGACGATCTTCCGCTTGAGGTCGCCCTCCCCGATGTCGCCACCGCCCGCAACCGGCGTCGAGGAGCCCACGTTGGTCTGCGGCGCCATCGCCGCGACGTCGCTCGCCATCAGCACGAACACGCCTGCGGAGGCGGCCCGCGCGCCGTCCGGCGACACGAACGCAATCACGGGGATGTCGACGGCGAGTTGCGCGGCGTTGATCTCGCGCAGCGACCGGTCCGAGCCGCCGGGCGTGTCGATGCGCAGCACGACGGCAGCGTCATCGCGTCGCGCGGCGGCCTCGATCTGACCGACCACGAATCGCGCCGACACCGGGTCGATGGCGCGGTCGAGGACGACCACCCGCACGACCGGCGCCGCGGCGGCGGGTGGCGTGGCGGCGCCGGCGAGGGTCATCGCCGCAAGAAGGATCAGGCCGATCCAGGAGCCGCGGTGCATGGCGTGCAGACCAGTCTACGAGATCGGGAGGGCTCATGTCCGTGGCAGAATGCACCGATGGTGGAGTCCGTGGCCCGCCCGCTCTACCGCCTCGCCCTCGTTGTCGGTCTCGCGCTCCTGGCCGTTCCCGCCCCGGCAGCGGCCGGCGGCTCGGTCCGCCGCGTCGCCGTGCCGCTCACCGTCACCGGTCAGGCAGGCGGGTGGACGGTGCTGCGGAGCGCCGCCGTCCCCGGCGGTTTCTCGCTCGTCGGCCTACACTGGCGCGGTGCGAAGAGTGCGCGCCTCGCCGTGCGGACGGCGACGGCTGCGGGCCGGTTCGGGCCGTGGCGGGAACTCGACCGTCTCGCCGGCGAGACCGTCGTCGGCGCGCCCTACGTGACCGATCCGCTCTGGGCCGGCCGCGCCGCGCGGATCCAGGTGCGCCTCCGGGGCCGCGTCCAGCGCATCACCGCCATCACCGTGCTCCCGGGTCCGGATCCGACCCTGCAGGCGGTGAAGGCACTGGCCGCCGCACCGGACCAGCCCGAGATCCTGCCGCGCACGGCCTGGGGCGCGGACGAATCGTTGCGCACCGCCGAGCCGGTGATCGCCGGCCGTCTCCAGGCCGCGGTGATCCATCACACGGCAACGCCGAACGGCTATGACGCGGCGCAGGCACCGAGGATCGTGCGCTCGATCTACCTCTACCACGTCCGCGGGAACGGCTGGTCTGATATCGGTTACAACTTTCTGGTCGACGCGCAGGGGCGTGTCTACGAGGGGCGTTTCGGCGGTGTCGGCCAGAACGTCGTCGGCGCCCACACCGAGGGATTCAATCGCGGGACGGTCGGGGTCGCCCTGATCGGCGACTTCGATCGCGTCGCGCCGTCAGCGGCTCAGCGGTCGGCGCTCGAGCGCCTGCTCGCGTGGCGCCTCGACGTCGGGCATGTCGATCCGGCGGGCCAGGTGACGCTGGTGTCAGAGGGCGGCGGGAAGTTCGCCAAGGGGCGGTCGGTCGAGTTCCCGACGATCCTCGGTCACCGCGACGCCTACAAGACGACCTGCCCGGGGCAGGCGGCGTACGGCCTGCTCGCCGACATCCGCACAAACGCCGCGAAGGGCGGTCCGCGCATCCTCGAACCATCCGTCGAGCCGCCGCAGATCGCCGCGCCGTTCCAGGCGATCCGGTTCCGCGCCCGGCTCTCGAAGGCGGCGCCGTGGAAGGTGACGGTCGCGACGACCGCCGGTGCCGCCGTCGCCGCGATCACCGGTTCGGGGGCCGCGGTCGACGCAGTCTGGACCGGTACGGTGGCCGGCGGCGGTCCGCTGCCGAAGCCGTCGCTGCTGGTCTGGCGGATCACGACTGCTGGTGCGAGAACTGCCGAGGGCTCGTTCGACGGCTCCGTTGGAGGTCAGACGCCGACGCCGTCGCCGTCGCCACCGTCGACTGCCGTCGCCGCCGTCGTCTCGGCTCCGGCGGCCCTGGTCGCCGATTCGCCAGGGAAGTTGACGTGGCAGCAGGTGACGCGCGGGCTCGTCCGCGTCACGGTAACGACGGCAGCCGGCGCCGAGATCGCGGTTCTCCGCGAGACGGCACCCGCGGCGGTCGGGACCCATGAGGTGACCTGGCCGGGCCTCGTCGCGAGCGGGCATTACCGATATCTGATCCGCGTGCAGCCGGACGGTTCGAGCACCGTCGACTCGGTTACCGCCGACGTCGATGTCCGCCGTCAGGCGAGCGGCCTGCGCGCGCCCGCAGGCGTCTCGCCGAACGGCGACGGTCTGGCGGACGCGGCGACGATCGAGTTCGTGCGCGCGGAGGCCGGCGACGCCCAGGTGCGCCTGCTGCGAGCGGGGAAGCTCGTCAAGAACGTCGCGCTGCTGTACGACCAGGCACCGGGTCCGTTCACGTACCAGTGGGCGCCACGCGGCCTCCGCGACGGCCGCTATGAACTCCAGCTGCTCGTTCCCGGCGGCGGCGGTCCCGTCGAGTTCCGGGCGCCGATCCGGCTGGACACCGTCGGCCCGGCGGTCCGGCTGCGAAAGGTCCGGGCAGTGAGCCCGCGGAAAGGCCTGGTTGTCTTCGTCCGCGTGACCGAGGCCGGCACCGTCGAGATCCGGCGGGGAGCGACCGTGCTGCGGACCGTGACCGCGAAGAAGGGCGTCGTGCGGATCACCCTGGAACGCGCCCTGGTGGGCACCGCGCGGACGCTGACCGCGGTCGCGCGCGACGGGCTCGGCAACGCCTCCAGGCGCCCAGCGACGATTCGCGTGCCCGGCTGACGTCAGGTCCCCGGCTGGCGCGGCGGCGCGATTCGCGCGTCCTCCGGGACGCTTCCGTCGATTGCCTGCCGTAGCTCGTCCCCACCGCGGAACTCGTCGCAGCGCAGTTCGATCCGGGTGCCGTCGTCGGCCAGCAGCAGGCGCGAGTCGCCCGACTGCACGACGATTGCACGAGCCAGGGCGACGCGCGTACGACTGGAGCCGCCGAGCAGATAGACGGCGTCGTCGGTGACGACGACCCGTTCGCGTGCCGGCCGGCCGCGTCGTCGCCACGTTCGGCCGCCGACCGGGTCGCGGAAGGTCGGTGCGGCTGGGGTCCAGAATCCTTCCGGAGGGTCGAGTACCGGGTCCGAGCTGACGATCATCGTCGGGCAGGCGTGGGCGAGAGCCGCGACGATGTCGCGCCCGCTCCGGGCGCGGAGATCCTCCAGCCGCTGGGCGGCGAGCCGCGGCTCGAGACCGTCGAGCTCCATCTCCGCGACGGTGCGGAGCCGCTCGCCCGGGTCAACCGCGTGGATGACCCGTTCCCGCTCGATCCGGTCGCGTTCGAGCTCGGCCGCGCTCGGGCCATCGCCCGCCATCTGCTCGACCATTTCGATCAGGGCCGCGCGGACGACCGCCGACGCGTGTTGGCCACACCCCGCGGCGATCAACGCGTGCGCCTGCGCGGCGAGCTCGAGACAATCGGCGCCGGCTTCGACGACGCCGTGGCCCCCGAACAGCAGCTGGGTGGCCCGCCCATCGAGTATCCGCACGGCGGCGCGGAAGTCCGCCGAGCGCGGGCCGAGGAACGTGACCGTGGCGCCGTTGCCGCCGAGGCCGAGGCTGGTCCGGTCGTGCTGGTGGCTGAGCGGCGGGTCGCGGCGCGGGTGACGCGCTCCGGCGGCCAGCGGCAGGGTCATGTCGTCGGGTGTCCCGTGGGTGATCAGGACGGCGTTGGCGCGCGTGAAGCACCGGTTGGCCCAGTCGCGCACGTCGGCGCCGCCGAGTCGGCGGAGGCCGAACTCCTCGAGCCCGAGACCGCCCGGTCCGCGGAGGCCGAAGCGGTAGGTGAGGATCTCCTCGGCCGCCGAGACCGCCGATCCGGCTGTCAGCTCCTGGAGCTCGTCGCGGGCCTGCTCGAGGCGGTCGAGCGGAAGCTCGCGCAATGCGTGGCAGACACGGGCCACGAACCCCGTCACGGCAGCCCGCTCACCGGCAGCGGCGAACACCGTGTGGTACTGCTCTACTCGCCCTTCGGCGTCCAGTCCCGCCTGACGTGCCGCGCTGGTCACGAGGTGCTCGACGAGGTGCGTGATCCCCCTTATCGCCGGTGTCTCGTCGGCCACGCCGACGCGAAAGACGAGGCCGGCGGCGAAGTCTCCCGACCACTCCTCCCACCAGACGGGGACGTCGTCGATGACGCCGCGGCGTTCGCTCATCGGGCGGGTGTCAGGGCGCGCCAGGCTTCGACCAGCTCGGCCCAGCTGGCCAGGTCGTCCGACCGGTCGTCGGCATGCGCGCCGATCAGGCGCGGCGACACCTCCTCCAGACGCCGGCGGAACGCCGCCGCGCAGTCGGCAATCGTCGCTCCTTCGGGGAGGCCGAGCACCGCGTACGGCGAGCGGGCGCTCACCGCGCCGCCTCCGAGCGGAGGGCAGCCTCGGCAGCTCGATCGATGTCGACCGGCGAGATCAGTTCGAGGTCGCGATCACTCGGCGACCGCTTGCCGGCGACCCGATCGGCGTGCGCGAGGACCGCGTCCTCGAAGAGATTGCGCACGGCGCGGGCGTTGCCGAACGAGCGGTCGCGCGCGTCGTGGAGGGCGACGAGGACCTCGCGCGCCCGCCGTCGCGCAGCCGCCGACAGGTCGTACCCGCCCTTCCGCACGATCAGCTGCATGATCTCGACCAGCTCGTCGGGCGTGTAGTGCGGGAAGTCGAGGGTCTCGTTGAAGCGGCTCGCGAGACCGGGATTGGAGCCGAGCAGACGCGCCATCTCGTCGGGGTAGCCGGCGACGATGACCACGAGGCGACCACGGTCGTCCTCCATCCGCTTGAGAAGCGCCTCCAGCGCCTCGCGGCCGAAGTCGTTACCGGCGTTCTCCGGCGCCAGCGTGTAGGCCTCGTCGATGAACAGGACGCCGCCGATCGCGCGGTCGATCGCGGCGGCGGTCTTCGGAGCAGTCTGCCCCACGTACTCGGCGACGAGGTCCTGGCGAGCGACTTCGACAAGATGGCCGCTGGCCAGCAGCCCGAGGGAGCCGAAAATCTCGGCCACGAGGCGGGCGACGGTTGTCTTGCCGGTGCCCGGCGGGCCCGTGAAGACCATGTGGTGCGACAGCGGCGGGTTCGACATCCCGCGCTCCTCGCGCTTCCGCCGCACGGCGAGGAGGTTCGTCAGCGATCGAACGTATGCCTTCGCAGACGTCAGGCCGACGAGTTCGTCGAGCTCGGTCAGGATCTCGTCGATCGGCCGCAGTGCCGGCGGTGGCGGAGCAGTCGCGGCCGGACGCCGGCCGTCATTCGCGACGGGCGCGCGGACCGGCGCCGCCGGATCGGCGACCTGATCGCGCAACGCACCACGCTCGACCACCTCCGCGATGACCGTCTCGCGAAGCAACGCGATGCCGGGGTAGGTGCGAGCGAGGTTACGGGCCTCGAGGTGCTCGTAGCCGTCGTCGACCCGTTCGAGCATCGCCAGGTACTCGGCGGCCTTGCCGCCCGGGTCGCGCGCGAGCTCCGCGTCAACGGCGTCGCGGAGGGTGCGGGCGAGTCCGGGCACCCTATCGGCGGCACCCTGGCGCAGCAGTCCGGCGAGCTCGTAAAGGCCGATCATCACCCCGACCGCGGTGCCGAGGGACTCGTCGAGCGCAGCTGGCCGTCCCCCCGGCGTCGTCGCCGCGATCCGTGCGACGCGGTCCGCAGCCTTGTCGAGGTCGCTCGCCCGTTCGGCACCGGCGCCGCCGACCGTGCAGATCACACCGAGCACATCGCGGGCGGGCCGCCAGGCCTCGTCCGCGAGCCGCTCGCGGACGAGGGCGATCGCGAGCGTCTGCGAGTGGTCGTCGGCGGCGAAGCGGTACACGGGCGGTCAGACGACGGTGACGGCCTCGCCGGCGACCGATTCGACGACGATCGCCAGCGCGGCAAGTTCGGCACGGGTCGTTCGCTCGGCGAGATCCGGCCGGTGTGCGCAGCCCGTGACCGCGATCCCGGCGACGGCCAGACCGCGCGTCCGCGCGACCTCTACCGTCAGCGCCACGACCCCGAGCGAGGTCGTGTCGGGGCGGGTGACGATCACGATCGGCAGGCCGACCGCATGGGCGAGGTCGGCGTAGGTCGTGCCGTCACCCAGCGGCTCGAGCAGCGAGCCGGCTTCGATCACGATGCCGTCCGTGGCAGCACGGAGCTCCTCGGTGGCGTCGATCAGGTGCTGCACGTCAGGAGGACCCGCGTGCTGGAGGCGCGCGGCGACTGCCGGCGCGAGCGGCGCAACGAACCGGTACGCGGTCGCACAGACGGTCCCGGGCGCGCCGGCCGCAACCGCGCGGGCGTCGTCCGTCGAGCCGGTCTGAACCGCCTTCAGGTACCCGGGTGTCCGACCCTTCGCCAGCGCCCGCGACGCGTAGAGGATAGCCAGACGAGTCTTGCCGACGCCGACGCCGGTGCCGATCAGCAGCACGTCGATCACGCGGCGCTCCGACCACGCCGGGCGGTCCGGCGATCAGACAACGCGCACGACCTCGCCGGCGTCGACACGCCGGTCCTCGTCGCCCACCGCGACGACGAGCCGCCCGCTTTCGTCGACGCCAGCGGCCAGCCCGACGAGCAGCTCGTCGCCGAGTTGCACCTCGACCTCGCGGCCGGCGAGATCGTCGAGGGCGCGGAAACGATCGAACAGCGCGCTGAAGCCGAGCTCCTCCCACTCGCGGTAGGCGGCCTGGAGCCGTGTCGTGACAGCGAGGAGGAGCGTCAGTCGGTCGTGTCGCTCGCCCGTCTCGACGAGCAGCGACGTCGCAGGCAGACGATCGGTGGCCGGCAGTTTCGCGGCGGCGATGTTCACGTTGATGCCAATGCCGAGCACGACGTACGGATCGCCGCGGGCTGGCGTCTCGAGCTCGGCGAGGATTCCCGCCACCTTCGCGCCGCCGATCACCACGTCGTTCGGCCAGCGCAGGCGCGCCGCAATCGGCAGCGCCTCGGCGACGGCGATGCCCGCGACCAGCGCCAGGGGCGCCAGCGAGTCGACCGGGACGTCCGGTCGCAGCAGCAGCGACAGCATCAGGGACTCGCCCGGCTCGTCGGCCCAGGTGCGTCCGCGGCGACCGCGGCCGGCGGTCTGGTGGTCGGCGACGGCGATGAATCCCTCGGGCCCGAGCGTCCCGGCGACGGCTCTGACGATGTCCTGCGTCGAGGTGCAATCCGGCAACACGGAGGCCAGCTGGCCGAAGCGCGCGCTGGTCATGGGGTTCGGAGGGCGCACCACGTCGCCTACAATAGCGGCCCGAATGCGCCGCACCCGATCCGTCAGCGCCGCCGCCCGGGCCGACGCCCACGTCCCGCTGCCCGCCGTGCGAGGAGACGGGCCGGCGTGATGGACGGCACTGCCATCGAGGCGGTCATCCCACACCGGGCGCCATTCCGCTTCGTCGACGAGATCGTCGAGCTCGAGCCGGGCATACGGGCCGTCGGCCGCTACGCGGTCAGCGGCAGTGAGTGGTACCTCGAGGGGCATTTCCCCGGGAATCCGATCGTGCCGGGCGTCATCATGGTCGAGGCAGCGGCACAGGTCGCGGCTGTCTGCGCGCTGACCCACCCCGACTACGCCGGCCGGTTCGGAGTCTTCGCCGCCATCGACGAGACGCGCTTCTCGCGCATCGTCCGGCCGGGCGACGAGTTGACGATCCGGGTCGAGATGTTGCGGCTCCGGTTGCGCCTCGGGCGCTGCAGCGCCGAGATCGCTGTCGCCGACGAGATCGCCGTCCGGGCCACCCTGACGTTCGGTCTCCTCGAGGAACCGCCGGCATGATCGGCGCCCTGCGTTCGACCGTCGGCCTCGTCTCGGTTGGCGCCGCCGTCCCGGAGCGCGTCGTGACCAACGACGAGATCGCCGGCCGGCTCGACACCTCCGACGCCTGGATCCGTGAACGCACCGGCATCGGCGAGCGGCGCGTCGCCGCGCCGGACGAATGGGCCAGCGATCTCGGCCTGGCGGCGGCCCAACAGGCGCTCGACCGGTCCGGCCTCGCGCCCGCCGACATCGACCTCGTCCTTGCCGCGACCTGCTCGCCCGATGCGTACTTTCCGTCGATTGCGGCGACGATCGCCGATCGCCTAGGGGCACACTCGGCGGCGGCGAGCGACGTCTCCGCGGCTTGCACGGGATTCGTCTACGCCCTCGTGTCGGCGGCGACGCAGATCCAGACCGGTCTCGCCCAGCACGCGCTCGTGATCGGGTCGGAGACGCTCTCCAAGATCGTCGACTGGGACGACCGCGGCACCTGCATCCTCTTCGGCGACGGCGCGGGGGCCTGCGTGCTGTCGGCCGGCGCGTTGCCCGAGACCGTGTTCGGCGTCGAACTCGGCGCCGATGGGTCGCGGGGCGACGACCTCATCGTCGGCGCGCTCCGCGGCCGCAACGTGATCGAGATGGACGGCCGTGCGGTGTTCAAGTTCGCGACGCGGGTGATGGTCGACTCCGTCCAGCGCGTCCTCGACGTCTCCGGCCTGACGGTGGACGACGTCGACTGGTTCGTGCCCCACCAGGCCAACATCCGGATCATCGACCACGCCGCCAAGCGTCTCGGCCTCGATCCGGCGCGCGTTCTCGTCAACCTGGAGCGCTACGGAAACACGTCTGCCGCGTCGATTCCGATCTGCCTCGAAGAAGCCTGGGCTGACGGCCGGCTGAAGCGCGGCGACCGGCTGCTGATGGTCGGTTTCGGCGGTGGCCTGACCTGGGGGTCGTGCCTCACCGAGTGGGCCGGCGACGGGCCGAAGGGAGCATCGTGACGGGCAAGGTGGCGTTCCTCTTCCCCGGCCAGGGGTCGCAGGAGGTGGGTATGGGCTCCGCCTTTGCGGCCGTTTCAGCGGCGACGCGAGCCGTCTACGACCGCGCGTCGGCGGCGCTCGGGTTCGATGTCGCGAGCGTCTGCTTCGAGGGCCCCCTCGAGCGCCTCTCCTCCACCGAGATGACCCAGCCGGCGCTGACGGCGACGTCGATCGCCTGCCTCGCGGCGGTGCGGGAGACGGGCATCGAGGCGGACTACGTCGTCGGTCACTCCGTCGGTGAGTACGCGGCGCTCGTCGCCGCCGGCTCGCTGACGGTGGAGGACGCGATGGTCCTCGTGCGGGAGCGCGGTGTCGCGATGGCCGAGGCGGCACTCGAGGCTCCCGGCGCGATGGCAGCTGTGATCGGTCTCGAGGACCGGCTCGTCGAGGGTCTGTGTGCAGAGATCGAGGGGGTCTGGCCTGCCAACTACAACTGCCCCGGGCAGCTCGTCGTCTCCGGCACCGAGATCGGCGTGATGGCACTGATCGAGGCTGCCACCGCGGCCGGCGCCCGCCGGGCGGTGCGGTTGAACGTGTCGGGCGGGTTCCACTCGCCGCTGACCGCCTCCGCGGAGCGACGCCTGCGGCCCGTCCTCGAGGCCGCGACCTTCACGGAGCCGTCGGTGCCGTTCCTGTCGACCGTCACCTGCCAACTCGAGGGGGCACGCGAGATGGTCGCGGTCCTCGTCCGCCAACTGACGGCGCCGGTTCGCTTCACCCAGTCGGTGGAGGAACTCGTCCGCCTCGGGGTGACCCGGTTCGTCGAGATTGGCGCCGGGAGCGTGCTGGGCGGTCTCGTCCGGCGCATTGATCGATCGGCGACGGCGGTGTCCGTCTCGGGCCCCGAGGGACTGCTGAAGTTGGAGGCAATCGCCAATGCGTGAACTGGACGGGAGGGTGACGCTCGTCACCGGTGGCTCGCGCGGGATCGGCCGTTCGATCTCGCTCGACCTTGCCAGGGCAGGCGCCCGTGTCGCGGTGAACTACGCCGCGCGCCGCGACGCCGCCGACGCCGTGGTCGCGGAGATTCGTGCCGCCGGGGGCGACGCTGTCGCGCTGGCGGGAGATGTCTCCGACCCCGATCAGGCCGCCGGGCTCGTCGAGGCGACGGAGCGCGAGTTCGGCGATGACCTCTGGAACGTCGTCTGCAACGCCGGCATCACCCGTGACAACCTGATGTCGCGCATCTCCGATGACGACTGGCGAGCGGTGATCGATACGAATCTTGGCGGCACGTTTCACGTCTGCAAGGCGGCGAGTCGACGGCTGCTGCGCAAGCGGCGCGGCGTGATCGTGACGATGTCCAGCGTCGTCGGTGTCCACGGCAACGCCGGGCAGACGAACTACGCGGCGTCGAAGGGCGGCGTCATCGCGCTCACCAAGGCGCTCGCGAAGGAGGTCGGTTCCCGCGGCATCCGCGTCAACTGCATCGCGCCCGGCTACATCGCGACGGAGCTCACCGACGTGCTCGGCGACGCGCCGCGCGCTGCGATTCTCGGGCAGACCCCGCTCGGTCGGCTCGGCGCGCCCGACGACGTCGCCGGCGTCGTCCGTTTCCTCCTCTCAGACGCGGCCGCGTACGTCACCGGAGCCGTCATCCCGGTCGACGGCGGGATGGGGATGTAGGGTGCCCCGGCCGCGCGTCGTCATCACCGGGATCGGCGCGCTCAACGCCGTTGGCAACGGCATTGTGGATTTCACCGAGGGCCTGCGCGCGGGTCGGCCCGGCGGCGCGCCGATCACCCAGTTCGACGCGTCGGACTCGCCGGTACGGATCGCCTGCGAGGTGAAGGACTTCGACGTGACGACGGTGCTCGATCGCAAGTCGGCGCGCCGCACCGATCGCTTCGCCCACTTCGCGGTTGCCGCCGCGCGGGAGGCGGTCGAGATGGCGCGTCTCGACATCGCCGCCGAACCCGACCGGATCGGCACCTCGATCGGCTCCGGCATCGGTGGGCTGAACACGCTCTACGACGCCCACCAGCACCTCTTCTCCCGCGGCATCGATCGCTTCTCGCCCTTCTGGGTGCCGGCACTGATTCCCAACATGGGTGCCGCATTCGTCTCGATCGAACTCGGCACGCGCGGGCCGCTCGTCGCCTCGTGCACGGCCTGCGCCGCGAGTTCGATGGCCGTCGGCGATGCCGTCATGTACATCCGCAACGGCATGGCCGACGTGATGCTCGCCGGTGGCGCGGAGGCGGCCGTCACGCCGATGGGCGTTGGCGGCTTCCACGGCATGCGTGCGATGTCGACGAACAACGACGATCCGGCGGGTGCCAGCCGGCCGTTCGACCGCGACCGCGATGGCCTCGTGATCGGCGAGGGTGGCGCGGTCCTGGTGCTCGAAGAGTTGACACACGCCCTCGCCAGAGGGGTGCCGATTCTCGGCGAGGTGACCGGGTACGGCCTGTCGTCCGACGCGGCGCACGTCACCGAACCCGATCCGACCGGCTCGAACCCCGCCCGGGCGATCCGCATGGCCCTCGGCGACGCCGGACGCAGTCCGGCCGAGGTCGACTACGTGAACGCCCACGGCACCTCGACGCCCGTCGGGGATGCGTCGGAGACCCGGGTGCTGAAGCTCGTGTTCGGCGAGGAGGAGGCTCGCCAGACGCCGGTCTCCTCGACGAAGTCGATGACGGGGCACATGCTCGGCGCCGCCGGCGCGACGGAGGCGGTGATCGCGGTGATCACGATCAACGAGGGCTTCCTGCCGCCGACGATCAATCTCCACCACCCCGACCCGGACTGCGATCTCGACTACGTGCCGAACGTCGCCCGCGCCGCCCGGCCGGATGTCGTGATCTCGAACGGGTTCGGTTTCGGCGGCCACAACGCCTGTCTCGTGATCGAGCGGTTCCGGCCGTAGCCGCGTACACTGCCGCAACGCCGCAACGCCGCATCGACCGCGTGGCGTCACTCAGGACCATTGGCCCAGATCTCCGTCGATATCGAGCGCGGACCGGACGAACCGGCTTCGCCCCACCAGGGCCGCCATCCGAACACGTGCCCGGTCTGCAGTTCGCACTACCGCGACGACGAGCTCGTCGCGGCGCTGCGCGTGTGCCGTCAGTGCGGTCACCACTTCCGCCTGCCGGCGCGGGAGCGGATCGCCCAGCTAGTCGATGCCGGCTCCTTTCAGGAGGCTGCCGCCGACCTGCGAAATGCCGACCCGCTCGCGTTCGTCGATCGGAAGCCGTACACCGAGCGACTGACCGAGGCCGAGCTTGCGACGGGCCTCGGTGACGCCATGCTCGTCGGCACGGCGTCGGTCGGCGGGCGGCCATGTGCGCTCGCGGTGATGGACTTCTTCTTCATGGGTGGATCGATGGGGAGCGTCGTCGGCGAGAAGTTCTGCGTCGCCGCCGATCTCGCGGTGGCGAGAGGCGTACCGCTCGTCGCGGTCGCGTCGTCGGGCGGCGCCCGCATGCAGGAGAACGTCCTGGCGTTGATGCAGATGGCCAAGACCGTGATGGCGGTCGATCAGGTCCGCGCGGCGCGCCTACCCTTCATCTCGATCTGCTCCGACCCGACGACGGGCGGGGTGATCGCGTCATTCGCGGCGCTCGGCGACGTCATGATCGCCGAGCCGGGGGCGCTGATGTCGTTCGCCGGCCCGCGTGTCGTCCAGCAGACGACGGGTGAGACCCTCCCGACCGATTTCGGCCGTGCGGAGAGCCAACTCCGCCTCGGTCACGTCGATCTCGTCGTCCCGCGCGCGGAGCTGACCGCGGCGCTGGGTCGGCTGCTGCAGCTGTTCGCGCCGTCGACCGACGAACCGACCGCAGACGCGCCCGCGCCCGTGCCACCGCCGGCCGGACCGATGGGATGGCTGCGGCGGCTCTTCGGCGGCGCCGGTGGTTAGGCTCACCGAGGAGGTCCACCGCCTGCGGCGGCGTTTCCAGGAGCGAGGCGAGGAGTCGGACGTCTGGGAAGTCGTCCAGAACGCGCGACATCGCGACCGTCCCTACACCCTCGACTACGCGGAGCGACTCTTCACCGACTACGTCGAGCTCCACGGTGACCGCGTCGGCGGTGACGACCCCGCTCTGGTCGCGGGTATCGCCACCTATCACCGCCGCTGCGTCGTCTTCCTCGGCCATCAGAAGGGCCGCGACCTGACCGAGCGCACCCACCGCAACTTCGGGATGGCGAGACCCGAGGGGTATCGCAAGGCGATCCGCGCCATCGAGCTGGCCGATCGGCTCGGTCTCCCGATCCTGACCTTCATCGACACGCCTGGGGCCTACCCTGGCGTCGGCGCCGAGCAGGGTGGGCAGGCGGGAGTCATCGCGCGATCGATCCTGGCGCTGGCGCGGGCCGACGTACCGGTCGTCTGCGCCGTGATCGGCGAGGGCGGCTCGGGTGGCGCGCTCGCCATCGCAGTCGGCGATCGGGTCCTGATGCAGGAGAACGCGATCTACAGCGTGATCTCGCCGGAAGGGTGCGCGGCGATCCTCTGGAAGGACGCCGGACAGGCGAAGAAGGCAGCCTTCGCGTTCCGGCCGATCGCCCGCGCCTGCCTCGATCTCGGTGTCATCGACGCCATCGTCCCGGAGCCGCCGGCTGGCGCCCACCGCGACCACGATCGAGCCGCGCGCCTGCTCGACGATGCGATCCGCGGCGCGCTGGCCGAGGTCGAGGCCGAGCCGGCGGCGTCTCGGCGGTCTCGCCGGCGCGCGAAGTTCCGTGCGATGGGCGTCTGGGGAATGGCCGAGCCCGACGCCGCGCCGGCGATCACCTGATCGGCCAGTGGCGCCGCGCCAGCGCCGGCAGCGCCTGCGACGTCACCCACACCCGCCCGACCTCGTACGGGCCGTACGCGATCGAGCCGTCGGCCGCCTGGTGCTCCCGGAGCCAGGCGAGCGACCGGCCGATCGGGCGTCGGCAGGCCTGCCTGGCCTGGGCCGCCCATGCAGTCGACTGGGCGTTGGGGCGCTGACCGATGCCGAGCACGTAGCCGTCACCGGAGCGGAAGCGGTCGAGCGCCCTGAGCGCGCGGCGCACCGGTCGCGACCCGCAGCTGTAACCGACGCTGCGCAGGGCCTGGATGGCGGCGGCCGTCATGTCTGCCTGCTGGCCCTCGGGGAAGTAGTCGAAGCCTCCGCCCGGCGCCTGATCGGCGAGGATCTGCCTGATCACGGCCCGTGGGACCGGCCTGCGCGCCGCTCGCAGGGCGATGACGCCGAAGATGGACGCGTTCGTCGCGGCGCCCTTGCCGTAGTAGCCGCCGCGGCGGCTGCGCTCGAGCAGGCGGATCAGGTCGCGACCGCCGAAGTTGCGGGGGTCGAGCCCGCCCGCGACGGCCGCCATGATCGCGAGTTCGCGGTCGGTCGCCGAGGTCAGCGTCGCGGCCGCCCCGGCAACACACTGTGCCGCCTGCTTCGCTGCCGTCGTCCGCCCGGCGGCGCCGAGCGCGATCGCTGTCCACGCCGTGCCCGAGCGGTCGCCGACGCAGCCGTCTGCGGCTTGCTTCGAGATCAGGTAGTCGGCCGCCTCGCTGACGGAGCTGGCGGCGGCGGGCGGGACTGCCGCGAGCGCCATCGTCAGGAGAACGAGGGTCGCTCGGATCATGGGCGCACCACCTCCGGGATGAACTCGACGTGGAACCGACGGGCATGGCGCTCGAGGAGCCGCACGACCGCGGGCCCGGCGACGGCGAGGAGCGCCACGTTGGCCGTGGCGTGGGCGAGATCGAACGGCAGGGCGCGGGCATGGGTGACGACGAAACCGTCGACGGAGAAGACCGGCCCGAACGTCGCCAACTGGTAGACGTCCATGATCGCGCCGAACGCGAACCCCCAGATCGCACCGAAGGCGACGAGGGCCCGGCGCGAGCGGAGCAGACGGCGTGCGAAGCCGGCGCTCGCACCGGCGAGGCCCCAGGCCAGCATCTGCCAGGGCGTCCATGGTCCCTGGCCGAGGTACGCGTTCGAGACGAGAGCGGCGGTCGCGCCGACGGCGGCGCCGGCGCGCGGGCCGAGCGCGAGGCCGGCGCAGATGCAGATGGTCGTGACCGGCTGCACGGACGGGATCGCGGCGAACAGGACCCGACCGGCCGCCGCGGCCGCGCCGAGCGTCGCCACCAGCGCGACCTCGCGGATACCGCCGGCCGACCGCTCCCACGCGACGAGGCTAACCACCGCGAGCAGGCCAGCCACCGCGAGCGTCGCCTGCGCCGCGGTCATGCCGCCGCCCCCAGCGCGACGGAGCGCGCCCGGCACATCGCGATCAACTGCCTGTCGTGCGTCGCGACGACGATACTCCGGCCTGCCGCCGCCCTGTCGCCGAGCAGCGCAGCGAGCGCGGCGCGACGGCGCGGGTCCATCCCGCGGGTGGGCTCGTCCAGGAGCAGGACGGCGGGGTCGGCGGCGAGTGCGGTTGCGATCGCGACGCGCTCCCGCTCCCCTGCCGACAGGTCGCGGGGGTGTCGCTCGCGGAGCCGGTCGAGGTCGAGGGCGGTGAGCGCGTCTTCCGCCGCTGGTCCGCCGGAGCGGACCTCGTCGACGACCCTGGCGCACAGCAGGTACCGCCCGGGGTCCTGGGGCACGAGGGCGATGCCGGGGTAGCGGTCCTCCGCCGCGGCGCCCGTCACGTCGCGGCCCTCGAGCAGGATGACGCCGGCCGCCGGGGCGTCGAGGCCGGCGATGAGCCGCAGGAGGGTCGACTTCCCGGCACCGTTCGACCCGCGGATCGCGACGATCTCGCCCGCCCCCACCGTGAGGTCGACGCCGGCGAAGACCGCGCGTCCGCCGCGGCCGCCGGCCAGCCCATGCAGCTCGAGCCGGGTCGGTCCGATCGTGCCGGCTGGCCGCATCGGCCACTCCGGCGCCTCGGTCGCGTCGCCGATGCCGACGACACGGTCGGCGACCCCGGCGTAGCGATCCGTGCGGTGCTCGGCCACGACGATTGCGGTGCCCGCGTCGGCGAGTCGGCGCAGGACCGCCGCGAGCAGGGACGCTCCCGCATCGTCGAGTTGCGCGCTCGGCTCGTCGAGCAGCAGGAGCGACGGGCCCGGCGCGAGGACGCCGGCGAGGGCGACGCGCTGCAGCTCGCCGCCGGAGAGGGTGTCCGTCGTCCGGCCGGCGAGGGCTCCGGCCGCGACGGCCGCCAGTGCCGCTCGTGCCCGCGGCTCCAACTCCTGCCGGCTGACGCCGTGGTTTGCGAGCCCGAACGACACGTCACGCAGGACGGAGCGGTACAGCACCTGCGACTCGGCATCCTGGAATGCGATGCCGGCTCGCCGGGCGATGACGGCCACGTCGTGGTGGCGGGTGTCGAGCCCGTCGACGACGACCGAGCCGCCGAAGCGACCGCCGTGGAAGTGCGGCACGAGGCCGGCGAGGGCGCGCAGCAGGGTCGTCTTCCCACCGCCAGACGGTCCGTGGACGAGGACGATCTCCCCGCGCGCGACGTCGAGGCTGAGACCGGCGGCGGCGTCCGCCGCTGCGGCCGGATACCGGTACGTGAGGTCGCGGACGCGGGCGATCACGAGCGGCTGCCGAGTGTCAGGGCGGCCGCCGAGCCGAGGCCGACGATGAGGGCCGCAGCGGCGACTGCCGCCGCCGACGGCATGTCGGCCGTCGGGTACCAGCCGAATGCCGCGCCGCCCAGGAGCACCCAGACGGCCACGGCGCAGATGACAAGTCCGAGCCCGACCGCGACCCACTCGCGGCGGTCGAGCGGACGCTCGCACCACGCCGTCGGCCGGGTCGGACCGTACCCCCGGGCAGCCATCGCCTCGGCGTGCTCGGCGCCGCGGTCGAGAGCCGCGGCGCAGAGGGGCTCGACGAGGGCCCCCCAGGTGCGCGCTGTCTGGAGTCGCGCACCGGTGACGCGCGAGCCCCGTAGGCGCGTCGCCTCGACGAGGGCCGTGGCGTCGCGGCGCAGCGCCGGTAGGAGCCGGGCGGCCAGCGTGACCGTGAGCGTCGAGCGGGGCGTGGCGCGCGAGGCGCGGGCAGCGAGCCGGTCGCGATCGACGAGTCCGAGCCAGGCGCCCGTCAGCAGCGTCACGGCCGCCAGTCGCGTGCCGGCGGCCGCGCCGTAGAGGAGCTCCTCGAGCGTCACCTGGAGATCGATCACCGCGGTGGTCGGCCCGTCGATCAGGATCAGGTCGCCCTGGCTGGCGACGAACGGATTGACGAGCGCCACTGCGGCACCGGTCACGAGGCCGATGATCAGGTAGAGGCGGCGCGAACCGGCCGTCCGCCACAGCAGCAGCAGTGCGGCCGCGAGCACCGCCGTCAGGACGACCGGATCGGAGGCAGCGAACGCGACGACCACGAGGCCGCCCATGACGAGCGTGCAGGGCAGCGGCGCCATACCGTCGATCACCGAGCACCGCCGAAGGCCACCGGCTGGCCGGTCCCGTCGAAGACCACGGCGTAGCGGCGCGCGAGGACGGACCCGTCCGCCGCGATCGCGCTCGCGGCGACGGCGGCCGCGGGTCCGTCGACGCCGGCGACGACGAGGAGGACGCCGCCGTCCGCCGTCGCCGTCGCGACGGCGACGGCGCGACCCGCCGGGACGATCTGCGCCTCGCCGGCAGCCGCGTCCCAGACGACGGCGGCGCCATCCTCGATCCACGCCGTCAGACCCGCGGCCGGCGCGTCCCCTGCTGCCCGTCGCCAGTCCGGATCGCGCTCGCGCAGCGCTGCGTCGGCGCCGACCAGGATCCGGTTCGCCGCCTGCTCGGCGAGCGTGGCGCCGGCCGCGCGCAGGACCGCGGCGAGCGGCGGGTCGGCCGCGACGACCGGCGCCGGCCCCCTGGCACCGCGGACGAACGGCTCCGGCCACGCGCCGACGACGGCCGGGACGTTCGGGTAGGAGCGCCACTTGCGGTAGTCCCACCAGGCCTGGTCGCCGTCGCGGAGCAGCCATTCACCCGCGCCGACGCCCGCCTCGACACCGTTCACGAAGTAGAGCCAGTCCTCGGCCCGCTCGAGCGATCCGGCGCGTCCGTCGATCGCCTCGACGAACCGGCCGCCGTAACCGGTCGAGACGTCGGCGACCCCCTCGAGGGCGGCGAGCACGGACTGCCCGGGCGCGACGCGCACCGCTCGGACGACCTCCTCGCCGTACCCGACGGTGATCAGCAGTTCCGCCGACGGCGCGGCGGCAGCGGTCACCGGCGGCTGCACGCGATGGGAGCCGCAGCCGGCGGCGAGCATCGCGACGGCCGTCAGGACCGTTGCCGCGCCCGCTCTCACACCCGGCCGGCGATGGTCTCGGAGCGGATCGTCCCCGTGCGCACGGCCCGGGCCCGGAAGAACTGCCCGTCGCGCAGGTGCACCGTGACGACCCCGCTCAGGGGCACGCGGTGGCCGCGGCCGTTCACCCGCAGGGTTGCGCCGGCGGCGCCGACCACCGCTCCGCTCGCCGAGTCGAAGCGGGTGACGCGGAACGTCACGTCGCCGCCGTCCCGCGACACGAGGTCGAGGTCGAGCGGAACGAGCGCGCCCTGGGCAGCGAAGTCGTCGATCAGCCACCAGACGACCTCGGCGTTGCGCGGCAGCACCGCCGTATCGGCACCGACCGGGGAGGGCACGCCGTCGACCGTGAACTGCCAGCCGCCGGTCGCCGAGGCGGCGTTGCCGAAGCGCTCGACGAGGCCGGACGCGAAGGTCGGAAAGTACCGGATGGCGATGGGCGTGTCGCGGTGCCCGGCGACTGCCACGATCTGACCGAGTGCGCTGCGCGACGGCAGCACGTGGGCGGCGTCGTCGGTATCGACGTACGCCCGCACCGAGCCGGTCCGCGTTGCGTCGACGAGCGTCGTCGGCAGCGTCTCGATCCTGATCGTCGGCGTCGCGGACGCTCCGGCCGGAATGACGAGTACCGCGAACGCTGTCGCGGCGAGTGCCCAGATGGGCCTCATGGAAGTGCCTCCTGCTCCTCGAGGGGGACTTGGCGTGGGCGGAGGCGGGTGTTCTGACTCGGGGCGTGCTTCCGGCTAACCGGCCGCACCACCTCCCTTCCCGGCCGTGGCCAGTGGGCGGGTTCATCACCCGACGGTGGAGCGGTACCCCTTACAGCGGCGGGACCGTGCCGGCATTGCACCGGACTTCCCCCTTGAGCGCCGTACGGCGACCTCCGACGGCGATCGTATCAGCTGGCGAGCATCCGCTGAAGCAGCTGCAACGCTCCGTCCTTCGAGAGCGGTTCGTTGAGGTTGCCGCACTTCGGCGACTGCACGCACGACGGGCAGCCATCACTGCACGGGCAGTCACGGAGGACGTCACGGGCGTCGGCCGCAAGCGCTTCGAAGCGGCGGTAGCCGAGGCGCGTCAGACCGATGCCGCCCGGGTGACCGTCGTAGACGAAGATCGTCGGGCGGCCTGTCTGTGGGTGCAGGTTCGTGGAGAGCCCGCCGATGTCCCAGCGGTCGCACATCGCGTGGAGGGGCAGGACCGAGATCAGGGCGTGCTCGGCGGCGTGGAGCGTCCCCAGCAGGTCGTCTAGGCCCTGGCTGAGCGCGTCTGGCACCGTGAACCACAGCGCCTGCGTCGGGAAGGTCTGGGGCGGCACCCCGAGGTCGGTGCTGTCGATCACCGTGTGGGATGGCAGCGCCCTTCGCTGGAATCCGACAACCTGTTCCGTGACGGCGACGCTGCCGAACTCCAGGTCAACGCCGATCGCCCGTCGCCTGCTGTCATGCGCCGTCACCTCGGTCATCGTGGTCGACTGCACCTGCGTGTACCACTCCTCCGCGAACGGCTGGACGCGGGCGACGCCATCGTCGAGGTCGAGGCCGTGGACGAGGTAGGCCTCACCGAGGTGCAGGTAGACGGCACCCTCGTGAACGGTGCGGACGGCGCGTCCGGCCTCGACCGTGCCGAGCAGCACCCCGGTCGTCTCGTCGACGATCGCCACGCCGATCGACGACGACGAGCGCAGCGATGTCTCGCCGGCCGGAAACGATCCGCGTGCCCAGGTGATCCCCGCCGGTGTCTCCCGCAGCAACCCCTCTGCCACCAGGTCGCTCGCCAGCGCGTGGGCGCCCTCGCCGAGGATGGCGTCGTCGTTGACGGTGAGGGGAGCCTCATATGCGGCGCAAGCGATATGAGCGCGGCGGATCTCGGGACTGGCGTGGTCGAGGATCGCCGCCTCGACCGGCCGGTCGAGCAGCTTGAGCGGGTGCCGGACGAAGTACTGGTCGAGGGCGTCGGCGGAAGCGACCAGTACGGCGAGTCCCTCGCCGCGGCGACCGGCCCGCCCCCACTGCTGCCGCAGGCTCGCAACAGTGCCCGGGAAGCCGATCGTGATCGCGCAGTCGAGCAGGCCGATGTCGATGCCGAGCTCGAGGGCGTTCGTGGCGACGATCGCTCGCAACTCGCCATCGACCAGGCGACGCTCGAGCTCGCGGCGCTGCTCGGGGGTGTAGCCCGCCCGATACGGCGCGATGGCGTTCGCGAGGTGCGGTGCGCGAGCGACAATCGCCTCGCGCGCGATCCGCTGCACCACCTCGACGGTCCGTCGCGTGCGGCCGAAGCAGATCACGCGCTGCTCACGGGCGACCAGTTCGGCGATCAGCGCGGCGGCCTCGGCCACGGCCGACGCGCGCTCACCCGTGTCCGCGTCGAGCAGCGTCGGGTTCCAGACCGCGACCGTCCGCGCCGGCCGTGGTGCTCCGTCCGCGCTGACGATCTCGACCGGCTCGCCGACGAGCGCGCGCATCGCCTCGGCCGGGTTCGCCATCGTCGCGGAGGCGAGCAGGAACCGCGGCGACGCGCCGAGCCCCGCGCAGACCCGGCGCAGCCGTCGCAGGACGTTGGCCACGTGCGAGCCGAACACCCCGCGGTAGACATGGGCCTCGTCGACGACGACGTGCGTGAGGTTCGCGAGCACGTCGCCCCAGCGGTCAGCGTGCGGGCAGATGCCGACGTGAAGCATGTCGGGGTTGGTCAGGAACAGGTTGGCGTGCCGCCGCGCGACGGCGCGCGCGCCGCGGTCGGTGTCGCCGTCGTAGAGCGCCGGCCGCAGCGCCCGTCCGAGCCCGAGCTCGCGCAGCCCGCGCGCCTGATCCTGCGCGAGCGCCTTCGTCGGTGCCAGGTAGATCGCGCGGGCGTGGCGGTCGTCGAGGAGGGTCTGGAGCACGGGCAGGCCGTACGCGAGCGTCTTGCCGCTCGCCGTGCCGGTGATCACGGCGACATGGGCGCCGGCCCGGGCGCGGCGCCAGACCTCCGCCTGGTGCGTGTGCAGCTCCGTGATGCCGGCGCCGACCAGCGCCGACCACAGCCGCGGATCGAGGTCGGCGGGCAGCGGTGCCCCCTGTGCCGCCCTGGCCGGAACGGTCTCCGCGTAGACCAGTCGGGGCTCCGCGCCGCCGCCGAGCGCGAGGATGTCGTCGAACACGCGGCTCACGGCGGCATCATCGCCCGCGCGGGCCGTTCAGGGATCGGAGCGGCGGGCCGCCGGATAGACGCCGAGGACGACGACGAGCGACGAGCGACGCTCGACATCCTCGAGGGCCCGCTTGACGGTCGCGTCCTCGCAGTGCCCGTCGATGTCGATCGAGAACTGGTAGCGCCAGGGCTCGCCGAGAATCGGGCGGGAGTGCAACGAGACCATGTTCACGCCGTGGTAGCGGAGCGGCTCGATCGCCTCGTGCAGCGCGCCCGGGCGGTGGTTCGTGACGACGCGCAGCGCGGTCCGCCAGGGCACGCCCTCGATCAGCGGCCGCAGCGGGCCGAGGCTGACGGCGACGAAGCGCGTGAAGTTCTCCGGATGGTCGGAGATCTCGGGGACGAGCACCGTCAGCCCGTAGCGCGCGACCGCTCCCGGCGACGCGATCGCGGCCTGCGTCGGGTCGCCGGCGTCGGCTACGGCGCGGACCGCGTCCGAGGTCGTCGATGTCGCAACCCGCTCGAAGCGGCCGTTCAGGAACCGCCGGCACTGCTGCAGCGCGACCGGGTGGGAGTAGACCCGCTCGATGCCCTCGATCGCCGCCCCCGCGACTCCGGCCAGACAGTGCGGGATGTGCAGGACGGTCTCCGCCCCGATCGGGAGCTCGCCGCCGGCGAGCAGATCCCACGTCTCGACCACGAGGCCGGAGAGCGAGTTCTCGATCGGCAGCACGCCAGCCACCGCCTCGCCTGCAGTGACCGCGGCGAGGACGTCGTCGAAGCTGCCCGCCGAGTAGAGGTCGCCGTCCGGATAGAGGACGGCCGCCGCCTCGGCGGTGTAGGAGCCGGCGGCCCCCGGATAGGCGATGCGCGGTCGGTGAGGGTCGGTCATGGCGGGTGGCGTGGTGGACACGGCCCCGCTCGACGTGGCGCATCCCGTGGTCAGCGTACCATGGTCGCGGTGGGCGAATTCGACCTGATCGCGCGTCTGGCGGCCATCCTCGGGTCGCCCGGTGCCGCCGTGTTGACAGCGATCGGTGACGACGCGGCGGTGCTCGCGCCCGACCTCGTCGTGGCCACGGACCTCGTCGTCGAGGATGTCCACGTCCGGCGTTCGACGTCGTCCGTCGCCGACATCGGCTGGAAGGCGCTCGCGGTGAACCTGTCCGACCTCGCCGCGATGGGTGCGCAGCCGGTCGCGGCGGTCGTCGCTCTCGGGCTCGGCCCCGGCTTCGGCGACGATGACGCGGCGGCGCTCTACGAGGGTCTTAGAGCGTGCGCCGACACGTACGGGTGCCCCGTCGTCGGCGGCGACGTCTCCCGCGCCGCACAGCTCGTCATCGCGGTGACGGTGATCGGACGGGCCTCTGAGCCGCGGCTCCGGTCGGGAGCGAGGATCGGCGACGTGGTCGCTGTCACCGGCTCGCTGGGCGGCTCGGAGGCCGGGCGGCTGCTGCTCGAGGGGCTCGCGGTCGCCTCGCCGCACGAGGCCGAACTGGTCGCGCGTCACCGGCGCCCGCTGCCGCTCCTTGTCGCCGGGCAGCGCCTCGCCGGCGTCGTCCACGCCATGCTCGACGTCAGCGACGGTGTCGCGTCCGACGCGCGCCGTCTGGCCGAGGCGAGCGGCGTCGCCGTGGAGATCGATCTCGACGCCCTGCCGTTGCAGGCGGGGGTGCAGGAGGTCGCCGCCGCGGCCGGGCGGCTACCGGGCGTGTTCGCTGCGATCGGCGGCGAGGACTACGAACTGCTGGTCGCGCTGCCCAGTGCGCGACTTGACCCGTCACTCACCGCGATCGGCCGGGTGCGCGCTGGCGAGCCGGCGGTCACGTTCGTCGGCGCCGGTGCCGTGGCCGGACTCGCCGGCTACGACCACCTCGCCGTCAGGTCGTGAAGACGATCGGCTGGCCGACCTCGACCAACTCGAACAGCTTCTCGACATCCTTGATGTGCATGCGCACGCAGCCGTGCGAGGCGCGCGTGCCGATCGACCACGCCGACGGCGTGCCGTGCAGCCCGATCGCGGGCGCCGAGGTGCCGATCCAACGCGTGCCGAGCGGGTTGCCAGCACCGGGCGGGATCGGCTCGAGGCCCTTCGCCCAGGGAGAGTTCGGCGGGATCCAGGTCGGGTTCTTGAGCTTCTCGGTGATCACGAACGTCCCGACGGGCGTCGGGTACTGGGCGGTGCCGACGGCCACCGGGAACTCGGCGATCAGCTTGCCGTCCTCGTAGGCACGGACGCGGAACTTCGACTGCTCGACGACCAGTTTCGACTGCGTCGCCTTGAGCAAGGCCGGCCGCGTGATGCCGTCCTGGGGCAGGCCGGCCGACTTCTGGAAGCGCCGGACGGCGGCGGCGACGCGGTTGTCGTAGCGGATACTGAGCTTCTTGCGCTTCCAGGCGCCCTCAAGGCGCAGGCGGCGGGTCAGCGACAGGACGTCCTTACCGCGCGCGCCCGGCATCAACGTCAGGTTGGACGTCAGCTTCTCGGTCGAGTCGATCACGAATGAATGCGTGAACGTCGTGCGATTGCCGGCCCGGTCGCTCGCGACGACGGCGACCGCGTGGCGGCCCTGGGCGAGCGTGTGCGTCTCGATGGTGAAGCCCGTCGCGGTCATGGTCGGCTTCACGGACTGCCCGTTCAGCGTCGCCGCGACGCGCAGCCTGAGGTTGTCCGAGGCCACCGCGACGAGGAGGGGCGAGTCGGTGTCCTTGATCGTCTTCGGCCAGGTCGGCGGCGCGAGCACCGGTGCGATGTCGTCGAACCGGATCGGGCGGGTCGCGCCGGTCGTGTTCCCGGCCGCGTCGATCGCCGCGATCTCGAGCGGCTGCAGCCCTGGCTGAACGCCGGCGGTGATCCGGAAGAGACCGTCGGCGGGGACGACCTGCGTGGCCTCGCCGCCCTCCCAGGCCACGCGCACCGTGACGCCCGGCTCGGAGCGGCCGGTGACGAGCGGACTCGCGGTCCAGCGCTTCGTCGGCGTCAGGACGGCGAGGTCGGGCGCGGCGGTGTCGTTGCTGAACGACCAGGTCGTCCGCAGCGTCTCGCCGAAGAGCCCGCCGGACATCGCGCTGATCGAGACGGAGTGGTCGCCGTCCGGCAGATCGAGGCCGTCGAGGGCGATCCGCCCGTCGAGCACCGTGACGCGCCCGGTCACATCCCGGCCGTCGACCTCCACGCGGAGGTTGCGCAGTGCTTTCGCGTCGGTCGCCAGCGAGATCGCCGGCGCGGCGTCGGCGACGAGACTACCCGGCGTCGGGCCGACGGTCCCGAAGGTCGTGCGCGTGGAGTAGGCATAGGCCGCGTACCCGCCGCCCGCGGCGGCGACGACGAGGCCGGTACCGAGGCTGATCCACCAACGAGCACGCATGGGCTTACGATACTACGCGGGCGGCCCGAATCCTCACGATGAGCGACTCGCGTTCCGCGGAATGTTCCCGCGCAGGGCGCGGAAACGGAGCTGCGGAACGCGCCAGGCGGCCTCGAGCACGATCCGCCGCGACATCTTCGAGCCACCGGCGGCCCGGTCGGTGAACACGATCGGGATCTCCGTGATCGCGAACCCGAGCAGGTGCGCCCGGTAGGTCATCTCGATCTGGAAGGCGTAACCCTCGGCAGTGACGGCGGCCAGGTCGATCGTCTCCAGGACGCGCCGATCGAAGCACTTGAACCCGCCGGTGAGATCGCGCACGCGGAGGCCGAGGACGAGGCGGGCATAGATACAGCCGCCGACGGAGATCACCCGCCGCACGAGTCCCCAGTTGTCGACCGCGCCGCCCGCGACGTAGCGCGACCCGAGCGCGAGGTCGGCGCCGTGCTGACGGATGGCGTCGCGCAGGAGCGGGATGCGCGACGGGTCGTGGGAGAAGTCGCAGTCCATCTCCAGGACCTGGTCGTAGTCACGCGCCAGGGCCCACGCGAACCCCGCGAGGTAGGCGCGCCCGAGCCCACCCTTCCCCGGTCGATGGAGCACGTGCAGCCAGGGTCGCCCGTCGGCGGCGAGCGCGTCGGCGATGGCGCCCGTACCGTCGGGCGAGCCGTCGTCGATGACGAGCACGTCGAGGTCCGGCTCCGTTCGCCGGACGACGCCGAGTGCCTCGATCATCCGGTCGATGTTCTCCCGCTCGTCGTACGTCGGAAGGCAGAGGAGTGCGCCCGGCACGCGAGTATCATGGCCGACCGTGGCGCTGCGCAACGCGGACGTGGCGGATCTGATCGACCGCCTGGGCGACCTCTACGAACTCGATGGCGCGGTCGTCTACCGCGTCCTCGCGTATCGCAAGGCGGCGGCGAGGATTCGCCAGACGCCGGAATCCGTCGAGCGGTTGTCGGAGGAGGGTCGGCTGACCGAGCTCGCCGATGTCGGCGGCACGATCGCGGCGAAGATCGTCGAACTCCGCCAGACCGGCGCGATCGCCGCGGTGGAGCGCCTCGAGGCCCGGTTCCCGGCCGGCCTCGTCGATGTCATGCGGCTCCCCGGCGTCGGCGCCAAGACGACGCGGAAGATCCACGACGCCCTCGGCGTAGCGTCGATCGACGACCTGCGCGCGGCGTGCGAGGCCGGCACCGTCCGCGACCTGCCCGGACTCGGGATCAAGGCGGAGGAGCGGATCCTCGCCGCCATTGCCGCCGGCGGCGGCCCGCGCAAGGGCGCGATCCTGCTCGACCGGGCGCTCGAGCGTGCCGACGAGTTGCTCGCGGCGCTGCGCGCGAGTCCCGACTGCGTCGTCGCCAGCGAGGCGGGCTCGCTCCGCCGCCGGACCGAGACGGTCGGCGACATCGACCTGATCGCCGCGAGTGATGAGCCGCGTCGGCTGCTCGAGGCGTTCGCCGGCCTGCCGGTGGTCGCCGAGGTCGGGGCGCTCGGCGACACCAAGGCTTCGATCACGACGCACGACGGCATCGCCGTCGACCTGCGCGTCGTGCCGCCGGCCTCGTTCGGGAACCTGCTCCAGCACTTCACCGGCTCCCGGGCCCACAACGTGGCGATGCGGGAGGAGGCGGTCAAGCGCGGCCTGTCGATCTCCGAGTGGGGCATCACCGAGACGGAGGCGGGCGTCGTCCATCGGATGGAGGACGAGAGCGACGTCTACCGCTTTCTCGGCTACGCACCTGTACCGCCCGAGCTACGCGAGGACGGTGGTGAGCTGGCCGCAGCCCGCGCCGATGCGCTGCCGGCCCTCGTCGAGATCGCCCAGATCCGCGGTGACCTGCACGCGCACACGACGGCCTCCGACGGTCAGGACTCGATCGCGGCGATGGCCGCCGCGGCGATCGAGCGCGGCTACGGCTACCTCGCGATCACCGATCACTCGCACGGCGTCGGCATGGGGATCGGCCTCGACCCGGCGGCCTGCCTGGCGCACGCCGCGCGCGTTCGCGAGCATGCCGAGACACTCACGCCGTCGTTCCGCCTCCTTGCGGGCGTCGAGGTCGACATCATGGCCGACGCGTCGTTGGCGTATCCGGACGACGTGCTGGCGTCGCTCGACTGGGTCGTCGCCTCCGTCCACCAGTCGCTCAGGCAGGATCGGGCGCGGATGACGGCACGGCTCGTCGCGGCCGCCAGCCACCCGCACGTGGACGTGATCGGACATCCCTCCGGGCGGCAGCTCGGCCGGCGCGACCCGAGCGACTTCGACCTCGCGGCCGTGATCGCCGCCTGCGTGGAGCACGGAACGTTCCTCGAGATCAACGCCAGTCCGCGCCGCCTCGACCTGTCGCCGCCGGCCGCACGGAGTGCGATCGAGGCCGGCGTCGGCATCATCATCTCGACCGACGCGCACCGCACCGCGACGCTCGCGAACATGCGCTACGGCGTCGCGATGGCCCGGCGCGCCTGGGCGACGCCGGGCGCCGTGCTGAACACCCTGGAGTGGGACGATCTCGCGGCGCGGATGAAGCCCCCTACGACACGGCCGCGGGCATGAGTTCCTCGTCGCCGGAGAGCAGGAACCGTCGCAGCGCGCCGTCGTCGTCGACCGTGTAGGACCCCATCTGCGCGAGCGGCGGTGAGTAGGCGTGGATGGAGACTGCGAGCGCCTGCGTCTCGTTGTGGATCCGGTGCACGTGGGACGGGTCGAACGAGAACGACGTCCCGGCCGCGTAGGTGCGGCGAAGGTGGGACCCGCCGATCCGCAGGCGCTCCTCGACGATCTCGCCGACAACCACGGCGACCGCGCCCGACGAGATGTCGTGGTCGTGCCAGCCCGTGTCGTGCTCGTGCATCCAGGACAGGACCCAGACGTCGACGTCGTCGGTCCGGCTCAGCGGCTCGAACCGGCGTCGATCAGGGTCGCGGTGCACGAGACCGCGCCACTCGTCACCGGCGGCAAGGCGCCCCACGAGATCGGTCAGTTCGGACTCCGTCACGGCGTACTCCTGAATCGGTTCACTGAATCGATTCACAGTCAACCGCATCGCCGCGCATCTGTCAACTGCGACTACCCTGCGCCGCGCGGTGGAAGCGAAGCCGAAACGAGCGACGATCAGGCAGGTCGCGGCCGCCACCGGCCTGTCGCCGGCCGCGGTCTCCTACGCGTTGCGCGGCCTCCAGGTGTCGTCCGAGACGCAGGAGCGGGTCCGCCGCGTCGCGAGCGAGATGGGCTACGAGGCCGACCCGATCGCCCGTGCCCTCCGCGGCGGCACGACCGGGATGGTCGCAGTCCTCGCCGGGAGCCTCTCCGACTTCTGGACGCAGGGGCTGACCCATGCGCTCCAGCGGGAGCTGCGGGCGGTCGACCGCCACACCGTCGTCGCCGATGCCGACGGTGTCCCCGGCCGTGAGCTGGAGCTCGCCCGGCGGCTCGTCGACCACCGTGTCGACGGTCTGATCGTCTCGCCCGTCGGCCCTTCGAGCGGTGACTGGCGGGCGATCGCCGAGCGCGTACCGGTCGTCACGATCGGTGACGCGTTGCCCGGGGTGGCGACGGTGGGCGAGGTGGTGTTCGACAACGACACCGGCGTCGCCGACACGCTTGCCCACCTCTCCAGCCTCGGGCACCGGCGGATCGCCGTGCTCTCGTGGTCGCTTGCCACGGCGCCGGGCCGCCGCGCGGAGCGGGCCGTCGAGCGGGCCGGGGTCGAACTCGGCATCCGTTGCGCACTCGTGCCCTGCGCCTATTCCCTGAACGGGTCGGCCCCGCTCGCCCTCGAACTCCTGGCCGGCGCCGACCGCCCGACGGCCGTCTTCTGCCTGTCGGACTCGATCGCGTACGGTGTGTACGCGGCCTGCGCCGAACTCGGCCTGCGGATCCCCGGCGACGTCGCGGTCGCCGGGTTCGACGACCACCCGATCTCGCGTCTCCTGTCGCCGCCGCTGACGACGACGGACTGGGACTGCGGCGCGGTCGCACGATCGGCCGTCGAGTTCCTGGTCAGCGCCCTCGACGGCGGCGGCGCGGTGCAGCGGCGGGTGATGGCGCCGCAACTCAGGGTGCGTTCATCGACGGTGCCGGGCTGAGGGCCGTCAGAAGCGGAACTCGGGCGGCGCGTCCTCGACGATGCCACCGTCCGTTGGCACGAACAGCGGCCCGACGATGAAGAGGCGCGGCTCCGCGATGTAGTTCGACCGGAAGGTGTCCGTTGCGATGATCTTCCCGTTGCGCTTGACGATCCGCTCGACGGCGATCACGAAGCCGCGCTCGCCCGTCGTCTCCTGGATCTGCTCGTCAGCCGTCAGGGCGGGGTTGAGGATGTAGCGGTCCTTCGGCGCGACGAACGAGTGCGCGTCGCCGGTGCGCTTCGTCACCCGTACGCCGCGATTGGTCGAGTAGAGAGACACCGTCATCGTCGTGTTCGTCGCCCAGGCGCGGATCAGCATCCCGTGCGGCGTGTCGTTCGTGAACTCCAGGTCCGGCCCGCCGTCGGCAACGGTCGCATCCATCCCCGGGGGATAGTGGCTGATGTACCAGGCGTGGTTGAGTCGCTTGGCGATCGGCAGTCCGGCGTAGAACGCGGCGCCGTAGATGGTCGTCGCGACCTGGCAGACACCGCCGCCGATCGACGGCAGGAGCAGGCCGCCGACGATCGCCTGTCCCTCCTTGAAGCCGCGGTCCGGCGTTCGCGGTCCGACGCGCTTGTTGAACGAGAACGTCTTCCCCGGTGCGATCACCTGTCCGTCGAGGATCCTCGCCATCAGGCGGACGTTGTAGATGCGGTTCGCCGACGACGGGCCCAGTTCGGTCGTCACCGTCGACACCTTCTCCTTGATGTCGAGCGCCTTCGCCTCGGCCGTCGTCATGCTCGGCTCGACCGCGCCGAGTGCGACCTGAACGCGGCGCGTGTCGCCCTTCAGGACCGCCGCGACGATCGCGTCCGCAGTCCGTCCGCCGTCGACGCCGCGTCCATTGCGGCCGGGGATCAGGCGCGCGCGCTGGCCATCCGTCTTCCAGTGCGCGTCGATCGGGCGCTTGCTGATCGCCGCCGCGTCCTCCGTCAGCGCCTTGCGCAGGCCGTTCGGCGCGATCGCGAGCACGAACTGCCCGTTCTCGCGGCGGACGCGGACGAGCGGCGCGAGCTCCGTCGGACTGAGCCGCCCGATGCGCTTTCCCTGGTGCATGATCGAGATCGGCAGGCGCAGGAGCTCGCGCGCCTGACCGGCGGTCGCCTCGGCCGCTGCGGTCGGCACGGCGGCCGCGCGAACGGTGGGCGTCAGGGTGACGGCGGCCTCGCCGGCGATCGCCGCTGCGGCGATCTGCCGCAGCGACTCGGTGTCCTGGTAGCGGAGCCCGTCCGCGGCGGGCACCACGGCGATCTTGCCGTCCTCCTGCACGACGGGTTGGGCGTTGCGAGGCCGCCGCTCGAGCGCTGCCAGGTCGCGGGGCAGCGTCAAACGGCGCGGGTAGCGCAGGACCGGCTCGACGACGCGCGAGCGTACGAGGGGCAGCAGCGGGAGCAGGCGACCCTCGACGCGGCCGGCCCGGTAGGCACGATCGAGCGTCGCGTCGGTGTCGAGCGCGATACCGAGGGAGGCGGGCGTGACGTCGGCAACGACGTCGCCGACGCGCACGGCGATCGGCGTGGATAGCCGTTCGCCGAGGTCGAGCACGAGTCGCTCGCGGGCCGCCGCCGGCGCCAGTCCGCCGACGTCGACGCCGGCCACCTCGGTGCCGCGCATCACCTCGCCGCGGGTGACCAACGCGTTGCCGGCCAGCAGCACGGGTAGCCCGAGTCCGATCGCGAGCGCCGACAGTCGCACACGCCGACGGCGGCGGAGCTCTTGCCGCCGTGTTGCGCTGCTGATGCGGTCGTAGGTCGTGTACTCGTGCGTCGCCACTCGTCCCGGCCGGCTCGTCGGTTCGCCCGTAGGGTAGGCGATCGTGCCTCGTTGACAGGCGGGAGGTCTACGATGGGCACGTGTCAACGCCGCCCGGCCAGTCGCACTCCGATGACCGTCGGCGTGAGCCGGCCTTCACGTGGGTCTCGACGGGGCGGCGTATCGCCGCAGCGCGTGTCGGCCGCCGTTGGGCGGATGTGCGGGGCCCACTCCTCGCTGCGGCGACGCTCGCGCTGCTCCAGGCCGCACTCGTCTACCTTGGACTGCGGGCGGTGCAGGAACTGGGCCTGTCGTTGTTCCTGCTCGTCCCCATCGTCGCCGTCACGACGCTGGGCCTCGTCACCTGGCTCGGCCTCGTCCGCCACGCGTTCGGCGCCGTCGTCCCGCTCGGCCAGGCGCCGGCGGCGAAGATCCTCGAAGTCGTTGAGTTCTGTCGCCAGCCGTTGCGCGCCGGCCTGTCGGACACGGCTGCGCTCCTCGTCGCGCACGAGACGCAGGTGCGTCTCGGGTACGGCGCCGTGGCGGTCACGAACCGGTCGACGGTCCTCGCCCACGCCGGCCTCGGGTCGGATCACCACGGGCCGGGGACGGACGCGCCGCCCGGTGCCGTGAGCGCGATGGCGGCACGCCGGGTCGCTCGTCTGCCGGTCGGGTGGGGCCATGGGTGCGGTGGCCGGGATTGCCCGCTGCGCTCGGCGGTCGTCGCCCCGCTCGCCACCAGGGCCGGCGTCGTCGGCTCCGTCATCCTCTTCTCGGAGGGCGCGCTGAACGTCTCGGATCGTGACCGCGCGATCGCGCAGACCCTCTCCGATCTGCTCTCGAGCGAACTGCAGATCGGCGAGCTCGACGTTCACGCCAACGCCGCGGCGTCGGCGGAGCTCGCCGCGCTGCAGGCGCAGATCGAGCCGCACTTCCTCTTCAACGCCCTGAACACGATCGCGGCGTTCTGCCGTACCAGTCCGGACGAGGCGCGGCGGCTCGTCCTCGCCTTCGCGGACTACTGTCGTTCGTCGCTGCGGCGGCCGGGAGCCTTCGTCGACCTCGCCGACGAGATCGGCCACGTCGACGCCTACCTGGCGCTGGAGCTGGCTCGCTTCGGCGATTCGCTGGAGATCGAACGGCGCATCACGCCGGCGGCGCTCGCCGCCCAGGTGCCGCCGTTCCTGATCCAGCCGCTGGTGGAGAACGCGATCAAGCACGGCAAGACGGACCGGCCGCTGCGGGTCGTCATCACCGCCGTCGTCCGCTTCGGGCGTCTGCGCGTCTCGGTTCGCGACAACGGCCGCGGCATTCCGCCCGGTATCGCCGAGCGGATTCTCGAGGCCGGCGTCGGTTCCGGGGCCGCCGGACTCGGGCTCGCGTTCGTCGACCAACGCCTGTCCGCGCTGTACGGTGAGGAGGGGCGTCTGCGGATCGTGTCCTCGCCCCTGTTCGGCACCTCGGTGTCAGTCCTGATCCCCGTCGTCCGACCAACGCCGTGACCCTTCTGGCCCTGATCGTCGACGACGAGGCGCCGGCGCGCGCCGAGCTGCGCTACGGCCTCGAGCGGGCCGGTGGCGTCGACGTCGTCGGCGAGGCAGCCTCGGTGCGTGAGGCGCTCGCGCTCGCCTCGCGTGTCACGTACGACGTGGTCTTCCTCGACATCCACATGCCGGACCTGTCGGGCATGGACGCCGCGCGCGAGATCACCACGTGGCCGTCGCGGCCCGCGGTGGTGTTCGTGACGGCGCACGACGACCACGCGATCCAGGCCTTCACCGTCGACGCCGTCGACTACTTGCTGAAACCGGTTTCGGAGGAGCGTCTCGCCCGCTGCGTCCAGCGACTGCTGGCCCTCCGCGGTGACGTCCGCCGGGCGGGGACGACGGAGCTACAGAAGGTACCCGTCACCCGTCGTGGCGAGACGTTGCTTCTCGATCACGACGATGTTCTGTACGCCGAGGCCGATGGCGACTGGTCGTGGGTTTACACCGCCGAGGGTGAGCGTCTGCTGTCTGCGCGGTCGATGCGCGAGCTCGAGGACGCGCTCCCGGCGACCGTGTTCTTCCGCGTTCATCGCTCGCATCTGGTCAACCTGCGCCGCGTGGTGGCGGTCGAGGCGATCGCGCCGAGCCGGACCGGCGTTCGCCTCGCGGACGGGACGGTGCTCGAGGTCGCCCGGCGTCAGACCAGGGCCCTGAAGCAGCACCTCGGTCTCAGATGAGGCTGGCGAGGGTGTCGGCGAGCCCGGCGGGACCAGCGACGGCGAAGGTTGCGGCGGCGACGAGCCCGGCCGGGGTCTCGGCCGATCGCACGGCGACGGCGACGTCGACGACGCGGAAGGCATCGACGTCCGTCGTGTCGTCGCCGGCGTAGAGCGTGCGCACGACCGCTCGCCCCGCGACAAGCCGGGCGACTGCCGCGCCCTTGTCGGTCGGTACCGGCGGCAGGACCTCGAGGGACATCCTGCCCCAGCGTCCGCGGAGTCCGGCCGCCTCGATCCATGGCACCGCCTCTGCTGCCAGCCGGGCCGCAGCACGGTCCGGGTCGGGTGCCTCCCGGTAGTGGATCGTCAGTGTCGCGCCCTTGTCCTCGACCCAGGCACCGACGGCGGCGGCGACTCCGCGGAGGGCGCCCGCCGCGTCGCTCATGGTCTGGCGGAAGGCAGCCGCCTCAGCGGCCAGTTCGACGCCCGATCCGAGATCGATCTCGAGTCCGTGGTTGCCGGCGAAGACCAGGCCGGCGATCGGCACCAGTCGGCGCGCGTCGGCGGCGGCGCGGCCCGAGATACAGCCGACGAGGCCGTAGCGAGCGACGAGCGCCGTGAGGATCGCCAGAGTGGCCGGCGGGACCGCCGCTCCCGACGGGTGCGGCGCGATCGGCGCGAGCGTTCCGTCGATGTCGAGGAGGATCGCCGAGTTTCCTGGATCGGCCCTGAAGGGCGTCAGCGGATCCACGCGGTCAGTCTAGGCGGCCGGTCAGCGTTCCGGTCCGAAGCGGTCGAGCCGCGGCGACCAAGATCGCCGGGCGGCTGAAGGTGCTCAACGACCCGACGAGGGTCGCTCTGCTGTCGCACCTCGACTGCCATCCCGGGAGCGTGACCGAGCTCGCCGCGACCTTCTCGCTCGCTCAACCGACCGTCTCGATCCACGTTCGGCAGCTGCGCGAGGCGGGCCTCGCGGAGTCGCGCCGGGAGGGCGGACGGACGATCTACTCGGTGCCGCGGGGCCGAGTCGAACGGCTGCTCACCGAGACCGGCGATCTCCTGCTGCGGTTCTGCGATCCGGAGTGACGCCGGCTAGCGATGGCCGAGCTGACGGTCGGCCTGGTCCTTGATCGTCTGCACGACCGTCGAATCACGCAGGGTCGTCGCGTCGCCGAGCTCGCGTCCCTCGGCGACGTCCTTCAGGAGTCGTCGCATGATCTTCCCGGAGCGGGTCTTGGGCAGGTCGCTCGTAAACAGCAGCATGCCGGGGCGAGCGAAGCGGCCGATCTGTGTCGCGACGTGCTGGAGGAGCTCCGCGCGCAGCTCGTCGCCCTGCTCAACGCCGTCCTTCGTGATCACGAAGACGCAGATCTGCTCGCCCTTGATGGGATCGTGGGCGCCGATCGCGGCCGCCTCGGCGACCGCCGCATGTCCGACGAGACTCGATTCGATCTCCGTCGTCGAGATGCGGTGGCCGGCGACGTTGATGACGTCGTCCACGCGGCCGAGGAGCCAGAAGTTCCCGTCATCGTCGGTCTTCGCGCCGTCGCCGGTGAAGTAGACGTCGCGGCCGAACCGGTTCCAGTACGTCTGCACGAAGCGGTCATCGTCGCCCCAGAGCGTCCGCAGCATGGAGGGCCACGGCTGCTTCAGCACCAGGTACCCACCACCACCGCGCGCCACCTCGACTCCCTGCTCGTCGACGATCGCCGCCGCGACGCCGGGCATCGGGTGCGTCGCCGAGCCTGGCTTGGTCGTCGTCAGACCCGGCAGCGGCGAGATCATGATCGAGCCCGTCTCCGTCTGCCACCAGGTGTCGACGATCGGGCAGCGGCCGCCGCCGATCCGCTCGTGATACCACATCCAGGCCTCGGGGTTGATCGGCTCCCCGACTGTCCCGAGCAACCGCAGCGACGAGAGGTTGCGGCCTTCCAGGTGCTGGTCGCCGGCCTTGACGAAGGCGCGGATCGCGGTCGGAGCGGTGTAGTAGACGGTGACCCCGTAGCGCTCGACGATCTCCCAGTGCCGCGACCAGCTCGGATACTCCGGCGTGCCCTCGTACATGACACCGGTCGTGTGGTTCGCGAGCGGCCCGTAGACGATGTAGGTATGGCCGGTCACCCAGCCGCAGTCCGCCGCGCACCAGTAGACGTCGTCCGGGCGGATGTCGAACACCCACCGGTGAGTCATCATCGCGCCGAGCAGGTAGCCGGCAGTCGTGTGGCAGATGCCCTTCGGCTTCGCGGTCGTGCCGCTCGTGTAGAGCAGGAACAGGACGTCCTCGGCGTTCATCCGCTCCGGCGCACAGTCGGCCGGCGCGCTCGCGACCGTCTCGTGCCACCAGACGTCACGGCCCGGTGTCCAGGGGACGTCGTTCTCCGTCCGGCGCACCACCAGGACGTGCTTGATCGTCGGGCAGAGGTCGACCGCACCGTCGCACATCTCCTTGAGCGGGATCACCTGGCCGCGCCGCCACGCGCCGTCACAGGTCACCAGCACCGTGCACGCCGCGTCCTGGATGCGGTCGGCCAGGGCCGAGGCCGCGAAGCCCCCGAAGACGACGGAGTGCGCCGCGCCGAGGCGCGCGCAGGCGAGCATTGCGATCGGCAGCTCGGGAACCATTCCCATGTAGATCGCAACCCGGTCGCCACGCCGCACGCCGAGGTCGCGCAGCGCGTTCGCGCAGCGGCAGACCTCGGCGAGCAGTTCGGCGTAGGTGATCCGGCGCTCTTCACCCGGCTCGCCCAGCCAGTGGAGGGCGACCTTGTCGCCGCCGCCCGCCTCGACGTGCCGGTCGAGGCAGTTGTAGGAGATGTTCAGCTCACCGTCTGCGAACCACTTGTAGAACGGCGGGTTGCTGTCGTCCAGGACCTCTGTCGGTTCCCGGAACCAGGAGATCTCACGAAGAGCGTGCCGCTGCCAGAAGCCCCTGAAGTCCTCGTCGGCCTCGGTGTAGAGGGCGGGCGACGAGACGCGGGCGCTGGCGGCGAAGGCCGCTGGCGGCGGAAACCGCCGGTTCTCCTCCAACAGCGCTTCGATTGCGTCGCTCATTCGACCCCCCCCTCGCCGGTCGCGACAGCATAGGTCAGGCATTGGGGTACCATCGGAGATGACGGATGCGCCGCGTACTGCTCCCACTCCTCGCGATCGTGGCCCTGGCGGTCGGTGCTGCCGTCGCCCCGGCCGCGAACACACCGACGCGTACGGCGCGCGCCAAGTCCGTCGCGCTCGTCGTGCAGATCGTGCTGCCCGGTGCTGACGCGATCGTGCTCGGCGGCCTACTCTCACGCGACGGTGCCGAGCAGGGCGGCGGAGACTTCGTGTACCCGGCCGACGGCTCGATCGTGAAGGTCGCTGCGGCCACGACGAGTGTGCGTGCGTCCGTGGCGGCGAGCCGGGCCTCGGCCCGGACGGCGACGTCCGCCGGCGCCGTCTCCCTGCTCGACGGCCTCGTCACCGCGACCGGCGTGCGCGCAACGGCCACCGCTACGGCCGAGGCAGGGCGCGCGTCGTCGCGCGGGTCGGCGGTCGTCGAGGGACTGATCGTCGCCGGCCAGCCGGTCGCCGCCGGTACGAACGACGTCCTCGAACTGACCGGCCTCGGGACGCTGACGATCGGCGAGACCGTCGACGCCAACCGCTCGGCCGGCGGTCGTCGGACCTTCACGGTGGCCCTTCACCTCCGTCTCGAGCGCCCGTCGCACGGCTTGCCGGCGGGCGCGGAAGTCCTCGTCGGCTACGCCGATGCGGGCGCCGCAGCGCCGAAGCCGGCACCGGCGACAACCGCGGTGGCTGCCGTGACGCCGCCCGCGCCGGCCGATCCGTCTCCCGGCGACGGCGGCGGGCGTGACACCGCCCGGACGCAGGCGCCGCCGCCGGGTGGCTTCACCCGCACGCCGCCCCTCGGTCCGGCGACCAGGGCCGAACTGCTCGGCCCCGGCTACGTCTTCCCGGTCGTCGGCGGGGCGCGGTTCTCGGACGAGTTCGGCGGCCCGCGTGCCCAGACCGGCTTCCATCAGGGCATCGACCTGTTCGCCGCGAACGGCACACCGCTCGTCGCCGTGCACGACGGAACCCTTTTCCGGGTCGGTTGGAACCGCCTCGGCGGCAACAGGCTCTGGCTCGACGACGGGCAGGGCAACTACTTCTACTACGCCCATCTGTCGGCGTTCAGTGACATCGCCCGCGACGGTGCGCAGGTGCGGGCGGGTGACGTGATCGGGTTCGTCGGCGACTCGGGCGACGCGAAGGGCACGCCGTTCCACGTGCACTTCGAGATCCACCCGGACGCGGGCTGGGCGGTGCCGCCGATCGCTTTCGTCTCGGCGTGGCAGGACGCGACGCCCGGCACCGCCGGCGGGCCCGTTGCGCCCGCCGACCAGCCCCCGCCGTCACCCGTCGCGCCGCCGCAGGCAGTTGCACTGCCGGACGGGGTACAGCTCGAGGAGGCGTTTGACATCTCCCGCGCCTCCGGGCTCGACGACGTCGCGGTGGCGGCTGCCGCCGGCTCGAGCGGCGAGGGCGGCCGGCCCGTTCCCGAGCCCGATGCGATCGTCGCCATCGGCGGCGAGGCGCAGCCCGGGTTCATCGGCCTCCCAGGCTAGGGCTAGGCCCGGACCGGCGGGGCCGCCGTCGAGCCCCGGATCGACGCCGCCAGCGGAATCTCGACGAGCCCGGTGTGCTCGGTTCGGAGCGTGGTCATGATGCCCGCCGCGACGGCCGCGCCGAGTCCACCGAGGCAGGTGATCGGGGGGTCGACGAAGCGCAGGTAGTCGGACTCGAAGAAACTCGCGAGGCTGATATCGCCGGGGATGTCCAGGCCACGTTCCCGGATAGCGATCAGCGCGCCGGCCGCCAGCGACGGGTGGGCCGCGAGGATGGCGGTGGGCGGGTCCGCGATTCGCAGCAGACCCGTCGCGGCTTGTCGTCCGACCTCGCTCGTCCAGCCGAAGCCGGCGACCAGCTGCGGGTCGGTGGCACTACCAGCCGCCGCGAGGGCCGCGCTGTAGCCAGCGTGTCGATCGACGCCGGTCGATCCGTCCAGCGCCCCGGCGACCAAGGCGATCCGGCGATGTCCCAGGCCGATCAGGTGCGACGTGAGGAGGAGTGCGCCGCCGTGGTCGTCCACGCAGACGCACGTTGCGGCCGGCTGGGGTGGCCGATCGTTGTAGAAGATCGCGCGGATGTCCCGGCGCCGTAGCAGCTGCAGGATCGGCGGGGCGAGGCCGGCGGCGGCGGCGACGACAACCGCGCGGGCGTGATTGCGAACGAGCACGTCCATCGATGCCTTCTCGGCGTCTGCCTTCCCGGTCGTCTCGAATACGAGGAGCGTGAAGCCGTCGCGGCTGAGCTCGCGGTGCAGGATTCGGAACACGTCGGCGTGGAGTGGGTCGCCGAGGGATGGCACCAGCAGCCCGACCGTCTTGTGAACACGGCGGCGCAGGTCGCGGGCTCGCTCGTCCGGCACGTAGCCGAGGAGCGAGATCGCCTGCTGGACGCGGGCACGGCGGTCCGGCGAGACGGGGACGGCGCCAGTCACCACGCGGGAGGCCGTCGCGATCGACACCCCGGCGACCCGCGCGACCTGCTCCAGCGTCGGCGCGGACCGTTCATCGGGCGGGCGTCCTCGTGGCATGGAGAGCCGACCGTAGCACGTGTTTCATGGTTTTCAGATCATGCGGCGGTGGCCCTGCGGCCACGGAGCAGCCAGGCGAGCAGCACTGCCGCCGCCAGTCCGATGCCGCCGGCGACGACGTACGCCGAGCGTGCGCCGACCGCTTCGAGCAGGAACCCGCCACCGCCAAGTCCGAGGCCGAGGGAGCCGATCCAGATCGCCTCCTGGGCCGCCATCACGCGGCTCCGAACGTCGTCGGGTGTCGCGCGCTGCACGAGGGTCTCCTCCGCGACCGCCGAGATGCTGTTCAGCAGGCCGGCAAGCGCCATCGTCGCGCAGGCAGTCGCGAGGACCGGTGCGACGCCGGTCAGCCCGAACGCGACGGCAGCGCCGCCCGCGCCTGCAACGAGTGCGGGAAGCTCGCCCCGGCTCACAATGATCCTGCGCGCGAGGAGCGACCCCGCGAGGCCGCCCGCCGCCCAGCCTGCGACGAGGATCCCGTACCCGAGCGAGCCGGCGTCGAGCACCCGGGCCAGCGGCAGTTCGGCGACGAGCATCAGCCCGATCCCGACCAGGAAGATCGCCCAGGCGATCGCGAGGGCGCGGAGAAGCGGCGTGCGGGCCACGAACCGGAAGCCGGCGGTCAGGCCGCCGCGTCCCGCCCCGGGTCGCGGCGTCGAGAACGGACCGCGCACGGAGACGATCAGCGCCGCCGAGAGGACGAACGACGCGGCGTTGACGGCGAAGGCAACGCCGGGGCCGACCGTTCCGTAGAGCAGGCCACCCGCGACTGGGCCGACGAGCCCGCCGAACGTGCGGCCGGCGGTGATCAGTCCGTTGGCCCACGGCAGGTCGTCGTCGGTCGCGAGGTTCGGGATTGCCGCGCTGGCAGCCGGGAAGAACGGGGCCTCGCAGACGGCTGCCACGGCGGCGAGGACGAGCAGGGCCTGCGGCGAGTGCGCGAACGCGAGGGCTGCGAACGCGACGGCGCCCGCGAGGTCCGATGCGATCATCACCCGTCGGCGATCGAAGCGATCGCCGAGCGCCCCGGCAAGCGGCGCGACCAGCCCGCCGACGCCGATCCAGGCGGCGAGGACGGCCGCGACCCAGGCGCCGGAGCCGGTGCGGTCGTAGACCGTGGAGACGATCGCGATGTAGGCGGCCTCAGCCCCGGCGAAGGAGATGGCGCGGGCGGCTGCGAGCCGGCGGATATCGGTCTTGCGTGTGACGTGCAACATGGCTACCAGAGGGGGTCGGAGGACGGCGACGGTGGCCCGCGAGGGGCCGGAGTAGGGCGACGCTGCGTCGTGCGTCAGGCGAGGTACAGGCGCGGCATCGAGGCCGCGGGCACGCCCGGCGCCGTCGCAAATGCGACCGGCAGCGTCTTCATGGGCGTGTGCACTGTCATCTGACGTCTCCTCCGTGCCGGGGCACGGAGGCCTCAGGCTAGAGCACGCAACGCGGGATTGCAAGGGCCCGTACCATCGCTGCAATGACGGGCCTTCCGCTCGATGTCCCTCGTAGCGAGGCGCTGGCGCGGGCAGCCGCCCATATCGACGCGGCCTGGCGCTCGTTCGACGCTGCCCGTGACGGTCAGCCGTCGCTCGACGCCGACCTAGCGGACGTCCTCGCCGGCCCGCTCCCCGACCTCCCGACGCCGGTCCTCCGCGCGCTCGACGATGCGGCGCGCGTGCTCGACGAGAGCCTCGCGCCGGCCCGCCCGCGCTACTTCGCCTTCGTCGGGTCGTCCGGCCTCGAGGTCGGCGTGCTCGCCGACGCACTGGCGTCGTGCTACGACGTGAATCTCGCCAGCCACGCCGGGGTCGCCGACCTCGTCGAGCAGCAGGTGTTGGCGTGGGTCGGGCAGTTCGTCGGCTACGAGGCTGCTGGTGGTGCGATCACCAGCGGCGGCATGATCTCGAACCTGACGGCGCTCACCGCGGCGCGGGAGCGGGCGCTCCCCGGTGCCCGCGAGCACGGCCTGGCGGGCCACCCGGCGGCGCTCTACTGCTCGGCCGAGGCGCACTACTCCGTCCGTCGCGCTGCAGAACTTCTCGGGCTGGGAGCGGCCCGCGTGCGCTCGATCGCCGTTGACGCCGACCGACGGATGTTGCCGGCGGCGACGGCCGCCGCCATCGCCGCCGATCGCGCCGCCGGCATCGCGCCGATCGCCGTTGTCGCCACCGCCGGGACGACGCTCACCGGCGCCGTCGACCCGATCGCCGCGCTGGCTGACGTCTGCGCTGCGCACGGCGTGTGGCTGCACGTCGACGGTGCGTACGGCCTACCGGCGGCCGCGGTCGCCTCGGCCCGACCGCTGTTCGCCGGGCTGCGGCGGGCCGATTCGGTCACGATCGACGCGCACAAGTGGCTGTACCTGCCGAAGGCGTGCGGCGTCGTCCTGGTGC
Source organism: Actinomycetota bacterium (assembly GCA_009885805.1). Taxonomy (GTDB): domain Bacteria; phylum Actinomycetota; class Thermoleophilia; order Gaiellales; family F1-60-MAGs149; genus VFJZ01. The sequence goes on from VFJZ01000012.1 coordinate 94,299, forward strand.
GGGACCGCGCGTCGCTCGAGGCCGCCTTCGCGCACGACGAGGCGTACATGCTGCAGACCGACGACGGACGGAACGCGGTCGACCGGACGCTCGAGTACTCGCGGCCGTTCAGGGCGCTGAAGCTGTGGCTCGCGTTTCGCGTGCACGGCGCGGCTGCGTTCCGGGCCGCGATCGAGGCGAACCTGGAGATCGCCCGGCACCTCACCGACCTCGTTCGCGCCCATGCCGAGCTCGAGTTGCTCGTTGCGACGCCGCAGCTCTCGATCGTCCCCTTCCGGCACGTTCCGCCCGACCCCGTCGACCTCGACGCCCACAACCGCGCCCTCGTGGATGCCCTCCAGCGCGACAGCCGCGTGTACGTGTCGCCCGCCGTGATCGACGGCCGCGTCTGCCTGCGACCCTGCGTCGTCAACTACCGCACGACGGCCGCCGACGTCGAGGCGCTCGTCGACGTCACCGTCGAGATCGGACGCCGGTTGGCACGCGCGTAGTACCCTCCGCCGGTGCAACTCGACGCGGCGCTCGCGCTGCTCGCCGAGTGGGGCGAGCCCTCCTACCGGAGCGCGCAGGTCCGTCAGGGCGTGACGCGCGACCTCGCCACGTCGTGGGACGAGGTGTCGACCCTCTCGAAGTCGCTGCGGGCGCGTCTGGTCGAAGCCGTGCCCTTCGCCGAGCTGACCATGGACGACGTCCAGCGTTCAAAGGACGGCACGGTCAAGGCACGCTTCCGGACGGCTGACGACTTTCCGCTCGAGACGGTGCTGATGCGGCACGGCGAGCGGCGCACCGTCTGCGTCTCGTCCCAGTCCGGCTGCGCCCTGGCGTGCACCTTCTGCGCGACCGGCGCGATGGGACTGGGCCGGAACCTGACGGGCGGCGAGATCTTCGAGCAGTTGCTGTGGGCCGCGCGGGAGGCTCGTGTCGACGGCGCGCGGATCGGCAACGTCGTGCTGATGGGCATGGGCGAGCCGTTCCACAACTACGACGAGGTGCTGCGGTTCTGCCGCCTCGCCAACGACGCGGAGGGCTACGGGCTGGCGGCGCGGTCGATCGCCATCTCCACGGCAGGCTGGGTTCCCGGCATCGACCGGCTGGCCGCGGAGCCACTCCAGGTCAAGCTCGCGATCTCGCTGCACGGCCCCGACGACGAGGTGCGCGGAGCGCTGATGCCCGTCAACAAGCGGTTCGACGTCGCCGCCGTGATGGCGGCGTGCCGTCGCTACCGCGAGGCGACGCGCCGGCGCATCTTCATCGAGTACCTGCTGCTGGATGGTGTCAACGACGCGCCCGAGCACGCCGATCGGCTCGCCCGACTGCTGCATGAGACCGCCCCCGGCGGTTTCCACGTCAACCTGATCGTCTACAACCCGACCGCAGCCGACTACCGCGCGTCGGTCCCCGCCCGCATCGGCACCTTCCGGGCGATCCTGGAACGGCGGAAGATCGACCACTCGCTGCGGCAGTCGCGAGGCCGCGACATCGACGCGGCCTGTGGACAGCTCGCCGTCCGCGGCGTGCGCGAGCTCCGTTCGCGGCAGCGCGCCGCGAGGTAAGGCCGCGGCGTCAGGCGAACGCCGGCGCGACCTCGTCGATGAAGCGCTGCAGGATGGCGCGCTTCTGCGCGTGGGGTCGGCCGTTATCGATCCACAGCGACACCTCGTCGATGCCGAGCTCTTCGTAGTGACGCAGCCGGCGGATCAGCGTCGCCGGTGTGCCGACGAGATTGTTGGCGGCGACGGCGGCGAGGTCGTAGATCGGTTTGCCCGCCAGCTCGTCATCGGTCAGCAGCGGCACGTGACCGCTGCGGGCAGCACCGTCGTTGCGGATCCAGCGCTCGAAGTAGGCGTACCAGTCCTTGATGGCCCTCGCTCCGTCGGCGATCTCGTCGTCGGCGGCGGCGCACCAGAAGTGCCGCAGCATCATCAGCTGCGGACGCGGGCGCTCGGGGTGCGCTGAGCAGGCGGTCTGGAACTTCGAGACGAGGTCGGCAACCTCCTGATCGTCCCTGGCGAGCGGCGTGCAGCAGACGTGGCAGCCGTTGGCGACGGCGAAGTCGTGCGAGGCCGGGTCGCGCGCCGCGATCCAGATCGGGATGCCGCCGGTCTGGGTCGGTGCGGGGACGCTGGTCGTCGCCGGAAACGACCAGTGCTCGCCGTCATGGGCGACGTCGCCCGCCCACAACGCCTGGACGACCGGTACCAGCTCGCGCATCAGGCTGCCGCCGGCCATTGCGTCGAGCCCGCCCAGGAGGCGATCGAACTCGAACTGATAGGCGCCACGGGCAATGCCGAGCTCGAGCCGTCCACCGCTCAGCACGTCCGTCAGCGCCGCCTCCGACGCCAGGCGCACGGGATGCCAGAACGGCGCCACGATGTTGCCGGTGACCAGCCGGATGGTCTTCGTGCGGGCGGCGATGTGGGCGAGGAAAGTGAGCGGGTTCGGCGCTGCCGCGAAGGTCATCCCGTAGTGCTCGCCGACCCAGAAGGCGCGGAACCCGCCCGCTTCGGCGATCTGGACGAGTTCGACCAGCTCGTCGTACAGCTGATCCCAGGGCGTCTCGTCGGCGAAGCGCTCGGCGTGCGCGTAGAGGGAGAATCTCACGGCCAACCCACCTCTTGCATGGCACGATCGTAGCAACCATCGGGATCGCGGTCAACCACCAGGCCGATCCACTATTTCTACCATGCAAGAGGCAGTGGCGTACCCTGCGGCGGATGACACCACCGGCGCTTCCGTTGGTCGACGAGGTCGGTTCCGCCGCCGCGCCGGCATCGATGCAGGCGTGGGTGATCCGACCCGAGCGTCTTGGCGAGCCCGTCGACGCGATGCGACTCGAGACGATCGGCGTCCCCGAGCCCGGGCCGGGCGAGGTCCTCGTCCGGGTGATGGCGGCCGGCGTCAACTACAACCTGGTCTGGGCGGCGATGGGCAAGCCGGTGTCGATCTTCCGCTACACGGGTGACGACTTCCACATCGGCGGTTCTGACGCCTCGGGCGTTGTCGCCGCGGTCGGGCCAGGCGTGCAGCGGTGGCAGCCGGGCGACGAGGTCGTCATCCACTGCAACCAGTCCTGCGGTGAGTGCCCCGAGTGCAACGGCTTCGACCCGATGGCCTGTTCGGAGCAGAAGATCTGGGGCTACGAGACGAACTGGGGATCGTTCGCGGAATTCACGCGCGTCCAGGCACAGCAGCTCGTGCCGAAGCCGAAGCACCTGTCGTGGGAGGAGGCCGCCTCCTACGCGCTCGTCTACTTCACCGCCTACCGGATGCTGGTCGACCAGGCGAACCTGCAGGCCGGCGACAACGTCCTCGTCTGGGGTGCGGGCGGCGGGCTCGGATCGATGGCGCTGCAGCTCTGCCGGCTCTACGGGGCGAACGCCGTCGCCGTCGTTTCGAGCGAGGACAAGGTCGACCTCTGCAAGCGCCTCGGCGCGATCGCCGTGATCGATCGCCGTGAGTTCGACCTCGTCGACCGCGACGCCGGCGAACCGAACCTCGCCGAGATGAAGCGCTTCGGCAAGGCGATCCGATCGGCGACGGGGGGCCGTGACCCGGACATCGTCTTCGAGCACGTCGGAGCGGCGACCTTCCCGACCTCGGTGTTCGTCTGCAAGACGTTCGGGCGCGTCGTCATCTGCGGCGCGACCTCCGGCTTCTCGCTCAACTTCGACGTCCGCTACCTCTGGATGCGGCAGAAGTCGATCATCGGCTCGCACTTCGCGAACGCCTACCAGGCGACGCGCGCGAACCAGCTCATCATCGAGCGCAAGATCATGCCGGTGCTGATGCGCACGTTTCCCTTCGCGGAGTGCCCGATTCCGCACCAGATGATGCGCGAGAACGCCCACCTCGGGAAGATGGTCGTCCTCGTCGGGGCGGAGACGACGGGGCTCGGCGTCCGGCCGTGACCCGACTGGCGGAGCCGGACCGGCCCTGGATCTTCCGCACCTACGCCGGTCACACCTCCGTCGACGCCTCCAACCGGCTGTTCCGCGACAACCTCGCGCGCGGGCAGACCGGCCTGTCGATCGCGTTCGACCTGCCGACGCAGTGCGGCTACTCGTCGGACGACGAGGTCGCGCGGCCCGAGGTCGGGAAGGTCGGCGTGCCGATCAACTCGCTCGACGACCTGCGCGCGCTGTTCGACGGCATCCCGCTCGATCGGATGAACACGTCGATGACGATCAACGCCACCGCCATGTGGCTCTACGCGCTGTACCTCGCGCTGGCCGAGGAGCAGGGCGTTCCGGCGGCAGCGCTCAGCGGCACGACGCAGAACGACATCGTCAAGGAGTACCTGGCGCGCGGCACCTACATCTTTCCGCCGGGCCCGTCCATCCGCCTGATCGGTGACATGTACGAGCACGCCGTCCGCAACGTCCCACGTTTCAATCCGGCCAACGTCTGCTCCTACCACCTGCAGGAGGCCGGCGCCACGCCCGTCCAGGAGCTGGCCTACGCGCTGTCGACGGCCATGCTCGTGCTGGACGAGCTGCGCGATCGCGGCACCCTCGGTCGTGACGAACTCCACCAGGCGGTCGGGCGCGTGTCGTTCTTCTGCAACGCGGTCCTGCGGTTCGTCGAGGAGCTGTGCAAGATGCGCGCGTTCGTCGAGCTGTGGGACGAGATCTGCCGTGACCGGTATGGCGTCGAGGATCCGCAGCTGCGCCGGTTTCGCTACGGGGTGCAGGTCAACTCACTCGGCCTGACCGAGGAGCAGCCGGAGAACAACGCCTGGCGGATCGCGATCGAAACGCTCGGCGTGCTGCTGTCGCGCGACGCACGCTGCCGCGCCCTCCAGCTGCCGGCCTGGAACGAGGCCCTGTCGCTGCCGCGCCCGTGGGACCAGCAGTGGTCGCTCCGACTCCAGCAGGTGATGGCGTACGAGACCGACCTGCTCTCCTACCCGGACCTGTTCGAGGGGTCGGTGGTCGTCGCGAAGGAGCAGGCCCGACTGGTGGCGGGCGCCAGGGAGGAGCTCGCGCGTCTCGACGCCGTCGGCGGCACCTTGCTGGCGTTGGAGAGCGGCGTGATGAAGGCCGCGCTCGTCGCCAGTCAGGCGGAGCGGATCGGCCGCATCGCCCGAGGTGACCAGGTCGTCGTGGGGCGCAATCGCTACGCCGAGGGGGCCGAGTCGCCGCTCGTCCAGGGCGCCGACGGCGGCCTCTTCCACGGCAGCCCGGCGGAGGCCGCTCGCACGCTCGCCCGGCTGCACGCGACAAGGGCCGCGCGCGATGAAGCCGGCGTCGCGGCTGCGCTCGAGCGGCTCGCGGTCGATGCGCGGTCCGGCGCGAACCTCGTCCCCGCGTCGGTGCTGTGCGCCCACGCCCGCGTCACGACGGGTGAGTGGGCCGGAGCGCTGCGGGGCGTGTTCGGCGAGTACCGACCACCGACCGGTGTCGAGGGACAGCACCTGTCCCTCGACCAGCAGGCCGTCGACGCGATCCGCGCCCGTGTCGACGACCTGACGAGGCGGCGTGGCCGCCGACCCCGTCTCGTCGTCGGCAAGCCGGGGCTGGACGGGCACTCCAACGGTGCCGAGATGATCGCGATCGCCGCGCGTCACTGCGGGCTCGACGTCGTCTACGCGGGCATCCGGCTGTCGGCGGCCGAGATCGCCCGGCAGGCGATCGCCGAGGACGCGAGCGTGGTCGGCATCTCCGTTCTCTCCGGATCCCACCTCGAGCTGACCGACCAGCTACTGGCGACGCTGGAGGCGGGTGGGGCCGGCGAGATCCCTGTCGTCGTCGGCGGCATCGTGCCGGCGGCCGACGCCGAGGCGCTGCGTCGCCGCGGTGTTCGCGCTGTCTTCACGCCGCGCGATTACGATCTCGTGGCAGTCGTCGGCCGTGTCCTCGACGTCGTCGATGCGTGATCTGGCTCGTCTGATCACCCTCGTCGAGCGCGACGACGCGGCCGCGCCGGCGCTCCGTGCCGGGCCCCTGGCGGCGATCGAGGGCAATCTGATCGCGCCCGTGATCGGCGTGACCGGAGCGCCCGGGGTCGGCAAGTCGACGCTGCTCGGCGCCGTCGCCGCCGAGATCGCCGGCGACCGTCGCGTCGCCATCGTCGCCGTCGACCCGTCGAGCCCGCACTCCGGTGGAGCGTTGCTCGGCGATCGCCTGCGGATGGCGATTCCGCACGGCGACGTCTTCGTCCGCTCGCAGGCCACGGCCGGCACGAGCGGCGGCCTGGCGCCGCGCACGTACCCCGTCCTACGCGTGCTGCGGCGCCTCTTCGACATCGTGTTCGTCGAGACGGTGGGCGTCGGCCAGACCGAGGACGACGTGCGCCATGTCGTCGACGACCTCCTGCTGTGCGTCCAGCCTCTCGCGGGTGACTCCATCCAGCACCTGAAGGCAGGCCTGATGGAGTCGCCCGACGCCGTCGTCGTCACGAAGTGCGACGAGGAGCGCCTGGCGGCGTCCGCGGTGACGGAACTGCGGGCGACGATCGGGCTGGCGCGGCCGGACACCGACGTCGCGGTTGTCGCGGTCTCCGCCCGCACCGGCATGGGCGTGTCCGACCTGGTGGCCCGCCTGCGGGCCGTGTCCGTGACCCGCCGCGAGGAGGACGCGGACGCCTGGTTCGTGCGTCGAGCCGTCCGCGAGGCCTACGGCCGTCAGGGGCTGACGCGGCTCGCCGCCGATCCGACGGCGGCGACCGCGTCCCTCGACGAGCGCCTGGCCAGGGCGCTCTCCTTCGGATCCTCTCCCCTGTAGGTACGCCGCACCCGGCGTATCCCTGTCGACGTCGGAGGCGCCGCACCCGGCGCAGCTCCGGTGTCAATACCATTTGTCGAACATACGGGCACGTCGTCGGATACCCCCTTGGGGGGAACTTCGTAGAGTCCCGGCATGGCTCTCGCAGTGGGTGACAGCGCGGAACGGGTGTTCGACGTCACGGACGAGGTGCTCGAGCACTTCGGGGCGGCGTCGGGCGACCGCAATCCGATGCACTTCGACGACGAGTTCGCGAAGGGCACGATGTTCGGCGGACGGATCGCGCACGGCATGCTCACCGCCGGCTTCATCTCGACCATGATCGGGATGGTGCTGCCCGGCCCCGGATCGATCTATCTCGGTCAGACGCTGCAGTTTCGCGCGCCGGTGCGGCCGGGCGACCAGGTCCGAGTGCGCGTCGAGGTAACCGCCTACGAGCCCGATCGTCGCCGCGCGACGATGGAGACGCGGGCGTTCGTCGGCGAGACGCTCGTCGTGGCGGGCGAGGCCCGCGTCGTCGCGCCGGACTGAAGCGCGGCCGACGGCTGCGTACACTGACGGCGTGGTCTTCGATCCCGTAGGCTGGGCCGTCGAGCAGGGCGCGTTCGGGGGCGAACCACTCGCGCGCTCGACGCCGCCGGTGGTCGACGGTGATGTCACCGTCGACGCGGTGTCGCGGATCGCGACCGTCCGGTCGTCCCTGGCCGCCGCCACCGTCGAGCGCGTGCTCCGCGACCACGGTCTCACCCTCGGCCTGTTCCCCGAGCGCTACGAGGCCGCGTCGGTCGGGGAGTTGATCGCGGCGGACGAACCCGGCGCGGGAGCCAGCGGGCCGGGCTTCGCGTCACTGCTCGTCGAGCGTTCGGATGGCGTCGTTCACCTCGGCGTGCAGCCCAGACCAGAGGCGCAGTCAGGGCGGGCGCTGGCCGTCCAGTCGCTCGCGGCGGCGTGCGACGCGCTGCGTCGTCTCGCGCAGGACGGACTCCTGCCGCAACTCGCGCTCGCCGCGGACGGCCCGGCTGCCGACCTGCTGCTGCAGGTCGCTGGCGACCCCGACCGCGTCCGGCCCACGCTGGGCGGTCGCGGCCTCCTGATCCTGATCGCCGCCGGGCGCCACGGCGAGGCGGCCGAACGGGCGGAGCGGGCCGTCGCCGCCTGTGCCGATGTCGTGGTCGCAGATCTCGGGCAGAACGTCGCCCGCGCCTTCGCCAGCAGCCGGTACGACGTTCCCCGCCACGCCGACCAGCTCGCGGAGGCGGGCATCGAACTGCGCACGGCGCGCTCGTGGCATCGCTGGCGCGATCTCCCCGCCGGCATCGCCGCGCCGATCGAGGGCGTCTGGTACGGGCGCGAGGTGCTCGGCGCCGGCGCCCATGGCGCCGTACTGCAGGTGCGCGCGCTCAGCTGAGGGCGAGCAGCCCGACACCGGCCGCCACCAGGAGCGCTCCACCGAGGCGGGCGCGCGGCACGTCCTCGCCGAGGACCACCGCCGCGAGGCCGGTGGCGATGACGACGCTCGACTCGCGGACGGCGGCGACCGGCCCCGGCGGCGCCAGACGCAGCGCGGCCAGGACGAGACAGTAGGCGCCGAACATCGCGACACCGGCAAGGACGATGCGCGCCGTGCAGGCCGCCCGGAGGGCGCCGACACCCCGCCGCCGCACGATCCAGGCCGGGTACGCACACTGGATCAGCATCGACAGCTCGAAGTACGGCACCGCGTTCGCGTGGCGGATCCCCTGCCGATCCACGAGCGTGTAGGCGGCGATGGCGGCCGCGACGGCCAGCGGCCAGCCGATCCGCGTCAGCGGGACGTCGCGCGACAACCCGCGCACCAGCATCACGCCGGCACAGACGACGAGGACACCGGCGATCTCGACGCCCGTCGGCTCGATGCCGAGGACAACGGCACCGGCGACGAGGATCAGGACCGGGGCGGTGCCACGGGCGATCGGGTAGACCAGCGACAGTGGCGCGCGCTGGTAGGCGCCGACGAGCGCCACGATGTAGGCGAGCTCCAGGAGACCGGACGCCAGGATGAAGGGCACGGCGGCGCTCTCGACGTGCCAGGTCAGCACTGCGACCGGCGCGAACAGGATGGTGCCCGCGAGGATCGCGACGGCAGTCGCGGCCGCGGTGTCCTCGGCACCGACGACGAGAAGGTTCCAGCTGGCGTGCAGGACCGCTGCGGCGAGGGCGAGCGCGAGCGCCGAGACCGGCACGGGCTACCGGCGCGTCGCGGTCATGCGTGGTCGAAGAACCAGCGCTCGAGCCGGTGCTTGAGCTCCGTCTCCGAAAACGGCTTCAGCGTCTCGTTGTGGTCGTCGTTGTCATCCGAGGCGTCGAGGTCGGCTTCGAGCGCGTCGTTGGCTGCCGCGAGAGCGTCACCGAGCTCGTAGCCGGACCAGAGTTCGTCCTCGGCGCGTGGCGCGGGCTGCTCGCGGTTCGCCATGTTGACCGCACGTCCGACACTCCAGACGGCACCGGGGAGGCGGTCGATCCAGATCGTCACGATCTCGGCGTCGCCATGATCGTCGCGGCCTCGGACGGTGCGATCGGCGAACCGCGTGACCTCGGGCTTCTGCTCCATGCCGGTATATTGCCTGGAATGGGCGATTCGGACGACCTTCTCAAGCGCTTCTTCGGTTCACGCAAGGAACAGCTGCTCGTGCATCACGTCGTGCGTGAGGTCGAGGCTGGCCGTGACCTCCACGAGATCCTCGCCGATCCGTTCGTCACGAATCGGGCCGATCCGCTCGAGATCCGCGCGCTGCTCGACCATGCGGAGATCTCCCGCGCCGTGGGCGACGAGGCGATCGAGCGCATCCGCGGCGCCATGTGACGAGCGGTGCGGCGAGGGCGAGGATGAGGTCGACCGCGCCGACACCCCTGTAGACGGCGACGTCGTCGCCGCGCCGGTATGGTGGGATGGTGCTGGTCAACCTCGCGGTCCTGTGCGACGCCGCCAACGTGTCGCGCGAGGGCAAACTGAACATCCTGGGCGAGTTCGACTCGATCCACGCGTCGAGCTTTCCCCTCACCTACCCGACGATGGTGCTCGTGGTGCGGCTCGAGGCGCATCCCACCGAAGAGGGTGATCACGCTCTCAAGCTGCAGCTGATCGACGCGGACGGCGGCGACGTCGTGCCGCCACTGGTCGGGGAGTTCACGACCGGGCGGCCCCCGTTCCCCGGCGTGCCGGTGCGGACGGCGCCGATCATCCTGCAGATGCACGGCGTGCGCTTCGACCAGCCCGGGCACTACTCGTTCGAGTTGCTCGTGGACGGCCACCACCTTCGCTCGCTCGCCCTGCACTTCGTCGCCGGCGACGAGGTCGAGCCTGACCCGGACGGGTTCGACCTGTAGGATTGCCGCGTGCGCCACGCCTGCACCGTCAGCGAGTTGCGGGCGGCGGGCGGAGCGCTCGGCGTGTCGCTCGGCTCCCGTGAGGTCCTGATCGCGTTCGCCGACGCTGGGATCTACGCGGTCGATCGCCTCTGCCCGCACGAGGCGTATCCCCTCGATCGCGGTCGTATCGAGCGCGGCGAACTGACGTGCCCGGCCCACGGCTGGCGCTTCGATCTCGCGACGGGCGCCTGCCGGACGGCGACGGACGACCTCCGCTCCTACGACGTCGAGGTTCGCGACGGCACCGTGTTCGTCAACGTCGACGTCGAGCCGACGACGGCCGAACTGGAGCGCGGCGGCGAGGCGGTGATCGGTGCGCTGGAGGTCGGCCGGCCGTCGCTCGCGGCCCGCCGCACCGCCCGCCTCCTCGGCATCGGCTCCTCACCGGAACGGGTCCTGTTGCTCCTCGCCCGCTACGGCGCCTCGCACGCGGAAGCCGGCCTCGATCCGGAGACGGCGGCAGTCGCGGACGTCCTCGTCCTCCTGCCGCACCTCGACGGGACGGGTACCGTTCGTCTCGTCGCCGACCTCGCCGCCGCGATGGCGGAGCGCCTTGCCCGCGCCGCGCCGCGCTTCGGGCCCGAGCCGGCCGCACCGCTCGCCTGGAGCGTCGAGGGCGTCGAGATGACCCTGAGCCGGCTCGTGGCAGCTGGCGACGCCGACGAGTGCGAGGCGGTGGTCGCCGGGATGGTCGCTGCCGGTGTCCCGCCCGCGGCGATCGGCGCGGGACTCGCCGCCGGCGCCGCGGCGACCTTCCGGGGTCCGTGGCCGCTCGTCGTGCTGCGCCGCGCGGTTGCTCTGGTCGAGGCGTTCGGGCCCGAGGCGGCCGGTGTCGCCCTGCCGGTCGCGGCGTACGGCTGTGCGACACCGTGGGAAGGGCCCGGCTCCTTCGCCCGCACGGCCGGCGCTCTCGCCGACCGACCGGCGGCCGTCGCCGACACGCTTCGTGGCTCAGCCGAGGTCCTGGCCGGGCTCGCGCCGCGCGATGACGCCGGAGCGGAGGGGACGCGGTCGCTGCTCGGCTGCGCCCTCGCCGTCGTTCACGCCGACGCGGCGGCCTGGGCCGTCGACCAGGCCGGCGAGGTGGCGCGGCCCGCGGCTGTCCACGCCGCAACGCTCGCGGCGATCTACGGTGCCGGCCGCGCGGCCACGACCGGTCCGGATCCGACCGACGCGGACCTCGCCGGGGCGGTTGCTGCCGGCTCGGCCCAGACACCGCGCGGGCTCGCGGTGGCGCTCGCTGTCGCCGCGGTCGCGATCTCCTCCGACGACAGGGTCGTGCGAACGGCAGTTGCCCGGTTCCTGACGATGCCGAGGCGCGAGCGATTCACTGTCCGCGACCTGGCGCCGGAGTTCATTTCACTCTAGCGTCCATGCAAGTTCACGCGTATGCTGGTCCGAATGGATGACCACGGCTCGCGGCAACTCGGAGCGCTGTGCGTGGCGCTCGGCCTCGCGCTCGGTGCCCTCGGACTCGAGCGCCTGCCGGTGGTCGCCTGGGTGCTGGCAGTCGCGCTCAATGTCCTCGCCGTCGTGGCGCTGCTGCGCGTGGTCGGTCCGATTGCCGCGAGACGGGCGCCGTTCGCGGCGGCCTGCGCCGCGGCCTTCGTGACCGGGCTGGCGACGCTTGCGCCGACGCTGGCGGTGGCGTCGCCGGCGGTCTCGGCCGGCATCCTGGCGGCAATCGGCGTCGTGACGTTCCTCGCCGGGTTCGTGCTCTGGCTCGACGTGTTCGAGCCGCGCTCGGCCTGAAGGGCGCCGTCAGGCGTCCGACGTCAGGAGCAGGACGGCCAGTGCCTCCAGTGCCGCGCCCTCGTCCTCAGCCAGTCGCCCGAGCTCGGCGCACAGCGCCGTACCGATACCGAGTTCGGCGAGATCGGCCGCCGTCTCGAGTGCGGCGGCGGATCCGGAGCCGATGTTCGCCGCCGGGTCGCCGGCGGCGGCCGCGAGCAGCAGCCCGCGGCGGGTCGCGGCCGCGATGTCGTCGTCATCGAGGCCGAGGTGGTTCGCGCACAGCGCCACGAGCGCGGGAGCGGCTTCGTCCATCAGACGATCGCGCCGGCCGCGTACTGCCGTCGCATCTCCTCCAGCGTCGTCGCGGCGTAGTCGCCGGCGTGTCCGGCCTGGCCGAACGACGTCATCCGCGACGCGATCACCGCCTGCATGGCAGCGCGTGCCGGCTTCAGGTACGACCGCGGGTCGAATTCGGCCGGGTTCTCGGCGAAGAACTTGCGGATCGCACCGGTCATCGCCAGGCGCGAGTCGGTGTCGACGTTGATCTTGCGGACGCCGTGGCGGATCCCGAGCTGGATCTCCTCGACCGGCACACCCCACGACGGCTTCATCGTGCCGCCGTAGCGGTTGATCTCGTCGACCAACTCCCGCGGCACCGACGACGAGCCGTGCATGACCAGGTGCGTCTCCGGCAGCTTGGCGTGGATGTCTTCGATCAGGTTCATCGCGAGGACGTCGCCGTCGGGCTTGCGCGCGAACTTGTAGGCGCCGTGGCTCGTTCCGATCGCCACGGCGAGCGCGTCGATGCCGGTTCTGGCGACGAACTCGACCGCCTGGTCCGGATCCGTCAGGTGCACCTCGCCCGATCCGTGGCCGTCCTCGATGCCGCCGAGCGTCCCGAGCTCCCCCTCGACGGTGACGCCCTTCGCGTGCGCCGCCTCGACGACCTCCCGCGTGACGGCGACGTTGTACTCGAACGAGGCGGGCGTCTTGCCGTCGGCCTCGAGCGAGCCGTCCATCATCACACTCGTGAAGCCGAGGTCGATCGCACTCCGGCAGGTATCGGGATCGTTGCCGTGGTCGAGGTGCAGCGCGACCGGGATCTCGGGGTACAGCTCCGATGCGGCAAGCATGAGATGCCACAGGAAACGGTCGTTCGTGTAGGAGCGTGCGCCCCGCGACGCCTGGATGATCACCGGCGAGCCCGTCGAACGGGCAGCCTCCATGATCGCCTGGATCTGCTCCATGTTGTTGACGTTGAACGCGCCGACGCCGTAGCCGCCGCGGGCGGCCTCGTCGAGCAGCTGGCGCATGGAGACGAGCGGCATATGACCTCCAGGGACTCCGGGTCGGACATCGTGAGCCTACCGCGTTCCGCGGCGGCCGCTGGTCGGAAGGTGTACCTTTCGCCCATGACCCGCCTCTGGCATGGCTTCGCTGCGATGGGCGCCGTCGACGGCGCCGAGTTTGTCGTCACCCGGGGGGAGGGAGCGCGCGTCTGGGATCAGGCGGGCCGCGAGTACCTCGATGCCTCGGCTGGCCTCTGGTTCGTCTCCGTCGGGCACGGCCGTGGCGAGATCGCCGATGCGGCTGCTGCGCAGATGCGCAAGCTGGCCACGCACCACTGCTTCTTCGACCACGCCAACGAGCCGGCGCTGGAGTTGGCCGACCGCATCGTTCGCGACTGGACGCCGTTCGACGACGGCGCGGTGTTCTTCGGCTCGGGCGGCTCCGAGGCGGTCGACACGGCGTGCAAGCTGGCGCGGCGGTTCTGGAGCGTGCAGGGCCAGGAGTCGAAGACGATCATCATCTCTCGCCAGCACTCCTACCACGGCATGAACGCCTACGGCACCTCGCTGGCCGGCATTCCCGCGAACCTCGAGGGCTTCGGGACGATGATCCCGGAGACGCTGCGGGTGCGCTGGGACGAGGCGGAGGATCTCGAGGAGACGCTCGACCGCTACGAGGGCCGCGTCGCCGCCTACATCGGTGAGCCGGTGATCGGCGCGGGCGGCGTGATCGCCCCGCCGGAGGGGTACTGGAAGGAGATCCGCCGTATCTGCACGGAGCGCGACATCCTCTTCATCCAGGACGAGGTCATCTGTGGCTTCGGACGCCTCGGCGACCGGATGGGTTGTACGCGTTACGGCGTCGAGCCCGACATCATCACGTTCGCCAAGGGCGTCACCTCCGGCTACCTGCCGCTCGGCGGGGTTATCGCCGGGCCACGGGTCAAGGACCTGTTCTGGGCGCCAGGCGCGCCGCCGTTCCGGCATGGCTTCACCTACACCGGCCACGCTGCGTGTTGCGCCGCGGGCCTCGCGAACCTCGACATCATCGATCGCGAGGGTCTCGTCGCCCGGGTCGCCGAACTGGAGCCGATCGTCGCCGAGGTGATGGCGCCGCTGGCGGACATCGACATCGTCGCCGAGGTGCGCACGGTCGGCCTCCTCGCCGGCATCGAGTTCACGCCGGAGGTGCTCGCCGCGAACCCGGGCTTCGCCGACAAGGCGTCGGTCAAGTCCCGCGAGGCTGGCGTCATCACGCGCGGACTCCGCGGCGTCGGCCTCCAGTTCTCGCCGCCGTTCGTGACCACGCCCGACGAGCTGGCCGAAATGGCTGCCGGACTGCGCGCGGGCATCGAGGCGATGGCCGCCGTCGCCTGACGGCGTCGCGGCCGCCTGCCTGGTATCGTCTGACTTCCCGCTGCGCCCGTAGCTCAGGGGATAGAGCGCTGCCCTGCGGAGGCAGAGGTCGCATGTTCGATTCATGCCGGGCGCATTCCAGCGCGTTTACGGGCGGTCGCCGAGAGCTATCGCCGCTTGACGGTCAGAACGGCGTTCGTCGCCCGCCCGCCCGCGGTCAGCGTGAGGCGCACGTTCATCGTCGCCGTGCTGCGCGGCACGCGGATGAGCAGCACCCGGAGGCGACGCAGGTCGAGAGGTCAACGTCGGCCGGGCCGATCACACGCAGATCGAACGACGTGCGCACGCCGACGGTGATCGTCACCTCGCGCGTCGACGAGCCCGCGCCCGCTCCCGGCGTCGCGCGGAGCGTCATGCCGACGGGCGCCCCGCCGGTCGGCGGCGCGTCGGTGGCGGCGCTGAGCGTGAGGGTCGTTTCGCCGCCCGGCACCGGGTTCGGCGTGATGGTGGCGGTGAGGCCGGCCGGCAGGGGGTGGTGAGGGCGAGTGTGACAGGCCCTGTCGAGCCGCCGATCCGCCCGACCGCAATCGGGATGGCGAGGCTCGCGCCCTGGCGGACGTTGACGAACGTGGTCGGCGTCGACAGCGTGAAGTCCGGCACGGGAGGCGTCACGGGCGTGTCGAACGTGAGGTCGTCGATCGCCACCAGGTTACCTTGGTCGCTGTCGCGGAGATCGATCCTGATGCCGATGATCGTCGGCGTTGCGGTCGTGACAGCCAGCAGCGCGTGGATGCCGGCGCCGGGCGCAAGCGCCACGGGAGCGGGCGTCGCGACGAGCGCGCCGCTGGCGTCGTATGCCGTCATCGTGGCCACGGCCGGATTGGCCGGCGTGACGAACTGGCCGATTCGGACGGAGACCGCGGTGTGGTGCACGCCGAATGTTGCCGTCATCCTCGGGGGAACGAAGGCGCAACTCTCGCCCTGACAGGTGGAGATGTTGGCCGCCTGCGTCCCCGAGTGCGCCTGTCCCGGTAGCGCGATGATGACGGGACGGTAGATGGGGCTCGCGACACCCCCGGGGAGCGGTCCGAACGTCACGCCCTGTCCGGCGCCGCCGACGTCCGCGTACTGGTTCGTCAGGACCGTCCCGGCCGCCAGCCCGTCGAAAGTGATCGTCTCGGCCAGTGCGGGCGCGGGCAGCGCGAGCGCCGCGACCGTTGCGGTGAGGGCTCTGAGGCGCCTCGACCGAGCATACGCCTCACGTCTCGGCAATGCCAGCTCCAGCTACGCCGGGTGCCAGCGGTACGCCGGGACTGCCACGAGTTCGCCCGCGACCGGCGTCTCGCCGATGTCAACGCGCTGACCAGCGTCGATCTCGCGGCGGACGATTGCCAACGCGACCGCCTGCCCGAGCGTCGGTGACGCGACCGCGGACGTGACGCGGCCGACGTCGCGGCCCTCGACGCGAACGATGTCGCCGTGGGTCGGAACGTGGCCATCGAGCAGGACGGCGCGCAGACGGCGGTTGGCGTGGCCGCGGTAGTGGAGCCGCGCGACGGGTTCCTGGCCGACGTAGCAGCCCTTGGTGAAGGAGACCGCGCGCTCCACGACGCCCGCCTCGGCGGGCATCACCCGGTCGTCGAGTTCCGCACCGAAGCGCGGAATCCCGGCCTCGACGCGCAGCACCTCGAGCGCCTCCTCGCCGATCACGGCGCCGTCGTAGCGAGCCAGAGCGGGCTCCAGCCGTTCCCAGGCCGCAGCCAGCGCGGGTCGTTCACCGATCAGCTCGAACGCCTTGTCGCCGCAGCACGCCGACGCGAGCACGTGGATTGCGCCGGCGTCAAGCGTGGCGTCGGTGCCCTCGCCCTCGGGCGCGTCGGCGCGCGGCAGCACGCCGAGCGCTTCGAGGATCACGAGGCCGGCCTTCGGCCCCGCCACGACGATCACGGCGAAGGCGGCGTCGGCCGGCTCGATCACCGCCCGCGCTGCGAGGCGGTACCGCGTCAGGAGCGCCCGCACCTGGTCGCCCGCCGCCGGATCGCAGTCGATCAGGAAGCGGTCGTCGTCGAGGCGCGTCAGGCGCAGATCGGCGATTACGCGCGCCTTCGGGGTCAGCAGCAGTGCGTAGGCGGCCGAGCCGACGGCGATCGTCTCGACGTCGTTCGTGACCATTCCCTGCAGGAACCGCATCGCATCACGGCCGCTGACGAGGGTGAACGAGCGGGCCGGGCTGTCAGCGATGCCGACCGCCGCTCGAACGGCGCGGACGTGGACTTCGACGGCAGGCACGCCCGCAGTCTATTGCGCCCGTTAAGCGGTGATGAAGGAACCGCCACCAGCCGTTCACCCCTTCGTCACCGGCTAGAGTGATCTGGCAGGCCCGTATGCGAGACGACTCGACCCTCACTGCCGAGCCGGCGCTCGCGTTCGCGCCCGGCTCACCGGCGTGCGCAGTCCGCGCGTCGCTCTGGACGCGTCAGCGCGTCGCCATCCTCGGCCTCGCGTACGTCGGAGCGCTCGCGGCGATGGTGCTCGTCCGTGGCGTCCACATCTCGTCGGATCGCTACTTCCTGATCCTCCTCGTCCCGGCGCTCGTGCTCGGCCTCGCGAGGCCGTACCTGCGCGACTGGGCGCCGTTCGTCGGGCTGATGATCGCCTACGAGTTCGCGCGGGGCGCGGCGCAGTCCCTCAACGTGGAGGTGTTCGAGCGCGGGCCCTACTACGCGCCGATGATCGACCTCGAGCGGCTGCTGTTCGCCGGCGCGATGCCGCCGACGGTGCTGCAGGACTGGTTGTGGAGCGGCGAGGTCGGAACCTTCGACTGGATGATCGGCTCGTTCAACAAGGTGCACTTCTTCGTGCCGCCGACGTTGCTGTTCCTGATCTGGCTGGAGCGCCGCAGTCACTTCGTCCGCTGTGCGACCGCGATCGTGCTGGCGTCGTTCATCGGCGCAGCGATCTTCCTGCTCTTCCCGGCTGCGCCGCCCTGGCTCGCCGCCCAGCACGGGCTGATCGACGTCGTCCACATCAACTCCCTGCAGGACGCCGCCAACGGGCTGCCGAAAGGGTCGTCCCTGATCGCGTCGCAGATCCCGCGCAACCCCGTCGCAGCCGTGCCGTCGCTCCACGCCGCCTACGCGCTCCTGACCGTCCTGATCGCGCTGTCCTGGCGTCGGCGGGTCGGCCTCGCCCTCCTGCCGTATCCGATCCTGATGTGGTTCTCGATCGTCTACCTCGGCGATCACTACGTCGTCGACATCCTCGCCGGCGTCGCCGTCGCGCTCGTCGGCTGGCTCCTCGCCGGTCGTCTCGTTCGACCCGGCGCCCCGCTCCATCGCCTCGTCCTTGCCGGAGCCGCTGCGCCGCTCCGTCTCGCCCGCCCGTTCGGAGGTCCTACGTGAATCGTCCCGAGTCCCGCACCGCGCGCTCCACCGCCCGCGAGCGGCTGTCCATGCCCGATCGCGTCGCCGTGCGCTGCCCTCTCTGTGGCGCAGACGACTACGAGGTTCGTTTCGAGGACCGTCTCGGAGACGTCCCGGTCGACCCGCAGGTGCACTACACGTCGACATCGAGCGCCTTCGGCGAGCATGGCCGGATCGTCCGCTGCCGTTCCTGTCGCCTCGTGTACATGAATCCGCGCCCGCACCACCACGCCGTCCAGGACAACTACGCGGCCGTCGAGGACACGCGGTACCTCGAGGAGGAGCAGGGACGCGTCGAGACGTTCGCCCAGAGCCTCGCGTACGTGCAGCGCTTCATGCCCACGGGCCGACTGCTCGACGTCGGCTGCCACGTCGGCACCTTCCTCACGCTCGCCGAGCAGGCCGGCTACGAGGTCGCCGGCGTCGAACCCTCGCGCTGGGCCGCCGATGTCGCCCGCGACCGCGTCGGCGGATCCGTGCACTGCGGCGCTGTCGAGGACGCGCCGCTGCCGGATGGCGGCTACGACGTCGTGACGTTGTGGGACGTGATCGAGCATCTGCCCGACCCGGCGCTCGACATCCGCGCGATCCACGCTGCGCTGCGTCCCGGGGGTGTCTTCGCCGTCTCGACGATGGACGTCGACTCGCTGTTCGCCCGCGTCGCCGGTCGGCGCTGGCCGTGGTACATGCAGATGCATCTCGTCTACTTCTCGCGGCAGACGCTCTGCGAGATGCTGCGGCGTGAGGGCTTTCAGATCGCCGACGTCAGCCTCCACACCCGGCGCGTGCGGCTGTCGTACCTGGCCTCGCGCCTCGAGGCCTACGCGCCGCCACTCGCCCGGCTGGTCAGCCGCTCGCTGAAGCTCGCGGGCATCTCCGAGCGGACCGTCGGCATCAGCCTCGGCGACATCTTCACGGTCGTCGCCCGCAAGCCGTCGGACTAGCCGTTGTCGATCGCGTCCGCGCCGCGCCGCCTGCGCCGACCGACCCCGTCGGTGCCCGACCCGGTGCGAGCGGTCGCGCAGCGACTGTACGCCGCGTACCGGTATCCGATCGGCGTCTGGGCGTTCTCGCGCGTTCTGACGTTGCTCGCGGTCGGCATGGTCGGCTGGGTGGAGCGACAGCGCTCCTCGACCGACCTGGTCGCGGCCCTGGCGACCACGCTCCGCTCGTGGGACGGGTTCTGGTATCTGTCGATCGCCCAGTACGGCTACGACCCGACCATCGCCCACGGCAACTCGCCCGCCTTCTTCCCGCTGTATCCGATCGTCGTCGCGGCGGCCGAACAGGTGCTGCCGGTCTCCTTCGTCGTGTCCGGCATCATCGTTTCGAACCTGCTCTTCCTGCCGGCACTGCTCGCGCTGTACCGGCTGACGGAGGATCGTTTCGGCGACGCCATCGCGCGGCGCACCGTGCTGTACCTGTCGATCTCGCCGCTCTTGTTCGTCTTCTCGATGACCTACACGGAGAGCCTTGCGCTGCTGCTGATCTGCGGCGTGTTCCTCCTGCTCGAACGGGGGCGCACCGTTCTGGCTGGCGGCGTCGGCGCCCTCGCCGTGCTCGCCCGCCCTGTCGGGATCCTCCTCGCACCCGCCATCGCCTGGCACCAGTTCGAGCGAGCTGGACGGCGGCCGAGCTGGCGCCTCGCCCTTCGCCTGCTGCCGGTACTGCTGTTGCCTGCTGCGCTCGTCGGGTTCCAGGCCTACCTGTGGTGGCGAACCGGCGAGGTCTACGCCACCCACTCCGCCGAGGAGCGGGGCTGGAGTCGGACCGCGGAGCCGCTGTACCTGCTGCTCCTCCCCGTCGCCGTTGGCCACGGGCTCTGGATCGCGCTCGTAGGTTCACACGACCTCGGGCTCGCCGCCAGCGCGATCGCCGCTGGCACCTACTTCTGGCTGATCGTCGCGCTCATCCGCACGCGCACGGCGCCGATCGCGTACTGCATCTTCGCCGTCGGCTGCGTCGTTCTGCCGACGTACACGGGCATGTGGCTGGGCTTCCCGCGGTTCGGTCTTGTCATCTTCCCGCTGGTCTGGATGCTCGCGATCTGGGGGGCCCGGGACACGCGCATCGACAGCGCCGTGCGGATGCTGTTCCCCGCCCTGATGGTCGGCTTCGCCTTCGTCTCGTTCGGTGTGGGAACCTTCACCCCGTGATCTCCGAGACGACGACCTACGGCGTGACCTCCAGCGTGGCCAGGCTGCGCCGCGTGCTGGTGCGGACACCGACGATCAGCGGCGACTTCGCCGCGGCCGGCTGGCGTCAACCTGAGCCCGCCTCGCTCGTCAGGCAGCACGGGGCCTTCTGCGACCTGCTGACGGCACTCGGCTGCGAGGTGACCGTGGCGCCGGCCGTCGACGGCCTCGTCGATGCCTGCTACATGTACGACTCGGCGTTCACGATCGGCGACGGGGCGGTCGTGCTGCGATCGGCGAAGCCAGCCCGCGCGGACGAGGCCGAGCCGGCTGCCAGCGCCCTTGCGGCCGCCGGCGTCCCCGTGCTCGCACGGCTGACCGACGGGGCGCGGGCCGATGGCGGCGATCTCTTCTTCCTCGACGCGACCACGCTCGTCGCCGGCCGGGGGTATCGCACCAACGCGGCGGCGCACGCGCAACTCGCGACGCTTCTCGAACCGCGGGGCGTCGCGATCGAGCGCGTCGACCTCGTCCACGACCAGGGCCCCGCTCACGTCCTGCACACGATGTCGTTCATCTCCCTCGTCGCCGACGATCTCGCCGTCGTCTTCGAGCGTCTGCTGCCCGTGCCGCTCGTCGAGCTCCTCGCCGACCGCGGCGTTCGGACGATCGCGATCGACGAGGACGAGTACTGGACGATGGCCTGCAACGTCCTCGCCGTCCGACCGGGCGTGGTCGTGGTCGTCGACGGCAACCCGAAGGCGCGACGGGCGATGGAGGCCGCTGGTGTCGATGTCCACGCGTACGATGGCTCCGAGATCTCCCTCAAGGGCGATGGCGGCCCGACGTGTCTGACGCGTCCGATCTGGCGTCGCGACTGAGAGCGAGGATTCGCGTCGACGGGCCGCTGTCGTTCGCGGCCTGGATGGACGCGTGCCTCTACGACGAGGCCGACGGCTTCTACGCACGCGGCACGCGTCTGGGTCGCCTCGGCGCGTTCTCGACCGCTCCGACGCTCCACCCAGCGTTCGCCGCGGCGGTCGTCGCCGAAGCGCAAGAGATCGGCGCCGAGCAGGTCCTCGAGATCGGCCCCGGTGACGGTTCGCTCGCCGAAGCACTGCTCCGGGCCGGACTCGACGTGGTGCTGGTGGAGCGAGCCGCGGGCATGCGCCGGCTGCAGGCGGAGCGTCTCGGCGACCGCGTGCGGTGGCTACCGGATGCCGCCGCCGCCTCCCCGTTCGAGGGGCTCATGATCGCGAACGAGGTGCTCGATGCGATACCGGTGCGCCTGTTCGCCGGCACCACCGAGCTACGGGTCGGGCTCGACGCGGACGGTCGGTTCTGCGAGGTGCCGACCGCCGCCGGGCCGCGCCGCGTTGAGCGCCCGGGCCTCCCGTCATTCGTTCGCGAGCTGGCGGCGACGTTGCGCAGTGGCCGGCTGCTCCTGCTCGACTACGCCGCTGCGCCGGGCGACCCGAGAGACCCGATCCGTACGTACATCGGCGGGCAACAGGGCGGGAGCCCGCTGCAGGCGCCGGGGACGCAGGACCTCACGGCCGACGTCGATCTGGACGAGGTGCGCGTGCTCCTGAGTGCTGCGGGGCTGCGTCTGATGGCCGACGAGAGTCAGCCAGCCTGGCTGCGCCGCCACGGCGCGTCGGTGCCGCCGCCGCCGCTTCGATCCGACGACGACTGGCGGCTCGCTCAGCTCCTCGACGAAGCGCTGCCGTTCCACGTCCTGCTCGCCGGGCGGTCCTGAACGACAAAGGGGCCCGGCGTTGCCGCCGGGCCCCTTCAGTGGAGTCAGAGTCAGTGATTCGCAGAGCGAATCACATCATGCCGCCCATACCACCCATGTCGTGGCCGCCACCGCCGGAGCCCTTCGGCTCGGGCGCCTCGGCGACGATCGCCTCGGTGGTGAGGATGTTCTTGCCGATCGACGCCGCGTTCTGCAGCGCCGAGCGCGTGACCATGGCGGGATCGATGATCCCGGCCTTGACCAGGTCGACCGTCTCGCCGGAGTCGACGTTGAGGCCGTGGCCCTTCGGCGCGGCACGGACGGCAGCGACGACGACGGAGCCTTCGAGGCCGGCGTTCGCAGCGAGCTGCCGGAGCGGCTCCTCGAGCGCGCGCTTCACGATCGCGGCGCCCGTCTTCTCGTCGCCCTCGAAGCCCTCGAGCGAGAGCTCGTCGGCCGCCGTCAGCAGCGCAACGCCGCCACCGGGGACGATGCCCTCCTCGAGCGCCGCGCGAGTTGCCTGAAGGGCGTCCTCGACACGGTGCTTCTTCTCCTTCATCTCGGTCTCGGTGGCTGCGCCGACCTTGACCACGGCCACGCCGCCGGAGAGCTTCGCGAGGCGCTCCTGGAGCTTCTCGCGATCGAAATCGGAGTCGGTGTTCTCGATCTCCTGCTTGATCTGCTTGATGCGCGACTTGATCGCATCGCCCTCGCCGGCACCGTCGATGATCGTCGTCGAGTCCTTGTCGATGACGATCTTGCGGGCGCGGCCGAGCTGCGAGATGGCGGTGTTCTCGAGCTTGAGACCCATCTCCTCGGTGATGACCTCGCCGCCGGTCAGGATGGCGATGTCCTCGAGCATCCGCTTGCGGCGGTCGCCGAAGCCGGGCGCCTTGACGGCGACGGCCGTGAAGGTGCCGCGGAGCTTGTTGACGACGATCGTGGCGAGAGCTTCGCCCTCGAGATCCTCGGCAACGATGACCAGGGGACGGCCGCTCTGGATAACCTGCTCGAGCACGGGCAGGATGTCCTTGACAGCGCCGACCTTCTGGTTGGCAATCAGGATGTACGGATCCTCGAGCACGGCTTCCATGCGGTCGCCATCGGTGATCATGTACGGGGAGATGTAGCCCTTTTCGAA
>VFJZ01000063.1 GCA_009885805.1 Actinomycetota bacterium
CCTGGTCGCCGGACGGGACGGTGGCCGCTGCTGTCGTTCAGGGGATCGGGCCGCTGAACACGATCGACCTCGTCCGAGCCGACACTCTCGAGGTGACGCCGCTCACCGTGACCGGGTTGGAGTTCGTCGGCCCATTCGGATGGTCACCGGACGGCGCGACGATCGTCGCCACAGCGCTGGGAAGCGCCCATGCGCATCTCTGGCTCGTCCCGATCGGCAACCCGGCCGGCAAGACGCAGCTCACCCCGGAGGCTGGACCGGCGGTCGATGAGCAGTCGTCGTGGTCGCCGGACGGATCACTGATCGCTTACACGCACGAGCCGGGCGGCGTGAACGGCTCGGGCGACATCTGGACGATTCATCCGGACGGCACTAACGCGACGCCGGTCACGGCGTTCGCAGCAGGCGTGCTGCCGACCTCGGTCGATTGGGAGCCGAATGGGGCGCGTCTCGCCTTCGTGCGCGTCGACACCGGTACCTCGACGTCATCGATCTGGACGATCCAGCCGAACGGCACGGGCCTCAGCCAGCTGACGAATGCGCCGGCGAACCCGGACTCCGTCGCGTGGTCGCCGGACGGCACCGAGTTGGTCGCCGGGACGCAGTCGGGCTCGTACGTGTTCGCGAGCGACGGCACCGGGTCGGCGACGCTGATCTCGAACCAGTTCTTAGTCCGCTGGCAGCGTGTCGCGGCGGCGCCCACATCGCTCTCGCCGCCACCAGTGGCGGGGACTGCCATCGATGGCTCGACGCTCTCGGCATCGCGCGGCCGCTGGAGTGCGCCGGTCGACTCGTACGCGTTCCAGTGGCAGCGCTGCACCTCTGCCGGCGCCGGATGTGTCGACCTCGCGGGCGCCACGTCGGCGACGATCGTGGTCGACAGCGGCGATGTCGGGCACCGGCTGCGCTACGCCGTGACCGCGACGAACACCTTCGGCTCTCACCAGGCCTTCAGCAACCCATCGGCGGTCATCGCCGCCGTCGAGCCGGTCGCCCTCGCTGCGCCGTCCATCGCTGGAGATCCCGTCGACGGCGGCAACCTCACGGCGAGCGTCGGGACGTGGTCGGGCACCGTACCGCAGGTTCGCACGATCCACTGGCTACGCTGCACGCCGACGTGTGCGGCGCTTCCGACCACCGGGCCGACCTACACGATCTCGAGTAGCGACGTGGGCGCTTCGATCGCGGTCGACGTGACCTCGACGAACGCGGCAGGCGCCGCGACCCGCCGGTCGTCGGCGACGCCGCCCGTGCGGCCCGCGCCGCCTGCGTTCACCAGCCGCCCGTCGATCGACGGCACCCCCGTCGTCGGGGCGGCGCTGAGCAGCGACCTCGGCACCGTGACCGGGACACCGTCCATTACGGCGACTCGGCAATGGCTCCGATGCGATCGGAACGGCAGCCACTGCGACGCGATCCTCGGCGCGACCGCCGACGTCTATCGCGCCCGCTCCGCTGACCGCGGTCATGCACTCCGGCTCCGCGTCACTGCCGGGAACGCCGGCGGCCAGGCCGTGGTGAACAGCGGCGCAACGGCGGCAATCCGTACGCCCGCGCCGCCGACGGCACGCGTCCGGAGCGTCTCGTCAGCGGCGATCCGGCTCGCGATCAGCTGTCCACGGCTGCGCGTCCATGGCTGCCGCATCACGATCACGCTCGACAACGGGCCGGCGGGGCGAGTCCTGACGCGGCGGGTCGCGCTTCTCGTCGGGAGCACCGGCCAGACGACGCTTCGCCTTCCGGCGGCCATCCGCAGGTCGGCGCGGCGGCATCTCGTCACGGTCACGCTTCGCGTTCGTGATCGCGATACCGGCTCGGTCGTGCTTCGGCGCGCGGTTCATGTCCCGAAGCCAGGATGAGCCGCGCCTGCGTGTCACCGTAAACCCCCGACCAGGTTTTCACACAGGAACCCGAGCAGGCTCGCGGGCTCCGCTCAACCGCGGGGCTTGAGCGAACCGTGGAACGGTCCGACTGACCACGCGCGGCGCTGACCTTCGTCGGAGGCTCCGGCGTGTGCCATTCCCGTGCGAATGGCGGTCACGAGGGTGGTTCTGGCTGCGGATGGCACGCGCACGAACCTTCATCCATCCGCGAAACTTGCCCATTTCCAGGTAGTTCGCCGCGCCTCAGCGAGATTCGAACCTGTCTCAGCGAGGACAGCGCCCGAAGTCGGACATTGGGCATTAGCGCGCGCCCAAGGCATCGGACGTCGGTCAAAGGTCGATGCCGCGGTCGTGGCTGAGTTCGATCATCCGCCTCAGCGTGCGCGCGCGCACGGCTCGCTCAGGTACGCCGGTGGCTTCGTTCATTCGGACGAGGTCGTCGACGCCGGCGATGGCAGGCCTGACGCCACCGCCGAGCGGCTCGCGGCCGGCCCCGCGACGCAAGTCGTCCCAACCGCGCGTTCCTTCTGGAGCCGGCACGATCAGCAGCTCCCCGCTGGGCGTCGTGCACGCTACCGTCGTCCCGTCGACGAGATCGGCTTCTGAAACACGATCAATCACCGCCGGTGAGGTCCCAAGATCACTGAGCGCGGCTCGGATCCGCTCGACGTTCTCAGGTCGCAGCGATGGGACGATCTGAATCGTATTGGCTGTGCCTCCGGAACCCTGGAGGACTTCTGCGAGCTCGCCCACGACGATGTATGCGACCCGCCGGCGCTCAAGCGCGGCGAGCACGGCCAACGGGTCAAACGTCTTGCGGGATTTGGTCAGGAGCCTCCGCCTCGCCCCTGATCGAGAGCCTGCAGGCGCTCCTGCGGAGTCTGTCGGAGGCTGACACGGAGGCCCTCGTCCTCGGACGTGTTGAACTCGATGAGTTCGGTCGAGAGGTCGTAGCCGCAGGCCTGCAACACCTCACGGAGGGTGTTAAAGCTCGGATCGTTGACGCCACGCTCCCAGCGAGCGATCTGCGCACGATCGCGGTTGGTCGCATCGGCCAGCTCCTGCTGCGAGAAACCCCGGCGCATTCGCGCCTGCCGAATCAGGGATGCGCCGTCCACCGGGCGGATTGTCTCCTACAGTTGACCTAGAAGTCTACGTGCTGATATTGTCACATGGGCGCTAAACAGCCTATGGAGGTAGACGCACCATGCCGCTCGAACCCCTGCTGACCACCCATGAGGCTGCCAGGCTGCTGGCGATCTCGCCGAAGACCGTCAGCCGACTGGCGCGCGACGGAAGCCTGCCCGGCGTCAAGGTCGGCCAGCACTGGCGATTCCACGTCCGACACGTCGATGCTGTTCGCCGCTCCCGCAACCCGCACACCGGCGCGCGATGACTCGGCTGCTCACCGCCGTCGAGGTGGGTGATCGCCTAGGCGTCCCGGCGACGAAAGTGCGGGCGGAGGCGCGAGCCGGACGTTTCCCGCACCATCACATTGGGCGCTATCGCCGGTTCAGCGAGGACCAGATCGACGTCTATCTACGGCAGACGGCGATCGGACCGCCGCCCGTCGTCCAGAACCGCTCTCAAGGATGACCAAGCGACCGTACGGCAGCGGCAGCGTCTACGTCTATACCGCCGCGAACGGCAGACGGTCGTGGTACGGCCGATGGAGAACGCCCGGCGGCCGACAAAAGAAGAAGAGGCTCGGGGCCGTCCGCCACGGCCGTGGGCCGGGATTGACCCGACTGCAAGCCGAGCAGGAACTCGGACGCTTGCTGCTGCTCGCCGATGACGGAGACGCCGGCGGGCCCGACGTCCACGCGACTATCTCGGACACCGGCGCCGATCTCCTCGCCCACCTTGCCGAGATCGGGCGGAAGCGAAGCACTATCTCGAGCTACGAATCGATGCTCCGCGTCCATCTCACGCCGTACTTCGGCTCGACGCTCCTGAGAGACATCCGGCGACGCGACATTGAGACCTTCGCGCGTGCGAAACACCGCGAGGGGTCCAGCTCAAAAACGATCCGGAATCTCCTCGGCGTCCTCCACACCCTCTTCCAGCACGCCCGTCGGCAGGATTGGGTGGAGACAAACCCCGTCTCGCTCGCTCATCGGCCACGCGCTCGCGGCGAGAAGGACATCAGATTCCTGACCCTCACGGAGCTCGACCGGGTACTTGCGAAGATCGACGCCAACTCGACCTACGGCGCGGTTGATCGCGCCATGGTGCTGACCGCGGCGCACACGGGGCTACGGAAGGGAGAGCTGTGCGGCCTCCGCTGGAGCGACGTCGACCTCGCGGCGCGCCGGCTGCGAGTCCGCCGGAGCTTCGTCCGCGGTGAGTTCGATACCCCGAAGAGCGCTCGCGGCTCGCGCAGCGTCCCCATCTCCACTCCGCTGGCCAGCGCCTTGGAGACGTGGCGGAAGACCACGTTCTACAGCGAAGACGACGACCTGGTATTCGCCCATCCGCTTCATGGCCGGCCGTTGCCGGAGGCCATGATCACCCGGCGCTTTCAGGCGCATGCAAAGCTGGCGCGCGTTCGGGCGGACGTGCGGTTCCATGATCTGCGCCATACGTTCGGTACAACGATGGCCGCCTCCGGCGTCCCGATGCGCACGCTGCAGGAGTGGATGGGGCATCGCGACCTGCAAACGACGCTGATCTACGCCGACTACGTCGAGTCTCCGCATGAGACGGCGATGGTCGATCAGGCGTTTCACGATCTGCAAGATTGAGGCTAAATTGAGTCCACGGAGCATTCAGTGCTCCGGGCACCTCCCCGCAAACCCGCATGGATACTAGGCTGGGGCG
Organism: Actinomycetota bacterium; assembly: GCA_009885805.1. Classification (GTDB taxonomy): domain Bacteria; phylum Actinomycetota; class Thermoleophilia; order Gaiellales; family F1-60-MAGs149; genus VFJZ01. The sequence continues at coordinate 4,704 of VFJZ01000063.1, forward strand.
GAAGGATTCGAACCCTCGATCGCGGGACCAAAACCCGCTGCCTTACCACTTGGCCACGCCCCACTGCGGCTCTCAGTCTACGGCGCGGCGTGGCCCGCCACGCACACTCGCCTCGTGGCGTAACGCCACTGGGCGTAACGCCTCGTGGTTGTGCTCGTTCCTCTGGCAGGAGATCGAGGCCGGCGCCACCGCGACGACGCTCGACCTCGGACAGGCGATGGTGCGGCTCCTGCGCTCGGAGGATGCCCACTTCATCCGGATCTGGGAGCGCGCGCCGCGCGGCCAGCGGCTCCTGCTGCACGCGCTCGCACAGGGGCCGGGACGGCCGCTCGCGACCGAGTTCCGCCGTCGCTACGGCCTGGGATCCGCCTCGAGCGTCCAGAAGGCGCTCGCGGTGCTCGTCCGCGACGAGCTCGCGCAACGGGACCCCGATGGCCGAGACCGGATCGCCGAGCCGTTCCTCGCCGAGTGGATCAGGCGGCGCGAGCGCTGACGGAGCGAAGGCGGCCAACGGCTCACGGGGTCGCGACGTCTAAGATGGGACGAGGTGGGCACCGACAGCCGGGAGCGAGCGCTCGCCTGCATCGTCATGGCGGGCGGTATGGGGACGCGCATGCGTTCGGCTCTGCCGAAGGTCCTGCACGCCGTCTGCGGCCGCCCGATCCTCGGCTGGGTGCTCGACGCCGCGAGCGAGGCGGGCGCAAGCGATCTCGTCGTCGTCACGCCGCCGGATGCGGAGGCCGTCCGCGACCTCGTCGAGGGCGTCGCAACACCCGTCGTCCAGCCCGAGGCGCGCGGCACCGGTGACGCCGCCCGCTGCGGGATGACGCCGCTGGCAGCGTTCGCCGGCGACGTGCTGGTGCTGAACGGCGACGCGCCGCTCCTGCGGGGCGCGCTGCTGCGCGAGATGATCGCGACGCACCGCTCGGCCTTAGCGGCGGCGACGCTCTTGACGGTGCACATCGATCCGGCCGGCGCGTACGGCCGGATCGTCCGCGAGCCCGACGGCAGCGTCGTCCGGGTCGTCGAGGCCCGCGACGCGACCGCCGCCGAGCGCGAGCTGACGGAGATCAACGCCGGCTTCTACGTGTTCGACGCGGCAGCGCTGCGAGCGGCGTTGGCGGCCCTCCGGCCCGACAACGCGCAGGGCGAGCTCTACCTCCCCGACGTGCTGCCGCACATCAACAGGGCCGGCGGACGGATCGCCGCGCACGTCACCGACGACGTCGAGTCGATGCTCGGGGTCAACTCGCGCGTGGAACTCGCAGACGCCGAGCGGCGGCGGCGCCACCGGATCCTCGAGGCGCACATGCTCGCCGGCGTCGGCATCGTCGATCCGGCGACGACCTTCGTCGACCACGGCGTCACGCTCGAGCCCGACTGCCGGATCGAGCCGTTCACGGTCCTCCGTGGCACCACGCACGTCGCCGCAGGCGCCGAGGTCGGGCCGCACGCCGTCCTCGTCGACGCGCGCGTCGGGCCGGGCGCCCGCGTCGGCCCCTTCTGCTACCTGCGCCCCGGCGCGCACCTCGCCGCCGGCGCGAAGGCCGGCACCTTCGTCGAGATCAAGAACAGCGAGATCGGCGAGGGCGCCAAGGTCCCGCATCTGTCCTACATCGGCGACGCCGACATCGGCGCCGGCACGAACATCGGCGCCGGCAACATCACCGCCAACTACCACGCGGGCCGCAAGACGCGCACGACGATCGGCGCGCACGTCCACACCGGCAGCGACACTGTCTTCGTGGCTCCGGTCTCCATCGGCGACGACGCGTACACCGGTGCCGGGTCGATCATCACCGACGACGTGCCCGATGGCGCACTCGCGATCGCCCGCGCGCGCCAGGTGAACATCGACGGCTATGCTCGCAGGGACGACGATGCCTGATCAGCTGTTCGCAGCGGCGCCCTACGTGGTGGCACCACCCGCGCCCGACCAAGCGGAGGACCGAGGGATGCAGGACCTACCCGCCTTCGTCGCGCCGAAGCGACTGCTGCTCGTGACCGGCCGCTCGAATCCGGAGCTCGCGCAGCGGATCGCGGTCCGGCTCGGCGTCTCCTGCGGCAACGTTACCCTCCGCACCTTCGCCAGCGGCGAACTCTACGCACGGTACGACGAGTCGATCCGCGGCGCTGACGTCTTCATCGTCCAGTCGTTCGCCCCGTCCGGCGGCATGAGCATCAACGACTACCTGGTCGAGCTACTGATCATGGTCGACGCCGCTCATCTCGGCTCGGCCAAGCGCATCACCGCGGTGCTGCCGCTGTACCCGTATGCGCGGCAGGACAAGAAGGGCAAGCCGCGCGAGCCGATCTCCGCCCGCCTCGTCGCCACGCTGCTGAAAGCGGCCGGCGTCAACCGCGTGCTGACGATGGATCTCCACGCCGGCCAGGTCCAGGGCTTCTTCGATGGCCCCGTCGATCACATGACAGCTCTGCCGATGTTCGCGCAGTACTTCCGCGACCAGGGACTGACCGGCAACGCCGTCTGCGTCGTGTCGGCCGACACCGGCCGGACGAAGCTGGCGAAGAAGTTCGCCGAGATGCTCGGCGCGCCGCTCGCGATCGTCCTCAAGGACCGGCCGCAACCGAACGTCGCCGAGGTGTTCGACATCATCGGCGTCGAGAAGGTGCGCGACCGCGTCGCGATCATCTCCGACGACATGATCGACACCGCCAGCACGCTTTGCGCGGGCGCCGAGGCCGTCAGGCGCGCCGGCGCCGCGCGCGTGATCGCCTGCGCGACGCACCCGATCTTCTCGGAACCGGCGCTGGAGCGGATCGAGGCGAGCGTGCTCGACCAGGTGATCGTCTCCGACACCGTCCCCGTCGACCCGCTCCGCAAGCCGCAGAAGGTGACCGTCCTGCCCGCGGACGGCATCCTCGCCCAGACGATCGACAACATCTTCCGCGAAGGCTCCGTCTCGGACATCTTCGGCGGCGAGAACCAGTTGTTCTGAGATTCACCCAGGGTCGGCGGACAGCACGCTTTGGTTTCCGCCGGGATCGACGATCCTGCAGACGCTACCGATCCTGGGGGGGGATCCTATGAAGATCGTTGCGCTCGCGGCAGTCCTGCTGCTACCGGCTACCGCCTCGGCGGCCACCATCACCGTGACTCGTCCGGTGATCCGGACCGACATCACGCCGACGCGTACGACGCGCGTCGTGAGTACCGTCACCGTCACTCCCCGCGCGGGCGAGGTCGTGACCTTCAGAATGACGCGTGTCGCTTTCCGCCATCCGCTGCTGCTCAAGGCATCGGGGCTGCTACGGCCCGGCACGACGCTGGTCGGGGCGCGCTGCCAGACCTCGAGCCTGCCCTACACGTGGCGGATCAACGTCCTCGTACATGGGGTTCTGGCAGCGACGAACGTCGCCCGCCTGCGCTGCGCCTGATGCTGCGGCCCACTGCGGGGCGCGTTCGCGAGGAGCGATATCCTCGACGGCGATGCGGAACGAGCGGCCGTGAACCCGCCCGTCCCCTTCTCCGTACTTGATCTCGCGCCCGTCGCGGAGGGATCAAGGCCGGCCGACGCGTTCGCCAACTCACTGGCGATCGCACGCCTCACCGAAAGCCTCGGCTTCCACCGCTTCTGGGTTGCCGAGCACCACAACATGCCAGGCATCGCCAGCTCCGCGCCGGCGGTCCTGATCGCGCATCTCGCCGCCTCGACCGAGCGGCTACGACTCGGCTCCGGCGGCGTGATGCTGCCGAACCACGCGCCGCTGGTCATCGCCGAGCAGTTCGGGATGCTGGAGGCGCTGCACCCCGGCCGCATCGACCTCGGCCTCGGGCGCGCGCCCGGCACCGATCCGCACACCGCGGCGGCGCTGCGGCGGGGCGCCGGACAGCTGTCAGCGGACGACTTCGTCGACCAGCTCGGCGAGCTGACGGCGTACTTCGAGGGCCGCGTCGAGGGAATCACGGCGACGCCCGGCGAGGGCGACGCACCGGCGGTCTGGCTCCTCGGCTCGAGCGGCTACAGCGCGCAGCTCGCAGGGCTGCTCGGACTGCCGTTCGCGTTCGCGCGCCACTTCAGCGCGCGCAACACGCTGCCGGCGCTGGATCTGTACCGGGATCGGTTTCAGCCGTCTGCGCACCTCGAGCAGCCCTACGCGATGGTCTGCACCTCCGTGCTCTGCGCCGAGACGACCGCGCACGCAGAGCACCTGCTGGCGCCGTCCCGGCTCGCGATCCTCAACCTCTACCGAGGGCGGCCCGGGCGGATCCCGTCGCCGGAGCAGGCTGCAGCGCATGTCTACAGCGCTGGCGAGCGGGCGGCAGTCGACGAACACCTGGCCGGCGCCATCGTGGGCGACGCGGATACGGTGCGTGCGGGTATCGATGACCTCCTGCGGGACACCGCGGCGGACGAGCTGATGATCTCCACCTCGACCTTCCACCACGCCGATCGCGTCCGCTCCTTCGAACTCGTCGCCGGCCTCTACCCGTGAGCGCGACGCTCGTTGCGCGCGGCATCGCGGCCGGGCATGGCGACCGTGCCCTCTTCGCCGGCCTCGA
>VFJZ01000056.1 GCA_009885805.1 Actinomycetota bacterium
CGCATCTCCAACGCGCTGCGGCGACCGTCTGCTGCGCCGCAAGCGGCGCCGCCGCGGGCTTCGCGGGTGACCCGCCCGCCGCTTGAACTTGCTCCGGCAAGCCCAGCGCGACGGGCGAGCCCCCCGCTCGCTCCAGGAACCTCGACCACAACACCATTTCCGTGTCGAACCACTAGGCCGTCAGCCGTGGGTGGCGAGGTAACGCCTGGCGACGGCGCACGTCGTCGACGCGAAGTCGTCGCCGAACTCGGCTGCGGTGTCGGTGTTCGGGTGGGAGCCGAGCCATGCCAGCAGGGTCATCCGCCGGTACAGGACGAACGTCGGGATCTCGAAGACGTCCTCCTCGGGCAGCTCGCAGACCCGTCGGTAGCCGTGCAACCACGAGGTGATCATGCCGTCGACGTCCGGATGATTCTCGAGGAAGCCGAGCGCGCCGCCGAGGTCGTAGAGGTACCAGGAGAACCCCGAGTCGTCGAAGTCGATCACGGTTGTCGTGTCGCCATCGACGATCAGGTTCGCCAGACGCAGATCCGTGTGGACGAGTCCGTACCGGTCGGAGCCCTTCCCGAACGCCGTGAGCCGGCGACCGAGCGTCTGCTCGGTTGCGAGAAGGACCTCGTGTTCGCCAGGGCCGACGCCCGGGGCGTCTTGCCAGCGCCCCCAGCGAGGACTGGCGCCGAATGCGGCGTTGGCGTCCCAGTGGTGGCGCGTGAACCAGTCGGGGCGCGGCCACGCCCGCGTGTGCGTGTGCATCCGCGCGGTGATCTCGCCGATCTCGGCGAACGATTCGACGAGTCGATCATCCGGCGGCTGCACTCCCGCGACGAACTCGAACATCACGCAGCGGCGCGGTTCGCCGCCGCCGGGCTCTGGCACGGTGACGATCTGCTCGCCGTCGGTCGTCGGGATCACGCTCGGCGTACGGATCGCCCCAGCCGCGCGTAGCGACTCCTGCCACAGCAGCTCGGAGGCGATCGCGTCGAAGCTGTGATAGCCGAGGCGGTGGACTCGCATCACGGTCCGGCGTCCGGTCGCGGGATCATCGACGCGGAACGTCGCGTTCTCGGAGACGTTCAGCAGCGTCACCGTAGCGGCCGGTGACAGCCCGTAGCGCGGCAGCGTCCCGCGCGCGACGTCGGCGAGGCGCGCGAGGACCGCCGCGCCGCCGGACAGATCATGCAGCGCCATCGTGAACGGCGAGCGTCGCCGCCTCCGCCTCGGCGCGAGCGATCGCCTCGGCCATGATCGCCAGCAGTTCGTCCCCCAGCGCCTCGTCGATCAGTGTCCCCGGTTTGCACTGCAGCACCCGCGGGTCGAGGGTCGAGAAGATCGCCCACACGCCCAGGTCGTAGAGGTGGCGCATCACGATCTTGGCGCCCTCCGGGTGGTCGAAGACGAGGCCCATCACGAGGCCGTCCTGGCGCAGTTCGGTGAACCACTCGGGATGGCGCGCCTGGATCGCACGCAGGCCGGTGCCGAGCTGCTCGGCTGCGCGATGCACGTTCGCGCGCGTCGCGTCCGAGTTCGAGAGTCGCAGCGCCGCGAGGGCGACGACGCAGCCGAGCTCGGCACCCCCGAACGTCGACATGTGGCCGAAGCCATCCTCGGTCAACCAGCGTGCGCAGCGGTCGGAGACGAGGACGCAGGCGATCGGGTACAGGCCGCCGGAGATGCCCTTCGCGGTGACGAGGATGTCCGGCGAGATGCCGCGCTTCGTGATCGCCCACAGCTCGCCGGTCCGCATCAGACCCGTCTGCACCTCGTCGGCGATGTAGAGCGTTCCGTGCTGCTCGCAGAGTTCCCTGACGCCTTCGAGGTAGCCCGGCGCCGGGAGCGGGAAGCCGTACGTGGCCGGAATCGTCTCGAGCAGGACCGCTGCGATATCGCCGGCGGCGAGTGCCGCTTCCATCGCAGGCAGGTCGTTGAAGGGAACGTGGGGAAACTCGTCGGCGTGGTCGGCGAGGAACAGCCGCGAGAAGCGCTCGTCGCCGGTCTCGACGGCGAGCCCCGTGTGTCCGTGGTACGCCTTGTGGATCGAGACGATCTTGCGGCGGCCAGTCGTGTGACGCGCGGTTTTCAGTGCGATGTCGACCGCCTCGCCGCCGCCGGAGGCGTAGATGACCTTGGCGAGACCGGGTGGCCCGGTCTCGATCAACTCCTGCGCGAGAGCGGCGCGGGCGACGGACGGGAAGTGGTGGTTCCCGATGTCGAAGTGGTCGAGCGCCCGTCGCAGCACCTCGATCAGCTCGGGGTTGCGGTGGCCGAGGCTGAACGTCCCGCCGTTCAGGTGGACATCGATCAGACGCTTGCCGGACAGGTCGTAGAGCAGGTAGCCCTCGCGACGGTCGATCACGAGCGGGATGCCGGCGTCGATCCAGAACTGCGTCTTGCCCGGGTTCCAGTAGCGCTTCGACGCCTCGAGCACGTCGTCCTTCGAGGCGAACGAGAACGAGTCGTAGTCGTGCATCGCGTCCTCCCTGCCGGGCCTGCGCCGACGATCGGCCTACGGTACCAGCATCATGCGTCAGCTACGGGTCGGCGACGTCACGGTCACCAGCATCATCGAGCGGGACGGCCCCTGGCGGACACCGGCGGCGATGTTCCCGACCTGGGACGCCGATCTCGGCGCCGAGCACATCGCGGCGCTCGAGCCGGAGATGTTCGACCACGCCTCGGGCCGGATGGTGATGACGTACCAGACGTTCGTCGTCCGCACCCCGCGGCACATGATTCTGGTCGACACCTGTACCGGCGAGGACAAGGAACTGCCACCGCCGCTCGACTTCGACCGGCAGCCGTGGCGGGACGGCTTCGACGCGCTCGGGCTGCGGTTCGCCGACATCGATTACGTCTTCTGCACGCACCTGCACTTCGACCACACGGGCTGGAACACAAGCATCGTCGACGGTCGCTGGATCCCCACGTTCCCGAACGCGACCTACATCTTCCACCGCCGCGAGTACGAGGCGTGGGAGCGCGCCGCGCTCGACCCGTCCGACCCGCAGGCGCGGATCTTCGCTATGAATTGCGAGCCCGTCGTCGCGGCCGGGCAGGCTCTGCTCGTCGACGACGACTACGCGCTCGACGACACGATCACCCTGACGCCGACTCCTGGCCACTCGCCCGGGCACTGCTGCGTAGAGATCTCGTCACGAGGGCAGCGCGCCATCGTCACCGGCGACCTCATCCACCACGCGCTGCAGGTCAGCGACCCGTCGCTCCACACCATCTTCTGCTGGGATCCGGCGCAGGCGGTCACGAGCCGGCGGCGGTGGCTCCGGGACGTCGTCGATCGCGACATCGACGTGCTGCCGGTGCACTTCCCGCACCCCGTCGTCGGGCGGATCGTCGCCGACGGCGACGCTTTCGCGTTCCGCTATCGGCGCGGTGGGCATGACTGAGGCGGCGACGGAGGTCGACGCGGTCGTCGTCGGCGCGGGATTCTCGGGGCTCTACATGCTCCACCGGCTGCGCGGGCTTGGCCTGTCGGTGCGCGTCCTCGAGCGCGCCGACGGCGTCGGCGGCACCTGGTTCTGGAACCGGTATCCCGGCGCTCGCTGCGACATCGAGAGCACGGACTACGCCTACTCCTTCTCGGAGGACCTCGTCCGCGACTTCCAGTGGAGCGAGCGCTATGCAGCCCAGCCGGAGATCCTCCGCTACCTGGAGCACGTCGCCGACCGCTTCGATCTGCGTCGCGACATCGAGTTCGGGACGCGTGTGGTGACGGCCGATTTCGACGACGAGGCGAGTCGCTGGACACTCGTCACCGACGGCGGCGCGCGGTACCGCGCGCGGTTCTGCGTGATGGCGACCGGGTGCCTGTCGAGCGTGCGGGAGCCGGACGTCCCCGGACTCGAGCGCTTCGAGGGCACCTGGCTTCTGACCGGGCGTTGGCCGGACGGCGTGGATCTGACCGGTCGGCGCGTGGCCGTCGTCGGCACCGGTTCGACGGGCATCCAGGCGATCCCGGTCATCGCCCGGCAGGCCGAGCGCCTCTACGTCTTCCAGCGGACGCCGAACTACTCGGTGCCGGCCCGGAACCGCCGGCTCACCGATGCGGAGGCCGAGGAGCTGCGGCGCGGGTTCGCCGACCGTCGCCGACTGGCGTGCGCGTCGGCCGCGGGAATGCCGGTGGAGGCGCCAGATCGATCGGCGCTGGCGATCCCGCCGGCAGAGCTCGCGGAGCTGTTCGAGGCGGGTTGGGAGCGCGGCGGCATCGATGCGCTGTCCCACGCCGCCACCGACATCGTCACCGAGGAGGCCGCGAACCGCATCGCGCAGGAGTTCGCCCGCGCGAAGATCCGGGCGATCGTCCGGGACCCGGCCGTCGCCGAGCGTCTCTGCCCACGGCACTTCATCGGGACGAAGCGCACCTGCGTCGACACCGACTACTACGACACCTTCAACCGGGACAACGTCGAGCTCATCGATGCCCGCACCGACCCGATCGAGGAGATCACCGCGGACGGCGTGCGGACGGGCAGCGCGTTCTACGCCGTCGACACGATCGTCTTCGCGCTCGGCTTCGACGCGATGACCGGTGCGCTGCGCGACATCGCGATCCGCGGCGCCGGGGGCGTCGAGTTGCGCGAGCGGTGGGCGGCGGGGCCGCGCACCGTGCTCGGGCTCGCGGTCGCCGGCTTCCCGAACATGTTCCTCGTCACAGGTCCGGGCAGCCCGTCCGTCCTCAGCAACATGGCGGTGTCGATCGAGCAGCACGTCGACTTCATCGCGGCTGCGATCGCCTACCTGGACACGAACGGGTTCGACCGGATCGAGGCGACCGAGGCGGCGGAGGCGGCGTGGGTGACGCACGTCAACGACCTTGCCGACGCGACCCTCTACCCGGCGACGGCGTCCTGGTACACCGGCGCGAACGTCCCCGGCAAACCCCGCGTCTTCATGCCGTACGTCGGCGGCTGCGGCCCGTTCCGGCGGGCGTGCGACGAGGTCGCGGCGCACGGCTATGAGGGCTTCGCTCTGTCCTGACCCCGGGTCAGCCGCACTCGATCTCGTCGCCCTCGACCCCGCTGACCGCGACCTGATGGCGGAGGGGGAGGCGCTGGGGCACGATGTCGCGCACCGCGATCTCGAACACGATCGCCCGTTCGCCGATCGCCGCGAGGAGACCGTAGACGGGGGCGGTCGTGCAGTCGGCGAGCTCGCGCAGGAACGTCGGCCCGAAGCGACCGAGATGCTCGGCGTGTTGGGGTAGACCTTGAGGACGTTGTCGGCGACCTCGCCGGCGTTGTCGACGTCCGACTGCCAGGTCGCCCGCCACTGCAGGATGTGCACCGGCTGTCCGGGCGCCCCCATCATGATCGGCGGCTGATCGGCGGTGCGCGCGGGAAGCTGGATCGCGGCGGCATCGCGGAACCGCATCAGCCCGTCGAGGTCCGACTTCTGCGCCGACGGCCAGCTCAGACGGAACGCGAGCCGGGCGCCGTCGTGCAGGGCGTCGACGCGGAGGCTCGCGAATAGTCGCGAAGCAGCGAGAACACGGTACGGGCCTCGATGGTGGTGCCGTCATTCAGCGCCACCTGGTAGGTGCCCTCGAGCGCCGCACTCGTCTGCATCCTGGCGCCGACCTCGTCGCGGGAGACGGCGGCCGGCGCGTTCGCTGCGGGGTCCCAGACGACGTAGTCGCCCCACGCCTCGCGCAACTCGGCCGGCACGACCTGCGCACCCGCCGTCCACGGTGGTATCGGCGGGGTCGAGGCGATGTCCGCCTGTGGTCGCACCACGACGGCGTTCTCGAGGGTCGCGAGGGCGTGGCCGGCGATCGCGTCGCGCGCGTCGAGCAGCTTCCCCGTGTCGCTCCGGACGAGGAGGGGAAGATCGGTGCGCTCGACGACCGCGTCCCGGTCGAAGAGGTCGTTCGCGATCATCTCGCGTGCGACGCCGAGCAGGAACGCGACGTCGGAGCCGGGCCGGAGGATGACGATCTCGTCGGCCTTGTTCGCCGTCGGCATGTAGTCGGCCGAGATCACGATCACGCGGCTTCCGCGCAGGCGCGCCTCGGCGAGCCAGTGGGCGTCGGGCATCTTCGTGCAGATCCAGTTCATTCCGATCAGGACGATCAGCTTCGAGTGCTCGACGCCGAACAGGTCGAAATCGACGGTCTGCGAGCCCGTCACCAGCGGGTGGCCCGGCGGCAGGTCGGTGTGCCCCAGGCGTAGTTGTCGAACGCCCGGCTGCCGACGCGCTCGGCGGGCTCGGCGTCGGGGCGGAACTTCGCGTCGAGCAGGGCGAGCATGTTCGCGAACCGGTAGAACCCGAACACGCGGCCGACCCCGAGCAGCGGCATGCCGCCGCGCATCTTGATCGCCTGGACGCCGGCGCCGTGCATCGCCTCGATCATCGCCGGGTCGTAGTGACCCTGGGCCGTGAGGCGCTCGGCGCCTTGTGCGCCGTCGTAGGTGCGAGCGACGTTCTCGATGGTCTTCGCGGCGAGGTCGACCGCCTCGTCCCACGAGACCCGCACGAACCGGTCGTAGCCTCGCTGCGTCGTATCCATCGTGGGGGGTGCCATCGGCGTTGCGCGGGAAGCCGGCGTCGGCCCACTCCTTGAAGCCCCGTCGCACCATCGGCGCCTTCACGCGGCGGTCGCCGTAGAGGCGACGTCCGAGAATCAGCCCTTTCTGGCAGACGCGCGGGTCCCAGCGGTGTGAGGCCTTGTTGCCCGCGAGGTCGCTGGAGCGTGCCGCGGCCTCATCGGCGACTCTACCTCGAACCCGGCCAAGGACACCATGAGCTCCGACCGTTTCACCATCGCCACGGGACGCGCGTCCACCACGTTCTCGGGGACGCTGGATGCCGTCTCGTCCCACGCCAGGAAGCTGAGCGAGGTATCCGCTGCAGAGATCGAGGTCCGCGACTCGGCGGGGACGACGATCGCCTGTTTCCGTGGCGGGGTCGAGGTGGCGGTCCGGCGGGTTCCCCGTGTGGCCGCGCCGGTGGCGGAGCGACCGCCAACGCCTCGCCCGTGGCCGACCGGCGCGAAGTTCGCCCTCGTGCGTCGCGGTGGCGTCGTGCGCGCCGAGTCATCGTCGGCGCGGCTCTGCGAGGAGGCGCTCGCAGCCAGTGTCACGTTCCCGGGCGATATCGTCACGGTCTACGACGCGCGGGGGAAGATCGTAAGCTCGTTCCTGCACGGCGCGCCCTACCAGGGTCCGCCGCTCGAGCCGGTGCCGCCGACGTGGTTCGCGGCGCCGAAGCCGAAGAAGCGGCGGTAGCCGCCGCCCGCCGCAGTGATAGCGTGTGCGCCGTGGCCGATCCGGGACGGCTCTCACTCGAGGCGTATCGCTCGTTCTGCGCGCCCGGGGACCTTGTCGAGGTCGGTGGGTCGTTGTGCCTGCGAACGCCGAGTGCCCCCGCCGTGCCGATGCTGAACCGGGTGGTCGGCCTCGGCGTCGACCGGCCCGCGACCGAGGAGCAACTCGACGAGGTGATCGCGGTCATGGCCGGGACGACGTACTACGTCGCCGTCGAGCCGGGCGCCGAGCCGGCCACGATCGAGGCGTGGCTCGTCGCGCGAGGATTCGAGCCCGGCTGGGGTTGGATGCGCTTCGCCCGCGATGCGAGCCCGGCGCCCGCCGTCGAGACGTCGCTCGACGTCCGCCGGATCGGCGCCGGCGACGGTCACGCCTTCGCCGAGGTCGTGCGCTCGGCGTACGGTCTGCCGGCCGAGGTCGCGGCGCTCCTGTGCGATCTGCCCGGGCGGGAGGGCTGGGCCTGCTGGCTCGCCACGGCAGCGGGTGAGCCGGCCGCCGCGGGCGCCCTGGTCGTCCGCGGCTCGGCCGCCTACCTGGGCCTCGGCGCGACCGTTTCGGAGCATCGCGGCAAGGGCGGGCAGGGTGCGATCTTCGCGGCGCGGATCGAACACGCACGCACCCTCGGCTGCACGATGCTCTGCACGGAGACGGGCGAGTTGCGTGACGGGCTCCCGAACGCGTCGTACCGGAACATCCAGCGGTTCGGGTTCGCGGAGCACACCGTGCTGCGCAACTGGGTTCGGCAGCCGGCGTAGCGGCTACAGCCAGCGCTCGCTCGGTTGCTGCTCGATGAAGTTCGTCGCGATGTCGAGTCGCCGCGCGAACCAGACGTCGCCGAGCGACTGGGCGTAGTCGATGAAGCGCGCCAGCGCGTCCGCTCGCGCGGGGTTGCCGGTGATGCGCGGATGCAGGCCGATCGACATCATCCGCGACACGTCGTCGCCGTCGTTGCGAAGCCGGTCGACGTGCGCCTTCGCCGTCGCGAAGAAGTCGTCCGGGCTCGAGTATCCCTGGGCGAGGACGTACCGCGCGTCGTTCACGACGAGCCCGTACGGGACGACGAGGTGCGGCTTGCCCGAGACCCGCGTCCAGTACGGCAGGTCGTCGCTGTAGCAGTCCGAGTCGTAGACGAACCCGCCCTCCTCGACGACGAGCTCGCGCGTATTGACGCTCATCTCGCGGCAGTACCAGCCGAGCGGGCGAGTGCCGACAGTGCGCTCGATCGAGGTGATCGCACGCGCGATCGCCTCGCGCTCCTCCTCGCGCGTCATCTCGAAGTGGTTCGACCAGCGGAAGCCGTGGCTCGCGGCCTCGTCGCCGCGCGCCGAGAGCTTCTTCGCAACCTCGATGTTCCGCTCGAGCGCGACCGCGGCGGCGAAGAAGGTGACGGGGATCCCGGCGGCGTCGAACACCCGGAACATCCGCCAGATGCCGGCGCGGGTGCCGTACTCGTACATCGACTCGACGGCGAGATCGCGCTGATCGTCGAGCTTGAACGGCAGCTCGTAGAGGATGTCGTTCTCGCCGTCACCCATCGCGAACGTCTTCTCGGAGCCCTCCTCGTAGTTCACCACGATCTGCACGGCGACGCGCGCGCCGTTCGGCCAGCGCACCTTCGGCGGATGCTCGCCGTAGCCGACGAGCTCTCGGGGCGGGCCGGGGACGGGCTGGTCATCGGTGGCGAAGAACTTCGGGTCGAGCGTCATCGGGCTTCTCCTCGGTCGACGATGCAGTCGCGGATCAGATTGACAAGGCGCGCGGCGCCGGCCTCGATCTCGGCCACGGACGGATAGCTGAACGCGAGACGGGCCGTCGCGCGCCGCGGCTCGGCCGCGAAGAAGCCGGCGCCCGCCGAGAACGTCACGCCGACGGCGACAGCGCGTTCGGCGAGCGCTTCGCCGTCGAGTCCGCCGGGCAGCTCTAGCCAGAGAAAGTAGCCGCCCTCCGGACGCGTCCACGTCGCGTCCGGCGGCAACCCCTCGAGCGCCGCGAGGAGGGCGTCACGGCGCGGCTTCAGAAACGCGGCGAGCGTCGTCAGGTGTGGTTCGAGGTCGCCGGCGGCGAGGAAGGCGTGGAGCTGCGCCTGCGGGAGCAGCGGCGGCGAGACGTACAGCCGGGAGGCGGCCTCCGTCAGCTGCGCGACCAGGCCGGGCGGAAGCACCAGGTAGCCGGCGCGCAGGCCCGGCGCCACCGACTTCGAGAACGACGACGCGAAGATCGCCAGGTCGGGCCGGCCCTGCTCGCGGAAGAGGTCGTGCAGGTACGGCTGCGGCGTGCCGTCGATCCGCACCAGCCCGTACGGGTCGTCCTCGAAGACGGTGAGGTCGTGCTCGATCGCGATTGCGACGAGCGCGCGGCGCTGCTCGAGGTCGAGGGTGGTGCCCGTCGGGTTGTGGAACGTCGGCAGCACGTAGAGGAGCGCCGGCCGGTCGGCGCCCGAGGCGAGCGTGGCCAGGCGGTCGAGGTCGAGTCCGGCGCCGCTTCGCGGCACGGTCAGGACCGCTGCGTTCGCGTCGGCGAGGGCGTGGAGCATCCGGTCGTAGGTCGGCGCCTCGACCGCGGCCGAGCGGCCGGCGCAGAGCGTGCGCACGACCAGGTTCAGGCCGATCAGCGAACCGGGAGTGACGAGCACCTGGGAGGCGGCGACGCCGTGCCGGGCCGCGATCCACTCCCGCAGCGGCTCGTAGCCGGCCGGCGCGCCGTAGTTCAGCGCCACGCGCCCGTGGTCGAGCACCGCCTGCCGGGCGCACTCGGCGAGCCGTTCGAGCGGGAACATGTCCGGCGACGGGACGCCGCGGGCGAACGAGATCGTGCCGGCCGCGGGCAGGACCGAGAGTGTCATCGGCGGCTCACGCGCTCCAGATTCGCAGCACGTCGTCCGAGGAGGCGATGTCGAAGCGGTGCCGCATCAGCAGCATCGACGCGTCGTGTTGCGCCCGATCGTCGCTCGCGACACAGTCGTCGGCGATGACGACGTAGTAGTCGTTGAACATCGCGTCGCGCGCGGTCGACTCGACGCAGCCCTCGGTGGTGCAGCCGCTCACGACCACGGTGGCGACGCCGTTGCTCCGCAGGAGCAGATCCAGGTTCGTGCCCCAGAACCCGCTCGAGCGGTACTTCTTGACGACGAGGTCGCCCGGCGCCGGCGCGAGCTCGGGGAGAATCTCCTGGCCGGGCGATCCGTCCAGCGTGTAGCCGAGCGGCTCGCCCGAGCGCTGGCTAGCGAGATGCAGGCGCAGGTTGAAGCGGATCTGCGCGGGCGAGTCGCTCAGGCGCCCCGGCAGCACGGTCATCTGGACGAAGACCACGAGCACGCCGGCGGCACGGGCGCCCTCGACCAGTCCGGCGATCCGCGGGATGACCGGCGGGTACATCGACAGGTCGACGCCGAGCCGGTCGAAGCTGCCGCCCGGCTCGCAGAAGTCGCGCTGCATGTCGATCACGAGGAGCGCGGCGTGCCGCGGATCGACGAGCTCAGACAGCTCGGTGAACACCTGCTTGCCCTCGATCTCGATCACAGTTCCACCCCGCGTCGAAGTGGGGGAATCATGCACGGCAAGCGACCGGAGCGGCAACGCGCCGCCGATCGCGGATGCGTCAGGCCGACTTCGGCAGCGTCCAGGCGACCGGGTCGGCCACGAGTCGGCTGATCTCGTCCGCCAGGACCGGGCGACAGAACAGGAACCCTTGCGCGAGCCGACAGCCGAGTGACTGGAGGGCTAAGCACTGCGCCTTCGTTTCGACACCCTCGGCGATGAGGTCGATCGAGAGCGCGTTGGCGAGCGTCGATACGGCGGCGACGATGCTCGTGGTTGTCGTTGTGGGCGTCTCGTGGAGGCCCGCCACGAACGTGCGATCCAGCTTCAGGGCGTCGAGTGGGAAGCGCTGGATGTACGCGAGAGACGAGTATCCGGTGCCGAAATCGTCGAGCAGCAGCCGGATGCCTAGCGCCTTGATGTCCTCGATCCGCCCGGCGTGTCCGGGGTCATCGTCGAGCAGGATTGACTCGGTGATCTCCAGCCCGAGGAGCTCCCCGGGGAGTCCCGACTGCTCGAGGCTCGCACGGAGATGGTCGACGAGTCCGGCATCGCTCAGCTGCCGCGGCGAGACGTTGACGCTGACGCCGATCGGAGGAGCGCCGGCCCGTCCCCGGTTCCAGCGCACCGCATCCTGTGTGGCGCAGATGATCACGTTTCGACCGATCGCCGTGATCAGCCCGGTGTCTTCGGCGACGCTGATGAAGGCGTCCGGAGAGATGAGGCCGAGGGTCGGGTGGCGCCAGCGCACCAGTGCTTCGACCGCTGTGATGGCGCCGGACTGGAGCTCGACGATCGGCTGGTAGTGCACCTCGAACTCGTCCCGTTCGATCGCCACACGCAGGTCGTCCTGCTTCCTCACCCGCGCAAGCATTCGATTGCGCATCGCGTCGTCGAACACCTCGACCCGGCCGCGGCCTGCGCTCTTGGCCGCGTACATCGCCGTATCGGCGTCGCGGAGTGCCTCGTCCGGGCCGACGAGGTCCGGGCCGAACGCGATGCCTATGCTTGCGCTGAGGGTGACGTTGCCGGCGTCCCGGATCGTGAGCGGCTCGCCCAGATGCCGGAGTATGCGCAGCGCGATCTCGCGGACATCCGCCGCGTCGCCGACAGCCTGGCAGACGACCACGAACTCGTCGCCGCCGAAGCGCGCCACGACGTCGTTCGGGCGTAGGGCGTTCTGGATCCGCTCGGCGACCTCAACGAGGACACGGTCTCCCAGGCCGTGGCCGTACGTATCGTTCACGTCCTTGAAGTTGTCGAGATCGATGAAGAGCGCCGCTGTCTGCAGACCCTCATCGCGCCCACGCGCCAGCGCGAGTCGCAGGCAGTCGCCCAGGAGGGCGCGGTTCGGGAGTCCGGTGAGGGCGTCGTAGGTTCCCTGGTAGCGGATCGCTGCGTCTGCCCGATCCCGTGCGACTGCGGCCGAGATCGTCGTCACGACCGACGTCAGAAATCCCACGTCGTCGGTGTCGAAGTGGCCGGCATCCCGTGAGAGCGCCTCGATGAAGCCCCAGACACCTGACTCGCCTGCGATCGGCACGGCAATGGCGCTTCGCGCTCCGAACCGCGCAATCCGATCCCGCCGGGCGGTCGTTGCGGTCTCGAGGTCGTCGACGACGACGGGCGCATCTCGTTCGGTCGTCGCCGCCACGATGCCCGGGCGCTGCGGCAGCCCCTCCGGCGTGACGGCCGAGGCGACGATGCCGACGCCCGCCCGGAGGAGCCCCTCGCCGGCCTCGGTGGTCTGCCAGATACCCACGCCGTCGCAGGCGAAGGCGGCGGCGACGGCGCCGGCGGTCTCGTGGAGCGCCTCGGGAAGCAGCATGCCCAGGATCCGTTCGCCGATCGGTCGCAGCGTCCCCTGCCGCTCTGCCCGACCGATCGCGAGTTTCTCGGTACGCGCAAGTTCGTCCGTCGCACGCCTGCGCTCGGTGATGTCGACCACAACGCCGGTGACGAGGAGCCCCGTGTCGGACCGTACCGGATGCATCTGGTCCCACACCCACCGCACCCGGCCATCGAAGCCCACCAGCCGGTACTCCAGTTCGGTCGGGACGGCGCGGAGGAGCTGTCCGAAGCTCGCGTCGTACGCCTCCCGGTCGTCCGGGTGGATCGCCTTGTCGTACGCCTCCTCGGGCGACAGTTCGGGAGGGTGGTTGCCTATCAGAGCCTCCAGACCAACGAACTCATTGCAGACGTACGTCTCGTCGGGGAAGATCTCCAACTCGTAGAGCATGATCGCGACGACGCCTGCGATTCGGCGGATGACGCTGCTGTCGCTGTCGTAGCCCACACCACGATCGGTATCGGCGAGATTGCGTAGCCGCTCAAGCCCGGATTCGTCAGCAAGGGTTGTCGCGGGTGGTCTCGGGGTAGCGGGTGATGTCCGCCTGAGCAGGGATTATTCGGGTTGTCGAAACTCGAATGCCCAGCCCAGGAGGACTCACCTTGCGGGTGAACGCTACAGCGCGGATCGGGCGTATGAAACTGGTCGCCGACGGCGACGGGTTGACAGTGCCGGCACCGCCGCGGTCGCCGAGTTGGCGGACCGCGTCGGGTTGACGGCGGAATTGTCGGCCGCGTTGGCGGGTCGCACGCAGCGGCGCTCGTCGGTCGATGGCGGCAGGGTGCTGCGTGATCTGGTGGTGATGCTGGTCGATGGCGGCGACGCGGTCTCTGACCTGGCGGCGTTGCGTGACCAGCCGGAGTTGTTCGGCCGGGTCGCGTCTTCGTCGAGCGTCGCGCGGGTCGTGGCGGCGGTCGGTGCGGATGAGCTGGAGGCGATCCGTGAGGCGCGCGGCGCCGCCAGGAGGCGGGCCTGGCGGCTCGGTGCGGCGCCGGAGCGGATCACGATCGACGTCGACGCGTCGCTGGTGACGAGCCATTCGGACAAAGGAGGGCGCCGCGCCGACCTACAAGCGCGGCTTCGGGTTCCATCCGATGCTCGCCTTCTGCGCGGAGACGCGCGAGGCGGTGGCCGGGATCCTGCGGCCCGGCAACGCCGGCGCGAACACCGCCCCGTCGACTCAAATCGAACACCCCGACGACGTCACCGACCGCTCGCGAGCGCCGAACACGAGGATGCACACCCGGGCGAAGCCCGAGACCGCCACTCATGCCTCTCTTATGACGCTTCCTGGGGAATCCGGACAAGTGGGCGCGAGTTCATCCCGGCGGCGTCCGGCGGTAGATCGGGCCCCGTTCGAGCACCCGCTCGAGTTGGCCCTCGTGGGCGTAGTCCGGGTACGCGTCGACGCTGACGGCCGCCGCGACCTGACCCGGATACCCGAGCCGACGCTTGACGTCGCCATGCAGGTAGTAGCCGGCGACGACAACGGTGACGAGTGCGTCGTGCGCTGCCGGGTCGACCGCGGCGAGCCGCGACACCAGCTCGATCGGGTCGGCGGCCTCGCCGGCCCCGTCGAGCGCGCGCCGCAGGTCGTCTGCGAGGTCGGGCCGCGACACGAGTACGACGTCGAGTTGGCGTCCGGCGATGTCGATCTCGCCGGGCCACGGTATCTCGGCGGTACCGGGGATCAGGCCGTCGGCGATGCCGCGGAGGCGGGCGCGCAGCTCCGCACTGAACGCGGTCGCGGTCACGCCGGCACCGGCTGGTGGGCGCGGTTCTCGATCAGGCGATCCGCGAACCGCAGCGCCAGCGCACAGATCGTGTTCGTCGGGTTGACGCCCCCGGCGGTGATGAACACGCTGCCGTCCGCGACGTAGAGGTTGGCGATGTCGTGCGCCCGACCCCACTCGTCGACGACCGACGTCTCCCGATCCGTGCCCATGCGGGCGGTGCCGAGCAGGTGCCAGCCGGCGCTGCGCATCTGGGTAAGCGTGTCGACGGTGTGCGCGCCGGCCTCCGCCAGCGACTCCCGAGCCCGGTCGACGTGGAAGTCGAGCAGCCGCCGCGAGTTCGCCGACGTGCGGTAGCTGACGCGCGGCGCGGCCACGCCGGAGGTGTCGACGAGCGTTTCGTCGAGCGTGACGCGGTTCTCCTCGTCGGGGAGGTCCTCGCCGAAGATGCCCCAGCTCAGGCAGTGACCGAAGCGTTCCCGCACCCGAGCGTGGTGGTCCGGTCCCCACACGGCAGCGCCGGCGCGCGCCGGCATCGCGGCGTTGATCGGCCCGCCCGTCGAGGGCGCGAGGCTCCACTTGGCGCCCCGCACGAAGCCGCGGCTGTCGTCGGTCTCGTAGAACTGCAGCGAGTGGATGCGCGAGCCGACGTTCCCGCGCCAGGTCTCGAGCGCGTCGTCGAACACGCCGGTGACGACGGCAAACGGGTGCATCATCAGCCGTCGCCCGACGAGGCCGCTCGTGTTCGCGAGCCCGTCGGGGAACGCAGGGCAGGCTGAGAGCAGGAGCAGCCGTGCCGTTCCGACCGCGTTCGCGGCGAGTACCACGACGTCGGCCTCGGCGCGGTCGGTCCTGCCCTCGGCGTCCACGTACTCGGCGCCGGTGAGCAGTCCGTCTGGGCCGAGCAGGAGCCGCGTCACGCGCGCGCCGGTGACGACGCGCGCCCCGAGCGCGATCGCCTGCGGCCAGTGGGTGACGTCGGTCGACGCCTTCGCGCCCTCGGGACAGCCCTGCATGCACGCGCCCCACTGTGCGCAGGGTTGGCGTCCGGCGTACGGCGCTGAGAGGATCGCGCTCGGAGCCGGCCACCAGTGCCAGCCGAGCCGGTCGTGGGCGCGTACGACATCCATCACGCCGCGGCCGAGCGGCAGCGGCGGCAGCGGCAGTTCGGCGCCGCCCGGGTAGGCCGGGTCGCCCGCGAGGCCCGCGACCCCAACTGCCCGTGCGATCCGGTCGTAGAACGGCTCGAGGTCCTCGTACGTCAGCGGCCAGTCGTCGGCCACACCGTCGAGCGTGCGGACGCGGAAGTCGGACGGCGTCAGGCGCGGCCAGTCCCCGGCGTAGAGGACGGTCGAGCCACCGACGCCGTTGTACATCAGCGGCACGATGTCCGACTCCGAGGCGTCGATCGGGTAGTCGGCCCACCTCCCCCGTACAGTCGGATCGGCCGCCCACCGCCTCATCGCCTGCAGTTCCCAGTCGGGCTTCGGCCCGGGGTAGTCGGCGCGGTCGGGCCAGTCGCCCTGCTCCAGGCAGAGGACGCTCATGCCCGCCTCGGCGAGGCGGCGCCCGACGACGCCGCCGGCGGCGCCGCCACCGATGATCAGGACGTCGGCCCGGCCGTCTACGCGAGGAACAGGAACTGTCCGCGCTCCCACTCGGTCACCTCGTCGTGCCAGCCGTCGCTGTCGTGGCCGGGGTTCGCCGCGGCGGCCTTGGCGATCTCGTGGCGCTTCAGTCCGACGAAGGCCCGGACGAACTCGGGGTCGAGCGCCGTCCGCAGGGCCTCGTCGGCCTCGAACGCGGCGAGCGACTCGGTCAGCGTGCGCGGCAGGAGCGGGAGATCATCGCGGCGGTAGGCGTTGGTCTGGAGCGGTGGCGGCGGGTCGAGCTTGCGCGCGATGCCGTCGAGCATCGAAATCAGCACCCCCGCGAACGCGAGGTACGGGTTCGAGGCGGCCGAGCCGAGACGGTTCTCGATGTGGGTCGCATCGCCGCGTCCGGCCTTGACGCGGATCGCTACCGACCGGTTCTCGAAGCCCCACGTCACGCTCGCTGGCGCGTACGTGTCCTTGCGGTAGCGCTTGGCGCAATTGACCGTCGGACCGAGGAAGGCGTTCAGCGCAGCAGCGTGGTCGAGCAGGCCGCCGATCGCCCACGAGAACTCCGGCGTCAGTTCCTCCTGCGCGTCGTTCCAGAAGATGTTGCGGACACCGTCGAACAGGCTCACGTGCAGGTGGCTGCTCGACCCGCTCGCAGCGATGAAGGGCTTCGTCATGAAGCTGGCGAGCAGGCCGTGCTGGACGGCGATCTCCTTCGCGTAGGTCTTGTAGGTGAAGTTGTCGTCGCCGACCGCGAGGCCGTCCACGGGCGAGAACGTCAGCTCGTACTGGGTCGGGCCCCACTCCTGGTTCAGGGTGCGTGGCCGCAGGCCGAGTGCCTGCAGGTGGCGGACGATCTCCGGCAGCACCGCCACGCGCTGGTTCGTCAACGTCGTGGTGATGTCGGTGCCGCCGAACAACGGCTGTCGGGTGTCCGCGCCGAGAAGGTAGAACTCGTACTCGGCCTGCATCCGCGCGGTCAGGCCGAGCGCCGCGGCGCGCTCGACCTGGCGTTGCAGCACACGGCGCGGGCTCGCCTCGACCGGCCGCCCGTCGGCGTACTCCATGTCGCAGATCACGCGCGCCTGGCCCGCAACGTGCGGCAGCACGCGGAACGTCGCCAGGTCCGGCCGCATCACGAGGTCGGCGAACGTCAGGTCCTCGCCGAAGCCGGTCCCGGTCGCGACGAAGCACTCGTGGTCCCAGCAGTAGATGTCGCTGACCAGCGCGAGGCCGTCGTCGACGAAGCCCCAGAAGTGGTCGGCGGTGACGGTCTTGCCGCGAGATACGCCGTTCAGGTCGGGCGTCTCGAACCGGACCAACTCGATCTCGTGGTCGCGCAGCAGGCGCTCGATGGTCTCGTGGTCGGGGTGGTCGCTCATGCCAGCCAGCGGTCGATGTTCTCGGCGACGAAGGCATCGTCGGCGAGTTCCGGGTAGAGCCGGTAGACGCGGTCGATCGCCGCCGACTGCCCGGGGCTGAGGTCCTCGCCGGGATCGAGGCACCAGCGGCCGGCGAGCAGTCCCTGCCGGCGCAACACCTCGTGGCAGCCGGCGATGACGCCGCGGAAGTCGTTGGCGACGTCGAAGAAGGCGGCATTGCAGTCGGTGACGGCACTGTCGAGGGCGAGCAGGTCGACGGGGGCGGCGTCCTGGCTGCGAACGGCGCGGCAGCGTTCAAGGATCTCGACGGCCGTCCGCGTCCAGACTGACCAGTGCCCGAGCAGCCCGCCGACGAAGCGGGCCTCGCCCGCCGCCGTGCGGAACGGCACCGTCAGGTCGAGCACGATGTGGTCGTCGTTGCCCGTGTAGAGGGAGATCCGCTCCTGCGCGCCCGCGGCGGCGACGCCGTGGACGACGTCCAGCGTGCGGTAGCGGTTGAACGGCGCGACCTTGATCCCGATCACGTTCTCGATCGCGGCGAAGCGCTCCCAGAACGCCCGTGAGAGCACGACGCCGCCCACCGCGGGCTGCAGGTAGAACCCGATCACCGGAAGTTCGTCGGCGATGGCGCGACAGTGGCCCAGCATTTCATCCTCGCTGGCGTCGCCGAACGCGGCCAGGCTGACGAGGGCGGCGTGGTAGCCGAGGTCGCGGGCGGTGCACGCCTCCATGAGCGCCTGATCGGTGCGACCGGCGACGCCGGCGACGAGGAAGATCGGCCGCGTGGCCCACGACTGAACCGTCTCGGCTGCCAACTCGAGGACCGGGCGGTAGAGCCCGACGTCGCGGATCGCGAACTGCGTGGTGTGGACGCCGACGGCGAGCCCGCCCGCGCCGGCGTCGAGGTAGTAGCGGGTGAGGGCGCGTTGGCGCCGCTCGTCCAGGTCGCGGGCGGCGTCAAGGGCGAGCGGGTGCGCGGGGATGACCGTGCCGGAGCGGAACGTCGCCAGTGTCTCGACGGGAATGTCCGTGAAGCGCATCAGCCGAGCTCCGGTCCGGCGATCGCGTGGATCAGTGCCGGCGTACCGGAGATTGCGTCCCGGTCGAGAGCCATCCGCACGTATGGCCGCTCGGGCACGAACCCGCGACCGGCGAGGTGTGCGGCGACGGCAGCCGCCTCCTCAGGGACGTCGACGACGGCGGCGCCGGCGATGCCGTCGAGTCCTCGTGCGAGGAGTGACAGCGCCATCGCCTCGTTGCGGGCCACGAGTGGCCCGAGCTGGGTGGCGGTGCGCCCGGCCCGTGACAGCAGGTAGCCAGCGCCGGAGGGCGCGATCACCGCGACGGGCGCGGGGCGGCCGGCCAGGTCGTCGAGGATGGCGGCCCGATCAGCGCCGAACGCCTCGGTGTCGAGGTCGCGGACGCGGTCGGTGATCGCCGGTGCCGGCGCGCCCGCGAATCGCCCGCCGCAGCTGCCGCGCCAGCGGACGAGGTTCCCGACAGGCCTGAAACCCATCCGGCCGTACACCTCCGCCCCGGCGGGCGTCGCGTCGAGGACGGGGACGATGCCGGCGGCCGTCAGTGCGGTCGTCGCCCGCTCCACCAGTCGGGTCGCCAGCCCGCGCCGACGGTACGGTCCGTTGACGAGGACCATGCTCACCCAGCCGAACGCGGGCCGGTAGGGGAGGACGATCGCCGTCGCAACAAGGCGATCGCCGTCCCGCGCTGCGAAGCCCGTGCCGAGGCGGAGCATGAGTCGCCAGTCCGCCGCGACCTGGTTCCAGCCGGCCTCCGCGGAGAGAGCCAGAGCCGCATCGAGGTCGTCCACGCCGAGTGCGCCGATCGGGACGGCGGCCGTGTCAGAACGAGCCATCGCGGACCTCGAAGCCGGTCGGCTTGGCGAGTGTCGGCATGCGCCGCGCGAGCCAGTCCGCCTGCCAGGCGATCAGCGTCGCGACCGATACGGTCGGTGGCCCGAACCGCTCCAGCGCGCGACTGGCATCGCTCAGCAGCGCCGTCGGCGCCTCCTCGCCGGTGATGATCGCGCGGGTGCCGAAATGCTCCGCGAAGGCGTGGGCGGCCGCCCGCACCGACGTCGTCTCGGGGCCCGTCACGTTGAGCGGTTCCGTCGGGGTCGTGCAGTGCCGCAGGCAGCGCAGCGCGACGGCATTGGCGTCGCCCTGCCAGATGACGTTGACGTGGCCCATCGTCACGTCGATCGGCTCGCCATCGCGCACCCTGCGCCCGATGTCGTGGAGCACCCCGTAGCGCAGATCGATCGCGTAGTTGAGTCGGTAGATGAGGCCCGGCGTGCCGCGGGTCTCGGAGTACCAGCGGAGCACCCGCTCCCGGCCGATGCAGCTGGCGGCGTAGTCTCCGGGCGCCGGCAGGAGCGGCTCGTCCTCGGTCGCGCCGCCGGCGGCAACCGGGAGGAACGGGTAGACGTTGCCGGTGGAGAAGGCCACGATCCGGCTCTCCGCCATCGCCTCGGCGACGAACACCGGCAGGATGGTGTTCGTCGCCCATGTGTGCGACGGTGCGTCGCTGGTGCCGAACTTGTGGCCGGCCATCAGGATCACATTGGGCACGCGCGGGAGGCGGGCGATCGCGGCACGGTCGAGCAGGTCGGCGCGAATCGGCTCGACGCCGTGCGTCTCGAGGGCTGCTGCAACCGCGGGATCGCTGAAGCGAGCAACGGCGATGATGCGACGATCGGGAGCCGCCCGGCGCGCCATCCTCGCGAGTGTCGGTCCCATCTTGCCGCCGACGCCGAGCAGCATGATGTCGCCGTCCACGGCCGCCAGGTCGGCCACGACCGCCGCCGTGGGTCGCGACAGCAGCTCTTCGAGATCGTCGACCGTGCGCGGGGCGGAGCGGCTCGTCTCGGCGGTCGCCATCGGCTGCCGAGTCTATCGAACGACGCAGGCACCCGGATCGGCGCATCGCTCGCTGTGCAAGGCTGCGGGCGGTGGGACGGCGGGCGTCCCTTCTTCACCGAACGGTGGGAGTATGACCGAGCTGGATGGGCCGGCCCGATCGCTGGCCAGTGCGATGCACCACCTGCACGGGGCCGACCACGAGCTGCGGATGTGCCTGACCCTGTTGCGGCAGGAGGGCCGGGACGTGCCTGAGACGATCGACGAGGCGCTCGGTCTGCTGGCTGACGCGATCACGACGCTCGAGTCGTAAGCGGCGCCGCGGTCGTTCCGCCGAGTCGTTCGCGCCGCTGGACCGTGAAAGAAAGGGATCAGATCCCGCTCTTTCAGGGTCGAACCACTAACGGATCGGCTCGTCCTGCGGGTCGTAGACGAGCCCGCGCTGCTCGAAGCGCTGCATGTACGGGATCATGTAGTCGAGCACGGCGGCGACGATCTTCTCGCCCTTCTCGACGGTGCCTCGCCTGGGGGCGCCGGACGCGCCGTAGGCGGTGATCTCCTCGAAGAGCCAGATCTCCTTCACGAACGGGTCGACGGTCGGGACCTGGCCGCGCGCCTCGGCCATGTTCATGAGTTCCGGAAAGAGCGTCAGGCCGAGCGACGTCTCGACCTCGCCCGCGTGGCCCCAGCCGCTCCAGACCTCGAACGTGTCCTTCGGCAGCATCTGGTTCAGGATCACCCACCAGTCGATCGCGGCGATGCTCATCTCGGGATGCGCGATCTTGATGTCGCGGGCCCCGATCTCGGCCGACGGGATGTTGCCGTCGTGGCCGTTCAGGAGCAGCACCCGTTCGATCCCCCAGTGGTGGAGCGACTCGAGCACGTCGCGGATGATCCTGATGTGCGTGTCGGCGCTGACCGTCACGCACATCGGCTTGTGCCGGTAGTGCCCGCTCATGCCGAGATAGTTCGGCGGCAGCACGACAGTCTGCTCGAGCTGCTCGGCGATCCGCACTGCGAGCGCATGCGAGGCGATCGCGTCGGTGCCGAACGGCATGTGGTCGCCGTGGCTTTCACATGATCCGATGGGGACGATCGCGGCCTTGAAGCCCGCCGCTTCGAACTCCTTCGTGGTCAGCTCCTCAAGCTGTACGCGCTTCATCGCGCCCTCTCCTGTCGGCTGGGGCTGGAGGGTAGGCGATCGTCCGACGTACCGCCGGTTTGGAACTGGCGAGCGACCGAACGACATCAGGCGCTAGGATCGGCGCATCGACGGCCCCCCCGTACCGCGCGTCGCCTCGGCGGTGCCTATGATCGAACGGCTCGAGGCGCCGGCACTCGTCGTCGTCGACATGCAGAACGACTTCGTGCGCGCGGGGGCGCCGCTCGAGGTGGCCGAAGCGCGGGCGACGATCGCCGCCCAGCGTCGCCTGCTGGCCGCCTTCCGCGCCCGCGGCCTGCCGGTCGTCTTCACGCGGTTCCTGTCCCTCGAGACCGACAACCTCCTCTGGCGATGGTCGCCGGAGTGTCACCCCGCAACGCGTGCCTGCTGGCCGGATCACGTTCGCGCGTACAGCGACGCACCTACACCGCTCCGGTGCGCCGACGTCATCGACGAACTTGCGCCCGCGCCCGGCGAGGAGGTGATCGACAAGCTCGGGTACGGCGCCTTTCACGGCACCGACCTCGACGAGCGTCTGCGCGCTCGCGGCGTCCGTTCGCTCGTGGTGACCGGCACGGTGACCCAGATCTGCGTCGAGGAGGCCGCGCGCGAGGCATTCCATCATGGGTACGCGACGACCATCGTGTCGGATGCCGTCTCGAGCTTCGCGCCGGACCTGCACGTCGCGACGCTGCGCAACTTCGCGATGAAGTTCGGCTGGGTCGCCGCGGCCCACGAGGTGATCGCGGCGCTCGGCCGCCCTGCTTGACAGCCCTCGCGGCGTCTGGTACGACGGCAGCAGGCGCGGGGACGACGAGGAGGACGGCATGCTGTTCGACCGGATCGAGCGACAGAATCCGAACCTGCTGGACGCGGCGTTCTCGTTGCACCAGTCGGGTGCGATCCCCGCGGCGACGCACGTCCTCGACCTGGACGCGATAACCGGGAACACGCGGCTGATGGCTGCCGAGGCGAAGCGGCTCGGCCTGCGGGCGTACGCGATGACGAAGCAGGATGGCCACAACCCGTACGTCGGCGCGATCGCCCTCGAGCAGGGGTTCGACGGCATCGTCGCGGTCGAGGCGATCCAGGCGCACGTCGTCCACCGCTACGGGCAGCGACTCGGCCACGTCGGGCACCTGTCGAACATCCCGCGCGGCCAGGTCGAGCAGGTGCTGTCCTACTCGCCCGACGCCGTCACCGTCCATACGGTCGCCGCCGCCCGGCACCTGTCGGACGCGGCGCGGGCCATCGGGCGCGTCCAGGACGTGTACGTCCGCGTGAACCGCCTCGACGACGCGCACTACGCCGGCATGGTCGGTGGCTGGACGATCGACGAGTGCGTCGAGGCGATCCGGCCGATCCTGGCGCTGCCGGGCGTCCGTCTGGCCGGGCTGACCACGCATCCCGTGATCGCCTACAGCGACAGCCCTGCGGCCGAGGCGGTGCCGGTCGACGGGTTCTTCACGATGCTCCACGCGAAGGAGTTGCTTGAGGCCGCCTACGGGATCTCGGGCCTGCGCGTGAATTGCGCGGCGAACTGCAACACGCGCACGTTCTCGACCCTCGCCTCGCACGGCGCGACGGACATGGAGCCCGGTGGGGCGATCGCAGGCTCGACGTTCTTCCCGGATCTACTCGAGGTCCCCGCCCAGGTGTACGTCAGCGAGGTGATGCACGAGTGGGACGGCCAGGTCTACACGCTCGGCGGCGGTCTGTCGTTCATCTTCTCGCCGGATGACCGCAAGCCGCTGTGCATGGTCGGCGCGAGTGTCGATGAGGCTCGTGGCCGGTTCATGGAGCTGACCGAGCGTGGCGTGATCGACTACTTCGGCGTCAACACCCCGCCCCCCGGGCCGCGGCCGCGGGTCGGCGACACTGCCGTCTACGCGATCGAGGGCCCGCAGATCTACGTGACGCGCTGCTATGTCGCCGCGGTGACGGGGATCGCCGCCGGCACCCCGGTCGTCGCGGGCCTGTTCGACTGCGCGACGAACGAGCTCGACGATCGGTTCCAGCCCGTCGGGATCGAGGAGACACGTCGTCGCGTCTCGGCCCTGGTGGCGGATCGTTACGCCGCGCAGGCCGTGGTGTGATCCGGGCCCTCGATCCCGGCCGGCTGACGTGAAGCCGAGATCCATCAGACCGGTCTGACCCCGTCTGCCCTCGTGCGGAACGGCCGCGTCATCTCGGCGGCGAGCCCCAGCGCGGCCCCGCCCACGACGATCCCGATGAAGATCCTCGGCACCCCGCCGTCGACGCCGAGCATCATGAGCCCGACGATCATCGTCGAGATGCGGACGATGACGGCTGCCGCACCGTGCATCACGCCCCCGGCGACGGCGAGGATCGTCAGCATCAGGTAGGCGGCGATCGCCGGGCCGCGCCATTCGAGCTCGATGGTCGCCGCCAACGCCGTACCGATGACGACGATGTGGAACATCCTCGAGAGTCGTCCGAGACCATCGGCGAGGCTCTGCCTTGTGTAGCGCGCGGCCACTGTCCATCAGGCGGTGCGGAACTGCCACCAGGAGCCGCCGTTGGCGTTCGTGGTGCCGGTCACGTTCCTCGCCCGCACCTGCCAGAAGTACCGGCGGCTCGCCGCGAGGCTCGTCAGGGAGACGGAGGTGCCGCTCGTTGACGTCCAGCTGGCACAGGATCCGCTACTCGTCGAGACGCACCACTCGTACGACGTCGCGCCGGCGCTCGTCGCCCAGCGCAAGGTGACGGGCCGGGCCAGGTTGCGCTGGTCGTTCGACGGGGAGAGCTTGGCGAACGCGCCGGGCGGCAGGGCCGGCTGGCTGCCGGTCGAGCGGGCGACCGCTGCGGCGGCGTTGAGGATGCCAGAGCCGCACGTCGACGTCGTGCACGAGCTGCCGGCCGGGAACGGCGTCACGCTCGCCTGTAGGATCGCTGTCACCTGTCCGGGGGTCAGCGACGGGTTGACGGAGAGCATCAGCGAGACGACGCCGGCGACGTGGGGCGTCGCCATGCTCGTCCCCTGGTAGTTCGAATAGCTGTCGGCGCCTGGGGTCGTCGTGCCGGCGTTGAGCGTCGAGAGGATGGTCCGGCCGAGCTGGGAGTCGCCGCCCGGCGCGGCGATCTCGACGGTCGGGCCGAAGTTCGAGTAGAACGCGCGGCCGCCGGTGTGGCCCGTGGCGGCGACGGTGATGACATTGGTGCAGCTTGCGGGCTGGTAGCTGGCCGCGTTGGCGTTGTTGTTGCCGGCGGCGACGACGACCACCGTCCCGGCACCGACCGCGGCGTCGATCGCGCTCTGGAACGTCGCCGAGCAGGTGCCGGCGCCGCCGAGGCTGAGGTTGAGGACGTCGTTCGGCGTCGGATTGGCCGGCACGCCAGCTACGGCCAGCCCGGCGCCCCAGCGGATCGCATCGGCGATGTCACTCGTGTAGCCGCCGCACTTGCCGAGCACCCGCAGCGGCTGGATCTTCGAGACCCAGTTGATGCCGGCGACGCCGAGCGCGTTGTTGGAGGCGGCGCCGATCGTGCCCGCCACGTGCGTGCCGTGCCAGGAGCTCGAACGTGTGCCGCAGCCCGCGAAGAAGCCGCTCGCGTTCTCCGTGCTCGTGATCCAGTCGCCCGGGTCGGCGGGGTCGGCGTCGCGTCCGCCGCCGTCGTTCGCGATCAGCGTGTCGGTGATGAAGTCGTACCCGGCAGCGAATCGCCCGGTGAGGTCGGCGTGTGGTCGGTAGCCGGTGTCGATCACGCCCACGACGACGTCGGCGGCGCCCGTCGTGACGTCCCACGCACCCGGCAGGGCGGCGCCGTAGGAGCCGCCGGCCGGCGCGAGCAGGTTCCACTGATCTGGCCAGCGCGTGTCGTTCGGGATCGCGACCGGCTGCATCAGCAGGTCGGTCTCGGCGAGCACGACATCGGCACGCGCGGCGAGGCGGGCGGCCATCGCGTCGACGGCGGCGACGCCTCGGCGGCCCGAGAGGCGCAGGACATACGATCCGTCACCGAGCCGTCGGAGCATCCGCAGGTCGGCGCCGGCGGTGGCGCCCAGCGCGGCCGCGTCGAGGGTTGCGCCAGGGGTGAGGCGGACGACGATGCGGTCAGTCGGTGCGCCCGTCCGTGCGGCCAGCGCCGGCGCCGCGACGCACAGCCCGAGCGCGAACGCGAACAGATAGGTGAACATGCGGCGCGCCGACATGGCTGACTCCCCGTCGCTCGAGTACCGTCCTGCATTCGAGTATCCGGCGGGCGCTGCACGGCGGCAACCTCCCCGAACGGCCAGGATGTGACACATGCCGGATGCGCCGCGACCGCACCACGCACTCTCGCGCCGGAGGTTCCTCGAGCGAGGCGCCGCGGCCGCGGGCGTTTCGATCCTCGGCGGCACGCTCTGGGCGACGGGGCCGGGGGCGCGACGCGCGCAGCGCGCCGGGGGAAGCGACGGCCTTGTTCGCCATGTCGTCGTCTCCTGCCAGGAGAACCGGTCGTTCGACCACTATTTCGGGTTCGCGCCGGAGGTCCAGGCCGCCGGCTTCGGGCCTGGTTCCGGCTACACGCAGCCGGACGCGGCCGGCGGCATCCACGCGCCGTTCGAGCTCAGGACGTTGAGCAGTGGCGATCCGCCGCATTCGTGGAACGCCGTGCACCGGCAGGTGAGCGGCGGCAAGATGGACGGGTTCTTCACGACCGCGGCGCGCGACAACGGCGACGGCAACCAGGCGTTGGGCTTCTACACGGCGCGCCAACTGCCGTTCTATCACGCGCTGCTGGAGAGCTCTTCACTGTGCGCGAACTACTTCTGCTCGGTCCTCGGCCCGACCCTGCCGAATCGGTACTACCTGATGTCCGGCACGTCCGGCGGTGTGACGACCAACCGCGTCCGGGGCTACGGCGTGTTCGATTCGGACCGCTGGCCGATGATCCTCGATCTGCTCGAGGACGCCGGCGTGACGTGGAAGATCTACAACCACTACCCCGAGGACGTCCCGGCTGGCGACACCAACAACGTCGCCGTCTTCTGGAGTCGGTGGGCGCACGACCCGCGCACGACGGCGAGGAAGGAGGACTACCTGCGCGACCTCGCGAGCAACCGGCTGCCGCAGGTGTCGTGGGTGGTGCCGAGCTACACGCTCGGATCGGACGAGCACGCGTCGGCCGATGTCTCCGTCGGCATGGACTTCCAGCAGGAGATGGTCACCGCCCTGCGCCGGTCGAGCGCCTGGCCGCACGCGGCGTTCCTGCTCACGTACGACGAGCACGGCGGCTTCTTTGACCACGTGACGCCGCCACGGGTCGACGCGTACGGTCTCGGCGTACGCGTCCCGCTGTGGGTGATCTCGCCGTACGCGCGCCGAGGCGTGGTCACGTCGAGACTGCCCGCGGATCACGCCTCGACGCTCAAGTTCATCGAGCGCACTTTCGATCTGCCGACCCTCGCGTCGCGGAACCAGCGGTTCGATCTCGCGACACCCACCGGCGACGACTACGACGCGAACGGCGCGGCGGCGCCGCCTCGCGACGCCTACCGCGGCCTCAGTGACCTGTACGACCTGTTCCGCTTCCCGTGACGCGTTTCGCTACGACGCGCGCAGCACCTGGCGCACGGTGCGCGCGGCCGCGAATCCGCTTTCGATCGCGCCGTCGATGAAGCCGTTCCAGCCGGTGGCGACGTCCGAGCCGGCCAGGATCACGCGGCCCTCGGGCTCCTGCAGTGCAGGAAGGGCGCCGGTGAGCTGGCCCGGGTGGTACATCGACCAGGTGCCGCGCGCGAACTCGTCCGCGTCCCAGTCGTGTCCGTGCGAGCTCGTGACGTCGGCCTCGGGAAGCAGGCTGCGGACGGCGGCGACGACGGCCGCGTGATCGGTGACGTCGAGCGCTCCTGCGTTCGGCCCGAACCCGACGAGCAGGGTGTCGTCACCGACGCGGTACTCGGGCTGCATGTACGTCACGGGACCGCCGGGCGCACCGAGTACCAGGCGGCCGACCTCGCCCCTGGCGCGCACCCAGATCTTGACGCCGTGCGATGCCTGCCCGGCCTCGATCGCGGGCCGTTTCGCGTCGCTGAGCGGCGGCGAGAAGGAGATGGTCGCCAGTACGTTCAACGGCACCGCCACCACGACGATCCGCGCCTCGAGTTGCGATCCGTCGCGGAGGCGCACGGCGGCGCTGGTGGCGGTCTGCTCGACGCTTGCGACCGGCGAGTCGAGGTGCGTCGCGAACGCACCGTCGGCGCCCATCGCCTCGATCAGCGCCCGCGTGCCGGCGGCGAGTTACCTCGTCGGTGTAGGCGCTGCCGATGGTCTCCCACTGTCCGCGGGTGATCGCGGCGACGTGCGGGTCGAGGTCGAGAGCATCGAGCCGGTCAGCGATGGTCTGCCGGTCGACCGCTGCGATGTCCCCGTACAGCGGGTCGTGCGGACGCTCGAACACGGTCTGCGCGTCGGCGCACAGCTGATCGCTGCCCTCTGCCATCATCTCCCAGACGGTCGCGAGATCGGCGTCGTGGCGCTCGCCGTCGACGCACCAGCGTGCGAAAGCCGGCGCCGGCGACTCGGTCAAGGCGAGGTCGTACCTGCACAACTCGGCCCAGACGTGCGGCTGGTGCCAGTGCACCCACGTGCCGCCGAGTTCGACTGGGTGGCCTTCGAACTCGCCGGTCCATGTTCGTCCACCAAGGCGGTCGCGTGCCTCGAGCAGCAGCACCCGGTCACCTCGCAGCGACGACTCGCGGGCGCACGCGACGCCGGCGAAGCCGCCTCCTACCACGATCACGTCCCAGTCTGCGGCCATGGCCGAGGCTCTCGCGTACGTCGTCCGGTGTCAATCGCGGCCTGGACGACGAGACCACGCGGATGGGCCGGCAGGGAGTCGAACCCTGACCGGAGGATTACTGTAACTAAGCAGGTCACCATGTCTTCGGAAACCCCGAGCTCCCACGGAACTCGTCCGCGGCGATGCGAGGCGGGAGCGGCACGGGCGCGCCTACGCCGGGCTGGGCGGTGGGTCGCCTCGACGCGTGTCCATTACGGAGAATGCGATCAGCGCGATGGCGAGGAGCCCGCCGATGACCGTCCACACCAGCGTCATGGCGCCGATCAGCGCGCCGCCGATGACGAGCGTGGTCGCCAGCCACGGCGGCATCGAACGCGGCGCGGCAAGACCGGCTCCGACCAGCGACGCCGCGCCGACCAGGAACAGTCCGATCCAGCCGTTTCCGATGACAAGCTCGGCGGCTGCGAGCACGGCGCAGACGACCAGGAACACGCGTGCGACGAGCGTCGTGCGTCTGGGTGGAGGAGATCGTGCGGACGCCGAAGGACGCGACGCACTGGTCGACGCGGTCCGATGGCCGCCCAGGTCGGGTTGTCGCAGACCACGGTGTCGCTGATCTGGCGCGCGTTCGGGAGCGCAAGCAGCAGCGACGTGCGGCAGCGCCGGCCGTCGCGGTCCGTGATGTTCCAGCCCTCGACGGCGGGTTCGCGAGATCCGCGTTTCGGCGCGGTCGGAGCTCGCCGTGTCGGGCCGCACGTCACCCGGCGCTTCGTAGGGGCCGGCTGGGCCGGCCCCTACGAAGCTCGATGTCAGGCTGATCCGGTGTACTTGAAGATGTAGAGGCCGAAGTCGCGGTCGCTTGCTGCGACGTACTCCTGGCCGCCGCTCTGGAAGACCTGCACACCCCAGAAGTTATTGCCGCCGACGTCGATGAAGTGCCCGACCTCGACCAGCTTGTTGCTCCGGATCTTCGCGACGCGGAAGCCGCCGGAGTAGTAGGAGAAGTACGCCAGGTCGGCCCGTCGAGCCGAGGTGGCGACCTCATGTACCGAGAGGTCTCCGAATCCTCGGGCGAAGGCCGGGTCGTGCGCCTGCGGGATGGCGTAGGTGTCGAGCTCGGCCATCTTGCCGTTCTGGTTGCGGAACAGGTGGACGTAGCCCCAGCCGTCGAAGGTCGACGCAAAGCGGAGCGTGTCGCCGCGCTTCCCGATCGCGATTGGTGCGAGTTGGGATCCGGCGGGCAGCGCGAGGCACGTGGCGTCGTCGTATGAGCCTTGAGCACCGAAGAGCGCGAAGCCTTGCTCGCGCGGTGCCACGCCGAAGGTCGGGATGTCGCCCTCGACGCTCATGCCGAGCGACTGGTTGCAGGCATCCGAGCCGACCCGGTTGAAGACCAGCACGGCGTCGTACCCGCCGGCGGTGAGGACGCTGGCGACCTTCTCCGTGAAGGTGCAGACGCCGCGCTCGACGACCGCGATGTCGACGGTGTCTGCGGAACCGGCCGGGACCGGTTGGTCGCTGAGACAGGCACGACCGACGAACACCGACTGACCCTCGATTGTCTGTCCCTCGGCGAGCTGGCGGGTATCGCTGCCCTGGCTGGCGGCCAGGTCGGTGCTGTCGGTGACGTTCCGCGCCTGCAGCGAGAACGGGTCGAAGTCCTCATCGGCCCCGATCACGTAGTTGTTGTCGCTGGTGAACTCCGCCTGGTGGCCGTTGCCCTCCGGCGGGACGATCAAGCCGCTCTCCGCGGCCTCCGGGTCGGGGTTCGTAAAGTCCGTATCACCGAGATAGGTGATGTTCGTCGGGTCGGTGACGTCGACCTTCACGTAGCCGGCGTCCCAGTACGACAGCAGCATCACCTGCCGCCCGGCGATCTGCTTGACGACCATGTCGTGCAGGAAGACCGAACGGAGGTTCGCGGGCGCGGCCTGGAGGATCTGCGGGAACCTCTGGTCGAGGTCGTACTCGGCGATCAGCACGGGCTTTCGCGGGTCGGTGATCTCGACGATGTCGACGTCGAAGCCCTCCTCGTTGTCGACCATCACCGCGAACGCCCGGTCGCCGGCGTCCCAGGCGAACGCGCTGTGGATCTCGTGCGCGTCCTTCTTGCCCGCGCCGGGCACGAGCGAGTCGCCGAAGCCCTCGGTGAGCGGCGTCGGCGCGGTCGGCTTCGTGATGTCGTAGATGTTCATGCCGCCGAAGCCGGCCGGCTCCTTGCACTTCTCGTTGTTGGTGACGAGGACGTCGCCGACGAACGAGGGCGTGTCGATGTGCAGCGCCTGCACCCCCTCGCCCGGGTAGCTCCCTTCCTTGGAGCCGATGAACGCCACCTCTTTGGGGGTCGACGGATTCCGGATGTCGACGACGTGCACGCCGTTGTACTTGCAGGTCACGACTCCCCATGCCGCAAGGTAGGCGTACCCGTTGAAGATGCCGACATCGCCGATCTTCTCCGGAACGACGTTCTTCAGCTTCAGCTTGCTGATGAGATTGACATTGGCCCTCGTCCCCGACGGCTCCAGATGACCTGCCGTCACCCCGTGCTGGTGTGCGTCCCGGGCACCGTCAGCGACGGTGACGCCGCCATCCGGCTCGCCGGACGCTGCCGCCGCCACTCCCACGGCGATCAGTATTCCCGCGGCCGCGATTGCGAGCCGCGCCAGAACAGGACGTCGAGACATAGCTTCCTCCCGTTGCCCCCCGGGCACGGGGCCGGCCCCGGCCGGAGGCGTTGCCGCGGCCACTATAAACCTTTGACGCCAGCGCGCACGGCAGGAGTTGCCGGGTCGGTGGCCGGCGATCACCGACGACCGCCGGCTCAAGCCCAGCCGATCTCACACCGACGCGATCCGCCAACTGGAGCGCTCGGCCGGCACGCGGCTCGACCAGTGGATCGTCACGGCGCTATGCGGGTGTTCGAGCGCGAAGACGGGTGCGTCGCCGCAAGCCCGCTGCGCGGCATCGCCTGCGCCCGCGGCTCGATGCCGGGCAACCCGCCGCGATTCACGGAAGCGAATCGAGGGCGCGTCGGCAGCTGTTGCGGCGGCAGGCGCAGCTTGCATCGCGGGCAGTGCATTTTTGACGTGATAATGAGTGGTTTTCGTCGTCTGTGACGAGTGTTCGCCATCTAATACATCATCAGCTGGAACACAGTCGCCTGAAATAGTTCAAGATGACCGTGTGAGTTGAGGACGGAGGGTATAATGACACAATCCAAACCTTCTTGCCATTCTCGGACTTCACAGAATCCGCAAGATGCCTCGACCGGCTACGCCTGGGGAAGCAGCGGGTCGAGGTGGTGCAAATCGCCAATGCGCTGTCTGGTACGCGTCCCGGCTGGAAGTCACATCCAGCTGTGCGGATGTGGGAGGGCCACACTTTCTCTCTACTGGACTATGGCGAGGCGATGTGCATCGAGTGGATCTCGCGTGGTTATCGGGACTCCTGCAGAGCCCGCATAGCCGAGATCCGCTGCAGCGTCGATCCCGACTCGGAGCACGTCGTAGCCATTCTTGCTGAAGGATCCTACGGGGAGGGGAAGGGCCTACCAGCTCTCGGGCCCGCGCCGTGGTGGTTGGGAAACGCAGCGTTCCATTTTGCACATCGTTGCAACCTTGTTCGCAAGCACCCCAGCCACTACGGAGCGCTGTTTCCTGACGTTCTACCAGAACACATCAATACGCCATACCTATGGCCAGGAGGCCCACGTGGCTAAGAAGAGCGAGCCGCGGCTCGATGCCGGGCAACCCTCCGCGATTCACGGAAGCGAATCGAGGGCGCAGAGCCGGCCCTACAGCGCGACGCGGCGCGGCTCTACGGGATCCATGAGAACACCGTGTCGAAGTGGATGCGGGCGTTCCGCGAGCAGGGCCAGGCGGCGCTTGAGCCGGCCCGTCGCGGTCGTCGGCCGGTGGAGCAGTTGGCGCTGTCGCCGCTTGAGCAGGCGCAGATTGTGAGAACGATCCGGGACAAGAACCCGGACCAGCTGCGGTTGCCGTTCGCGCTCTGGACGCGCGAGGCGGTCAGGGATCTGATCGTGCAGCGCTTCGCGGTTCGGCTCGCGATCCGGACGGTCGGGGACTATCTCAGGCGGTGGGGGTTCACGCCGCAGAAGCCGGTGCAGCGCGCCTACGAGCAGAACCCGGTCGCCGTCGAGGCCTGGTTGAAGGACACCTACCCGGCGCTTCGCGCCCGCGCGAAGCGCGAGGGCGCGGTCGTGCTGTGGGGAGATGAGATGGGGATCCGCTCCGACCATGCTCGGGGCCGCAGCTTCGCGCCGGCCGGCGCCACGCCGGTCGTGAAGAAGGCCGGGCGGCGTTTCGGCTGCAACGTGATCCAGGCGGTCGGCAACCGCGGAGAGCTCTGGTTCCGGGTCTTTCAGGGCCGCTTCAGCCAGGACGTCTTTATCGATTTCTTGCGCCGCCTGATCAAGACCGCCGCGGGCCGCAAGGTGATCCTCGTCGTCGACGGCCATCCCGCCCACCGCGGCGGCCGGGCACGCGCGTACGCCGCTGCCAACGCCGCCGTGTTGGAGGTCGTCTACCTGCCCGGCTACAGCCCCGACCTGAACCCTGCCGAGTATCTCAACAACGACACCAAACACGGCGTCCTCGCCAAGCGGCCGGCGACACCCGACGGCCTCCTCAGCGCGACCCGTCGGCACCTGCACCGCCGCCAGAAGCAGCCCGCCGTCGTCCGCAACTTCTTCCGCCACCCGGCCGTCGCCTACGCGGCATGACACTCACTCTGTTTGCCCGCCGCCATAGTATCTCGGCCTGTCTCGCTGACCTCTCACTTACCCGGGAGTTGGATGCAGGTCGGACCTCTGTGATCTCCGCGATGCTTGCCGGCTGCGATCGGCGTAGTCGACTGCGAGTCGCGCGTCGGACACCGTCGCCGCGGGAGCCACCCGGCAGGTCACGCGCTGACTACCCGCGCCGGTGCCGGCACCTGCTGGGTGATGCAGTGGATGTTGCCGCCTCCGAGGAGGATCTCGCGGGAGGGGAGACCGACCACGCGCCGGTCGGGGAAAGCCTCCGCGATGACCTCCAGCGCGGCCTCGTCTGTTCGTTCGTCGAACAGTGGCACTGCGATCAGGTCGTTCGCGATGTAGAAGTTCACGTAGGTCGCCGTCAGGCGGTCACCGGCGGCGGCCGAGAGTGTGCTCTCCGCCGCGCGATCGACGCCCGCGGCCTCGTCGGAGGTTCGGTACTGGGCGGGCGGCATCGGGACGAGTCGCACCTCCAGCGACCGTCCGCGCGCGTCCGTGGCGGCTTCCAGGCGCCGCCGCGCGTCGAGACAGACATCCGACATCGGATCGCCTGGATCATCGGTCCAGGCGAGGAGAACGACGCCCGGTCGGGCGAAGCAGCAGAGATTGTCGACGTGGCCGCTCGTGATGTCGTCGATGGCGCCGCGGCCGAGCCAAATCACGACCTCGCTTGCGGTGTACGCCCGGAGCGCAGTCTCGATCTGGAGCCGTGTCAGATCGCCGTTGCGGTTCGGGTTCAGCAGGCAGTCCTCCGTCGTGATCATCGTGCCCTCGCCGTCGACGTGGATCGACCCGCCTTCCAGGACGATCGGCGCTTTGTAGCGGTCGAGGCGTTCGTACTCGAGGATCTTCCGAGCGACGGCGTCGTCGTGTGTTGCGCTGTAGTAGCGCTCCCGTGCGAGGCCGTAGCCATTGAAACGCCAGTCGACGCCACGACGCCGACCGTGCGCGTCGATCACGAACGTCGGGCCGTGATCGCGTACCCACGACGAGTTCGTCGTCAACTCCACGAGCCGGACGTCGTCCGGTAGCGCCACTCGCGCGTTCTCCCACTGCCGCTCCGAGACCCCGACGCTCACTTCCTCCGACGCCGCTATCGCACGCGCCACCTCGACGAAGGCGCGTTGCGCGGGTCGAGCCCCGTCCCGCCAGTTCGTGCCCGACTCGGGCCAGACGATCCACGTCCCATCGTGCCGCTCGAACTCGCCTGGCATCCGAAAACCGTCCTCAGCAGGCGTAGTCGGCAGCGGTACTCCCATGACCACGATTCTAGCGGCTGCCGCGTCGAGGCGAGGTAGGGGCCCCAAGCGCATCACACCCTGATCGGGACTCATCAGGCCGCGTCGTGCACGGTCTGATCGGATCTGGACGGAACGGTCGTGTTTTGCTGCGCGTCGCGCTCGGACCCCCCTATCGGCACGGCGTAGATTTGCGCGGTTCGTCGAGCAAGC
>VFJZ01000094.1 GCA_009885805.1 Actinomycetota bacterium
ACGAGGACGGCGACGTCCTCGCCGTACCGGACATGAGTCGTCGGCAACCCGCGGCGCAGGTCGTCGTCGTCCATCGCCGGCAGGTCGTCGTGCACGAGCGAAAAGGTGTGGATCCACTCCACGGCGACCGCTGCCGGCAGCGCGCCGCCGACGTCGCCGCCGAGCGCCTCGACGGTGGCGAGGAGCAGCACCGGCCGCAGCCGCTTGCCGCCCGCCGCGAGGGGGTACGCGACCGAGTCGTCGAACGCTGCGACGTCGCCGCCAGCCGCGCCGCGCCGACCTGCCGCGTGCGCCGCGAGCGCTGCCTCGACGCGCGCGGCGAGGTGATCGGGGAACGGCACTAGAGCAGGCCGAGTTGCGAGTCGTCGCCCGCGGCGGCGCGGCGCTGCCGGTCGACCTCGGCCGACACCGCCTGGGCGATCTCGTCGAGTTCCGCCAGGACCTCCGCGGCGCCTGCGGCGTCGGTCGCTGCCTCGAGGCGGCCGCGTGCGTCGTCGAGGCGCGCGACGAGCGACTGCAGGTGGGCGATGCGCTCCTCCATGGTCGGGAGAGCCTAGCGGCCGGCCGGCCACCGCGTGTCGCACTGTCGCATTCGTGCCGCACGCCTTTGCGACACGGACGTGTCGCAAAGGCGTGCGGCACGAATGCGACAGCTACCGCCCGACCCCGAGCTCGCGGGCGACCGCGCCCAGGATGCCGTTCACGAACGTCGCCGCCTCCGGCGAGGCGTACCGCTTCGCCAGTCCGACCGCCTCGTCGATCGCCACCGCCGCCGGCACGTCCGGCCGCTCCGTCAGCTCCAGCACCGCGATGCGCAACGCGGCACGCTCGATCGGGGAGATGCGGTCGACCGACCATTCGTGCGCGTGCTCGCCGATCAACCGATCGAGCCGATCAGTCTCCTGCAGCACCGCCTCGACCGTCTCGCGAGCGTACGGCGGCACAGGCGAGCGCGCATCCCGCTCGTAGTCGGCGTACAGCTCCGGCAGCGATCGCGCCGTCACATCGTGCTGGTAGAGCAGCACCATCGCCACCCGGCGGGCACCGCGGCGCGAGGAGTCGGTCACGCCGGGCCCAGGTGCGGCAGATCGGCGGCCGCGTCCGCCAGGTAGGCCGTCGTGTACCGCCCCTCCCGGAACCGACGCTCGCGCAGAATGTCCTCGAACAGCTCCCGCGTTGTCGAGATCCCCTCGATGCGTGTCTCCGCCAGCGCTCGCAGGCCCCGGGCGATGCAGGCGTCGCGATTCTCCGCGTGGACGATCAGCTTCGCGAGCAGCGAGTCGTACGTCGGTGGCATCCGGTAGCCGGAGTACGCGTGCGTATCGACCCTGACACCGGGGCCGAGCGGCGCGTCGAACCGCGTCACGTCGCCGGCACTCGGCCGGAACCCGTGCGACGGATCCTCGGCGTTGAGGCGGAACTCGATCGCGTGGCCACGCATCGATGCACGTCCCGTCATCGCGAGTCGCTCGCCCGACGCGATCCGCAGCTGCTCGCGGACGAGGTCGATGCCCGTCACGGCCTCGGTGACGGGGTGCTCGACCTGGAGCCGAGTGTTCATCTCCATGAAGTAGAAGCTGCGGTCGGCACCGACGAGGAACTCGATCGTCCCGGCATTCAGGTACGACACCGCCCGGCAGGCGCGCTCCGCCGCCGCCGCCATCGCATCGCGCGTCGCCTCGTCGATGAACGGCGACGGCGCCTCCTCGAGCAGCTTCTGGTGCCGGCGCTGGATCGAGCACTCGCGCTCCCCGCAGATCAGGACGCCGCCGAAGCCGTCGCAGAGGACCTGGATCTCGACGTGGTGGGCGTCGACGACGGCCTTCTCCAGATACATGCCGCCGTCACCGAACGCCGCCTCGGCCTCCTGCGAGGCCTGCCGGAACGCAGCCGACAGGTCCGCGGGGTCGTCGACGAGCCGCATCCCGCGGCCACCGCCGCCAGCAGCCGCCTTCAGGAGCACGGGATACCCCGCCGCGGCCGCGATCGGCGCGGCGTCCGCGGCGGTCGCGAGCCGGCCGGGCGAGCCAGGCACGAGCGGTAGACCGGCGTCGCGCATCGCATCCTTGGCCCGAGCCTTGTCGCCCATGATCTCCATCACCTCTGGCGACGGGCCGACGAAGACGAGGTCGTTGTCGGCGCAGGCGCGCACGAACGCCGTGTTCTCCGACAGGAAGCCGTAGCCGGGATGCACCGCGTCGCAGCCCGTCGTCGTCGCGGCGGCGATCACCTGCGGGATCACGAGGTAGCTCTGGGAGGCAGGCGGCGGACCGATGCAGACCGCCCGATCGGCGAGCCGGACGGCGAGCGAATCACGATCGGCCGTCGAGTAGACGGCGACCGCCTCGATCCCGAGCTCGTGGCAGGCGCGAACCACACGTACGGCGATCTCGCCCCGGTTCGCGACGAGGACGCGCCGGATCACGGCTCAAGCTCGAACAGGATCTGCCCGAACTCGACGGCGGCGCCATCCTGCGCGAGCACCGACCGCACCGTGCCGGCGTGATCGGACTTGAGCTCGCTGAACAGCTTCATCGCCTCGATCAGGCACAGCACCTGCCCGACCTCGACGCGGTCGCCGACCTCGACGAACACCGGCTCGCCGGGCGCCGACGAGCGATAGAACGTGCCGACGAGCGGGCTGGTCACGACGGGGCCGGCGTTCGCTGGCGGCGGCGCGACGGCGACCGGTTGGGGAGCGGCCGTAGCGGCGAACTGCTGCGGCACCGGATCCTCCTGCTTGCGGACCGTGATGCGGGTGCCGCCGTCGTCGACGGTCAGCTCGCCGGCGCCGGAGTCCTCGAGGATCTCGACGAGCCGCCGCACTCGTTCGGCCTCGCCGGCGTCGGCCGGCTTCGTGAGCGCCGCATTGGGGAAGTCGCGGCCGCGGACGCGCTGGATGAGCGAGCGGGCATCGTCACCGAACAGCGCAACGAGGCAGAGCTCCTCCTCGGAGCTCGCGATGCCGTCCGCCGCGGCCCGCGCCTCGTCGAGGTCGGGCACCTCGATGTCGGCGGCGGCCGGCGCCTGCCGACGGGCGCAGTCGGTCGCCTCCTAGGCGATCGCGCCGGGTGTGTGCCCCCACTCGCCGAGGACGAGCTGGCGCATCTCCTCGGTCACCGTCTGCCAGCGCTGGCCCGAGAGGACGTGGTCGACGGCCTGGCGCACGATCAGGGTGCCAACGGGAGAGGCCGTCGGCGGCGACCCGATCTCCTCACGGACGCGATGGAACTCCTCGAGCACCTCCGGGAGGCGGTCGGACGCCTCGAGGTGCGACAGGCGCCGCTCGAGGTTCGAGATCAGGCCCGAGTTGACGCGGTTCAGAGCCGCGAGCAGCGAGACGTGGGGCGAGACGCGGGACTCAGCGGCGCCGTTCCCGAGCAACTCGTCGATGTCGCCTGCGATCTCGAAGGCGCGGTCGCGGTCGATACCGGCGTCGATACCGAGCCCGGCGAGCGCCTGCGAGAAGAGCTCCGCAGACGGTCGGTACGCACCGATCGCGACCGGGTAGGAGGCCGTCGCGATCGGGTCGGCGCCGTTGCGCGCAGCCTCCAGGGAGACCGCCAGAGCGGTGCCACCCGGGCCCTGGCAATACAGGCCGACCGGAACGGCAGCCGCTTCCCGCAGGCGGCCGAGCAGCGCGCTCGCCCCGGCCGGGTCGAGCCGGCCAGCCGGGTCGTGGAGCAGGATGCGATCAGCGCCGAGCTGACCGAGGCGGCGCGCGCGGGCGACCAGGAAGTCGTCGCCGTCCGGCGCGTCGGCGTACACGAGCCCGGCGTAGAGCCGCCCGCCGGCTTCGCGGATCGCCTCCGCCGGGCCGGCGAGGTCGTCGGCGTCGTTCAGCGGGTCATGCAGGCGGAAGATGTCGATGCCCGACTCGGCGGCGCAGAGGATGAAGCGCCGCACCAGATCGGGCTGCGCCGGGCGGGCACCGACGAGGAACGTCCCGCGCAGGGCCATCGCCAGCGGCGTCCGGGTCGCTCGCTGACGGTAGAGCCGGATCCGCTCCCAGGGCGATTCCACGCCACGCAGGACGGCCTCCCGGAAACAGCCGCCACCCGTCACCTCGAGCGCGTGGTAGCCGACCTCGTCGAGGCTCTCGGCGAGGTCGAGCAGCCGACCGGTCGGGATCCGGCCCGCGAGCGGCTCCTGGCCGAGCAGGCGGAGCGTCGTGTCGATCAGGCGGGCCATCGTCCTACGCGCGGGAGATGTAGCGACCCTCGCGCGTGTCGATCTTGACGCGATCGCCGATGTTGACGAAGAGGGGGACCTGGAGGGTGGCGCCGGTCTCGAGCGTGGCCGCCTTGGTGACGTTCGAGACGGTGTCGCCCTTGACGCCCGGCTCCGTCTCGGTGACCTCGAGCTCGACGGAGGCCGGCAGCTGCACCCCGGCCGGCGTACCGTCGA
Organism: Actinomycetota bacterium; assembly: GCA_009885805.1. Taxonomy (GTDB): domain Bacteria; phylum Actinomycetota; class Thermoleophilia; order Gaiellales; family F1-60-MAGs149; genus VFJZ01. Next base: position 4,408 of record VFJZ01000094.1, read on the forward strand.
CGGAGACGAGTTGCACGGTGTCGCCGACCTTCATGTACGGCAGTTCCTCGGCGACGCTGGCCTTCGGCATCTGCACCTGGTCGTACGTCTCCGCGTGCATCAGGACGATCGCGTCGCCGTCCTCGTAGAGGTACTGCACGTCCTCGTGGCTCGTGATGATGCGCCGGAACTTCTCGCCCGCCCGGAACGTCCGGTCGATCACCGCGCCGGACGCGAACGACTTCAGCTTCGTCCGGACGAACGCCCCACCCTTGCCCGGCTTGACGTGCTGGAACTCGACGATGCGGTAGACGGTGCCCTCGACATCGATGTGCATGCCGTTCTTGAACTGGTTGGTGGACACCGTCTCGGCCATGTCGCGTCAGCCTACCGACCCGCTCTGGCCGATGAGCCACTCGACCGCCTCGCGGTAGCCGTCCGCGCCCTTGCCGGCGATCCGGTGCGAGACGACGCCCTGCAGGACCGAGTGGCGACGGAACTCCTCGCGATGGTCGACGTCGGAGAGATGCACCTCGACGACCCGCACGCCCTGCTCCACGACGAACTCGACGGCGTCCCTGATCGCGTACGCGTAGTGCGTCCAGGCGCCCGGGTTGACGACGACGCCCCCGCTCGCCCAGCCGACGGAGTCGTGCAGGTACTCGACGAACGCGCCCTCGTGGTTCGTCTGGAAGCACCTCGCCGGGGAGCCGGCAGCGCGCGACCACTCGTAGATCCGCGACTCGAGGTTGGACAGCGTCAGCGACCCGTAGACGGCCGGGTCGCGCCGGCCGAGCAGGTTCAGGTTGACGCCGTTCAGGACCGCGATCACAGCGCGGATTCTACGGCCGCGCGCAGGCGAGCATCCGAGACCGCGACGCCGAACCGCGGCTGCCCGGGGCGTTCGAGCAGGACCAGGCGATGAGCGCCGGCCACCCGCTTCTTGTCGCCGCGCATCGCGGCAAAGACGTCCTCGGGCGCCAGGCCGGTCGCGCGTACCGGCAGTCCGTGCCGTTGCAGCAGTTCGGCGACCGTCACCGCGGTGCCCGCTGCGAGGCCGGCCTCGGACTCGGAGATCCGGAGCGCCGCGACGAGACCGATCGCGATCGCCTCGCCGTGGAGGAGGCGGCCGTAGCCGGCCGCGGCCTCGATGCCGTGCCCGATCGTATGCCCGAGGTTGAGAACGGCCCGCACGCCGCGCTCGGTCGGATCTTCGACGACGACCCGAGCCTTGTACGCGGCGGTCTGACGGACGAGCTCGGTGCGCTGCTCGGTCGCGCCCGGTCCGGGGGCGACGGACTGGACCAGGTCCCACAGCGGGCCGCCGGCGAGCAGCGCCGTCTTCACGACCTCGGCGAACCCGGCCGCCCACTCCCGCGCGGGCAGCGTGGTCAGGAGATCGGGGTCGGCGATCACGGTCTCCGGGAGGTGGAAGGCGCCGACGTCGATCTTCGCCGCGACGTCGATCGCGGTCTTGCCGCCGATCGCGGCGTCGACCTGGCCGACGAGCGTGGTCGGGATCGCGATCCACGGCACCCCGCGGCGGAACGTCGCGGCCGCGAACCCCGCGACGTCGGTGACGGCGCCGCCGCCGACGGCGACGACGACGTCGCCGCGCTCGACCTCGGCGCCGGCGAGGGCGCGCCAGAGCGCCTCCAGTTGAGCGGCGGTCTTCGCTCGTTCGCCGCCGGGAACGAGCACGGTGGCGTCAAAGGTGCCCGGCACCTTTGACGCCACGCCGTCGTCCACGAGCCAGACCGCGCGGCGGTCGCCGACGACGGCGGCGACGTCGCCGATCGCGCCCGGCCGGCAGCGCGGAGCGAGCGGGATCGAGGCGGCGACGACCGCCGGGGCTGGCTCGCCGCGCACGTAGACGTCGGCGGCGGCGGCGTAGGTCGGGCGGCGGGCTGCCAGGAGCGCGCGGAATCCCGCCTCGTCCGCCGCCAGCGGCCGGTCGGCGCCACCGCCGACCCGACCCCAGGCGACATCGGGCTCGACGTCGATCCACACGACGGTGGCGGCGGCCGCGATCGCCGACCGCGCGCGGCCCGTCAGGGCGCCGCCGCCGACGGCGAGCACGCCGGGGGCGTCGGCGAGGAGGCGCTCGATCGTCGTCGCCTCGCGCTCCCGGAACGCCGCCTCTCCCTCGGCCGCGAAGATCGCCGGGATGTCACGCGCCGCGTCGGTCGCAATCGCGGTATCGGCATCCGCGAAGGACACGCCGAGGCGATCGGCGAGCAGTTGGCCGACAGTCGTCTTGCCGGCGCCCATGAAGCCGACCACGACGATCGGTGGCCGCATCAGGCCGGTGTCCAGGGAATCCGGTCGAGGTAGGCGCGATGCGCCGCGGCGAGGTCGCCGATCGAGTCGCCACCGAACTTCTCCCGCACGCAGCGCGCGAGCTCGAAGGCGACGACCGCCTCGGCGACGACGGCCGCGGCGGCAATCGCGGTGGTGTCGGAACGCTCGACGAGCGCCGTCGCATCTTCGAACGTATCGATCGTCGCCGTCCGCAGCGGCCGCATCAGGGTCGGCAGCGGCTTCATCGCGATCCGCACGACGACCGGCTCGCCATTCGTCATGCCGCCCTCGATGCCGCCGGCGCGGTTCGATCGACGACGAAAGGAGTCGTCGGCGAACGACAGTTCGTCGTGCACCTGCGACCCGCGCAACGCCGCGTTGGCGAAGCCGTCGCCGATCTCGACGCCCTTCATCGCCTGGATCGCGAGCGCCGCCGCGGCGAGGCGCGCGTCGAGCCGGAGCCGCGGCTCGGTGTGGGAGCCGAGCCCGGGCGGGCAGCCGAACGCCCGCACCTCGACGACGCCGCCGAGGGTGTCCTGATCCGCGCGCGCGGCATCGATCGCGGCCAGCATCGCCACCTCCGCGGCCGGGTCGAGGCACTCGAGCTGCGAATCCGCGCGGCGCGCGAAGTCCTCCCGCGCGAGCTCCGCGCCGGCCTCCGCACGCACCGGCCCGACCTGCACGACGTGGCCCAGCACCTCGATGCCGACGGCCGCGAGGAGGTCCTTCGCCATCGCACCGGCCGCGACACGGGCGCAGGTCTCGCGCGCCGAGGCCCGCTCGAGCACGTTGCGCACGTCGTCCAGTTCGTACTTCATGACCCCGGCGAGGTCGGCGTGCCCTGGTCGCGGCACGTTCACCTTCCGCCAGCGGCGCGCGGCGACCGACTCGAGCTCGTCGGTCGTGACCGGCCACGCGCTCATCGCCGGCCCCCAGTTCGCGTGGTCGCGATTCGCGATGATCAGCGCGACCGGACCGCCGAGCGTGGTGCCATGCCGGAGCCCGCCGAGGATCTCCGCCGTGTCCTGCTCGATCCGCTGGCGCGGCGAGCGGCCGTACCCTGCCTGTCGCCGCGCAAGATCGCACTGCATCCGGTCGCGATCCACGTGGAGGCCGGCCGGCAAGCCCGACACGACCGCGACGATGCCTGGCCCGTGCGATTGACCGGATGTGACGAGCTGCAAGTCCACCGCCGCTCACGGTAGCGGAACGGGTGCACAACGATCCGGGGTCCCGCCGTAACGTGCCGTCCAAAGGCGATACGGTGGGATCGTGAACTCCGATCGTGGCATTCCCCTCGGCAGGGCCGCCTTCCTCGGCACCGTCGTCGCGGGCATCGGCGGCATCGCCCTGACGTCGCGATTCTCCGGCGCCGTGTCCTCGGCGATGTCAGGCGTGGCGGGCGCGATTCCGGTCGTGAAGGAGATCGCACCGACAAAGGGCTGGCGGATCTACGCGGTCAACCCGCCAATGCCCGTCTTCGATCCCGCGAGCTACAAGCTCGAACTCGGCGGCATCGTCGACAACGCCAGGACCCTGACCTGGGACGAGGTCGCGGCACTGCCGACCGAGCTGCAGGTGTCGGACTTCCACTGCGTCACGGGCTGGTCCGTGAACGGCGTGCAGTGGCAGGGCATCCGGCCGCGCACGATCGTCGACCTCTGCCGGCCGACCGCTGTCACGACCCACGTCACGTTCTTCTCGAGCGAGCACCCGTACATGGATCAGCTGACGCTCGACCAGTTCCTCGAGGCCGATGTCATGCTGGCGACGGGGATGGACGGGCGTCCCGTGCCGCGCGCGCACGGCGCACCGCTGCGGCTCGTCGTGCCACGGATGTACGGCTACAAGGGCGTCAAGTGGGTCAATGCCATCCGCTTCGACCCGGGGCCGGTGTTCGGCTACTGGGAGCAGCGCGGCTACGACATCGATGCCTGGGTCGGCGATTCCAATGGCCTCTGAGCGAATCCGGCGCTTCTCGCGGACCGAGCGGCTGGCGCACTGGTGGCTCGCGGCGACGACGGGCCTGATGACGGTCACCGGTGCGTTCCTCTACTTCCCGGCCCTCGCCCAACTGCTCGACCGTCCGACGGCCAAACTGCTGCACCTCGTCGCGGCCATCGCGCTGCCCGCGGGGTGGCTGCTCCTGACGCTGGTCGGCGATCACCGTGCGCTCGGCCGGACGCTGCGCGACGCCGACCGCCTCGACGACGACGACTTGAAGTGGCTGTCCGGCGGTCCGCGCCGTCTCGTGAACCGGGACGACGAGCCGCCCCAGGGCCGCCTCAACGCCGGCCAGAAGCTGAACCTGATGGTCACGCTCGGCCTCATGGTCGTTCTCGGCGTCACCGGTGTCCTGCTCTGGCTCGGCGAGCGCGACACGACTTATCGCTTCGCGGGCAGCGTGCACGTCCACGACCTGGCGACTCTCGCCCTGACGTTCCTCGTCGCGGGGCACCTGTACCTCGCTCTCCTGCATCCGACGACATCGCCCGCGCTCGAAGGGATGACCGGCGGTAGCGTCGACCGCGAGTGGGCGCGCCGGCACCACGCGAAGTGGGTCGCTGCCGAGGAGGCGTCAGGCGCGGCCGAAGAGCCGGCGGAGCCCGCCGTCCTGGCGACCGGCAGCGAGCGCCTCCCGGAGCGGTAGCTCGTCGCGCGTCGCAGTCTCGGCAGCCTCGTCCCGCAGACGGCAGCGGTTGCAGAGCCGGTCGAGCCGTAGCTGGTCGAGTTCGCCGATCGCGAGAATGCGGGTGGCGTAGCGCGTGCGTCCGTAGACGGCGCGTTCGGCCCGGAGCACCTGGACGCGGGCGCGGATGCTCGCGCCCGCCTCGTCCTCGAAGTGCAGGTCGATCACCTCGCCCGGCGCGAACCGGCGGTCGGCGATGAACGAAGCCCCGGACGTGGAGAGATCGGCGACGCGTGCCTGCGAGGCGCGCAGCTCACTGGCCGGCGTGAAGCTCTCCGCGATGGTCACGCAGGCCGGCGTGTCGAAGTCGTAGCGAAGCTCGCCGCGATCGTCACTCCGCTCGCCGATCTCGACGAGTCGCAGCAGGCCGTCAGCGGTGTCGCTGCCCGTCGCCTCGATGTCCTCGACGGCGAACACCATCAGCTGCACCGCCGCGCCGTCGTAGATGCGCCCGGTGACGCGGCCGCCGCGCTGCAGCAGCCCGGCCCGCGTCGTGCCGACGAAGGCGTCGGCCCCGACGACCTTGACGCGCAGTTCGATCGAGACGCCCCGCTCGTCCGCGACGACACAGCTGAGCCCGGGCCGGGCGAACATCCCGACGACCTCCGCGGTGGAGCGGATCGGCTCGTCAGTGGAGATCTCGAAGGCAGAGTGGGTCATCGGCGCGGGAGGCTCACTCCTCATATCGGGGCACTGCGTCCTTAGCATGAGCAACAACGTGCAAAGAAGCCAAAGATGCGCCGAAGGGCACTCCCCGGGCGGGGGAGGCGGTGGGACCGAGGGGCCAGGCCCCTCGGCCCCAAGAAAGATATGAGGCGGGCCCCCGGAGGAGAGGGCCCGCCTCGAGAATCACGGCGGTCTAAGGGTGGAGGAGGAGGGAGTCCGCCGTTTTCCTGGTGTGTCTACACCGTACCGGCGCGACGTCGCGAACAGGTCGACGAGAGATCACGATTCGATAACGCTTTTCCCCTGCACGTTGACGGGTAGGCTGGTGCGATGCTGATCGGTGGCCCGTCATTCTGGTTCCACGATCTCGCCCGCGCGCCGGCGCGCCGGGCTGCGCTCGTTGGTGACCTGGAGTGCGACGTCGCAATCGTCGGAGCCGGCTACACCGGTCTCTGGACGGCGTACTACCTGATCAGGGCCGACCCGGGCCTGCGGATCGTCGTCCTCGAACGGGAGACGGCCGGTTGGGGCGCCTCCGGCCGGAACGGCGGCTGGGTCGCTGGCGCGGTCGCCGGCCACCACGACGCGGCGACCGCAGCGGCGATCCGCGCAACCGTCGACGAGGTCGGGCGCGTCTGCTCGGCCGAGGCGATCGACTGCGCGTACCACAAGGGCGGCGCTCTCGTCGTCGCGACGCGCCGGACGCAGCTCGACCGGCTCCGCACGCATCCGCTCGCGAGCGAGTCGAACTGGCTCGACGCCGACGAACTGGCACTCCGAATCCGGGTCGCCGGCGCTCTCGGCGCCGTCTTCGACGGTAACGTGGCGCGCGTGCAGCCGGCGCGCCTGGCGCGCGGGCTGGCTGAGGTGGTCGAGCGGCTCGGCGTGCGGATCTACGAGTCGACGCCGGTGACCGCAATCGCGCCGCGGAGCGCCGAGACGCCCCACGGCACCGTGCGGGCGGAGTGGATCGTCCGCGCGACCGAGGGCTACACGCCGGGACGCAGCCTGATCCCACTGCGGTCGACGATGGTCGTCACCGAACCGCTGCCGGACGAGGCGTGGGCGCAGATCGGCTGGGAGGGCTGCGAGACGGTCGCGGACGCGGCCCTGTCCTACGTCTACGTCCAGCGCACCGCCGACGGCCGGATCGCAGTCGGCGGGCGCGGCCGGCCGTACTACTGGGGCAGCGGGCACGATCGCTTCGGGGAGGTCGAGGCGTGGGCGGTCCGCCGCCTGGTGACAAAGCTTCACGAGCTGTGGCCGGCGACGGCCGACGTGCCGATCGCGCACGCCTGGTCGGGTGTGTTCGGCGCGCACCGCGACTGGGCGGCGCGCGTCGCGGTCGACCGTCAGACCGGTCTGGCGGTCGCCGGTGGCTGGGTCGGCGAGGGCGTCGCCGCCGCGAACCTCGGCGGCCGCATCCTCAGCGATCTGATCCGCAGCGAACGGACCGACTTGACGGCGCTGCCGATGGTCAACCGGGCGCTGGCGCGCGCGTGGGAACCCGAGCCGCTGCGTTTCATCGGCGCCCACAGCGTGTACTGGCTGATCGAGCAGGCCGACCGACGGGAGGCTCGCACGGGCGGGCGGTCGCGCCTGTACGGGCTCGCGAAGGCGATCTCGGGCCGCGACGACGAGTAGGGTCGCGCGGACCGGGCTCAGCGTGGACCCCCGCTGGCGCGGGTGATCTACAGGTACCAGGCGATCAGCGCGTCGCCGTACAGCACGCCGACGACGCCGCCCGCGGCCATGAACGGGCCGAACGGCAGCCCGACCTTGCCGCCCGCGCGGCCGTGGCGGATGACGATCGCGACCGACGGGACGGCCGAGAGCAGGAACGCCGCGAACAGGCCCGGCGCCACCGCTGACCCGAGGAACGCGCCGAGCATCAGCGCCAGCTTGACGTCGCCGAGGCCCATCCCGGCGGGGTAGACCAGCGCCATCAGGACGAACGCTCCGAGCGCGAGGGCGGCGGCGATGGCGTGCTCGGCGAGCCGGGACGGATCGACGATGGCCCACGCCGCGAGGCCCGCCAGCGTCCCGGGGAGCACGATCGCGTTCGGCAGGATCCGATGCTCGATGTCGATGAACGTCAGCGGCACGAGCAGGATGACCAGGAGCAGCGCGGGCCCGAGCGGTGCCTCCAGTCCCAGACGGAGACCGACCGCCGCACCGACGACGGCGCCCACCACCTCCAGCACCGGCGGCCGCCGGATCGTCGTCGCCCACGCCGGCTGCGGGAGGGCGTCGGGCACCGTCTGCGGCAGGCGCCGCACGACCGGCTCCGCGACGAGGCCGCCAATGCCGCCGACGACCGCGCCGAGCACGGCCGCAGCGCCACTCACGCTTCACCGCCCGACGGCAGCCCGCATGACGGCCAGATCCGGCGACCGGCCGGTCCACAGCTCGAACGACTGGGCGCCCTGACGGACCAGGACCTCGAGTCCGTCGACCGTGGCGACACCGCGCGCCGCGGCGGCGACGACGAGCGTCGTCGGGACACCATCGGGCCGGTACGCGAGATCGCAGATGGCGCGCACATCGCCCAGAAGATCGACCGGCAGCGGACTCTGGTTGAGCGCCCTCGGTCCACCGAGCGGCGTGCAGTTCACGACGACCGGCGGCAGACGGGCCGGGAGAGACGTGACGGCCCCGATGCCGAGCGCTGCGGCGAGGGTCGCCGCCGCGTCGGGCCGACGCGACCAGACCATCACCTCGGCGGCGCCGGCAGCCACGAGCGCCGCGATCACCGCCCGCGCGGAGCCGCCGGCTCCGAGCACGAGCGCGCGCTCGCGCAGCACCCCGTCGCCGGCGACATCAGCCAGCGCACCGCAGACCGCGCCGCCGTCGGTGGAGTCGCCGCGGAGCGAGCCGTCGCCGCGCACGACGATGGTGTTGACGGAGCCAGCGGCTCGGGCGGTGTCGCTCAACTCGTCGACCAGCGCCGCCACCGGCTCCTTGTGCGGGATCGTGACGTTGGCGCCGACGAACGACAGCGCCGACAGCCCGCGGAGCGCCTCGGGCAGCTTCTCGGCGTCGACGCGCAGCGGCACGTACGCCCAGTCGAGACCGGCCGCCGCCAGGGCGGCGTTCTGCATCCGCGGCGACGACGAGTGGTCGACGGGGTCCGCGATCAGGCCGACGAGCCTCGTCGTCGCGGCGATCACGCCGGGTTGTCCCGCTGGAACTGCAGGAACTCCTCGAAGGAGTTCGTGAAGAAGTGCTTGCGGTCCGGATCGCCCGGGATCGCGACGTAGTAGAGGTAGTTCACGTTGGCGGGGTTCGCCGCCGCCTTCAGCGACGCGAGCCCCGGCGAGCAGATCGGCGTCGGCGGCAGCCCGAGGACCTTGCGGGAGTTGAACGGCGAGTCGATCTCCAGATCCTTCGCGGTCAGTTCGCCCCACGAGCCGACGGCGTACTGGATCGTCGCGTCGATCCCGAGCGGCATCTTCCGCCGCAGCCGGTTGTAGATGACGGCGGCGATCTTGCGGCGGTCGCCAGCGAAGGCCGCCTCCCGCTCGATCAGCGAGGCGATCTTGAGCACGTCGTAGGCCGTCAGGTTCCGCCGCTTCGCCCGCGCCAGATCGACCTCCGCGAAGGCGGTGCTGAACGCGACGAGTTGCTGCGCGACGAGCTCATCCGCCGTCGGCGGCTGCGGCACATCGTACGTCGCCGGGAACAGGAACCCCTCCATGGTCGCCGCCTTCTCTCCCGCCGCGAGAAACTCGGCCGGCGGCGACGCGCGCTCGACGGCGGCGGCATAGTCGTCCGCCGGAACGCCGACCTCCGCGGCGAGGGGGCCCATCTCCCGCACCGCCAGGCCTTCCGTGATCAGCAGCTTCGCGGTCGGCCGGATCGGCGGCCCGACCTGAAGCGCGTCGATCGCACGGTCGTAGCCGAGATTCGTCGCGAGGACGTACGTGCCCGGCAGGAGGCCGGGCGTGCCGAACGCCTCCAACTCGAAGCGTGACCCCGACTCGACGATCTTCGCTCGCTCCAGGATCGCCCCGATCTCGGCAAGGCTCGCGCCAGGCGGGATCGAGACGGTGACGTCCGGCCCGAGGGCCGGCGCGTCGTCGCCGAACAGCCGCCGGTCCGCCTCGCGCAGGCCGTAGACGAGCCCGCCGAGGAGGCCGAGCAGGACGGCGACGCCGACGACGCGCCGGATCAGCAGCGACCGGCGCGCCGTTGCAGCAGGCCCTGCAGGAGGACGGCCGCCGACCTGGCGTCGAGACCCGTCCGGCCCGGTGCCCCCCTTGCGATCGTCGTCGTGTATCGCTCGTCCTCCAGTTCGACCGGTACGTCGACGCGGGCGCGAAGGCGACCCGCGAAGGCGGTCGCGGCCTGCGCCTGGCTGCCGAGCGCCCCCGACGGGGTGCGCGGCAGACCGACGACGATCAGGCCCGGCCGCTCACGCGCAACGATAGCGAGCAGGGTCTCCATGCCCGCCGCCGATCCCACCTGTTCGACCACTTCGAGCGGCGTCGCGAGTGTCTCCGTCTCGTCGCAGACGGCGACACCGGTGCGCGCCCGCCCGTAGTCGACGGCGACGATCCTCACGCGCCGAGACGGGCGGCGAGATAGCGGCGCGCGGCAGCCAGCGCCTCGTCGAGCCGGGCAGGATCGGAGCCGCCGGCGCGCGCCATCGTCGGACGGCCGCCACCGCCACCACCGACTATCGGCGCCACCTCGCGGATGACGTCGCCGGCCGAGGCACCCGCCGCGACGGCGTCCGGTGTTGCCGACGCGACGAGGTGGGCACGGCCGCCGGCCGTCGAGCCGAGCACGACGATGGCGCTGCCGAGTCGGCCGCGCAGCGCATCGGATAGCGGTAGGAGCGCATCCGGCGGCGTGTCGCCGACCGACGCGCTGAGGACGGCGATCGCGCCGTGCCGATCCGCAGCGGCGACGAGCGCGTCGACGTCGGCGACCGCGGAACCGCCGTCGTCGCGAGTCGCGCGCTCCAGTTCGCGCACGCGCTCGCGGAGCTTCGCGACGGCGTCGCCGAGCCGCTCGGGCTCCGTCTTCAGCTCCCGCGCGACGAGCGTCGCCGCCCGGTCGCCCTCGCGCAGCAGCGCGAGAGCGGCGCCGCTGGTGACGGCCTCGATGCGGCGCACGCCCTGGCCGACGCTTGACTCCGACAGGATCTTGAACGGCCCGACCTCGGCCGTCGAGCGGACGTGCGTGCCGCCGCAGAGCTCGGTCGAGAAGCCGACGACGTCGACGACGCGGACGACGTCCCCGTACTTCTCCCCGAACAGCATCGTCGCCCCGAGGGCGCGCGCCTCGTCCTGGGACGCGGAGAAGATGTGCAGCGGGTAGTTCGCGATGACCGCGGCGTTGACGCGGTCCTCGACGTCAGCGAGTTCGGCGGCGGTGACGGGGCCGGTGTGGGAGAAGTCGAAGCGCAGCTTGTCCGGCCGGACGGCCGAGCCGCGCTGGTGCGCGTGATCGCCGAGAACCTCGCGCAGGGCCCGGTGCAGCAGGTGCGTGCCGGTGTGGTTGGCGACGGTTCCGCGTCGGCGCGCGGCGTCAACCCGGGCCCGCACGGTCTCGCCGGCGACGATCGTGCCCTGCTCGAGTAGGACGACGAGGGCCTGGTCGTCATCGAAGCGGTAGGCCTCGACGACCGCGCCACGGCCACCCGCTCCCTCCACGACGCCGTGGTCGGAGACCTGACCGCCGCCCTCCGCGTAGAACGGCGAGCGCCGGAGCTTGACGAGGAGCCGGCCCTCCGCGAGTTCGAGCACCGCCTCCGCCGTGGTCTCGAGATCGAGGCCGTCGTAGCCGGCGAACTCGGTGCGGACGCCGGCCTCGCGGGCGAAGGCCGCCGCCACCTCGCGCTCCTTGCCGCCCTTCGCCGCCTCACGGGCACGGTGCCGCTGTGCGTCCATCAGCGTCGCGAACCCGGCCTCGTCGACCGACAGACCGTGCTCGGCGGCGATCTCGGACGTCACCTCGATCGGGAAGCCGTAGGTGTCGTGCAGCCGGAACGTCTCGGCGGCGGGCAACTCGATGCCGCCGGCGGCGCGGACGCCCTCGATCACCTCGTCGAGGATCGCGGTGCCGGTGTCGAGGGTGCGCGCGAACCGCTCCTCCTCGCCGGCGAGGATCGCGGCGACCGTCTCGCGGTGCTCGGCGAGGTCGGGATAGGCAGCGGCGAGGTGCTCGACGACGACGCCATGGAGGCGCTCGAGGAACGGCGAGCGCAGCCCGATCCGGTTGCCGTGGGTGACGGCGCGGCGGATGATCCGGCGCAGGATGTAGCCGCGCTGCTCGTTCGAGGGGATCACGCCGTCCGTTGTCAGGAACGTCATCGCGCGGCCGTGGTCGGCCAGCACCCGCAGCGCTCGCATCTCCGTCGGACCCGCCTCGTACCGTGTCCCGGACCACGACTCGCAGGCACCGATGATGGCGCGGAAGCCGTCCGTCTCGTAGACCGAGTGGACGCCCTGCAGCAGCGCGGAGACCCGCTCGACGCCGGCTCCGGTGTCGATCGACGGCCGCGGCAGCGGCGTCAGTTCGCCGTCGGCACCGCGGTCGTACTGCATGAAGACCAGGTTCCAGTACTCGAGGACGCGATCGCAGTCGCAGTGCGGACCGCACTCGCCCGGCCCGCTGCCCAGCGGCCGGCCGCAGCCGTGCTCGGGCCCGCGGTCGTAGAACAGCTCCGAGCACGGCCCGCACGGACCGGTCGGGCCGGCCTTCCAGAAGTTGTCCTCGCCGAGCGCCACGATCCGTTCGGCCGGCTGCCCGATCGCCCGCCACAGATCGATCGCCTCGTCGTCTCGCGGCACGCCGGGGGCACCCTCGTAGACGGTCACCCAGATCCGCTCGGGGTCGATCTGCCAGCCCTCCAGGGACAGCTCCCAGGCGTAGGCGACGGCGCGCTCCTTGAAGTAGTCGCCGAACGAGAAGTTACCCATCATCTCGAAGAACGTGAGGTGACGGGCGGTGCGGCCGACCTCCTCGATGTCCGTCGTCCGGAAGCACTTCTGCGTCGACGTCGCGCGTGGGCCGGGCGGCGTCGCGAGGCCGAGGAAGTACGGCTTGAACGGCTGCATCCCGGCCGTCGTCAGCAGCACCGTCGGGTCGACCGACGACGGCACGAGCGACGCCGATTCGACGACGACGTGGTCGCGATCGGCGAAGAAGTCACGGAAGGACTGGCGGATCTCAGACGAGCGCATGCCGGACGAAGGATACGTTCGCCCACGCGATCGTCGGTACGATGAGGGCATGTACGGTGAGGACGACACCCTGCGCCGCCTCGAGCGGGCGCAAACACCGAGCGTTCAGGTCGAGCCGCTCGACGACTGGCTGACGATCTCACCCGCGTCGGACGAGCACGAGACGCGCGGCGGGCTGATCATCCCCTCGTCGGCGGAGGTGCCGGTGCGCAGCGGCATCGTCCTCGCCTGCGGCGACGAGATCCAGGGCGTCGCGCCCGGCGACAAGGTGCTCTTCCCGCGCGGCGCCGCGATGGAGGTCAGGCTCGGTGGCGAGCCGGTGCTGATCGTCCGCCGACGCGACATCGTCGCGCGCTTCTCCGAGTGACGGCACGCGAGATTCCGCTCGCGCCGCTGGCGGTGACGCTCGGCCTGCGAATCGAGTCGGCCGCCGACGGACGTGCCGTGCTGACCGGTGTTCCCGACGAGGCGCATCTCCACCCGTTCGGCGCCGTCCACGGCGGCTACGCGCTGACGCTGCTCGACACCGCGATGGCGGTCGCGATCCTCACCCTGCTCCCCGACGGGACGTTTCCGTCGACGCTCGAGCTGTCGACGAACTTCACCCGTGCGCTCCGGCCGGGGGATGCAGTCCGCGCCACCGGAACGGTTCGGCACCACGGCAGGAGCACCGCAACGGCGGTCGCCGACCTGCACGATGACGAGGGGCGCCTCTGCGCCCACGCTTCAAGCGTCTGCCTGCTGATCCAGGCGCCGTAGCTCGCGGTCGAGCAGATCGCGACGCTCGGCCGCAGACCGACGCCCGTCGGCGAGGGCGAGGTGCGCGTCCGTGCCGACGCCGCCGAGCTCGATCCGGAGCAGCTCGCCGAAGCCGATCCCGCGGCGCCGCGCCACCACGACACCGGCCACCGCGGCCGCTCCGACGGCGAGGCCGAGGAGCCGGAGCAGCTCCTTCATCCGTCGTCGCCGGCGTGCCGATCGGCGCGGCGGGCGCGGAACGACGATGCCGCACCGGTGACGAACGCGCCCGCCTCCGCGACCATGCCGAGCGGTGCCGCGACGACACCGGCCGTCTTGCGCACGACGCCCTCGGCCGCCTGCGTCCCGGCAACGGCGGAGTCGAGGATCGCGTCGACCTTGCCGAGCGACGAGCCGGCCTGGTCGAGCAGCGTGTTCACCTTGCCGATCGCGGGCAGGGCCTCGCGATCGACGTTCTGGAGCAGCGTCGTTGCGGCCGTCAGCCAGGCGGCGGCACGCGTGCCGAGCCACGCCACCACGAGCGCCGCGACGAACAGGAAGAAGGCGACCGCGAGCAGGGCAATTCCCTCAAGATCCATCGCTCGCATGCTACCGGCTGCACCGCGGATCAGGCGATCTGGCCGGAGCCGACGATGGCGCCGTGGTCGTACAGCGCGGCCGTCTGGCCCGGCGCGACACCGGCGATCGGCGCGGCGAGGACGAGCGTCCGCTCGGCACCGTCGCCCTCGACGATCGCGGTGACGGCGGGCGACCGGTAGCGGAGCTTCGCCTCCACGGACCTCCGCTCGACATGCATCGCGACGTCGCGCAGCGCCACCCTGCGCCGGTCGAGTCGGCGCCGCGGGGCGACGACGACGGCCGCCCGCGCGACGTCCGTGTGCAGGACGTACAGCGGCTCATCCGCGGAGACGCCGACGCCGCGGCGCTGGCCCGGCGTGAAACCCGCGACGCCGTCGTGGGCACCGAGGACGCGCCCCTGCTCGTCCTCGATCGGCCCCGGCCGCGCGGCGACGCCATGACGGGCCAGGAAGTCGCGGTAGTCGGCGCCGCCGAGGAAGCACGCCTCCTGGCTCTCGCGGGCGGTCGCCGCGGCCAGGCCGAGCGCCGTCGCCCGGGCCCGCGTCTCGACCTTCGTCCGTTCCCCGAGCGGAAAGACGAGGCGCGCGCTGACTGCCGGCGTCACCGTCGCCAGCATGTAGCTCTGGTCCTTCAGGTGATCGGTGCCGCGGGCGATCAGCGGCACCCCGCCGCGTTCCTCGATCCGCGCGTAGTGGCCGGTGACGAGGCGCGACGAGCCGAGCCGGTCGGCGAGCTCGAGCAATTCGCGCAGACGGAACGAGCCGTTGCAGGTCACGCACGGGTTCGGCGTCTCGCCCGCCTCGTAGCCGGCGACGAAGGGGGCGACGACGGCGGCGCGGAACGCGTCACGCAGATCGAACGCGAGGTGCGGCAGGCCCCGCTCGTGGCAGAGATCGCGCGCACGACGGACGCTGGAGGGCGCGCAGCAGGCGCGATCGGTGTCCGGCCCGGCCGGATCGATCCACAGCGCCAACGTCAGACCGACCGCGTCCTGACCCGCCTCGGCGAGCGCCACGGCCGAGTCGACCCCGCCGGACATCGCAACCGCAACCGCTGCCACACGCCGAACGGCTCGCGCCCCGCGCAGCACCGCGTCGGCGAGCGCACCGTGCAGGGCGTCGACGGCGACTGCGACACAGGCGGCGCGCGCGGCCGGCACGCCGCAGCCAGCCTTCGCCGCGGCGGTGCCAAGCCGCGCCGCATCGAGCAGGTGGACGCCCTCGGCCGCCGCGGCGAGCCACGCCGCCGCTCCGGTCGCGGCCGGGCACGCGTCGGCGCCGAACCGCACCTGCGCCAGCCGGTCGCCCTCGAGCCCGATCGTGAAGCGGATCCGATCGTCGCAGGCGCCGCCACCGGCGCGCCCCTCGCCGTCGGGCCGGCCGACCGCTCCCGCACGGCCGAGATCGATCACGCGACGCTCGCGACGGCGCGGCCGAGGGCTGCGAGCACGTCCGGGAGTGCGGCGGCCAAGGCCGCGACATCCTCGTCGGTCGTCTCGGGTCCGAGGGTGACGCGCACGGCGCCGCGGGCGACCGGCGCGTCGATTCCCATCGCCGCGAGCACGTGGGAAGGCTCGGCGCTGCCGGAGGCGCAGGCCGCACCGGCCGCCACGCAGATACCGAGCGCGTCGAGCTGATGGGCGACGAGATCGCCGCGGACGGGCGCGAGCAGCAGGGCGTGCCCCGGCAGCCGCGGGGCCGCGCGCGACACGCCGGGCAGTCCGCAGGCGCTCTCCAGGCGATCGCGCAGCGCGGCCCGCCGGATGCGCTCGGCACCGGCGTCGGCACCCTGCCGAGCGGCCAGCGCCGCCGCGAGCGCGACGGCGCCGGCGACGTTCTCGGTACCGGGCCGCAGGCCACGTTCCTGGCCACCGCCACGGACGGTGGCGGCGAGGCTGCCGATGCCCGTGCCGGCGAGGACGCCGACGCCCTTCGGGCCGCCGAGCTTGTGCGCGGCGATCGCGAGCGTCACCGGCCCCGGAAGCACCCTCACATCGATGCCGGCCGCTGCCTGCACCGCGTCGACGTGGAGCGGCACGCCCCGCTCCGCGCAGATCGCTGCGACCTCGGCAACCGGCTGGATCGCACCGGTCACGTTGTTGGCTTGCATCACGCAGCAGAGCGCGTCGCCGGGACGGACGAGCGCGTCGACGGCGTCGAGATCGACGACGCCGTCCGCCGTCACCGGGACCGCCGCCACCTCGCCACCGTACGCGCGCAGCGGTTCGAGGACGGCCGGGTGCTCGATCGCGCTCGCAACGACCCGCCCGCCGTCGCGCAGCCGCCCGAGTACGGCGAGATTGTCCGCCTCGGTGCCGCCACCGGTGAAGACGACGTCCTGGTCCGCGCAGCCGAGCGTCAGCGCGACGCGCGCCCGGGCGGCCTCGAGCCCGACGCGAGCTGCCCGGCCCGCGGCGTGCGGCTCCGAGGCGTTCCCGAAGTGCTCGCGCAGGAACGGCTCCATCGCCGCCCACGCGAGCGCCGAGAGGGGTGTGGTGGCGGCGTGGTCGAGGTAGATCACCGGAGACACTCGAAGCGGATCCACCCCGTCGTGGCGCCCTACCCCGTTGAACCTGCATAGCAGGTGGGCCTCCTGTCCACCCTGCGCCCGTCATCGGGGCTGGGGGCGGAACGTGCGGAGTCCCATTGGAGTGATACGGCCCAACCGCAGTGTATGGCCCACGGACGGGGTCGACCCGACCACACGATACCGGACAAAGGGGCCAGGCCCCAGGCTCAGGCGGCGTCGGCCGACTCGACGACGCCGGAGTGCCCGACCCACGGCACGGCGCTGTCGCTCAGCACGACCTCGATCGCCTCGACGACGTCCGGGTCGAACTGCGTGCCGGCGCCGGCACGCAGCTCGAAGAGCGCGTCCCGTCGCCCGCAACCCCGCTGGTAGACACGGTCCGACGTGATCGCCGAGAACGCGTCCGCGGCCGCGACGATCCGCGCCTCGATCGGGATCGCGGTGCCGACGAGTCCATCCGGGTAGCCGGTGCCGTCGAACCGCTCGTGGTGGAACCGAATCGCGCTGCGGGCTTCGGTGAGGCCGGGGATGCGCTCCGCGAGTCCGTCGCCGATCTCCGGATGGCGTCGCATGACGGCCCACTCGTCCGCGTCGAGCGGTCCCGGCTTGCCGAGAATCGAGTCGGGGATAGCCACCTTGCCGAGATCGTGCAGGAGCCCGCCGAGATGGCAGCGCAGCACGACGCTCGCAGGCAGGTCGAGCTGGTGGGCGATGCGCGTCGCGAGGTCGGCGACCTGGGTCGTGTGGAGCTCGGGGGCGCCCTCGCGCAGCGACGTCACGATCGAGAGCGACTCCGCCAGCCGCAGGACGTCCGTATCGGCCTCGCTGGCGAGATCGCCCGGCGCCTCCTGCAGGAGGCGCACCTGATCGCGGCCCCTGCGCTTCGCGTAGTAGAGGGCGCGGTCGGCGTCGTCGAGCAGCCGTTCGACCGTCGCTCCGGGCGCGGCCCGGACGCCCCCGACGCTCGCCGTGACGGTCACGTCCGAGCCGTCAGCAAGCGTCACGGTGCCGCCGGCGATGGCGGCGCGCACTCGCTCGGCCGCGGCCGTGAGGCCGCCATCCGTCAGGACATCCGACACGATGACGACGAACTCCTCGCCACCCCAACGGCCGGCAATGTCGCTTCGGCGCATCGTCCGGGCAATCCGCTCGGCGGCAGCGCGGAGCACGACATCGCCGGCGGCGTGACCGAACGTGTCGTTCACCCGTTTGAAGTGATCGAGGTCGAGGAGGAGCAGGCCGAGACCAGCGCCGACGCCGTCGGCGAGCCGGCTCGTCAGCTCGGTGGTCACCGCAGACCGGTTCCGCAGCCCGGTCAGCGCGTCCCGCGTCGCGCTCCGCTCGAGCGCCACGCGCGTCCGTCGCCGCTCGCGATCGAGGCGACGCTGACTGGTCAGATCGACCGCAATTCCAAGCTGACCGCTCGTCTCGCCAGAGTCCTTGTGCAGGGCACTGACGGTGAGGCGCACCGGCAGCTTCGTGCCGTCCTTCCGGCTGACGATCACCTCGCCGCTCGCCGACCCTTCCGCCACGGCTCGAGAGCACCCGGCGGCGGCCGGCCCCTCGGTCCTGGGGACGAGACCGGCGACGCGCGAACGGGCGTCCTCGGCCCCGATCGACTCGAACAGCGACCTCCCGTCGAGGAGGCCGAGCGCCTCCTCGCTGCGGTACCCGAGCATCAGCTCCGCACCGGTGTTGAACACCGTGATGGTGCCGTCGAGATCCGTCGCGATGATTGCGTAGTCATGGGATGAGGTGAGGACGGCGGCGACGAGGGCATGCTGCTCGTGCAGCGCGCTCCGCGCAATCGACAGTGACCGAGCCATCACATTGAAGGACTCGGCCAGCTGACCGATCTCACCGCTACCGCCCACGGCGACGGGCGACAGGTCGCCCGCGCCGAAGCGGGTCGCAGCACGCTGAATCGTACGCAGCCCGCCGATGATGTTCCGGCCGATCAAGATCGAGGCGACGACGCCGATCACGACCGCGGCCACGAGCAGGCCGATCTGGAGCGACTGGCCGTGGTCCTGGATCGACGTGATCGCGCGCTGACGCGAGTCGGCCAACGCGACCTTCGAGTCGAACAGCGTGCGGAAGCCGACGACAATGCGGTCGAACACCGGGAGGGCTCGCTGCCTGTTGAAGGCGAAGACCCGCAGTGGATCGACACCAGCATCGCTCAGGGCGAGCACGTCAGCCCGCGCCGTGTCATACCGATCGAGGTCGCGACGGAGTTGCGCGAGCGCCGTTCTCCCCGACGCGGTCAGGAGCGTCGCCTCGACCCGCCTCAGGCGGATCTCGATCAGTTGGTCGTTCGACCGCATTCGCGCCCGCGACGCCGCGTCATCGGTCGGATCGGTCACGAGCAGCACGCGGGTCAGGAGCGTGCGATTCTCGCTCACCGCTGCTGAGGCCAAGCCGAGATCCTCGAGGGGCACGGCGACGTTGCGGGACATCTCCCGCGACGCCGACTCGACGCCGGCAATGCTCGCGACGCCGACGAGGCCAACCGCGATCATGAGGCCGACCAGGAGCGCGGCGACGCCGCCCAGTCTGACCGAGAGCGGTGCGACCAATGCCCGCAACCGTTTGCCGAACCTCACTGCAATGCGCCTCCCGACCGAGAGCGGCCTCGTCCAGGGACGGTCATCGGCATCACCCGGAGTATCTTGAGCGGCGCCGCGACAGCAGTGGTGCAACCTCGAAATGGCGAGTCGCTTTGGCGCGCCTGGATCGTCCTTCGTTTTCAGGGGTCAGCCCGGCCTGCGGCCTGCGAAACCTCCCGTTCCACAGCTACGCCGATAACGAGGTGTGGCTGGAGTTGGTCCTCTGCGCGGCCGACCTGATCGCCTGGACACAAGCCTTGTTGCTGGACGGCGCGCTCGCAACCGCCGAACCGAAAACGCTCCGCTACCGGATCCTGCACGTCGCCGGACGCCT
>VFJZ01000079.1 GCA_009885805.1 Actinomycetota bacterium
AGGCGTCCGGCGACGTGCAGGATCCGGTAGCGGAGCGTTTTCGGTTCGGCGGTTGCGAGCGCGCCGTCCAGCAACAAGGCTTGTGTCCAGGCGATCAGGTCGGCCGCGCTGAGGACCAACTCCAGCCACACCTCGTTATCGGCGTAGCTGTGGAACGGGAGGTTTCGCAGGCCACAGGCCTTGGCGTTTCGGACGCGGTTTTCGGCGTCGCCACGAGCACGATGGTCGCGCTCCAGGATCCGCGCGTCTCCCTGTTGGTCGGGACACACCGACCCGACCGATCCGCGCTGTAGCGTTCACCCGCAAGGTGAGTCCTCCTGAGTAGGGTTTCGTGTCTTCACACCACGAATAATCCCTGCTCAGGCGGACATCACCGACCTCCCCCAAGCCACCCCGACCCGGCTTGCTGACGAATCCGGGCTAGAGCGGGAAGGGCAGCGCCGGCATCGCTCGCTCCCACGCGGCGCGGAGCGAGCCGCCGGCGATCGCGGCGCCGAGGGCGGCGTCGATCTCGCCCCGCAACGCGTCGCCCTGCCGCACGGCGACCCCCCACTCGTTTCGCGTCGGGACGGTGAACGCGAGGCGCAGGTCGGGATCGGCGTCGAGCGGCACCATCACGACGTCGTCGTCGACGAAGCCGTCGACCGTGCCGTCGCGCGTCGCGCGCGTCATGTCGCCGAGGACGTCGGCGGTGCCCTCGAACGAGACGACCTCGACGCCGGCGAACGTCTCGGCGAGGCGGATGTTCGTCGATCCGGCGATGGCGCCGATCCGCTGGCCGGCAAGGTCTGCCGGCGAGGTCGCAGGGTTGTCGGCGCGCACCACGACCGACTCGTCGAAGACGGCGTACGGCCGGGAGAAGTCAGCGAGCGCGCGGCGTGCGTCGGTGATCCCCTGTCCGCACCAGATCGCGTCGATCCGGTCCTCGTGCAGGGCCGGATAGAAGTCGGCCCAGGTCAGCACGACCCACTGCACGGGACGTCCGAGGGCGGCGCCGACAAGCGCGGCGGCGGCGGGTTCGTAGCCGTCACGGGTGCCGTCGGGCGCGATCTTCGAGAACAGCGGCGCCGCGTCGAGATCGGCGCAGCCGAGTCGCAGGGGAGTGGCCATCGTCAGTCCTCGATTCGGATCGCTCGGGTCGGACACACGTCCTCGGCAGCCGCTGCGTCGGCGCGGGCCGACTCGTCCGGTTCGGCGTGCCACTGGATCTCGCCGGCCTCGTCGAACCAGAAGAGGTCGGGCGCGGCGATCTCGCACTGGCCGTTGCGGCCGCAGCGATCACGGTCGAGGCGGATCTTCACGTCGCCTCGAAACGGACGTGCAGCTCCACGGGCCCGGTGTTGCCGGAGTCGGGCAGGAACACTGGCGGCCTGTCGTGGACGGGATTGCGGAGCCTCTGGGCGAGGAGGACGAGGGCCTCGCCCATGTCGCCGCGGGCGATGAAGTGGCCGAGGCAGTAGTGGCGGCCGCCGCCGAAGCCGAAGTGGCGCGGCCGCCCTTCGGCGGCGATGTCAAGGCCCGGCGAATCGCCGACGACGCGGGGATCGGTGCCGCCCGACTCACTGAACAGGTGGATCGTCGTGCCGCGCGCGATGGCGAGGCCGTCGAACACGAGGTCCTCGGCCGCCTCCCGGGTCACCCAGGTGACGGTCGGCCGGATCCGCATGACCTCCTCGACGGCGTTCGGCGCGAGCTCGGGACGCGCGGCGAGGATTCGCCACTGGTCCGGGTTGCGCATGAACAGGTCGAGGCCGAGGCCGAGCTGGTTGCGGGTCGTGTCGATGCCGCCGAAGATCAGTAGCACGACGTTGTCGCGCAGCTCGTCGTCCGAGAGCCGGTCGCCCTCGTCTCGCGCCTGCACGAGCGATGTCACGAAGTCGTCACGGGGGTCGCGACGTCGCTCGGCGATGGCCGCATCGGCATACCCGTAGAACCCCTCGAGCGCCGCGTCGACGGCGGCAACGTGCTGCCGTGCCGACACGACGAGACCGAGACCGAGCGTCTCCGACCAGGTGGCGAGCTGCCGCCACTCGCTCTCCGGCAGACCGAGGAGGCGACAGACGACGCGCGTCGCGTACGGCTCGGCGAACTCGCTCATGAACTCGCAACTGCCAC
This sequence comes from Actinomycetota bacterium, assembly GCA_009885805.1. Classification (GTDB taxonomy): domain Bacteria; phylum Actinomycetota; class Thermoleophilia; order Gaiellales; family F1-60-MAGs149; genus VFJZ01. The sequence continues at coordinate 2,116 of VFJZ01000079.1, forward strand.
GCGCGGCGAACGCGTCGATCAGCTCGTTGGCGAGCGCCTGGAACTGCGGCACCAACGAGGCGATCAGGCGGCCGGAGAAGGCCGGGTTCATCAGACGGCGCAGCCGGGCGTGGTCGTCGCCCTCGCGGTTGAGAATGATGCGGGCCCACCAGTCCGCCCACGGACCGGTGACGCCGACGTGCGCCGGCCAGGCGGCGCTGCCCTGTGTCAACCGCCGATCCTTCAGCAGCCGGCTCGCCTCGTCGTAGCGCAGCACGGCGATGCCGTACGGCGTCGTCGCGTACCACGAGGCCTCCCGTGCGGCGCGGACGGCGTCGGAGCGGACGGAGAACGAGGGATCGTCGACGTCCAGGAAGGGCACGGTCGCGGCGCTCACGATCCGTGAACTCTACCGCATAGAGGTTTACTCTGTCAACGCGATGGAAGACGCGCATGGCGAGCGGCGAAGATCCAATGGATGGACGATGCCCTCGCGCTGGCACGGAGCAAGGTCGAGCACGGCTCGTTCGCCGTCGTATTCGAACGGCACTTCGACGCGGTGTTCGGCTACATCGCCCGTCGCGTCGGCCGCGAGCTCGCCGAGGATCTCGCGAGTGAGACGTTCACGCGTGCCTTTTCGGACCGGGCGCGGTTCGATCCCGCCCACCGCGACGCGCGACCCTGGCTGTTCGGCATCGCGACGAACCTGATCTGCGGCCACCGACGAAGCGAAGAGCGCCAGCTTCGCGCCCTCGCCCGGCAGGCGGCGCTCCCCGTCCATGACGCTCCGCTCGCAGCGAACGACCCGGCGATCGCGGCGGCACTGCTCCGCCTCAAGCGCGGCGATCGCGAGGTCCTGCTGCTCCACGCTCTCGCGGGACTGAGCTACGACGAGATCGCGACCGCGCTCGCGATCGCCCCGGGCACGGTCGGGTCGAGGCTGACCCGCATCCGCGAACGGCTGACCCGGGAGGGGATCCATGCGTGAGAACGATCCGCTGACGCGGTTCCGCCTGCGTGACGGAGCGCCGTCGCCTGAGGCGCGCCGCGTCGCGTGGGGCCGGCTGGAAGACGCGATGCGTCGCGACCGCCCGCGACGCCGCCGCTCGCCGGTCGTCGCCGTCGCGGGAGCCGTCGCCGGTGCGCTCGCGGTGGCGGCGGCCGTCGGCATCGTCGTCAGCAACCGGCCGCAGACGACGACGGTCGCGGGACCGCCGGGAGAGATCGCCGTCACAATCAGCCCCGCCGAGCTCGAGCGACGCGTCCTGCACGTCGAGAGCTGGCCGGGGCGACAGCCGCCGGACGGAACGGTGTACCTGCTTGCGCCGACAGGCGCGAATCGCGTCATCAAGGTCACCGACGAGCGACTGGTCGGCGACTTTCTCAGTGAGCAACTGTCGCTGCATCCGACGTCCCTCGCAGTGACCCGTGACGGCACGATCTGGGCTCTCGACGGGGCGTCCCTCCTCCGACGAACGCCCGGCCCCGACTCCGGCCAGACGACCTTCGAAGACCAGCCGCCCACAGTCAGCGCGCCCCAGCGGTTGCAGAGCGATCCGACCGGGCTGTACGTTCTCGACGGCGCCGGGCTCTGGCATCACGTCGTCGACAGCGACGGTGAGCCGACGACGTCGAGCGCATCACCCCTGGCGCCACTCGGGGACGGTCGGCGAGCGCTGTTCGAGTCGATGCCGGACGGCTTCCGGGTAGCGACGTCGGGCGCCGGCGGGGAGCCCGGACTCAGCTGGCGGGTGCGCAGCGAACGACGACTGGTCCCGCTTCGACTGCTTGCCGCGCCGGGCGACGGCATCGTCGTCGCCGTCGTGGACGCGGACGCACCGTCGGAGCGCTTCGGGCCGACGATCATCGTCCTCGACGGCGACGGGTTGCGCGCGTCCTTCGCGCTCCCGGGGGAGATGGCGCCCGTCAGCGCCTCGGGAGCGCTCCTGCACATCGACAGCGACGACGCTGAGCAGAGGCTCCAGCGCTACGACATCGGCGATACCGCGTCGGACCGGCCGGCATCTCGCGAGGACCTCGTCGGTACCTGGCGCTGGTCGGATCTCGCCGGGCACTGGGAGCAACCGCCATCGATCACGTTCAAGGCCTCCGGTGAGGCGGCCTACTACGACGGCTGCAACGGCGCCTCCGGCCCGTGGCGACTCGACGGCGACCGCTTCGTTGTCGAGTGGGGCCCTCAGCAGTTGATCGGCTGCGAGAACGTCACGCACCCGACCGGCCCGCGGGCCGTGATGGACGGCGGCGAACTCGTCTTTCTCCGCGACGACGGCGCGGAGGTCGCGCGGTACGAGCGGGTGCTCGACGGCACGCGCTGATCAGTCGTCGTGCCGCTGCGGCCGCAGGAAGCTCGGCACGTCGAGGACGTCGCCGGGGATCTCGAAGCCGCTGACGGGCCGGTCGAAGTCGCCCGTCCCCAGCACCGGCTCGTCCGGCTCGGGCGAGAGACGCGACGGCTCCGGCGGGCGCGAGCGCTTCTCGAAGCCGGTCGCGATCACCGTGACGCGGATGTGATCGCCCAGCGCCTCGTCGACGACCGCGCCGAAGATGATGTTCGCGTTCTGGTCGGCCGCGCTTGCCACGATCTCGGCGGCGTCGTTGACCTCGAACAGGCCGAGATCACCGCCGCCGGTGATGTTGAGGAGGATACCGGTGGCGCCCTCGACGCTCGACTCGAGCAGCGGACTGGAGATCGCGGCGCGCGCCGCCTCGGCGGCGCGGTTGTCGCCCGCGGCCGAGCCGATGCCCATCAGTGCGGTACCGGAGTCGCGCATGATCGTGCGGACGTCGGCGAAGTCGAGGTTGATGACACCGGGGACGGTGATCAGATCGGTGATGCCCTGGACGCCCTGCCGCAGCACGTCGTCGGCGAGGCGGAAGGCCTCGATGATCGACGTCTTCCGATCGACGAGCGAGAGCAGCCGGTCGTTCGGGATCACGACGAGGGTGTCGACCTTGGTGGCGAGTTCGGCGATGCCGCGATCGGCCTGGTCGGTGCGACGGCGCCCCTCAAACTCGAACGGCCTCGTCACGATCGCGACCGTCAGCGCACCCAGTTCCCGCGCCAGCTCCGCGATCACGGGAGCGGCGCCGGTGCCGGTGCCGCCACCCTCGCCCGCGGTCACGAAGACCATGTCGGCGCCTTTCAGCGCCTCCTTCAATTCGTCGCGGCTCTCGATCGCAGCCTCGCGCCCGACGTCGGGATTCGCGCCGGCACCGAGGCCGCGCGTCACCTTCGAGCCGATGTGCAGTCGGACGTCGGCGTCCGTCATCTGCAGCGCCTGGGCGTCGGTGTTGACAGCGATGAACTCGACACCGCGAAGCCCGGCATCGACCATCCGGTTGACGGCGTTCGATCCGCCACCGCCGCAGCCGACGACCTTGATCACCGCGACGTACGAACCCGCTGCATCCCGCATGGTCATGTCCTAACTCTCAAGTTCACCGAGAGACTTTGTCCCCTGAAACACGTATGGCCCACCGCTCGGAGCGGGGGCCGTCCAACAGCATACTCGCTCCGACAGAAGGAGTCAAGCGATCTATCTGAGGCTCAATCAGACCATTAGACATTTGCATCTCAGGTGCCGATCGAGACTTGTGAAGCCGGGCGGAAGAGTTGTGCGATGGCGACCGCGACGTCGATCGGGACGGTCGCGTCGACCTGTCGTCCCGGTGGCACGGCGCCCTGCGCAGCGACGTCCGCGTCGATCACCGTCGCGTCATCGATCCGGTCTCCGCGCAGCGCCGGATGCTCCGGCGACGAGACGTCGATGTATCGCAGCGGCAGCGGCTCCCCCTGATCGTCGAGGGGTCGGCGATCCAGCATCGCCTCCGCCACGACGAGCTTGCGGTCGAGGTCGAGAGCGTTACCCAGGCGCAGTTCGGTGCCGCCCGCCAGGCGTGCGATCAGCCCGGAATCGCCGTCGATGATCCCGGTCACGTGCAGGTCGCGGTGGTCGGAGAGTGCCGCCGCGAGACGCACCTGATCGGCGGCCGACCGTGGCAGGAGCACGCCCGGTTCAGTCGTTGCCGTGACCTCGACCGCCAGGTCTGGCAGGAGCGTCGAGGCCGGCGCCGGGCCGATGATCCGCCCGGAGCGCCCCACCAGGAGCCGGCCGCCCGGCGCGGCGATCACGCCGGCTCCGCGCTCCGGCACGACGCGCACGACAAGGTCACCCGGGAACGCGCGGTCGACCTGGACGCGCTGCACGTGGGGAAGTCGCGCCAGCGCCTCGGCGACCGTCCCGGGGTCGACGTCGAGCAGGCTGCGCCCAGCGACCAGCGTCGCTGCGCGCTCGCGGATCGCCTCGGCGGCGGCGCCGCGCGCGCCGACCACAACGACCCGATCGACGCCGAACACCGGCGAGCGCCGGAGTGCCTCGTACCCGCCGACGAGCAGGCCGGCCGCGAGCGGCACGACGAGCACTCGAACGAGGCGGGCGCGGGAGGGCGAGGTCACCGGTGCTGGTTCGCCGCGGCCCGGTCCGATCCTACCGGGATCCGACGTCGGTCTAGCGATCCGGGACGGCGATGTCGCCGAGCATCTCGACCTCGTGCTCGAGGTCGACACCGAACCGCTCATGCACCAGCCGCCTCGCCTCCGCCATCAGCGCGACGACGTCAGCGCTCGTCGCCAGGCCGGTGTTCTCGATGAAGTTCGCGTGCTTCGGTGAGATGCGGGCGCCGCCGATCGCGAAGCCCTTCAGCCCGCAGGCCTCGATCAGCTGTCCGCTCGTGTGATCGCCGGGTGGGTTCTTGAAGATCGATCCGAACGTCCGGGCCTTGCGCGGCTGGGCGGCGCTGCGCCGGTCCTGCATGCCGCGAATCGTCGCCGCGATCACGGCGGGATCGGCGGGCTCGAGCTCCAGGATCACCTCGGCCACGACCTCGTCGGCGGCAATGTTCGATCCGCGATAGCGCAGCTCGAGCTCGGCGGGACCGCCCCGCCGGACGCCCCGGGCCGACACGACCAGCGCCTCGACGAGCGGCTCGCGCAGCTCCCGCTCGTACGCGCCGGCGTTCATGCGCACCGCGCCGCCGACGGTGCCGGGGATCGCGCAGCCGAACTCGATGCCCGACAGCCCGGCATCCCTGGCCCGCCGCACGACGGCCGCGAGCGACGCACCGCCGCCGCAGCGCAGCCGCGGCGCGATGACCTCGATCGCGGCCAGGGCGCCCTCGAGCCGGACGACGAGGCCGTCGTACCCGGTATCCGCCGGCAGGAGGTTCGAGCCGAGGCCGACGACACGCACCGCGATGCCGCCGTCGGCCGCCCACGCCAGACACTCCCGCAGCGCCTCCGCAGCACGAGGCCGCGCCAGATACCGCGCCGGCCCGCCGGTGCCGATCGTCGTCAGCCGGGCGAGCGACACACCGTCAGCGACGATCGCCGGGCGCGTCACGGTGCGACCAGCGCCCGCGCTACCGCGTCGACCGGACCGGCGCCACAACAGAGCACGAGATCGCCCGGTCGCGCAACTGCACGGAGTGCGTCGACCGATTGCAGGTAGGTCGGCGCAAAGATCACCTCGAGCGCCGGCGCGCGGGTCGCGAGGTGCCGGGCGATCACGGCAGCGGAGGCGTCGGGATCGGGCGTGCCTCGCGCGACGTACGTCTCCGCCAGCACGACGACGTCGGCGTCGGCGAGGACGTCGGCGAACGCCTCGGCGAACTGGCGCGTGCGCCACGGCATGTGCGGCTGGAAGTAGACGACGAGCCGCGCCTCAGGCTCCCGCGCACGGGCCGTCGCCAGCGTTGCCGCCAGCTCCGCCGGATGGTGGGCGTAGTCGTCGACGACGCGGAAGCCGTCGCGCTCCCCGACCAGCTCGTAGCGACGGCCGGCGCCGCGGAACGTCGCCAGCGCCGCGAAGCCAGCCCCGAGCGGGACGCCGAGCTCCTCCAGCGCGAGAGCGGCGGCGCAGGCATTGCCGGCATTGTGGACACCGGAAACGTGCAACTGCACGGCAGCCGGGCCGCGCGACGGGCGGAACCGAACGCCGTCGGGCCCGTCCCTCACGTCGAGCGCGCGGAACCCCTCCCCCGGCCCGACGCCGAAGCGCGCCACCCGCGGCGCCGGCACGTCGACCCCGTCGCCGCAGACGAGAACCGCGTCCGCCGCCAGCCGCGATGTCCACGAGGCAAGTTCGGCGACCACCTCGTCAACCGACGCGTAGTGGTCGAGGTGATCGAGGTCGACATTCAGGATCACGGCGATGTCGGCCGGCAGCCGCGTGACGCTCCGGTCCGACTCGTCACCCTCTGCGACGCAGATGTCACCGTTACCCGCTGCCGCGTTGCCGCCGAGTTGGCGGATGTCGCCGCCCACCACGTAGCTCGGCTCCAGGCCGAGCGCGTCCAGCGCGACCGCCAGCATCGCGCTCGTCGTCGTCTTGCCGTGCGCGCCGGTGACCACGCAGCGCCGACGATGGGCCGCGAGCACCGCCGCGAGCGCGTCGGCGCGATGACGCACGGGAATCCCACGCCGACGCGCACGCACGACCTCCGGCTCGTCGTCGGGGATCGCGCCGGAGATCACCAGTTCGCTCGCGGCGTCCGCGTGCAGTTGGTCGTGCGGCGCCGTGCAGTTGATGCCGAGCGCGCGCAGCGCGTCGAGGACCGGGCCATCGGTCCGGTCGCACCCGGTGACCTCGATGCCGCGGCCGTGCAGGACCCTCGCGAGGCCGCTCATGCCGGCGCCGCCGATGCCGACGAGGTGCATCGTCACCGGCCGGCCTCCGCGAGCGCCACGAGTTCGTCGGCGATGACGGCAGCGGCGTCGGGTCGCGCCAGCGCTCGCGCCGCCGCGCCGATCGCCGCCCTGCGCTCGTCGTCCGAGAGGAGCGTCGCCACTTCCTGCGCGAGCCGGCGACCGTCGAACTCCGCGTCCGGCACGACGACGGCGGCGCCGGCGGTGGCGAAGTACGTGGCGTTCGCCGTCTGATGGTCTCCGGCAGCCCCCGACCAGGGGACGAGGATCGCCGCCGCGCCTGCCGCCGCCACCTCCCAGATCGAGCCGCCGGCGCGACCGACGACGACATCGGCGGCGTGCAGCAGGTCCGGCATCGTCTCGCACCACTCGAAGACGCGTAACTGATCGTGCGGCACGACCCCGCCGAGCTTGCCGCGTCCGGTCACGAGGAGCGCCAGCGGCGCCCCGGGCACCGGCTCGCCGTAGGCGGCCATCGTCGCCTCGTTCAGTCGACCGGAGCCGAGCGAGCCACCGAACACGGCCACCACCCGGTCGTTGTCGGCGATGCCGTAGCGCTCGCGCGCGGCGTCGCGCGTGACCGTGAAGAACGCCGGGTCGACCGGGCGCCCGACGACGCGGACGCGGTCGCCGTCGACACCCTCGATCGGCATCGCGAGCAGCACGCGTCGGGCGAGCGGCATCGCCAGACGGTTCGCGAAGCCGACGTGGGCGTCGGTCTCGGTGACAGCGGCCGGGATGCGCAGGGCGGCGGCGGCGACGACCATCGGGCCGCCGACGTACCCGCCGGCACCGAGCACGGCATCGGGGCGCACCCGCCGGAGGATTCGCAGACACGCCACCGGCGCGGCAGCCGCTCGCCCGAGCGCAACCGCAAGACGGCCGGAGAGACGCCGCTCGAACCCGGCGACCCGGAATGGCTCGAAGGCGTAGCCGCGGGCCGGCACCAGCCGCGCCTCCACCCGATCGGGCGTGCCCGCGAACACGACCTCGACGCCGCGGGCCGTGAGTTCGTCGGCCACCGCCAGGGCGGGCGCGACGTGGCCGGCGGTGCCGCCGGCGGCGATCAGGACGCGTGTCGCCACGGGCGCAACCGTATCGGAGCGGACTTGCGGAGCGGCCGATCCGCCTGGTACGGTGCGAAAGCACTCCTCTGTGGAGGGCCGACCTATGACGATCACCGGATACGCCACCCGCCTGCTGATGCCCGCATTCTGCGGCGCCTTCGGCATGGCGCACGGGCTCGTGTCCGCGCGCGTCCCGGCCTAGCGCCGCGACGCACCCGACGTCGGCCCGCACCCGCCTCGGCGGCGATGAGGGGCGCTCCCGCGTCCGTTTCAACCCGCTGCGAGGAGCGCGCCCTACCAATCCCAACCGGAGAGGAGTCCCGGTGTTTTACCCCAACCAGCACGAAATCGCCGACGTCATTCAGCGCGAGCGCGTCGCTCGCGGCCTCGGCGCGCAGCGCGCGCACGTCGTCCGGCCGCAGCGGGGCGTCCGCCTGATCGTCGGCCGGCGACCACGCGAGGGCGAGCGGATCGTCATTGCGATCGCCCGTCCGCCATCATGACGGCATGATCGACGTCAGTAGGGTCAGCGCCACCGCCCCCGAGGCGGTGGCGCTGATGGCAGCCCTCGAGCGTGACCTCGAGGATCACTACGGGCCGGGCGGCGGCGCGTCGGCGCCGCGACCGGCCGCAGCGGAGTACCTGTCGTTCGTGGTCGCCCGACTGGACGGGGTCGCGGTCGGCTGCGGCGGAATCCGTCTCGACGGCACGACCGCCGAGGCCAATCGCATGTTCACCAACCCGGAGGCGCGCGGCCGAGGCGTCGCTCGCGCAGTGCTGCAGGCGCTCGAGGACGACGCCGCCGCCGCCGGCGCGACGCTGGTGCGGCTCGAGACCGGTGACCTCCTGACGGCCGCAATCAGCCTCTACCGCAGCGCAGGCTACGAGCCTATCGAGCCGTTCGGACCGTTCGTCGACGTCGGGCATTCGCGGTGCTTCGCGAAGGTGCTTCGGCGAGATCGCTGACAACCGCGACCGCACGCCGGTCACCGCGCGGCGTCCGTCGAGGAACCCGCTCGGCCGCCACCTCGGTGACGGTACGACCCTCGCGACAGACCGCGAGCAGCACACCGATGATGACGAGGGTCGAGAGCTTCGACGATGAGCCGTGCGAGACCAGTGGCAGCGGGATGCCGGTCAGCGGCAGGATGCCGGTGACGGCGCCGACGTTGATGGCGGCCTGGCCTGCGATCAACGCAGTCGCGCCGGCGGCGACCAGTTGCGAGAAGCGGTCGCGCGCATGGAGGGCGACCGTGAACCCGGCCCAGGTGAACGCGGCGAACCCGGCGATGATGACGACAGCCCCGATCAGGCCCAACTCCTCGCCGATGATCGCGAAGATCATGTCCGTGTGCGCCTCGGGGACGTAGTAGACCTTCTGGATCGACTCGCCGAGCCCGACGCCGGTGGCGCCGCCGGAGGCGAAGCCAATGATGCCCTGCAGCACCTGGTACGAGCCCTCCTGGGCGTGCGCCTCGGGATTGAGGAAGGCGAGGAACCGCTCCCGTCGGTACGGCTCCAGCCAGATCGCCGCCCCGGCCGCAGCGAGGCCGAGCGCAACGACGCCGCCGAGCAGCCGCGCGCGGACACCGGCGACGAGCAGCATCGCAGCGACCATCAGCACGATCGCGATCGCGGTGCCGAGGTCCGGCTCGACCAGGACAAGCGCCGCGACGATCATCGCCAGCAGGCCGACCGGTTTCAGCACCTCCGAGACCGTCGCCGGTGCGGCCCGGCGCGCGGCGAGCAGCGCGGCGACCGTACCGAGCAGCGCGAACTTGGCCAGCTCCGACGGCTGGAAGGTGATCGGACCGACCGCCAGCCAGCGTCGCGCGCCGTTGACCTCCGCGCCGACACCGGGCACCAGCACGGCGACCAGCAGCACGAGCGACGCCACCAGAGCGAGCGGCGCGAGCGCCTTGAAGGTCGCTGCCGGCAGGCGCATCACCAGGAGCATCAGGATCACGCCGACGAGGGTAAAGACGACGCCGTTCTTGACGAAGTACAGCGGATCGTTGCCGTACCGCTCCGTCGTCATCGCGACCGGGCTGGAGGCCGAGTAAACCATCACCTGGCCGATCGCGGTCAGCGCCAGCGTGACGAGCAGAATGATCTGTCCCTCGGCCGGCAGATCGCGGCGGCGGGGGGCGTCGGGCAGGTCGCGGGCCACGTCAAGCGGTTCGCTGGCTGACCGTCGCCTCCTTCACGCGGCGCCGCGATCCCGCGCGAGGGCACGGAACCGGTCGCCGCGCTCGGCGAAGTCCCGGAACTCGTCGAACGACGCGCAGGCCGGGGCGAGGAGAATCGTCTCACCCGCCACAGCGTCCCGGAGCGCGGCGTCGAGCGCCGGCTCGAGCGTCCCGCAGATCGTCGTCGGCACGACGGCCGCGACGAGCGGGGCCATCCGCCGTCCAGCCGGTCCGATCAGGTAGGCGGCCTGCACCGGACCGGCCAGCCCCGCCGCGAGCGAGGCGAAGTCCGCGCCCTTGTCGGAACCGCCGAGGATGACACGCACACCTCCACCCTCGAACGCCGTCAGCGCCTTCAGCGCCGCCTCGACATTGGTCGCCTTGGAGTCGTTCACGAGGTCGACACCGCCGATCGCGCCGATCGGCTCGAGGCGATGCGGGACGATCGCGAAGTCGCGAACGGCCGTGCGGATCGCCTCCGTGGCGGCGCCAAGAGCGGTAGCCAGGGCGGCCGCCACCGCCACGTTCTCGCGGTTATGCTCGCCGCGGAGACGGCCGTCCGCAAACCCAGCAGCGTCAGCGGTCGCGGCGGTCGTCCTGATCAGCCGCGCCGCGCCCGAAACGCGTTCGAGCGATGCGCACCAGGGATCGTCGTCGTTGAGCACCGCCGTGTCCGCCGGCGTCTGGCGCTCGAAGATCCGCAGCTTGCACCGACCGTAGTCGTCCATCGATCCGTGCCGGTCGAGGTGATCGGGCGTCAGGTTCAGGAGGCCGGCGGCGACGCAACGGAGCGTGACGACGTCCTCGAGCTGAAACGACGACAGCTCGCAGACCACGACCCCGTTCGCGGGAACGTCGCCGGCGACGGCGCACAACGCTACCCCGACGTTCCCGGCGACGATCACCTCCGCCCCAGCCGCGACGAGCATCGCGCCGGTCAGCTCCGCCGTCGTCGTCTTGCCGTTCGTCCCGGTGACACCCACGACGCGCGCCCCGGACGGCAGGAGCCGCGCACCGACCTCGACCTCGCTCCAGACGGGTACGCCGGCGGCGCGGGCGGCCCGCACGATCGCAGCGTCGCCCGGCACCCCGGGCGACTTGACGACCACCTCGACGCCCGCCAGCAGCTCGGCCGGATCGCGGGTTCCAGACGTCATCTCGACACCGAGCGGGGCGGCAACGGCCAAGTGCACGGCATCGTCGTGCAAGTGCACGGTCACCCCGCGGATCGCCAGCGCAGCCGCCGCGGCGAGTCCCGAGCGCGCCGCACCGACCACGAGCACCGAGCGCGGGAGATCGCTCACCGGTACTGGTCGAACCGCAGGTAGAAGAGCACGAAGGCGGCGCCGGCGCAGAGCGCGGCGAGGATCCAGAAGCGCACCATGATCTTCGTCTCCGACCACGCCTTCATCTCGAAGTGGTGGTGGATCGGCGCCATCAGGAACACCCGCCGCCCGTAC
>VFJZ01000101.1 GCA_009885805.1 Actinomycetota bacterium
CTCGCCTGAGCGGCGAGGAACGCGCGCCAGGTCGGCCCGTCACGCCGCGGCGCCGGCTTCAACCCCGCCCGGCCAAGGACCCGGCGGACCGTGGTCGGCGACGCGCTGACCTCGAGCTTCGCCAGCTCGCCGCTGATCCGCGGGTACCCCCAGCGCGGGTTCTCCCGCGCGAGCCGGAGGATCAGATCACGCGTCTCGGGGCTGATCGGTGGTCGGCCAGGTCGTCGATGCGGGTGACGCCAGCCGTTCCTCGCCAGCTGCCGGTGCCAGCGAAGGAGCGTCGCCGGCGTCACGAGCAGCCCGACGCGGCGCTCCGGCGCGACAAGCCGTGCGAGCGCGGCCAGAAGCGCGCGATCCGACCAGCAAAGGCGGGGCCGGGACGGAGCACCGCCAGCTCGTGGCGCAGCACCAGCAGCTCGGCGTCACGGGCGACATGGCTGCGGCGACGAGCGAGGAGCCGGAGCGTCGCGCAGAAGGCGAGGTAGACGAACCGAAGCAGCATCCCGGCATCCTGCCGACCTTCGACGATCCCTGCTCCAGCAACGAATCCGAGATTCTGGCACCCCTCAGGTCGAACCGGTCCGTGCCGCGGTCGCTCGCTGGCACGCGTTTGCCGAGCAGGCGGAGATCCCCCGCGCCCGCGCCACCGAGATCGCCGCGCGACGACGCGGCGAACCTAGCGTGATCCGTTCAGGCCGTGACCACGCTGTCGACGCCACCCCGGGCTGAACGGGTACCTTCATGCAGTATCCGGTGAGCCGTCCGCGCGGCCCGGAAACCGCTTTCGATGGCGCCGTCGATGAAGCCGTTCCAGCCGCTGGCGACGTCAGAGCCGGCCAGGATGACGCGTCGCTCGGGTTCCTGGAGGGCGCGCAACGCGCTGGTCAGCTGGCCCGGCCGGTACATCGACCAGGTGCAGCGCGTGAACTCGTCGGCCACCCAGTCGTGTCCGTGCGAGCTGACGATCTCCGCTTCTGGCAGCAGGCGGCCGACGGCGTCCACGACGGCCGCATGGTCGGTCACGTCGAGCGAGCCGGCATCGGGCCCGAACGCGACATACAGCGTGTCGCCCTCGACGCGGTACTCCGGTTGCAGATAGGAGAGCGGCCCGCCCGGCTCGCCGATCACGAACCGGTCGATCTCGCCGCGGGCGCGCACCCACACCTTGAGACCATGTGATGCCTGACCCGCCGCGATCGCCGGCTGTTTGGCGTCGCTGAGAGCAGGCGAAAAGGCGATCGTTCCGAGCACGTTCAGCGGCACCGCGACGACGGCAGCGCGCGCTTCAAGTTGGGATCCGTCGCGGAGGCGTACCGCGACCGCGTCCGCGTTCTGCTCGACGCTCGCGACCGGCGAGTCAAAGCGCGTCTCAAAGCGGCCGTCGGCAGCCATCGCCTCGATCAGGGCGCGCGTGCCGAGTGCGATCTTGTAGCGCGCGACGCAGTCCATCATCAACCCGAAGTTGAAGCCCGACAGCGCGTACCAGCGAAGCGCGGCGGCGAGGCCGACCTCGTTCGTGTAGGCGCTACCCGCCGTCTGCCACAGCGAGCGGGTGACAGCTGCCACACCGTCGTCTAGGCCAAGCGCGCCCAGCCGATCCTCGATCGAGAGTCGATCGATCGCCTCGATGTCTCCGAACAGCGGATCGTGCGGCCGCTCGAAGACCTGCTGCGCGTCCGCGCACAGCTGATCGCTGCCCGACGCCATCATCTCCCACACGGCCGCCATGTCCGCGTCGTGGCGCTCACCGCCGACGCACCACCGTGCCAGCCCAGCCGTTGGCGACTCCGTAAGCTCCAGCCCGTAGCGGCTCACCTCGGCCCACACGTGCGGCTGGTGCCAGTGCACCCAGGTGCCACCGAGTTCGACCTGGTGCCCCTCAAACTCGCCCGTCCATGTCCGCCCACCAAGGCGGTCGCGGGCCTCCAGCAGCACCACCTCCACACCCGCCCGGGAGAGCTCTCGCGCGCAAGCCACACCGGCAAACCCGCCTCCCACCACCACGACGCCATCCAGGACTCCGCGCATGTGGTCGGACATTGCATTCCCTTCGGGTCGGGTTGATCGGTTCAAGCTATCACTAATCACCAGCCCCTTCAACCAACACCGCCGTCGAGCTGGGCTGGGCTGAGATTCTCGGACAGTGGTCTTCACAAGCCAGCAGGACGAGGAGACGACGATGACGAGGGAACGGGGCCGGTTCACGCCGGCGTTCAGGGATGAGGCGGTGCGGTTGGTGATCGAGTCGGGCCGGCCGATCGCGCACGCCGCGCGCGAGCTGCACGTGCATGACGGCACGCTTGGTAACTGGGTGCAGAAGTATCGCGACGCGCACCCGGTGGCGGAGATGGCGTTGAACCTGTCGGATCGGGACCGGCTGCAGGAGTTGGAGCGCGAGAATCGGCAGCTGCGGCTGGACAACGAGTTCCTGGGAAAAGCCGCGGTGAACCCAACCCGTCAGCGCAACGCCTGGTCGAGGATAGCAGCCGGTGTCGCGTAGCCGAGTGTCCTACGTGGTCGGGTGTTCAACTTCACGGCGATCGCGTCAAGGTCTTCTTGGGAGTGCTGTGACGGATCGGTCTTACGAGGCAGGTACTGGCGAAGCAACCCATTGGTGTTCTCATTCGAGCCGCGCTGCCACGGGCTCTGCGGATCACAGAAGAACACCTTCACGTCCGTCGTCACGGTGAACCGCTTGTGGCCGGCCGACGGCGGGTCACTGGTAGGCTTGCGACATGAGGAATCGGTCGCGGCTCTTCTGGATCCTGCTGACGCTGGGCATCGGCGCCGTCGGCCTGGCGCTCGACAAGGTGTTTGCCGATCACACCGAGCCCTACGACGAGCCGCTGATCGCCTACGTCGGCTTCGTCCTGTTCTTCGTCTTCGGTCTCGCCTTCGCGGCCCTCTGCCTGCTGGCGCTCTTCCGTCTCTCGCGCGGCCCGGCGAGCGTGGCCCTGGCTCCAGCAGTGACCGGACGCATCTTCGGCGCGTCGATCGTGCTCGCTCTCCTCGCGTTCGCCATAACGCAGATTCGCCTGTACTGGGGGGAGGACGTCGACGTCACCGACGGCGCAACAGGCACTGTCAGCCTCGTCCTGGCGATCACCTCGGCGGTGATCCTGCTGGCGCTGGCCGCGAGAGCCTTCCGGCACCGTCCCGAAGCGCCAGGTCGGGTCGGCCGGCGCCAGCGTAGCGATGGATCGCGATCGTGACCACTGCCACTGAGGCGGCCGCCCAACGCCCCAAACTGTCACCGATCCTTGCAGGGACGTCGGGAACTTCGAGGAAGTAGCGGTAGAGGGATGTTGGTCGCATCGACAGCTGATGTTGCACTGGAGGCCGCGTGGTAGCTGAGTCGGGTGGGCAGGGAGCGCCGTCAGGCTTGAGCGGTGTGCCCGGGATGCTCGCGCGGGCGCTGCGGGCGGCACGGGTCGACGGTTCGCTGATCACGGCCGGTGACGTGGGGTACGAGCAGGCGCGGCGGGTATGGAATGCGGTCTGCGATCGCCGCCCCGCCGTCGTCGTCCGGCCGCGGACGGTGGGCGATGTGACGAGGGTCGTCGCCGTCGCGGCGGAGGCGGGGTGCCTGCTTGCAGTGCGTTGCGGCGGCCATAGCTTCCCGGGCTTCTCGACGTGCGACGGTGGGATCGTGCTGGATCTCGCGTCGCTGCGGGGGGGTCGGCGTCGACGTGGCGGGTCGTCGGGCGCGGGTCGGTGGCGGCGCCTTGCTCGGCGACGTCGACCGCGCGAGCCTTGATCATGCTGGCGCTGCGGTCGAAGGGCGGATCGCTTGCCCGCCGCTGGGACTTGCTCCGGCAACCCCTGCCCGACGGGCGGGGCGCCCCGCCCGCTCCAGGAACCTCGACGACAACGCCATTTCCGTGTCGAACCACCAGCGGCTCGCCGGGCGCTACGAGACGTCGGCGAGCAAGAGCGGCGGGCCGAGGATCTCGCAGCCGTGGGCTGCGAACAGGCGCGCCATCTCGGGCAGCGGCGGCATCACCACGTCGGTCGGGGGCTCGGCGCTCGTGACCGGGGTGCCGAGCGAGACGAAGAGCTGCTCGACCCCCGCGGGGCTGACCGTCGTGAGGATGCGGGCCCGCTCCGAGCGGACGACGTACGCGTGGGGGATGTCGCGCGGGCCGAACAGAAAGTCGCCCGCGCCGGCGTCGATCCGCTCGCCGCCGATGACGAACGTGACCTCGCCCTCGAGGACGTAAAAGCTCTCGTCCTCGTTGTGGTGGACATGCAGCGGTGTCCCGCCGCCGCGCGGGTCATCGACCTCGATCTGCGCCAACGCATCGCGGGTTTCGGCGCCTGCGACCTTGACCGTGACGCGGCCGGCCTTCCACCAGACGGCGGCGAGGCCCTCGCCGGACACGAGGCGGTATGGCTTGGGGGTGGTCTCCGCGGACATGGCGCTCCTTCGGGCTCGGGGTCCTGCTGTCGAAGGAGAGCGTCGCCCAACAACTGTATTCCAACAAATAACGAATAGATACTGATATCATTCCTCTAAGGAATGGAACTGAAACAGCTACGCGTCCTGCAGGCGGTCGGCGAGGCCGGGTCGTTCTCCGCTGCCGCCGACCGACTCGCCTACACCCAGCCGGCCGTGTCGAAGATCGTCGCCACACTGGAGCGCCAGCTCGGCGCGACCCTGGTCGACCGCGGCATCCGGCCGCTCCGGCTGACCGAGGCCGGGAGCGCGCTCGTCCGCCGAGCCGGCGCGGCTTTCGAGCAGATCGCCGCCGCCGAGCTTGAGGTCGAGGCGATCGTCAACGCCTCCGCCGGCAGGCTCCGCATCGGCACGTTCTCGAGTGCGGGCGCGACGATGGTCGTGGACGCACTACGCGCCTTCCGCTCCGCGCACCCCGCCGTCGACGTCTCGATCACGGAGATCGGGATGCCCTCCGCGGTTGCGCGCTCCCTTCGCAATGGCGACCTCGATCTCGGCATCTCGTTCGAGCATCCGGAGACCGGCGACACGTTCGGCGAGGATCTCGACCGGGTGCACCTCATGGACGACCCGTTCGACGTCGTCGTCCCACGCGGTCACCGACTGGAGCGGAGCCGGACGGTTCGCTTCGCCGACCTGAGCAGGGAGACATGGCTGCTGCCGGACTTCGGGCCCACCAGTCCAGGCTTCCGCATGATCGAGCGCCGCTGCCGCGACGCCGGCTACGACCCGACCATCGGCTACCGCATCAACGACTGCCAGATGACCCAGGCACTCGTCGCCGCCGGCGAAGGGATCGCTCTTCTTCCTCGCCTCACGCTCCGGCCGGCACACCCGGGCGTCGCGATCAGACCGATCGCGACCGACCCTCCGGGCCGTCGCGTGTCGGCGCTCCGTCTGTCGACGAGATACCTGACGCCGGCTACCGAGCGCTTCCTCGCGCTGCTGCTGTCGGCCAGCGCCGGCCAGGCCGCGACCGAGTCAGACGTGAGGTGAAGCGGAACCGAAGTCGTGATCCGTTGACGACGGCCGCGGCGTATCCTGCTCGGTATGCCCGGCTCGAACGCGGCCATCAGCACGACCGGCCGGCGCCTGCTCACGGCCTACTTCGCGGCGTTCCTCGGCTTCCTCTACTCGCCGCTCGCCCCTCCCTCGGCATGTCGTTCGGAGAAGGTGATCCGCTCGAAGCAGTGGTCGCCGCGGAAGCGCAGGAGGGTGACGCCCTCGATGCGGGCCGGGCCGAGTTCGAGCGCGAAGCGGCAGCCGACGCGGTCTCGGGCGAGCCGCAGCCGCGCCGAGGTAGCCCGCTGGAGCGACGGCGACACCGCAGCGCGCGACGAACGTGCACTGGCAACGCTCCGTCGGGCATGGACCGCCTCGAACCGACGGCGCTGAAGCGCGCAGGCGGGTCGACGTGGATCCTCGGCGGATTGGCAACGTCCGCCTCCTCCGCCCTCACCACGCCTGGCGACCGATCGTGGCTGCGAAACCCGCTCCGGTCGAGAACCGCGATCGACTGACCGTATCCTGCGCCCATGCCCGGCCCGAGCGCGGCCATCAGCACGAACGGCAGGCGCCTGCTCACGGCCTACTTCGCGGCGTTCCTCGGCTTCATGTACCTGCCGCTCGCCCTCTCCCTCGGCATGTCGTTCGGAGAGAACTTCTCCGGCATCCCGTGGACCGGCTTCACGCTCGACTGGTACCGCTTCGGCTACGCCGTCGATGACCTCAGCGCCCAGTCCTCGATCTGGCGCGCGCTCGGGAACTCGGTCTGGATCGGCCTGATCGTCGCGGCGGTCGACACCGTGCTCGCGCTGCTCTTCTGTTACGGACTGATCCTCCACCAGCACGTCCCGGGCCGCCGCACGCTGATCGCGTTCTGTCTGCTGCCGCTTGCGGCACCGCCCGCGGCCTACGGCGCCGGCGTGCTCGTGCTCGCCCGTCGCGGGCCGCTCACGACGGACTTCGGCCTGCACCTCGTCGTCATCGCCCACATCGTCCTGTTCGTCCCGATCGCGATGCTCCTGCTGCTCCCGCGGCTTACCTCGATCACGCGCGAAACGATCGAGTCGGCGGAAGACCTCGGCGCCGGCAGCGGCGCCATCCTGCGGCGCGTCGTCGTCCCCCTCACACGACCGGCGCTGGTCGCCGCCTTCATGACGACGTTCCTCTTCTCCTTCAACGAGCCGGCGGTGGCGACCTGGCTCGTCGACAGGGAGATCACCTACCCGGTGTTCCTGTTCGGCGTTGGCCGTGGTTCAGCCGCCGGGCCGCTCGTCGCCGCAGTCTCGACCGCCGGGTACCCGATCGTGATCGCGGCGATCGTCGTCCTGAAACTCGCCGGCCGCGACCGCGATAGCGTGCGGTCGTGACGACCACGCAGCCAGGCGAGTACCAGCGTGTCCCGAGCCGGTTCACCGACCTCGTCAGCGCCGACGGCGCGACCGCGTACCCGGCCGCCGCCGGGCGCTACCACCTGTACGCGTCGCTGGCCTGCCCATGGTCGCACCGCGTCGTCATCATGCGGCGCCTGAAGCGCCTCGACGACGCGATCACGATGAGCATCGTCGACCCCGTCCGCGACGATCGCGGCTGGGCGTTCACCGGAGCGCCCGGCACCGACCTCGACACCGTCAATGGCTTCAGCCTGCTCCGAGAGGCGTACGTGGCGAGCGACCCCGGCTACGACGGGCGTGTGACCTCGCCGGTGCTGTGGGATCGTGTCTCCGGGCGGATCGTCAACAACGAATCGGTCTCGATCATGCGGATGCTGAACAGCGCTTTCGCGGCGTTCGCCCCGGAAGCGACCGACTACTACCCGGCCGAACTCGCGCCCGAGATCGACGCCGTCAACGATCGGCTCTACGACGGCCTCAACAATGCTGTCTACCGCGCAGGGTTCGCGACGACGCAGGCGGCGTACGACCCGGCGGTGCGGGACGTCTTCACGACGCTCGACTGGCTCGACGAGCGACTCCGCCAGCGGCGCTACCTCGTCGGCGGCCAGATCACCGAGGCCGACTGGCGCGCGTTCACGACGCTCGTCCGCTTCGACGCAGCCTACGTCCACCACTTCCGCTGCAACCTCCGCCGGCTGGCCGACTACGACTCGCTCCCCGCGTACCTCCGCGACCTGTACGCGGTTCCCGGCATTGCGGAGACCGTCGATCTCGATCAGATCCGTCGCCACTACTACCTCACGCACCCCGGCCTGAATCCGTCGGGGATCCTGCCGATCGGCCCCGACATCGACCTGACCTCGCCGCACGGCCGCGACGGGCTGGGATAGACGGTCGCCGCGTGCAGGCGATCGTGCTCAGCGACGACGGCTCGCCCGCGCTGCGCGACCTGCCGACGCCACGTCCTCGCCCCGGCGAGGTGCTGGTGCGGGTAACGGCGGTCGGACTGTGCGGCTCGGACGTCGAGAAGTTCGGTGACGGCGGCGGCATCGCAGGCGCCGTGCTCGGTCACGAGATCAGCGGCGTCGTCGAGGAGGGGCCGCTGGCTCCCGGTACGCGGGTCGTGGTCGCGCACCGCGTCCCATGCGGCGCCTGCGCCGACTGCGCTGCCGGGCACGAAACGTCTTGCCCGCAGTACCTCGCGAGCGGCCTACGTCCCGGCGGGTTCGCCGAGTACTGCGTCGCCTCGGCGACCCACGTCGGTGCCGTCGTGCTGCCGCTGCCCGACGCCGTTTCCGACGTTGCCGGGACCTTCGTCGAGCCGCTCGCGTGCGCCGTCCGCGGCGCGGCGCGGCTACCTCGCGGCACCGGCGTCGTCGCCGGCTGCGGCGCCGTCGGACGACTGTGCGCACGACTCCTGCGCGCGCGCGGAGACACCGTGTACGGGCTCGACGCCGACCCGGCGCGACTGCTGACGGCCGCAGCGGACGGCTTCGAGCCGCCGCCGACCGATGCCCGCCTCGACTACGCCGTCGTCACGAGTGCCGGCGCGGTCGACGACGCGCTGCGGCTCCTGCGACCCGGCGGCACCTGCCTCGTCTTCGCGGCGCCGCCGGGCACGCAGCCCGTGACGCTCGACCTCGTCTATCGACGAGAACTGACGGTCGTCGGTTCGCGCTCGGCCACGCCGACGGCCATGCGCGAGGCACTGGCGTTGATCACGGACGGAGCGGTGGCGGTCGAGGACCTCGCGACCGATCTGCTGCCACTGACCTCGTTCGCGGAGGGCGTCGCCCGCTACCGGTCGCGACGGGCGTTGAAAGTCGTGTTCCTGCCGTGACGATGCGCGCGGCGATCTACCACGGGCCGCGCGACGTCCGCATCGAACGCCGACCGATCCCGGAGCCGGCCGCCGGGGAGGTGCTGGTGCGCATCGACGCCGCGCTCACGGACGGCACCGACGCGAAGTGCTACCGCAGCGGCCATCCGCTGCTGCTCGGGCCGCCGCCGTCGCCCTTCGGTCACGAGTACGCCGGGACGGTCGCGGCCGTCGGGTCGGGCTGCACCCTGCGTCCCGGAACCCGTGTCGCCGGTGCCAACTCGGCGCCGTGCGGGGCGTGCGATCACTGCCGCGCCGGGCGCCAGTCGCTCTGCGTCCAACTGTTGCCGCTCCTGAACGGCGCCTACGCGGAGTACCTACTCGTGCCGGCGCGGATCGCCAGCGTCAACCTCCATTCCATCGACGACGATCTGGACGCGGCGACGGCGGCGATGTGCGAGCCGCTGGCCTGTGCGCTTCACGCGGTGGAGGCAGCGGGCGCCGAGGCCGGCGACTCGATCTGCGTCCTCGGCCGGGGCGCCCTCGGGCAGATGCTTGCGACGATCCTGCGTGGACGGGGATGCGCGGTGACGCAGGTCGCGTCCGCCGACGCGGATCCGGCACCGGCCTCCGATCGGGTGATCGAGGCGGCCGGCACCGCGGCCGCGTGGCAACGCGCCGTCCGACTCGTCCGCGCAGGCGGCACCGTCGTGCTGTTCGGCGGCCTGCCGGGCAGCACGGAGGTGCCGTTCGACGCCTACCGGCTCCACTACGAGGCGATCATCCTGCGCGGCGTCTTCCATCACGCCCCGCGCCACATCCGTGCCGCGCTCGATCTCCTCGCCACGGACCGGGCGGCGTTCCGGAGCCTGCTGACGCACACCTTCGCCCTGGACGACGTCGCAGTGCCGCTCGAGATGACGTGCGGCCTGCGTCCGCGCGAGGGCCTACTGAAGGCGATCGTCCGGCCCTGACACGCGGCCATCGGTGACCGACGTGCATGGAGTACGATTCTGACGATCACGTCATCCCGATCGGGGAGGGTTCGGCCCATGAGGAAGCGTTCTCTGCTTGCGGTCATGCTCTGTGCGGTCCTGAGCGTCGGCGTCGTCGCCTGCGGTGGCGACGAGGAAGCGGCGACACCGACCGAGCCTGTGACGGCGACCGAAGAACCTGCAGCCGCCGAGGGCGATGCGGTCGCCGGCAAGGAGATCTTCGGCGCGAACTGCGCGGGCTGCCACACGCTCGCCGACGCCGGCGCGACCGGCGCCGCCGGCCCGAACCTTGACGACCTCAAGCCCGACGCAGCCCGCGTCGTGGCCAAGGTGCAGACCGGTGGCGGCGCCATGCCGGCCTTCGGCAACGACGGCACGCTGGACGCGACGCAGATCGCGAACGTCGCCGCGTACGTCTCGTCGGCGACCGCCGGCTAGTACCACCCGATCTCACGCGACGATGGAACAGGGGCTTCGCCTGCTGGCAGACGGAGCCCCTGTTGCTACCATCGCTGCGTGAACATCCGCAGTCGTCTCATCTCCACCGCAGCCGTCTCGCTGCTCGTCCTCTTCGCCGTCGCCGCGTGCGGCGGATCGGAGACCCCACAGGGAACCGTGGTCGGCACCGTCACCCTCGGCGAGGGTGACGCCGCCGAGGCGGTCACCGTCGGTGGCGCAGCCGCTCCGTCCACCGCTGCCAGCGCCCCCGCAGCGGCGGGCGACGCGGCGGCCGGCAAGGCGGTCTTCTCGGCCAACTGCGGCGCCTGCCACACCCTCGCCGACGCTGGCGCCGCCGGCACGGTCGGTCCGGACCTCGACCAGTCCAAGCCCGATGCGGCGCTCGTCGCGGATCGGGTCGCCAACGGCAAGGGCGCGATGCCCCCGTTCGCCGGGCAACTGTCCGACGCCGACATCGCCAACGTGGCCGCGTACGTGTCCTCCGTCGCCGGCGGCTGAGACTGCCCGCGTCGCTCGACCTCCCGCCCGGGCTTGACCCCGACCGAATCCGCGCCGCGTTCCTCGATCTCGACGGGACGATCCTGCACGAGGGCCGTCCCGTGCCGAACGCGGCCCCGGCGATCGCCGCCCTGCAGGCGGCCGGCGTACTGTGCGTGATCGCGACCGGGCGGATGCTGACGAGCGCGCGGCGCATCGCCGGCGAGATCGGCATCGACGCGCCGCTGGTCTGCTACCAGGGCGCGATGGTCGGGACGATGGACGGCACGATCCTCCGTCACGACCCGCTCGAAGCGGCGACGGCGAAGGAACTCCTCAGAGCCATCGCAGCCGCCGGGCATGACCCGGTAGCGTTCCTCGACGAGCGGGTCTACGTTGCGGTCGACTCGGCGACCGCCCGGACCTACTCGCGCAACGCCGGCGTGCCCTACGAGGTCGTCGGCGATCTCGCGAACTGGTTGTCGGCCCCCGTGACCAAGCTCGTCGCCTGGGGTGAGCCGGCAGCGATGGATCGGCTCCGCGACGATCTGGTGCCGGCGTACGGTGATCGCGCGTTCATCGCAAAGAGCCTGCCCTACTACCTGGAGATGGCGGCGCCAGGTGTCTCGAAGGCGACCGGCGCGCAGCACGTCTGCGACCTGCTGGCGATCGACGTCAGGGACTGCATCGCCTTCGGCGACGGCGAGAACGACCTCGAGTTGCTCGACTGGGCCGGGTACGGCGTCGCCGTCGGCGGCGGGTTCGGGCCGCTACTCGAACGCGCCGACCACGTCTCCGCTCCGCTCGACGAGGATGGGGTGCCGCGGCTGCTGACCGCGATCGCGCGAGCACGAGCGTAGGATTCGTCCATGCTCGACCCGAAGCTGCTGCGCACCGATCCGGAGACGCTCCGAGCGGCGCTCCGCCGTCGCGGTGACGACGGGTTGCTCGACCACGCGATCATGCTCGACAGCCGTCGCCGAGCGCTCCAGTCGCGGGTCGACGACTTGCGGGCGCGACGGAATGCCGTGTCCGAGTCGATCGGCGCCATCCTCAAGGAGGCGAAGGGCGACGACGCAGCCGTCGCGCGGGCAGAGGCGGCGAAGGCCGAGACGCGTGAATTGAAGGCCACGCTCGACGGACTCGAGGCCGAGCTGACGGCCTCGGCCGGCGAGTTCGACGCGGCGATGCTGCAGATTCCGAACCTGCCGCACCCGTCGTCCCCGCTCGGCTCCCGCGAGGAGGATGCCGAGGTCGTCAAGGTCGTCGGCGAGCCGCCAGCGTTCGATTTCGAGACGCGCGACCACCTTGAACTGGCCGGCGCAGGCATCGACATGGAGCGTGGAGCGCGGACATCGGGCTCGCGGTTCGGGTACCTGACTGGCGATATCGCGCTGCTCTGGATGGCCGTGTCGCGCTACGCCATCGACCTGCTGCGCGCGAAGGGCTTCACGCCCGTCAATCCACCGGTGCTGGTGCGCCGCGAGGCGCTGGTCGGGACCGGCTTCCTGCCCGGCGACGAGGACGCAATCTACGCCGTTCCGGGCGACGGCCTCTACCTCGTCGGCACCTCGGAGGTCTCACTCGCGGCTTTGCATCTCGGGGAGATCCTCGCGGAGGAGGATCTGCCGTTGCGCTACTGCGGCATCTCGGCGTGTTTCCGGCGCGAGGCCGGAGCCGCCGGCCGCGACACGCGCGGCATCTTCCGCACGCACCAGTTCGAGAAGGTCGAGATGTTCTCGTTCTGCCATCCCGAGCGCTCGTGGGAGGAGCACGACTGGCTGCTGTCGATCGAAGAGGAGATCGCGCAGGGGCTCGGCTTCCACTACCGCGTCGTCAACATCGCGGCCGGCGACCTCGGTTCCTCCGCGGCCAAGAAGTACGACATCGAGGTGTGGCTGCCCGGGCAGGGCCGGTATCGCGAGCTGACGTCGTGCTCGAACACGACCGACTACCAGGCGCGGCGCCTCGATTGCCGGATGCGCCCCGTCGAGGGGTCACTGCGGCCGGTGCACACGCTGAACGGGACGGCCGTGACGTCGTCCCGGACCGTGATCGGGATCCTCGAGACGCACCAGCAGGCAGACGGTACGGTGGCGGTGCCCGAGGCGTTGCAGCCCTACGGCCTGCCAGCCGTGCTCGGCCTCAGCTGACGGTGAGCGCGGCGGCGTTACCGACGATCACGTCGCCGACGTCCTGCACGCGGACGACGAGCAGCGCCCGGTCCGGCAACGTGCGGTAGCCCGTCACGCGCCCCCGCTCTCCGCGCCTCAGCGGCAGACCGCCGGTGGTGCGGACGCCGGTCGCGAAGCAGACGTCGCGGCCGACGAGCGCGGCCGCTTCAGCCGCGGTGTACGGGTTCTGGGTGAAGAGCATCCTCGAAGCATGCCCGACAGCTACGATCGCCGGCGATGCACGACATCGCCGAGTTCCTCGCCACCGTCCCGCCGTTCGACGCGCTCGGCGCAGAGGAACTCGAGGCGATCGCAGCGCGTGCCGAGATCGAATACGTCGCGGCCGGGGGCATGGTCCTGCCGCAGGGCGCACCGGCCGGAGCCGGCGTCCGTGTCGTCCGGCGAGGCGCCGTCGAGGTCGTCGCCGACGGCGTCACGATCGACCGCCTCGTCGAGGGCGAGGTGTTCGGCTACGCCTCGCTGCTCGGTGGCCGCCCGCATGCCGACGGATTTCGCGCCGGCGAGGACTCGCTGCTCTACCGGCTGCCGAACGAGGCCGTCCGCGACCTGTTCGAGGGGCCCGACGGGTTGCGGTTCGTCATCCGCCGTCTCGACACGTTTGATCAACGACGGCGCACCGCGCCGCGGCTGGACGATCCGGCTCAGCGCCCGGTCGCGTCCCTGCTGCGCCGGGAGGCAGTGATCTGCGCACCGTCGACCACGGTGCAGGAGGCGGCGAAGCGCGCGACCGCCGCGGGCGGGAACGCCGTCGTCATCCCGCTCGAGGGCGGCGCACTTGGGATCGTCACGGATCACGACATGCGCACCCGCGTCGTCGCAGCCGGGCGTTCGCTCGACACGCCGCTCTCCGAGGTGATGTCCCACCCGGCCTACACGGTGCAGGCGGGGCAGCTCGGCTCGGAGGTGCTGCTGCAGATGGTCGATCGCGGCGTCAGGCACTTCCCGGTGATCGCACCGACCGGCGAGGTGCTCGGCGTCGTCTCGGACATCGAACTGCTCGCCGTCGAGCACCGCACGCCGTTCCACCTGCGCGCGGCGATCGGTCGGGCAGCGACGGCCGAGGCGGTCACGGCGATCGTCGGCCGGCTGCGGGAGACGGCGGCCTCGATGCACCGGGCGAGGATTGCGCCGCCGACGATCGCGGCGACGCTCGCCGCGGTGCTCGACGCCGCAATCCGGCGCCTGCTCGAACTCGCCGTCGAGGTGGAGGGGCCGACGCCGGTCCCGTTCGCGTGGCTCGCGCTCGGCAGCCACGCCCGGCGGGAACTCGTGCCGTCGAGCGACATCGACTCGGCGATCGTCTGGCTCGGCGAGGACGAAGACAAGACGATGCAGGCGTACACGCGCCGGGTTGCCACCCGCGTCCTCGACGCCCTGACGGCGGCCGGCGTACCGCCATGCGAGCACGGCGCCTCGGCCGCCGCGCCCGCCTTCGCACGCTCGCTCGACTCGTGGCTCGCCGCGGCGGCGAGCTGGCAGCATGATCCGCATCAGGAGCAGGCCCTGATTCTGTCGTCCGTCGTCGTGGAGGCGCGACCCGTGTGGGGCGTCCGCGAGGGGGCGCCGATGATCGAAGCGTTCCGCGACGCGCGCAACAGTCCCGCGCTCCTTCGCGGGCTGGCGCGGATGGCGCTCGCCCACCGGCCGCCGACCGGCTTTCTCCGCGACATCGTGGTGGAGCATTCCGGGGCGCACGCTGGCCGGTTCGACATCAAGAACAGCGGGCTCCTGCCCGTCGTCGACCTCGCCCGCTACGCCGGCCTGATGGCCGGGGTCACCTCGGCCTCGACCCGCGATCGGCTCCGGGCCGCGGCGGCGGCCGGGACGCTGCCGACAACGGACGCGCAGACGCTCGAGGAGGCGTTCGATCTCCTCACGGCACTGCGGCTCGACCACCAGGTCACCCAGATCGACACCGGCGCCGATCCGGACGACCATCTCGATCCCGCCCGCCTCGGCCGGCTGACGCGATCCTCGTTGCGCGACGCGTTCCGCGCGATCGCGAAGATCCAGCGCGGCATCGCCGGCGAGGTCGGGCTGCGCCTGCGATGAGGGCGCTTCGGCCGCTCGTCCAGCGGCCGCGCAGCGAGCCCGCGCGGACGTACCGCCGCGCGCCGCGGCCCGCGCTCGGCGGCCACTGGCGGGACGGGCGCTACGTCGTGATCGACCTCGAGACGACCGGCCTGCGCCCGTCGCGCGACGAGATCATCTCCCTCGCGGCGATCCCGATCGAGCACGGTCGCGTCCAGGCAAGCGGCGCCTGGTACAGCCTCGCGCGGCCGGAGCGACCGCCGGACGAGCGGACGATCGTCGTCCACGGCATCCTGCCGTCCGACCTTGCCGCCGCGCCCGCGCTCGACGACGCGCTGGACGCACTCCTCGTTCGCATGGCCGGCCGCATCCCGGTCGCGCACGCCGCCTGGTTCGAGCACGCCTTCCTCGGTCGCGCGCTGCCGCGGCGCGGCGTCCGCCTGCGCGGGCCATTCATCGACACGGCGATCATCGGCCGCCTCTGGCTGTATCAGCGCGACGACTACCTACCGCGGGCGATCTCGCTCGCCTCGCTGGCACGTGCGCTGCGTTTGCCGGCCCACCGGCCGCACCACGCGCTCGGCGACGCGCTGACGACGGCGCAGGCGTTTCTCGCCTGCGCAACGCACCTCGACGCGGTGCGTCCGCAGACGGCCGACTCGCTCGCGCGAGCCGGGCGTCGCGTCGACGAGATCGCGCGGCTGCTGCCGCCGAGGCCGGTGTATCCTCGGGCGGACGGGCGGGATGCCGGAGCGGCCGAACGGGGCGGTCTTGAAAACCGCTAGACCACTGCGAGGTGGTCTCGTGGGTTCGAATCCCACTCCCGCCGTTTAGCCTGGAAATCGTCGTCTTTTTGGGTGCGCGCCGATTGACTCTTCCTTCCGCCTGAGACCGCTCGAATCCGCCCGACAAGACTCCAGAATGGCGCGCGGAATGGCGCGCAGCAGCTTCACGGCAGTGCCGCTTGGACAGCAGACTCGTAGCCGCTCGTCGATGTCGGGCCTCGAGGTCGTCGACCGCCCCACCGCCCGTACGATCCTCATTCGCCAGAGCGCGACGGCGCAGGCTGGGACGACTGGAACTCGCGCGAAGCTCCGCTACTCCGTCCTCCCCTCGAAGAGCAGCGCGGTCGTCGCGACCTCGGCCGGCCGCAAGGCCTCGTACGCGTCGACCCACGGGTCGATCCCTGGAGTGCCTCGAGCTGAGAGCGACGGAACCTGATCGACCGACGCCGCGCACAGATCGCCGCGCTCGACGCGCTCCAGGCCTTCACGGCATCCGCGGCCGAAGCCTGCCGTGACCCGGAGGGAGGCTAGATCCCAGCCCAGATGTAAAAGAGACACATATGCACCCAAGGTGCTATTGTCCCCGACGTGTCCCGATTGCGACACCACCGACGCCGCCGCGGAGCGGCTCGATGCTGAGCGTCGCCAAGCTCAGCCCGGCCAGGAACGCTACTACGAGCGATCCGTCGCAAGCGGCCTCGACGACTACTACGCCGGTCGCGGCGAGAGCCCCGGGACGCCATCAGGGACGGACACGGCCGTGAGTACGTCTCCTGGGCGTCGGGCAACAACAGGATCATCGCGCTCGACGACCCGATCGCACTCCGCCAGCGACTCCTCGCAGACTGGTGGCGACACGCCAGGAACGACCCGGCCGCCAACATCATGATCGCCCTCAGACGCCGCGACGTCGCCGAACTGAACGCGATCGCGCGAGGCCTGATGGACGCGTCGGGCAGGCTCGGCGACGAGCGGATCCGCGCGGCGGGACGCGAGTTCGCGGTCGGCGACCGCATCGTCTGCGGCCGAACAGGCGACAACCATCGCGTCCGGAATGGAACGCGAGGAACAATCGTCGCCCTCGACCCCGCCAGCCGAACCGTCACGATCGCCACCGACGCCGGACAGAGCGTCCTCACGACGAGGTACCTCGACTCAGGCTTCCTTCGCCACGGCTACGCGCTGACCGGCCACTCGGTACAGGGCACAACGACGCACCGCGCCTACGTGCTCGGCAGCGACCGTGCTGCGCAGGAATGAACCTACGTCAGCGCATCGCGCGCAGGCCTCCGGACATCGCTGTACGTCCGGGACGCGGCAGCCCTCGCACGAACAATCGAACGAGCCGCCCCAGAACGGCTCGCAACAGGCCAGGTACGAGATCGTCGCCTTCTGATAGGTGACCGCAACGGGCAACCCACCCGCCCCGATTGTCGGTAAGTCCGTCTCTGCCGGGCTCGTCTGCTGCGGCGGGAACACCGCCACCGCCCGCAGCGGCAACTCCCGCATCGCGGTTACCGCCCGGCCACCGCCGAGCGCAGACAAGCCCGCGAGAATCTATGCGCGGGGCGCCGACACCGCAACCCTGGCGCCGATGCACTCCCTAGGGTCTAGCCACGCTAGGATGCTGGCGTGAGCATCCCGAGCGGCGCCCCAAGCGTCACCACGGCGCTCGAACTGAACCTCGCACTGCCCCCAGCGGCGAGAGATCAACTCAATGCGCTCGTTCCTGATCTCGAGACCGTCCCGCTCGCACGGGGGCTCGGCCTCGACTATCGTGACCTCGTGACGGTCGATGAAGCTGTTGGTGCCTCCGGCCCAGTAGTGACGGTAGCCGTCCGTAGCGAACTCGTATGGGATTCGGGAAGGTTATGCGCGCCGCAGTTCGAGCGCGTTTGGGACTCGCTTCAGTACGCGGCGATCCTCTGCGCGCGAGACGTGTACACTGCGTCGTTCTACTCGCGGCGCTGGCTTGAGGCTATAGCTGGCCCGCGCGGACTAGCCATCCCCGAACTCTTCCGCGTTCACATCGACGAGTCGCGCGACGCTCCCGTGGCCCACAGCCACGGGCTGGGGAGGCTGTGGCTCCACGAACTGCAGCTCGCCGCAGGAGCTAGCGACGAAGAGCTCGACCAGGGCGAGGAGATCGTCTGGCACGTGGCCCTTGTCGCCGGCACGATCGGCCTGCCTGAGGAAGGTGCGTCGTTCGCGATTGGCGAGGACATTCTCGCCTCGTGGCACCTCGACCGGGACACGGGAGACTCTCCACCAGTGGCGCGCCTGGCGTCAACTCCCGGCCGCGGCGATCCCCTCTTGGACACTGAACTTATTGATGGCTGGTTCTTGCCAACCAGCTTCGTCGAACGGCACGCGCGCCTCGCCCGTCAGTCGGCGACTGCGGCACGACTCACCTCCGCCGGTGACGCACACTTCGATTCGGTCGTGGGTCACGACGGACGCGTCGACGACTGGCGGCTAACGCTCTCCTCGGGGCGCTCCCTCGGGCCTTGGGACGCGTACATGCTAGACGTCGTCGACGAACTGGTGACTGCCGCAACTACGCCAGAACGTGTGTGGTTCGGACTGTGCGAGGTTGCTTCTACCCGTGCTGGCGGAGCGCTCCACGATGCGGCGGGTGGCGCCGCGTGGTTCGCAGCTAGGGGCCGATCTCGCGAGGAGTTCACCCAGACAACCGTTCGCCACTTCGCTGGATCCGAGCTTGAACTCCTCCTGATCGAAGACATCGACTCGACCAACCTCGATGCCGCAGTGGCCGGCGGATCGGGCAATGCCGAGTGGGACGCGTTCCTCCGCGCCGCGAGAACCGACGGTGTACCGCAAGTCGGGCCATTCTTTGTCTGGGAACAGGCCCCGTAGTCGACGCGCTACGCTCAATCGACGCCGGCCTGACCGCGCTTGGGAACCGCCGTCGACATCGCCGGAACACGCCGTCGCTCGTCGGCGTCCGACCTACCGGTACTACGGCGGCTTGTAAATAGGAAGCGATTGTGGTAGTGTCTCTGCTGATGAGTGACGCGCGGTCGTGGTCGGCGGAGGTGCAGGAGCAGACGCGGCGCACTGCGGTGCGGATGGTGTCCGAGCAGGGCTTCGCGCCGGCCGCTGCGGCGGCTGCTGTGGGGGTGAATGCGGAGACGGTGCGTCGTTGGGTGCGGCTCGCTCGGGTTGGCGGCGGCGAAGCGCTGGCGGCCGGTCGGCGTGGCCGGCCGGTGGGCCAGTCGGGCTTGTTGACGGCGCGTCAGCAGGAGCTGTTGGTGGCGGCGATCGAGGGTGGCCGGCCGGATCAGTACATGCTGCCGCAGCTGCTCTGGACGCGGCAGGCGGTCGCTGACTTGGCGGCGAAGCGGTTCGGCGTGCAGCCGGCGCTGCGGACAGTCTCGACGTGGCTGGCCGACTGGGGGTTCACGGCGAAGAAGCCGGTCTGGCGGGTCATGAGCCAGAACGAGGACGCCGTCCGCGAGTTCATGACGACGACCTATCCGGCGCTTGCCGCGCGGGCGAAGGCGGAGCGGGCGGAGATCTGGTTCCTGGACGAGTCGGGCGTGCGCGTCGACGCCGTCAGGGGCCGCGGCTACGCGAAGCGTGGCAGCCGCGCGCTCGCGACGAAGCCGGCTCGCCGTAAGGGTGTGAACATCATCCAGGCCGCGACCCGCAACGGCCGCCACGCCTTCTCCTGCTTTGAGGGCAGCGCCGACACGACGCTCGTGATCGGGTTTCTGGAGCGTCTCGCCGACCGTGCCGCCGGCAAGATCATCGTCGTTCTCGACAATCATTCGATCCACCGCGGTCCCCGCATCCGCGACTTCCTCGCGAGCGGTGACGGCACGGTCGAATTGGTCTACCTGCCGACCTACGCGCCGGAACTGAACCCGGTCGAATTCGGCAACAACGACCTCAAGGGCGTGCTCGAGTACGCCAATGACCGGCCGACAACGACCGCGGCGCTGCTCGTCCGTGTCCGCCGCACCCTGCACAGCCTGAGCCGACGACACGGACGCGTCGCGTCCTGGTTCCACGCCAAAGAACTCGCCTACATCCACGCCGCACACACCGCCCTCGACACCGCATGACACACAACCTGTTTACAAGCCGACGTGATATGACCGAACGCCGAGCACCAGATAGGCATCTTCATCGTGATGCTTCACAACGGCACGAACTCCCGCTACGGCCGAAACCACGACATCATTCCCGAAGGTCACCAGAGTCTCTACTGCGGTCTGTCGGTCGACCGGCTGCTCAAAGGTCGGCCCGCAGATTATCACGCACGATGAGCTAAGCGCGGCGCTCAACTCGTCGTTGAGGGCGAGGTCGTCACGGCGATACCGGATCCGCGCGACGATGCGGTCCTCGCGAAGAGAATCAATGATATGCCGGCACCACGGCGCCTCCTGGAAACTACCCTCCCGTAGACCCCGGTGAGCCCGTCGCTTCTTGTAGAGGTTCAGGTACCGAGGGCGACGGTTCGGCGCTACGAACTCGCGCACGAAAGCTTCATAGTGGCGATCGATGAGCTCATCGTCGTGCTCGGTCACGTCGGTCGGCCCATTCGCTCAGTCCTTCGGGGGCTTACCGAGCCCGCCTCGCGGATACTTGATATGAATGTTCCCGCCCCGACGGTTCTTCAGACGGACGCCGTCTCGCGTTGGATGATAGTGCCCGCCCCCGGTCTTGGGATCAACCTCGCGCGCTGCGCCGTTGGCGCGCGGCCAGTGTCTAGCGATGATCTTTGCCTTCTTGCGGGACCCCGCGTTGACGTCGGTGTTTCGCGAGTAACGGATCCGATCGGCTGCCCCGCCCGATGTGCGGCCGTAGCCGGTGTGGCTTCCACCGCCCGACCGTTGACTGACTCTTGGAAGGCCGGCGCCGGCAGAAGCGGCCCCGACGTACTTGACTGCCTTGTACGTCTTGTAAGCTCGATAAGCCCAGACGGCGCCTACGGCAACCGCGATTGCGAATCGCCCGTCGAGGTCGTAGCAGTTGATCGGATCTTGGTTGCAGTAGTCGTAATCGTTGGCGGAACCGCCCTTGACCGGGTCGACCTGCAGGAAGCGGCCGATTGTGGGGGTGTAGACGCGGACGCCCATCAGGATCTGGCCGGTCGCCTCGTCCGTTTGGCGTTGTTTCGCGCCGAGCCAGGAGTAGCGGCCGGTCGGTGTGGCGGTGCGTTGC
>VFJZ01000010.1 GCA_009885805.1 Actinomycetota bacterium
GGTGCGGGAGTTCTCGACCCGGCGCCAGCAGATCCTCACACACCTGGCCGAGCAGGGCACCGACGGGTGGCGGGCCGCCCAGGTGGCGGCGATCACGACTCGCGACCGCAAGCAACCACTCGACCTCGAGGCGCTCAGGGCGGACTGGTCGGCGCGAGCGGCGGAGCACGGCTTCGGGCCGCGCCAGCGCGCCGCGGTGCTCAGCCGGCGCGACTGGCAACGGCCGACCGCGGCCGAGTGTCAGGCGATCGCGCAGCGGCTGGTCTCGCCGGACGGGTTGACCGCGACCCGCTCCAGCTTCACCGACACGGATGCGATCCAGGCCTGGTGTCAGGCGCTGCCCGACGGCGCGCCGGTCGACGGGATCCTGGCCACCGTCCGCGACTTCACGCGGCTGCCGGCGGTCACGGCGGTTGACGCCTGCGAGCCTGGCGTCGGGTTCCCGCGCGCGTTCACGACGGCTGAGCTCGTGGCGGTCGAGCAGCACGCCTTAGCACTGGCGCGCGGCGGCCTGCGCAGCGACCGGCTCGTCCTCAACCCCGATGGAGTGCGGTCGTTGCTGGCGGAGCGGTACCCGGACCTGAGCGGCGAGCAGGCGGCGATGGTGACGAGGGTCGCGGCGTCGTCGGAGCGGGTGGTGTGCATAGTCGGGCCGGCCGGCAGCGGCAAGACCACCGCCACCGCCGCCCTCCACGACGTCCTCCGCCCCGCCGGCGTACCGGTGGTAGGTGCGGCGCCGTCCGGGATCGCCGCCGAAACACTCCAGAACGCAACCGGGATCCGTTCGTCGACGCTTCACCGCTTAATCGCCGACGTCGACCATCGCCGCCGCCTGCCACAAGGCTGCGTGCTGGTGGTGGACGAGGCCGGGATGGCCGACACCCGCACCCTCACCCGCCTCCTCGAGCGCGTCCGCGAGGCGGACGCGAAGCTGGTGCTGATCGGCGACCCGCACCAGCTCGGCGCGGTCGGCCCCGGCGGCCTCTACCCCGCCCTCTGCGACACCCTGGGCACCATCACGCTGACCGCCAACCAGCGCCAACACGACCCCGCCGAGCGCGCCGCGCTGGCAGCGCTCCGCGAGCATGATCCTGATCGGTATCTGGAGTGGGCCGCCGGGCAAGGCCGGCTGGTTGCCTGCGACAGCGAGCTGGCCGCGCGGGGTGCGTTGCTGGCCGACTGGGCCACCCACACCCTCCAGCAGCCAGACAGCGGAGCGGTGATGATCGCCTACCACCGCCGCGACGTCGCCGCCCTCAACCACGCCGCCCGCCAACTCCTCCGCCACCACGGCGTCCTGCGCGCCGACGCGCACACCACGCCGGGCGGGCTCGGTCTGGTGCGTGGCGACCGGGTCGTCTGCCTCCGCAACGACCCAGCCCTGCGCGTCATGAACGGCACCCGCGGCACGATCGTCACGGTCGGCCGCGACCGGCTCCTGATCCGCACCACCAGCGGGGAGTGGCGGACGCTGCCGCTCAGCTACGCCGACCACGGCCACCTCACCCACGGCTACGCGATCACCGGCCACAAGAGCCAGGGCCAGACCGTCCACCACGCCTTCGTCCTCGCCCCGCACCGCCGCGAACTCGCTGAGTGGGGCTACGTCGCCGCCAGCCGCGCCCGCACCGAAACACGCCTCTACCTCGCCGAACCCGACCTCGCCGACGACCACCACGCAACGCCAGTCGCCGCGGACACCGTCGAGCACCTGGCAAACGCCCTGGTACGCACCGCGAACGACGAGCTCGCGACTCGCCAGCTCGTCGTCGCGCGACCGCTCGACCATAGCCGGGCGCGGGGTGTCGAGCACGAGCCGGCCGGCCTCGAACTCTGACCCGCCGCCGGCAGCGGAGCGCTACAGGTCGAGGCCGACGTCGCGGCCCCGCTCCAACTCCACCAATCGCCGCAACTGGCTCCGCACCGCGGCGTCCTGCTCTCGGTCGAGCGCGGCGCTCATCCGCACCAGATCATCCAGCGACGCCACCGGTACCCGCAACCCGTCGCCGAGCGACTCGCGGTTGGCGTGCAGCCGCAGATCATTCCAGCCACCGCGCGTCCCCTCCGGCACCGCCACCACCTGCAACACGCCAACGGCCGTCTCGCGCCGGAGCACCGCCTCGGCCGCCGGCTGCGGATCGGCCCGCTCCGGCGCGATCAACGCCGCCACCGGCGGCGCACCGAGCTCCGCCAGCGCGGCGTCGAGCCGCTCCAGGTTCTCCGCCCGTCGCTGTGGACAGATATCCACGCCGCTCGTCACCTCGTCCGTGCCCTGCAGCACCCGGGCGAGAGCACCGATCACGACGTACGCCACCCGGTGGCGTTCCAGCACCTGCAGCAGCCCGCGCGGATCGAACCCGTCGCCCGACTCAGCGGCCACCAGCACCTCCCAACGGCTTGGAACGGCGTGCCAACATCCGATCCAGGCGCTCCTTCGGCGTCAAAGCCGACGTCGCATCCAACACCGGCAACGACTCGCTCGACGCCGGCACCAGATCCAGCGACAAATCGAACCCGCACGCCCGCACCAGCTCCACCAGCGTCTCAAAGCCGGGCATCACGACGTCTCGTTCCCACCGCGCGATCTGCGCCCGATCCTTGCCCGACCGCTCACTCAACTCGGCCTGCGACAACCCCGCCCGCAGGCGCGCCTCCCGCACTATCGAACCGCTGCTACGAACCATCGCAAGCACGCTCCGAGGAGGTCCTTGCCAACAAGTCATGAGACATATAAGCTACAAGCATCGTGAAAGGCAGTGAACAGCTCGATCTTGGAATCTCGGTAGCGGATCCAGCGCAGGATACTAACTCGGCCCGGCGTCGAGCTCGCGCCGGTGACGCACCCCGGGCAGCCGGGCTCGTCACGTCGCAGCCGCGCGGCGATCGGATCGACACGACTGCGACCGCGGTGCGCTCGCCCTACTTGACGACGGATGACGTTGCGCGACGGCTCCACTGCTCGCGGCGCTCCGTCCACGAGCTGACGCGGACTTCGGCGATCCCGCATCGGCGGCCACCGGGCGCGCGACGCTGCCTATTCCTCGAGGCGGAACTGACCGCCTGGCTCGATGGCGCGAGCCTCGACGCCCGCGACCTTCCGCGCGGTGGGCGCGTCGTCAAGCCGAGCGCGCCGGCGGGTTGATCGCACGCCGGCGACGCACGACGCCACGGCGGTACGGTTCCCGGTCGACGACGAAAGGAACGCCACGATGGCCAGCGTCCAGGCGCGACACGCGCGAACGTGCCGACTCGAGAAGGCGTGGTCGCCATTCGAGCTCCCGTCTGGCTGCTCGTGCGAGCCAACCTACTACGTCGTGGTTCGCGAGGGCACGAGGCTGCATCGTGAGCGCGTTGGGAAGAACCGCAAGCAGGCCGAACGGGCGCTGCGGAAAATCGGCACGCAGGTCGACGACGGCGCCTACCAGCCTCAGCTGCACGCGAAGTTCGCCGACTGGGCCGCTCGGTGGCTGTCGACGCTCGAGACGAAGCCGACGACCCGCGCCTCCTACGCCTCCACCATCGCGTACGCAACGCGCGGCGTACCGCAGGACCGCGCCGGTCTCGTGCGGATCGCTGGGCTGGGCGAGAACGACGTCCGCCAGATCCGGGCGGCGGCGATCGGCGACTTCAACGCCGCCTTGCGCAGCGCCGGCCTGTCCGACTCGACCCGCGCCAAACACCTCCGCGTCCTGAACGCCTGCTTCGAGGCGGCACAGGCGCACGGCTACATCGCGGACAACCCCGTCAAGCGCCTCCCGAGAGCGCAACGGCCTCGACCGGCCAAGAAGGAGGCGGCGTACTTCGAGGACGCCGAGCTCGCCCGGCTCGTCGTGGAGGTCACGCCCGGCGTGTTCCGCACGCTGGTCCTGACGGCTCTCAAGACCGGGATGCGGCAGGGTGAGCTCGCCGCACTAACCTGGCGCGACGTCGACCTCGCCGACGCCGTCATCCGCGTCCGACGGTCGATCACCGACGGCCACCTCGGCATCCCGAAGAACCACGAGCGCCGCGACGTCGACATCACCCGCGACCTGGTCGACCTGCTCGGCGGCTGGTGGGGCGAAAGCGACACATCCGCCGACAGCGAACTCGTCTTCCCGGGCGACGGTCGCGACGGGTTCCTGGTGTCGTCGACGATTCTGAAGCGCGAGCTCTATCCCGCGATGCGCCGAGCCGGCGTTCCACGCGAGGGCCCCACCGGTGCACTGCGGACGTTCCACTCCCTCCGCCACACCTATGCCCGCATCGCCCTCGAGCACGGAGCGGAGCTCACCTGGCTCCAACGCCAACTCGGTCACTCGAGCCTCGCCGTCACCGTCGGCATCTACGGCCACTGGAGCCGCGAGCAGCGGAAGGTGCACGCAGAGCGGATGGAAGGCGCCTTCTCGATCTAAAGCGCTGCGCGCCGGGGTTGTCTCCAGCCCGGGCTGCCCGACCGTTTTTCGGAGTTCGTACTACCACGGTACGCGCACCAGCTTGACGTAAAGGAGGCGAGGCGCCGTATTTGGCTCTATAAAACGCTTCGCTGCATGGGCCGTGTAGGGATCGAACCTACGACCTTGGGATTAAGAGTCCCCTGCTCTACCAGCTGAGCTAACGGCCCGCGAGGCCGATCTTACCCCGGCTCAACCGTCGAGGTCGAGGTCGTCGAGCGCGGCGCGCCGGGAGTCGTACAGCGTGAAGGCCTGGTCGACGCCGGTCGCGGCGAGGACCGCGCGCAGCTCGTGCCGGGGCGGCGCGGCGATCGCGACGAGCCCGTCGCGAACGCGCAGCACGCGGGCGAGTTCGTAGAGGCCGGCCAACGCGCCCGGGTCTTCGACGCTCGCGTCGGCCAGGTCGACGACGACCCGACGGGCGCCGCCGCGGCCCGCCGCCGACAACGCCTCCGCGACGTCGTCGGACTCCAGCGGACCGACGCGACCCGTCACGACGACCAACTCGGCCTCCAGGCCGGCAGCGAAGCGCGAGACCGCGAAGGCGGTCACGGCGCCGTCGTCGTGCCGGCCTCGGCGCTCGTCGCCGCGGGCGGCTCGTCGGCCGTCGTCGCAGCCGTTGTGTCGGTCGGCGCCGGCTTCCCCTCGAGCTGGTCGATCGTCGCCTGCACCTGCTCGGCGAGCGGATCGCCGGGCGCCAGCTCGACGAACTTCTTGTACGCACGGATCGCATCCGCCTTGTAGCCGTCGCCGGCCGCGGTATCCGTGAACGGCACGGCGCTCTGCGCGGCGAGCGACGCGCCCCCGAACTCGAACCAGATCGCCGGATCGTCAACGCGCAGCTCGACCAGCTTCTCCCAGACCGTGTGGGCCGCCAGGATCGCCTCGTTCGAACGATCCTGGAGCGGCGTCTCCGTCTCGCGAAGCGCGCTCACCGCGGCCGAGATCTGGCTGTCGCGCGCCTGTGTGATCGGGTCGAGCGTGGCCAGTGGACCTGTCGGCAGAAGCGTCGAGATCGGCGACAGCCCGGAGCTGATCGCCCGAGCGCGTTCCTCGATCTGCTGGATCTCGGACTGCAGCGACGACGACTGCGCAGCGTACGCCGTGGCCAGGCCCTTGAGCGTATCGACGTCGCTCGCCTTGAGGTCGCGCGCGCGCTCCCACGCCTCGACCGCGCGACCGTACTCGTCGTGCGCGCCCGACAGGTCGCCGGCGGCGGACTTCTCCGCAGCGGAGGCCTGGTAGGCCTGCCCGAGCCGCACCCAGACGGTCGGATCGTTCGGCGTCGCCGTCGACGCCGCGAGGGCGTCCTTCAGGTCGCCGGCCTCGACCTCGGTCGTCGCACCGCCGCCGTCACCGCCCGACTGCAGGATGTCCTGCAGGCCAACCGACCCGGTGGAGCCGACGCCGAACAGCACGAACGAGGCTGCGAACACGATCGCGAGCACGAGAAAGACCCACTTGCCGCCGCCCTTCAGGCGCTCCGTGAAGAGCTTCCCCTCAGGCACCTCGCCGCGGAGCGGCTTCTTGGCGGACCTCTTCGGGTCCTGCTTCGTGCCGACGGAGTACCCCTGGCTGCCCCGTGCCTTCTTCTCGGCGATGACGTCCCGGCCTTCGGTCGCGGTTGAAGTCTCAGGCTAGCGCAGGACTGCGCATCAGCCATCGGGAACGACATCGACGTCGTCGACGTCCTCATCTCCACGACGCTCGACGGCCTGCGAGAGGAAGATCGAGAGCTCGTAGAGGACCAGCAACGGCGCCAGCTCCATCAGCATCGTCACGGGGTCGATCCCCGGAAGCGCGGCGGCGATGACGGCGAGGACGACGATCGCGTAGCGGCGATAGCGGCGCATCAGCCGCGAGTTGACGATGCCGGCGCGCGTCAGCAGCAGCACCGCCGCAGGCATCTCGAAGATGATCCCGACCGCGAGCATCATCGTGACGCAGAACTCGTACCAGTCGAGGGCGCGCGGCTGGACGATGTACAGCTCGGAGTCGAACTTGAGCAGGAAGTCGGCGGCTGCCGGGATCACCACGATGTACGCGAACACCGCGCCGCAGGCGAAGAGCGCCGGCACCATGATCAGCACCGGCCAGGAGCGGGCGTTGTAGTCGGGGTTGAACGCCGGCAGGACGTAGGCGTAGAGCTGGTAGAACAGCACCGGCAACGCGACGAGGACCGCGGCCCAGAACGAGATCGTGACAGCGATCTTGAACTGCTCGCCGACGGCCAGCACCACCAGGTCGATGTCGCGCCCGTCGTTCGTCTTCGGGATCTGCCGCTTCAGCAGTTCGATGATGTCGGTGTGACGCCAGAACGCCACCGAGAAGCCAACAGCGAGGCAGCCGAGCGCGATGAAGAGCCGGTTCCGGAGCTCGTCGAGGTGCTCGACGACCGTAACCTCCTCCTCGTGCTCCAGTCGGCGCGTACGGAGCCGCATGCGGGACGACCGGCCTAGCGGGGCTCGTCGGCAGCCGCGGCTGCCGGCTCGGCGGCGGCCTCGACGACGACCTCGGCAGGAGCAGGCGTCGCGACGACGGGGGCCTGGACGATCGGAGCCTCAACGACCGCGGTCGGCGGAATCTCGGCCTTGGTCTTCGTCTCTTCTTCCTTGCGCTCGTCGTCGTCGTCGCCCGAGACGGCGCGCTTGAAGTCGCGCATGCCGCGACCGAGGCCCTTCCCGAGCTCCGGGAGCTTCTTGGGACCGAAGATGAGCAGGGCGATGACCAGAATGATCGCGATCTCGCCAGGGCCAATGGTGTTGCCGAACATGCTCGCGTTCCTCCCTCGCGTGCTCTGAACCTGAGGGTACCACGGTCGCGGCGTTCGACGGTCCGGCGCCAGTGGACTACGGTTCGGCTCGTGGACGCGAAACTCCTACGCGGAATTGCCATCCTGGCCGGAATCCTGGTGGTGCTCGTCGCTGCCCTCGTCAAGGTGGTGGGTGGCGACGATGCGGGCTCCACCACCGGCGCGACGGCGACGTCCGAGGCTCCGCCGGCGGACGCAGTCGTGATCACCGTCGCCTACTCACCGGAGAAGGAGGCGCTGTTCAACGAGGCCTTCGCCGAGTTCAACGACCGCAAGGTCGAGGTCGGCGGACGCGTCGTCTTCGCACAGGGCGAGAAGGTGTCGTCCGGCGCCGCCTTCGACCGGCTCCGCGCCGGAACGCTACAGCCGGTGATCTGGACGCCGTCGTCCTCGCTCTGGGGACGATTGCTGACGCAGGTCGGCGACGTCACGTGGATCGCCGACCGCAACGCGTCGTTCGTCCGCACGCCGCTGGTGATCGCGATCTGGGAGGATCAGGCGCAGGCGCTCGGCTGGCCCGCCAAGGCCCTCGGCTGGGAGGAGATCCTGGCCGAGTCCCAGAACGCGGAGGGCTGGGCGAAGTACGGCCACCCGGAGTGGGGCCCGTTCCGGCTCGGCCACACGAACCCTGACTTCTCCACGTCAGGCCTGTCGGCCGTCGCCGCCGAGTACTACGCCGCCACGGGCAAGACCGAGGGACTCCGACTCGAAGACGTCGAGGATCCGGCCGTCCGCCAGAAGGTGCGCGACATCCAGTCGGCGATCGTCCACTACGGCGACACGACACTCTTCTTCGCCGAGCAGCTGGCAGGCCGCGGCCCCTCGTACGCCTCGGCCGTGGCGATGGAGGAGACGACGCTGGTCGACTTCAACACGCGCCTGCGCGGCCCGGACCGGAAGCTCGTTGCGATCTATCCGAAGGAGGGGACGTTCTTCTCGGACAACCCGCTGATGGTGATGAACGCGCCGTGGGTGACGGCGGAGCAGAAGGAGGGCGCCGCCAGCCTGATCGAGTACCTGACCTCGCCGGAAGTCCAGGCGCGGGTGCCGGCGCTCGGGTTCCGTCCGGCAGAAGGCGAACCGGCGTCGCCGGGGACCCTGACAACGGCCAACGGCGTCGACCTCACCGTGGTGCCGCGTCTGCTGTCGCTGCCCGAGCCGCGCGTGCTCGCCCGCATCAAGGAGCTCTGGCGCGAGGACCGCAAGCCGGCCGACATCGTCCTCGTGCTCGATACGTCGGGGTCGATGGGCGACGAAGGGAAGCTCGCCCAGGCACAGCAGGGCCTCGTGCGGTTCCTCGACCAGCTCTCGGCGCGCGACCGCGTCGCCCTCGTCGCCTTCGCCGACCAGCCGTCGCTCGTCCGGCCCCTCGCCGAGATGCAGCCCGCTGCGAAGCAGGGCCTCGCGGCCGCGATCCAGGGGTTGTTCCCTGACGGCGGGACAGCCGTCTACGACGCCACGAACCTGGGCGTCGACTACCTCCTGAAGGAGCAGAACCCGAAACACATCGCCGCCGTCGTCGTACTCACCGACGGCGAGGACAACAAGTCGACGGCCGTCGTCCAGGACGTCGTCACGAGGCTGCGCGGCACGAGCGAGTCGGGCACCGTCCGTGTCTTCACGATCGCCTATGGCGTCGAGGCGAACCGCGACGCGCTGAAGGCGATCGCCGAGGCGGGCGGCGGGAAGCAGTACGACGGCGACCCGAACAACATCGACGCCGTGTACGTGTCGATCTCCTCGTTCTTCTGATGCCGCTACGCTAGGCACGTGGCTGGTCAGCGAGAGCGACTCTTCTGGAAGGTGCTGCTCAACGCCGCCACGAAGCCGCTGAACGTGCTCGTGCTGGCCGTGATGGCCGCCGCTGCGATCCTCACGACGCCGTGGGTGCTCGGCGCGGCCCTCCCGATCTACGGACTGATGATGGCCTCGACGATCCGTGACCCGGACGAACTCGCGAAGCTCGCCCTCCGCGCCGAGGGCGGTGCCGCCGCGATCGGCGGACGCCGCTCACTCGAGGGCATCACCGGTGTGCTGCGAGAGGAGGTGATCGCGGTCCTGAACGAGGAGCGCGGCATCGGCCAGGAGCTGGCGCGGGCCCCCGTGAAACCGGAGGGGATCGCCGACGCCGTCGACGCCCTCTGCGACGAACTGATCGTGAATGCGCGGCGGGCCTCGGACATCGACCTCTACCTGGCGAGCATCGACGTGCGTGACCTGCAGGAGCGACTCGTAGGGTTCGCCAGGAGCGACTCGGGCCGCGTCGCCGACGCGGCGAAAGCCGTCGCCGAACAGCTGCAGGTCGTCGAGGCGCTCGTCGCCAAGCGGCTCGCGTTCGACGAGGAGGTCGCTCATCTCAACGCGAGTCTCGGTACGATCCGCGCGCGCCTCGTGCAGGCACGCGCGGAGGCGGCCGCGCCAGCCGTCGGCGCGGCCGACGTCACCGAGTTGCGCGACCGCATGCGCGCGCTCGCCCAGAGCCTCGCGGAGGCCTACGGGCACAATGATCCGAGTCCGAACACGATGAAGGGAACCTGACCATGGGCTTTTTCGGCCGTCTCTGGGGATACGTCAAGGCGCTCGTTACGGGCGGCGTGGAGAGCCGGATGCGTCCGGAGGTCCAGATCGAGCAGGCGCTCGCCGAGGCGCGCAGGCAGGACCTCGAGCTACGGAATCAGGCGGCACGGGTGATCGCCCATCGCACCGAGCTGCAGATGAAGCTCGATCGCTCGATCGAGGACTCCGCGGAATCCCGCGCGCACGCCGCACAGGCACTCAAGAACGCCGACGCGGCGACGCGGGATGGCGACGCAACCGAGGTCGACAAGTGGACGCGGACGGCGCAGGCGCTGGCCATGAAGCTCGAGACCGCGGAGTCGATGGTCGAGAGCCTCAAGACGCAGTACGGGACGGCGACGCAGCAGGCGGAGATCGCGAAGGAGCAGGTCAACGACAACGCCATGCGCCTACAGGAGCTGTCGGCCAAGCGAATGGAGCTACTCGGCAAGCTCGAGCAGGCGAAGATGCAGGAGCAGGTCAATGCGACCCTCGAGCAGCTCTCGAAGCCGATGGAGTCGAATGCCGGGCCGACGCTGAAGGAGATCGAGGACAAGATCAACCGGCGGATGGCGATGGCCGGCGCGAAGGCGGAGCTCGACTCCAGCTCGATCGAGGGTGCCCAGCGCGACGTCGAGCGCTCGCTCTCCCAGGCCTCGGCCCAGGTGCGACTCGAGAAGCTGCGCGAGGAACTCGGGTTGCCGGCTCCCAAGCCGGCCGAGGCGGAGGCGACAGCACCGACGCAGGTCGAGGCGCCGGCCGAGCCCGCCGAGGGCGGCACCACCCAGTAGCGTCAGTGCGCCTCGGCGTGCAGGTGCCGGAGGCGGATCGAGCCGAACACCACGAGCAGCGCGGTCAGCCCGAGGGCGACGTTGACGACGGTGATCGCGACCTGCGCGCCAACCGAGTAGGCGAGCAACGCGGACGTCGTCGCTTCCCCGGCGAGGACGAGCACCAGCAGCGCCTGCTGCGGGCCGGCGCCGCCGGGCGTGATCGGTAGCAGCGTCGACACCGATCCCACCACCATCACGAGCGCCGCGTTCTCGATCGTGGCATGGACACGGAATGCGTCGAGCAGGAAGTAGGCGCTGCCCAGCCGGCAGAACCAGCCGACGAACTGGTACGGCACGACCTGCGTCAGGTAGCGGCGCGGCGTGCGCAGGATCGCCATGCCCTGCCCGATGCGGCGGCGGAAGGCACGGACGTGCCCGGCCAACCACCGGTAGAGCACGGCGCCGCCGACGAGCAGACCCGCCGCCAGAACCAGGGCGAGGCCGGGGTTCGCGGCGACGAACGACAGCTCGAAGGCCGCGGCGTCCGGCAGCGTCGGCAGGCCCGGCAGGCGACCAGTGGCGTACGCCCAGCCGATCAGGGCACCGACCGCGACGGCGTCGAACAGGGTCTCCGGGAGGAGACTGGAGGCGACCGCTGGAACGCTCGAGGTCGGGACGCCCTTACGGACTGCGGCGACCTTGACGACGTCGCCGCCGCGAGCGGGCGCAAAGGCGTTGACGCCGACGCCGGCGACGTACGCCCCGACGACCACGCGCAGCGGGACATAGTCGTCGGGAAACGCCGCCCGCAGGATCGCCAGCCAGGCGCGTGAGCGGAGAAACAGGTTCGACAGGTGCAGGACGAGGGCAACGCCGAGCGGCGCGAGGGCGATGTGCGAGAGGTAGTCGCCGAAGGCGGCAACGGCGTCGAGAAAGGACTGCAGCGATTCCATCAGGCCGCCGTCTGCTCCGGCTGGTCGGGCTCGCGACGCGCCAGGAAGTCCGTGAAGCTCGAGAGGTAGGTCGTGACGAGTGCGAGCGCGGTGATCATCTCGATCAGCGTCGCGGCACGGGCGCCGCGCGACGCGGCGACGATGTCGTTCGGCGGCGAGATCAGGCCGGTCGAGACGGCGTAGAAGAAGAAGTCGGCGAACCGCGGCTCGACAGCGAGCCCGCCGAAGGCGCCGCCGGGCCGGTACCACCAGACGCCGATGTAGACGAACGTCCAGATCAGGAAGAACCCGAGGCCAACGAGAGGGAGCCCCGTCAGCCGCAGGAGACCGAGAGTCGCGCCGACGTGGCGCTCCGCTCGGCTGAGCCCGGCGACCCGCCTCGCGATGCGGGCCTGCAGGACGCGCTCGAAAACGCCGAACAGGAGCAGGGCAGCGACCAGGAGCCCGAATCCGACCAGCATCACCTCGGCGGCGGCATCTCGCCCGAACCGCGGACTCGCCATCTCGACCAGCAGCACGAAGAGGCAGAGAACGAGCAACCTGACGGCGCCGAGCAGACCACGATGCGAGCGTCCGATCCCGGCCTGCCGCAGGACCGTACGCCCCATCCGCATACGCCTCACGGTAGCGTGTGCCCTGGTGCCAGGCACGACCATCGCCGTCCTCGCCCTGCTCGTCGCAGTCTCCCTGTGCGCCGTGGCGCTCGCGTACCGCCGCGATACGACCCGGGGCTGGAACGCGCTCGGCCTGTTCGCCGTCGGCGGCGTCATCGGCGCGTACGGCCTGCTGGCGGAACTGCTCGACGCGGCGGCGCCGATCGCGGTCGGTGTCGGGGGAGTGGTGGCAGCGGCGGGCCTCGCCCTGCTTCTACGATGATCGCGGTGATCGGCCAGAGCACGCTCGATCGCGTCCGTGACCCAGCGGGAACGGTTCGGGAGCGGCTCGGAGGTTCGCCGCTGTACGCCGCGACCGCGCTCGCAGCTGTGGGCGCCGATGCCGTCATCCTCACGCGCGGCGGGACGGCCGAGTTGCGAGCGCCGCTCGCTGGTTTCGGGTTCGAGGTCGTCGCCGCGGACGGGACGGCGACCTTTACCTCGGAGATCGAGCTGCTCGCGACTGGCGAGCGACGTCACGCGATCGCAGCCCTCGGCGACCCCTTCCTGCCGGCCGACGTGCGGGGCTGGATGGCCCCGCATCTCGCGAGCGCCGC
The DNA here is from genome assembly GCA_009885805.1 of Actinomycetota bacterium. Taxonomy (GTDB): domain Bacteria; phylum Actinomycetota; class Thermoleophilia; order Gaiellales; family F1-60-MAGs149; genus VFJZ01. The sequence continues at coordinate 12,738 of VFJZ01000010.1, forward strand.
GGTCGTCGTCTGCGGCGCGCAGTGGCGCGCCGACTTTCCGCCCGAGACGTTGCGGCTCCTCGCCAAGCGGCACCTGGTGCTGCTCGACGCCCAGGGGCCGGTGCGCCCCGCCCGGCTCGGGCCGGTCGTGCCCTCCGGGCCGCTCGACAGCGCGTCGCTCGCCGGCGTCGGCGTGCTGAAGTGCTCCGAGGACGAGGCCGCCGCCTGCGCGGGCTGCGGCGTCGGCGTCCTGGTCGTGACGCGGGGCGCCCGCGGCGCAACCGTGATCGAGGCCGGTCGCACGGTCGACGTCCCGGGCGACGCGGTCGAGGGGCTCGCCGACACCGTCGGCGCGGGCGACATGTTCCTCGCCCTCCTCGGCGCCGCGCTGTCCGTCGGCCGGGACGTTGTTGACGCGACGGCGTCGGCGTGCGCCGGTGTCACGCGCCTACTGCGCTGCCGTCTCGATTCGGGTGCGTAACGCCTCGGGGAGCGCAATCGGCGTCGCGAAGTCGTCGTCGAGCAGGACGATGACGCACTGGGCGCGCGCGACCAGCCGTCCATCCGAGACCGCGTGCACCTCCTCCGCGGTCACGATGCTCGTCCGGCCGGCGCGACCGAAGGCGATCGTGATCCGCGCGATGTCGTCCGCCTGGGTCATCTGCGAGAGGTAGTCGATCTCGATCCGGCGGATGATGAACCGCGCTGCGTAGCCCTCCCCGACGAGAGCGTCGATCCACTCGTCACGCCCCTCCTCGAGCAGGGCAAGGAACGAGCGGTGCCCGACGTGCCCGAATCCGTCCAGGTCGGACCAGCGGATCTCGACGTCTTTCGTGTGTCTCACAGGGCCTCGCGGAGACGGTACACCGGGATCCGGCCGACGAGGCGCACCAGTTCGTAGCGCTCGCGCAGCGTGCGTGACACCGCCCCGGAGTCGTCGATCGCGTCTGGCGACTGGTAGACGGCGACTGCGTGGGGCGGCTCGGGGCCCGTGAGGACCGCGCGCACGGCTGCCGCGGCGCCGGGTATGCGCTCGACGTTCAGGTACCACAGGTAGCGGAATGCCGGCCGTCGCCGGGGCGCGTACCAGTAGACGGCGGCATTCGCCCAGATCACGTAGATGCGGTCGCCCGGGGCGGTCTCGGCGACGAGCGCGCGGCCGACCGCGCTCGCCGAGGCGAGCCGCGAGTCGCTGCTCGTCAGGGCCGAAACCCGCTGCGGGTCGCGCTCCGCATACACCTCGGTCGAGAAGGCAACGACGACCAGGAGGGCGGCCGCGGCCGCCAGGCGCAACGGGCGACCGGCCCGGACGAAGGTCCACGCTGCGAGCACGGCGAGCGGCGGCAGTAGCTGCAGCCAGTAGTGCGGGTGATAGAGGCCGCCGCCGAGGAAGCCGAGCGCGGCGGCGGCGAGCCAGAGCGCCGGCAGCGACCGCACCCCGCCGCTGATTGCGAGGCCGACCACTGCGAGCAGCAGTAGCGGCGCGAGGTCCTGCAGCGCCGGTGGGACGGCGTCCGCGAGGAGCGCGAGCCGGCCGCCGAGGTCACCGGCGATCGCCGATTCGGTCGACGAGCGGTAGCCGGCGATGGCGTACCACCAGGAGCCGGCGCCGGCCGTCGCGAGGAAGGCGTGCCCGAGCGCCACGGCGGCCGGCGCCAGGCCGCCGCCGGCCACGATCAGGAGGTTCCGCCAGCGCCCGATCGGTTGCAGCGCGGCCGCAACGGCGACGACGATCGCACCGTCGATCGCCGACTGCTTGACGAGCGGCGCGCAGCCCGCGAGGAGTGCCGCCGCGACGAGCAGACGGCGATCACCGCCGCGGCGCCACCAGAGCGCAAGGGCGACCGCTCCCGTCGCAAAGGTGGCGGACAGTAGCTCGCCGTTCGCCGCGAACCCCTCGAGGTGCGGCGCCGGCGAGAGCAGCGCATACGCCGTGGCGGCGACGACGGCGGTGAGGCGTCCGGCGACCGCCCAGGCCGCCGCCGCGACGCCGATGGTCGTCAAGGTGCCCGCGGCGACTGCAAGGAGGCGCAGGGCCTCGTCCCAGCCGGCGATGCCCGCGAGCCGGAACAGGACAAGGAGGCCCTGCGGACGGTCGACCCAGGCGACGTCGCCGTAGAGCGTCTCCCCCTCGCGCCAGAGCCGGGCGATCGCGGCGAAGCCACCCTCGTCGGTGTTGAGGGGGACGGCGAGGAAATGCAGGCGCAGGGCGATCCCGCCGACCGTCGCCGCCGCGACCAGGACGAGGGCCCGGCGCCGCGTCATCGCCGCGCTCAGCTGCCGCGGACGAGCGTCAGGAACTCACCGCGCGTCCGCGCGTCCTGCCGGAGCGTGCCGCGGACGGCCGACGTGATGGTACGCGCGCCGGGCGTGCGCACACCGCGAACCGTCATGCAGAGGTGCTCGGCCTCGAGCACGACGCCGACGCCGCGGGGCTCGAGTTCGGTCTCCAGCCAGTCCGCCACCTGGGTCGTCATCCGCTCCTGCACCTGCAGGCGGCGGGCGTACATCTCCACCACGCGCGCGAGCTTGGAGAGACCGACGATGCGCCGGCCTGGCAGGTAGGCGAGATGCGCAACGCCGGTGAACGGCATCAGGTGGTGTTCGCAGAGCGACGAGAACGGGATGTCGCGCACGATCACGAGTTCGTCGTAGTTGCCGTCGTTGGGGAACGTCGTGACGTCGAACGCGGTCGGCTCGAGCAGCTCGGCGTACATTCGCGCGACGCGACGGGGTGTCTCCGCGAGCGACTCGTCATCGACGTCGACGCCGAGCGCCTCGAGCATGTCGCGGACGGCTCGCTCGGCGCGCGCGAGGTCTCGGTCAGCCACGCCAGGAGTCTACGCGGCAACTCGCATCGCCACGAACGCATCGTTGACGGCAACGCCATCGTCGACCAGCTCCGTCGGTTCCAGCCCGACGTGCAGACAAGCGGAAGATCAGCCACGTCGTCCCCATCGCCCGCCACGCGTCGGCCGGCTGTGTTCTCACGACTCGACGGACAGCGCTCCGACCGGACAGGTATCGCAGATGCGCTGGGCGCGGGCCTCGTCGAGCTCCGCGATCAGGACGCGGGCACAGCCATGGTCGTCGAGTTCGATCGCAGCGGGGTCCTCGGCGATGCACTCTCCCGAGCCGATGCAGGTGTCCTCGTCGACGATCAGTCTGGCCATGATTGCTCCTCGCTCATGGGTTGGCGCCGGCCGCAACGAGCTCGCGGGCCTCGCGTAGGCGGGCCGGGGCGTTCAGGAACAGCACGGCGACGATGCGCCCCACGTCGTCCCGTCCGATTGTAAGACCGTCCTCGACGCGCCACTCCGCGGCGGCCGTCGCGAGGCCGACCTGCTGGATCCGCAGCGGGCCGATGTCGGAGAAGTAGTAGGGCTCGCGCACGTACGGGGTGTCGTCGCCGAGCAGGCTGTCAGCCGCGTGCCGGCCGCTGTACAACGCGTGATCCCAGTGGGGAATCTGGAGCCGGCCGTGCCGCGGATGCGGGAAGGCGATGCAGTCGCCACAGGCGAAGACGTCCGTCGTACCGACCACGCGGAGGCGCTCGTCGACGTCGACGGTGAGTGAACGCCCGTCCGGCGCGAGCGCGGTCGGCAGGCTCGTCCGGAACCCGGCCGCCGAGACGGCGACGTCGCAGGGCAAGGTTCCGTGCGTCGAGGTGCGCACGGAGGAGGCGGTGATCTCCTCGATCCGCGCTTCGGCCAGGAAGGTCACGCCGAGATCGGCCAGGGTGCGCGCCGCCGCTGCCGACGCGGTCGGATGCAGCCGCGCGAGCGGCCGGTCGAGCATGTCGACGAGGGTGACGCGGTGACGGCCGGCGAGGGTGGCGGCCGTCTCCGAGCCGATCAGCCCGGCCCCGATCACGACGACGTCGCGGCCCTCGACCGCGGTGCGGGCGGTCAGGTCGAGCATCGTTGCGCCGGTCGTGTTCTCCGCCGCGAGCGCGATACCGGCAACGGGCGGTCGAGGGTACGCGAGACCGGTCGCCCAGACGATCTGGTCGGCCTCGATCTCGCTGCCGTCATCGATCACGAGGCGATGGGTCGCGAAGTCGCAGTCCACGACCCGGCCGTCGACGTGGCGGACGCCCTTCTCGGTCAGCCGGTCCGCGTCGGCGAGCAGCGGCACCCGACCGGAAACGAGTGCGCGCTTCGAGAGTGGCGGCCGGTCGTGCGGCAGGCCCGGTCCCACCATCGTCACGTCAACTCCACGCTCGCCGAGACGCGCCGCGCACGACCAGCCGGCGACACCGTTCCCGACCACGGTCACGCGTCCGACCGCGGACACGTCAGTCGCCCGCCGCTGCCGGTTCGAGACGACACCTGTCCGCGCCGACGCCGACGCCGACGAGGGTCGCGGGCGTGATGTCGACGAAGGCGCTCGCCCGCGTGATGTCCCGGAGGGCGGTGGAGATGACGATCATGCTCCACGTACCATGCCGCGCGAATCCGCATCCTGCATGGCGTTCCTGTCATGAACGGTGTCGAACCCACTCAAACTCGTACATTGTTCGACGCCCTTGGACGCGGCTGGCCCGAGGCGCTCGCGCCGATTGCCGGCACGCTCTCGCAACTCGGCGACTTCCTGCGCGCCGAACGTGCCGGCGGCCGCGGCTTCCTTCCCGCAGGCGGACAGATCCTGCGGGCGTTCGAAATGCCGATCGCCGACGTCCGAGTCCTGATCGTCGGTCAGGATCCGTACCCGACACCCGGTCACCCGGTCGGCCTCTCGTTCTCGATCGCAGCCGACGTGCGTCCGCTCCCGAAGAGCCTCGTCAACATCTTCCGCGAGTACCGCGACGACCTCGGCCTGCCGACGCCGGCGACCGGCGACCTGTCGGGCTGGGCGGCGGCAGGCGTGATGCTGCTGAACCGGGTCCTGACCGTCCGGCCGGGGGAACCCGGATCGCACCGCGGCCAGGGGTGGGAGACCGTGACCGAGCAGGCGATCCGCGCGCTCGTCGCGCGCGGCGGGCCGCTCGTCGCGATCCTCTGGGGTCGCGACGCACGCAACCTCGCGCCGCTGCTCGGCCCGACGCCGCGGATCGAGTCGGCGCACCCGAGCCCGCTGTCCGCGGCGTCCGGCTTCTTCGGTTCGCGACCGTTCAGCCGCGCCAACGAGATCCTCGCCAGCCAGGGCGCGGCTCCGATCGCCTGGTCGCTACCGTAGTGTGAGGCCGTGGCCCTCGACGCGGAGATTCGCGACCGCTACGTCGCCATGCGCGATGCGACCGACAAGGCATCGCGGAGCGAGGTCGACGCCTTCGTCGCGACCACGACGGAGCGCTTCGGCGCCGACTCCCTCGAGCGTGCGTACGCGATCGCGATCCTCGCGCGCTGGAGCCGCTGGCACGCCGAGGATCAGGCTGCGGGCTGCGCCGCTGCCGCGGAGGCGACCCGTCTGGGCCGCGCGCACGGCGCTGCGAACGACGCGCTCGCCTTCTGGCACGACCTCCTCGGCCTGCTCTCCGCCGATACGGGTGACATGCCGGCCGCGATCGCAGCGGCCGATCTCTGCGTCGAGCACTGGCTGCTCGCCGGACAGTCGTCGCTGCCGTACATGGCCCACCGCCAGGCGCAGGCGATCGTCATGCGGCTCGCGCTGGAACCGGTCGGGCCCCTGCTGGTACGACTCGAACCACCCTGGCGGCAGATGGACGACTATGGCCGGGGCGAGCTCGTCAAGCTGCTTGGACAGGTCGTCCGGCGGCGACGGGACCTGACCGACGCCGAGCGGGCGGCCCTCGGCGGGGTCGACGCGACCGTCGATGCAATTGCCCGAATCGCGCCGCCGCCGACTGTGGAGCCGGATCACGAGGCGCTCGCCGAGGTTCTCGACGAACTCGACCGACTCGTCGGCCTGGCGGCGGTCAAGGCCGAGGTCCACGAGCTCGTGGCGCTGCTGAAGGTGCGGGAGATGCGCCGCGCGGCCGGCTTGCCGGTGCCAGACACCGCCAACCACCTGGCGTTCCTCGGGCCGCCCGGGACCGGTAAGACGACGGTCGCGCGGCTGCTCGGGAGGGTCTTCAACGCCCTCGGCCTGCTCGCGAAAGGCCAGGTGGTGGAGGCCGATCGTGCGGAGCTGGTGGCCCAGTACATCGGACAGACGGCACCGAAGGTCGATGCGCTGGTGACACGCGCAATGGACGGCGTGTTGTTCATCGACGAGGCGTACAGCCTGTTCAACTCGTCGGAACTGGACTTCGGACACGAGGCGGTGGCGACGCTCCTGAAGCGGATGGAGGACGATCGCGATCGGCTGGTGGTCGTCCTCGCCGGGTACACCGACGAGATGGAGCGCCTCCTGGAGTCGAACCCGGGCCTGCGCAGCCGCGTGCCGACTACGATCCGGTTCGACAGCTTCTCGGGCGACGAACTGGCGCTGATCTTCGACGGCATGGCCGCGGACGGCGGCTACACCGTCGACGGTGAAGCCCGGGCGCGGGTCCGCCAGCTCGCCGGCCTGATGAAGGGCAGCGCGGACGGCCGCACCTTCGGCAACGCCCGCGACCTGCGCAACCTGTTCGAGGACACGCTCGCGCGGCAGGCGACCCGGCTCGTCGCCGACGGCAGGACGCCTGACGCCGCCGCGCTGCGGCAGCTCCGCTGCGAGGACATCCACTGGACGGAACTGGGCGACCCCGACGCGGCGCCGCTTGTCGGCGAGGAGGCCCGGGTCGTCGCCTACCACGAGGCCGGCCACGCGCTCGTCCGGCACGTCGCCGGCGGCGGTCCGCCCGCCCTCGTCACGATCGTTCCCTCGGCGCGCGCCCTCGGACGCACCTTCTTCGCCGAAGACTCGCGCCAACTGTTCCGCCGCGAGGACCTGATCGCGATCGCCGCCAGCGCACTGGGCGGTCGCGCCGCCGAGGAGGCCGTCTTCGGCGAGGCCAACGCCGGCGCGATCGATGATCTGCAGGTCGCGGAACGGATCGTCCGGACGGTGCTCCGAGCAGGGCTCGGCGAGACGGACACGGCGGACGCGATGGCGACGTATGCGGCGACCGGCGGCAGCGGGCTCGACCAGGGCTGGCACGGCGACCGCACCCGCACCGAGATCGGCGAGCTGCTCGCCGAGGCATACGCACTGGCCGAGCGAATCGTCACCGAGCACCGCGCTCCGCTCGCCGCGCTGGCCGAAGCCCTGCTCGAACAGCGGACCGTCGCGGGCGACGAGATCGCCGCGCTGTTGACGCTCAAGTGAACAGCGGCAGGTGCCGAGATCGTTGGCGTGAAGCGATCGGAGGGTTCGATGTCGGCATGGCTCGAAGATGGTGAGAGGGTCGTGCTCGAGGATCGTCGGAGCGGACGGCTCGAGGGACGGCTCCGTGCCTTCACCGGCGCCATCGTGGCGACGGATCGGCGTCTGCTCTTCCTCGAGCGCCCGCGCTGGGCGTACGCGTTCGGCCTGATCGGCCTGCTGCTGACGAAGCCGACCGAGCGAAGGCTGGACGCGGCCTTCGCGGACATCGCGAGCGTCGGCGTCGGCAGCCATGGGCGTGCGAAGACGCTCGAGATCGAACTGACGTCGGGCGAGTCGCACCGGCTGCTGGTGAAGGATCCCGAGCCGTGGCTCGCGGCGATCGGACCGCAGAGCGCGGAGCGGGCGGCGGCGTAGCGCTGCGCCGTGCGTGTCGCAAAGGCGTGCGGCACGAATGCGACACGCAGGCCGGCTAGCCTGCCCGCATCGCCGGCATCGTCGAGATCGAGGGCGTCACCAAGGCGTTCGGTGCGACCCGCGCCCTCGCCGGTGTCGATCTCGAGATCCCGGAGGGATCGATCCAGGGCCTCCTCGGCCCGAACGGCGCCGGCAAGACGACCATCGTCCGGATCCTCGCCACCCTGCTCAAGCCCGACCAGGGCAGGGCGCGGGTGGCGGGCCTCGACGTCGTCCGTGACGCGCAGCGCGTGCGCGAGGTGATCGGTCTCGCCGGCCAGTTCGCGGCGGTCGATGATCAGCTGACCGGACGGGAGAATCTCGAGATCGTCGGCAGGCTCTACGGCCTCAGCGTTCGGGAGGCGCGGACGCGAGCCGGCGAGGCCCTGGAGCGCCTGGGTCTCGTCGACGCCGCCGACCGCCTCGCCCGCACCTACTCGGGCGGCATGCGGCGCCGGCTCGACCTTGGCGCGAGCCTCGTCGGGCGGCCGCGGGTGCTGCTCCTGGACGAGCCGACGACCGGACTCGACCCGCGCACGCGGCTCGAACTGTGGGAGCTGATCCGCGACCGTGTGCGCGCCGGCGCGACGCTCGTGCTGACGACCCAGTACCTGGAGGAGGCCGATCAGCTCGCCGACCACATCGTCGTCATCGACCACGGCACGGTGATCGCGCGGGGCACCTCCGACGAGCTGAAGTCTCGCCTCGGCGCCGACGTGATCGAGATCGTGCTGGCCGACGCCGCGCTGCAGGAACGCGCCTGCGATCTGCTGCGACCGCTGGCGGTGGAGCGCCCGCAGGTCGATCGTGACGGCACGCGCGTGAGCGTCCCGGTCGCCGGCGGCTCGATGACCCTGCTCGCGGTGGTGCGCGCCCTCGACGAGGCGCAGATCCCCGTCGTCGATGTCGGCCTCAGGCGCCCGTCGCTCGACGACGTGTTCCTTGCGATCACCGGGCACGCCGCCGAGGAGGCCGCGGCCGGATGAGAGCCGTTCGCGACTCGCTGATCGTCGCGCGGCGGAACGTCCTGCGGATCCGGCGGACGCCGCAGCTGATCATCTTCGCGACGATCCAGCCGGTCATGTTCGTCCTCCTGTTCACCTACGTGTTCGGCGGCTCGATCCCGACCGGCGACCTCGACTACGTCGACTACCTCGTCCCCGGCATCCTCGTGCAGACCGCAGCGTTCGGGTCGTCGTCGACGGCGATCGGACTTGCCGACGATCTCAAGCGCGGCATGGTCGACCGGTTCCGCTCGCTGCCGATGGCGCGATCCGCGTTCCTCGCCGGCCGGACGATCGCGGACGTCGCCCGCGCCGTCCTCGTCGTCACGATGGTGATCGGGATCGGCTTCGTGGTCGGGTTCCGCCCGAGCGGCGGCCTCGTCGCGATCATCGGCGGCCTGCTGCTCGTCATCTTCTTCTTCTCCGCGATGTCGTGGCTGTTCGCCTGCCTGGCGCTCCTGGTGAAGGATCCCGAGAGCGCTGCGACGGCGGGCTTCATCCCACTCTTCCCGTTCGTCTTCGCGAGTTCGGTGTTCACGCGGACGGAGACGATGCCAGACTGGCTCGCGACGTTCGCCGACGCGCAGCCGCTGACGCGCGTCACCGACGCCGTCCGCGGGCTGATGCTGGCCGGAGACACCGGCGACGTGCTCGCCGCGGTCGTCTGGACGGCGGCAATCACGCTCGTGTTCGCGCCGCTGGCAGTACTCCTCTACCGGCGCAGCTGACGCGCGAGCTCGGCGATCTGCTCCGGGCCGATGCCGCAGCAGCCGCCGATCAGGGTTGCGCCCGCTTCGGCCCAGGTGCGGGCGAAGGCGTGGTAGCCGACCGGGTCGAGGTCATCGCGGATCTCGGTGATGCGATCGTTCGCCTCGTGGTCGTCCGTCAGCGGGGGGAAGGCGTTGGCGTACGCGCCGATCACGAGGTCGGGCTCGGCCGCGATCGCCTCGGCGAGCGCGGCCACCATCCACTCGGGCTGGCTGCAGTTGAACAGCACGGCGGCAGCGCCGGCGCCGCGAGCCGCGCGAACGGCCTCCGCAACCGTCTCGCCGGAACGCAGCCGCGGCGGACCGTCGTCGTCGCGGACGGTGAACGAGACCCAGCGGGGCCGGCCGTCGTCCGGGAGGGCGGCGAGGGCGGCCAGCGCCTCGGCGACGAGGCTCTGCGTCTCGGCCAGCCACAAATCGACGTGCGGTGCCAGCCCCTCGATCAGGGGTCGGAGCAGGGCGGGTGCATCAGCCGCGACGTAGAGGTCGGGCCGGTACGACCCGAACACGGGCGGCAACGACCCGGCGACCAGGACCGGCCGCGGCGCGGCGTCTGCCTCTGCTCGGGCGAGACGGCCGGCGAGGTCGGCGAGCTCCTGGCCGCGCTCGGCGAACAGGGCGTCGCCGATGTGGAACGGGACGACGGCATAGGTGTTCGTCGAGATCACATCGGCGCCGGCATCGATGAACGCGCGATGTGCGCGGGCCACCCAGTCGGGGCCCTCGATGAGGGCGAGCGCCGACCACTCCGGCTGACGGAACGGGGCCCCCATCCGATCGAGCTGACGGCCCATCCCGCCGTCGAGAATGGTGATGGTCACGCGGCGATCGTAGACGACGTTTGGGCGACGACGGCCCGCGCTGCCGTGTTCGACGGGTCGCGGATCGCGCGGGTTGCTGAGAGATCAGCCGGATACGATGTTTGCGCTAGTAGGGATTGCGTTGCACGCCGAGATCGGCGAGACCTTCGCCAAGACGTCGGCTGGATCAGGTCGATGCGGTCACGCGCGACATGCTCGGCGGCGTGCTCGAAGTGCCCGAGAACTCGTTCGACCTCGATGTCCGCGTCGTGTTCCCGACCGACGTGCAGGCGAAGGTCGATCGTGTCCGGCGCCTGCTGGGCGATGCCGCGAAACTGGAGGCAGAGGCGGCGGCCGCGAATCGGGCGACCGCGCGCGAGCTCGCGGCCAGCGGCATGCCGATCCGCGATGTCGGCAACGTGATGGGCGTGTCGTACCAGCGCGCGCAGCAGTTGGTCGGTTCGCGCAGGTCGGCGACGAGCGGCGTGGGGGCGTCGCCGGTCGCGGCGAATCGCGACGGGTGAGTCGGTGGCCGTCCGCTCCGGCTGACGGAACGGGGCCCCCATCCGCTCCAACTGACGGCCCATTCCGCCGTCGAGGATCGTGATGCTCACGCGCCGATCGCAGACGACCGTTTGCATTGCCGATCCGCCGCCGTCAGACTCATCGCGGACATTGTCGAAGGAGGGGCTCGAATGGGTGACGTGACGATCGGCACCGACGAGGCGAATCCGCGCTTCGGCGTCGAGCAGCGCGGAATCGAGTTCATCCCCGAGAGCGAACGGGGCATGAGCGTCAGGCAGCTCGCCCTGTTCTGGGTCGGCTCGAGCCTGTACCCGTTCAACGTCCTGCTCGGCGTGCTCGCGTTCGGCCTCGGTCTGCCCGCCTGGGCGGCCATCCTGGTCTGCATCATCGGCGCGCTCGGCTACGTCTACCCCGCGTTCGGTTCGATTGCCGGCGCCCGGAGCGGCATGGCGACCTACGCGGTCTCGCGCGCCACCTTCGGCATCAACCCGGGGCGCATCAACGCGCTATTCGCATGGCTGACGGGCATCGCGTACGAGGTGATCAACGTCATCGTCGCCGTCTTCGCCGGCGTCGCCCTGCTGACCAAGATCGGCTGGAGCGACCCGGGCGACGTCGGCACGGTGATCGCGCTGATCGTCGTCTACGGCATCTCGGTCGCGCTGCCGTACCTCGGGCACGCGACGATGGTCTACGTCCAGCAGTTCTTCGCGGTGTTGCTCGCGATCGTCTCCATCCTGGTGTTCGTCTACCTGCTCGGCGACCTCGATCTCGGCGCGAAGATCGACTCCGGCATTCCAACCTGGTCGGCCTGGCTGATCGCGCTCGGCATCACGTTCTCCGGGTCGCTCGCGTACGTCATCACACCCTGCGACTACACGCGCTACCTGCCCTCGAAAACGTCCGGGCGGTCGATCTTCTGGACCGTGCTGATCGCGGCCGGCGCCCCGGCCGCCTTCCTCGGCGTCGTCGGGGTCCTGATGGCCGCCCAGGGCGGCGACGCGCTTGGTGCCGATCCGATCGGCAACGCGACCGCGGTGCTACCGGACCTCCTGTTCGTGCTGTGGTTGATCGCGGCGATCGGCGGCTCGATCGCCAACCTCTCGCTGACGATGTACTCCGCGAGCCTTGCGGCGCAGGCGACCGGCCTGCCGCTGAAGCGCTACCAGGCGACCGTCGTCGACGCGATCATCGCCACCGTCGGCATCGTCTACATCCTGTTCATCGATGACGCGACCTTCCTCACCTGGCTGGGCAGCATCGTCGTGTTCGTGATCATCTGGATCGGCCCGTACGGCGCCATCTGGCTGATCGACCTCGCCTGGCGCGGGTACCGGGTGACGCCGGAGCAGGTGCACGCCGGTGCTGGCTCAGCGTTCTGGGGTCTCACCGGTCCCCGAACCGCGGCCTGGATCTCGCTCGTCGCCGGGATGATCGCGGCCTGGCTGACGATCTCCGTGCCGAAGTACACCGGGCCGATCGCCGAGGCGCTCGAGTTCACCGACGTGAACTGGCTCGCCGGCCCGATCGTCGCCGGCGTGCTCTACCTGATCCTCGGCCGCGCCGCCGTTCGGCGGGAGGTCTCCGGCGGCTGAGGTCTATGTCATCTCGGGTGCGGCGTCGGGCATCGGCGCCGCGACCGCCGCCCTGCTGCGGGCAGAGGGCGCGCGTGTTGTCGCGATCGATCTGACCGCGGCCGCGAGCGTCGACCTCGCGGTGCAGGCCGACGTCACCGACGCGGCCGCCGTCGAGGACGCCGTGGCACGGGCCGAGCGCGATCTCGGACCGGTCAGCGGCTGCCTCACCGCCGCCGGCGTCTACCGGCGCGGCGCACTCGGATCGATCGCAGTCGAGGACTGGCGGTCGATGCTGGCCGTCCACCTCGACGGGACGGCGAACGTCTGCCGCGCCGTCTACCGGCGTCTCCTGCTCCGTAGGAACGGCGCGATCGTCACGATCGGCTCGGAGCTGGCCCTCGTGGGCGACGGCGACGCGCCGCACTACGCGGCCGCCAAGGGCGCGATCCACGCCTTCACGAGGAGCCTGGCGAGAGAAGCCGCGCCGCACGGCATCCGCGTGAACTGCGTCGCTCCCGGCCCCACCGACACGCCACTGTTGAAGCCCGAGTACGCGCCGCCGGACTACGTCGCCTCGCTCGTCCTGCAGCGGCTCGTGCGACCGGAGGAGATCGCCGCCGCCGTCCGCTTCCTGCTGCGCGAGGACACGAACATGGTCGGCCAGGTCGTCTCCCCGAATGCCGGCGCGGTGATCTGATGGAAGGCCTCGCGGGCCGGACGGCCCTGGTCACGGGAGCCGGTCAGGGCATCGGCCGGGCGATCGCGCGCCGGCTCGCCGCGGAGGGCGCTCTCGTGCTGTGCAATGACCTCGATCCGGCACGGGCCGACGCCGCCGCGGCCGAGGTCGGCGGTGTCAGCGTGCCGTTCGACTGCGCCGATCCCGACGCCGTCCGCCGCGCGGTTGCCGAACACCAGCCGATCGACCTGCTGGTCGCGAACCACGCGTTCATGACGATGGCACCGTTCCTCGAGGTCGATCCGGGCGAGTGGCGGCGGATGCTCGAGACGAACCTGCTGGGGACGGCGTGGCTGGTGTCGGCGTGCGGCCCGGCGATGGCGGAGCGCGGCTACGGGCGCATCGTCTGCATCGCGTCGGAGTGGGGCGTGACCGGCTGGCCGAACGCGACCGCCTACACGGCCACGAAGGGCGGCATCATCTCGCTCGTGCGCTCCGCCGCCCACGCCCTCGGACCGCGCGGCGTCGCGGTGAACGCGATCGCACCGGGAGTGACGGACACGCCGCAGCTCGACGTCGACGCGCTCGACGCGGGCGTCTCGCACGACGAGATGGCCGCGATCTACGCGCGCGACATCCCGCTCGGACGGATCGGGCGACCGGACGACATCGCGGCCGTGGCCGTGTTCCTCTGCTCGACCGCCGCCGCGGCGCTGGTCGGCCAGGTGCTGATGCCGAACGGGGGGTACGTGACGTGAGCCTCTATCCAGCGGGCTGCACCAGCGCTCTGGCGCTGACCTTCGACGTCGACGCCGAGTCGCCGATCCTCGCGACCGATCCGTCGATCGCCCGCGATCTGATGGTGATGAGCCACCAGGCGTTCGGGCCGCGGGTGGGCGTCCCGCGGATCCTGAAGCTGCTGGAGGAGGAGGGCGTGCCGGCGACGTTCTTCGTCCCCGGCTGGACCGCGCGCGCCTGGCCCGCGACGCTGGAGGCGATCCTCGCCGCCGGTCACGAGGTCGGACATCACTCCGACCTGCACCACGACGTGCCGCACCAGACCGACGAGGCGCAGCGCAGCGACTTCGCGCGCGCTCTGGAGACCCTGCGGGCGGCCGGCGTCGACGTCCGCGGCCACCGCGGCGCGATGTGGCGCGCGACGCGGACGACGTTCGACCTGATCGCAGCCGCCGGCCTCGAGTACGACTCGACGTTGATGGACGCCGACGCGCCGTACCTGCTCGCGGTCGCGGGTCACCGGTTCGCGGAGATCTGTCCGTTCTGGGGCCTGGACGACTGGGAGCAGTACGGCTACCTGCCCGAGCCGAACATCGGCAGCCAGATCGAGGCGCCGTCGAAGGTCGTCGAGCTGGTCACCGCCGAGATCGATGCGAAGCGCCGCTGGGGCGGCGTCACGTGCATGACGTTCCATCCGTTCCTGTCCGGCCGGGCGAGCCGCGTCGAGGCGATCCGCCAGATCATCGATCACGCCCGCAGCGCCGGCGACGTCTGGATCGCGTCGATGCACGAGATCGCCGCGCGGGCGCTCGCGACACCGGGCATCGAGTGCCGCCCGCCGCACGAGCCCGACCTCAGCCTCGGGCCGTACTGAGGTGCCGATGACGACCACGAACGACGGCGCCGGCCTCTAGCACGAGGACCATGGTTCCGGCTGGTCGCGCTCGACTTGTGGCTATCGACGCAGCGACGTCACGAAGCGCCGGCTGCGCCCGAGTCGCGACCGAGGTGCGCGCGAAGTCCCGCACCGAGTACGAGTGGAGTGAGGACGTCCAGCCTCGGCCAGCCACAAGCAGGACCCGGCGACCGTCCGCGAGTTCGGCCTCCTGATGCACCGACACGGACATCACGCGGGCGTCAGCAACGTCATCGCAGACATCGGCGAACGTAACCAGGCGTGACACCGCAGCCACGGGTTCATCGTCGCAGATCGCCGCGAGGTATCACGACTGCCGAGAAACGGGTTGTCCGGGCAGGCGCCATCCGCGGCTCAGCGGGGCTGACCTCGTGCTCAACGTCTGGCGGCGAACCCTCTCACCGGACCGGATGGCCATAGAACGTCTTGTGGACGATGCACCACTGGCCGTCGACCTTGAGCATGGACAGGTCGTCGCTGTACCAGACGCCGGCAAAGTCGCCGCCAACGGTGACCAGGGCAGTGTCGCCCTCGAGGGAGAGGTGATCCACCCGCCACTGGCCGGGCCCCTGCTCGGCGGCGTACTCCTTGCACTCGACGATGAACTCCGCGAGATTCTTCCAGTACAACTCGCCGTCCTCGTTGCCGACGATGCACGCGCGCGGGTGGAACGCGCGGGCGAGCAGCGACTCGTCGCCCCTGATCATTCCGTCGTAGTAGACACTCGCGACCTCGGTCACCGCCGCAATGTCCGCCTCGTTCGTCTCCTCGGCCACGGTGCGCCCGTCCCTTCTCTGCGGGTCGCAGCGAGTCTACACCTCGCCTGCTGACGCCGCCGGACCCCTTCTCGCCCCAATGCCCCCGGCATGACTCGAACATGCGACACATGGTTTAGGAAACCATTGCTCTATCCCCTGAGCTACGGAGGCGGGCGGCCGACAGCGTAGCCCGGCGATGGCGGACTCGCTGATGCGCACGCCGCCGCGGGGGCGTATCATCGGCTGATGGTGTCTCCCCGCGTCCTCGTCGCCGCCACGCTCGCCGTCCTCTCGTCGGCGCCGACCGCAGCGGCGACGGTCGACCTCACAGCGCATCGCATTCGCGTCGGCGCCCACCCCGCACTCGTGCGGGTCGTTGTCGACTTCACCGACGGCACCTTCGGCCCGAACGACGTCGATCTCGTTCAGGGGTCGATCGACCACACCGGCGCGGCGCGCATCGACCTGCACCGACCCAACGCCCAGGCGCAGGCGGCTGCGGTGAGTCGCCACGGCATCCGCGTGTCCGTCGTTCAGATCGCCGGCGCCGCCGGCCTGCGCGTCCGGCTCCTCGCGCCGCCGCGGCGCTTCAAGTTCGTCGGCTACACCGTGCTCCACCACCCGGAGCGACTGGTGATCGACGTCTACCGCCGGAGCGCGCTCGTGGCCGCAGCGCGCGGGGGCTGCTTCGATATCCGGTCAACGACCGCCGCGCCGGGCACCGTCTCGGCGCGCGGGACCGTGCTCGAGCGGATCTTCGAGAACTCCTTCCGACTCCGTCTTCGGCGCGCCGACGGTCAGGTCGTGTCGGCCCGCAGCGTGATCTTCCCGCCCGGCCCCTGGGCGGGCACGGTCCGGCACGGCCTCGCGCAGCGCCAGCGCGGCCTGTTCGAGGTGATCGAGTTCTCCGCGAAGGACGGCTCGCTCGAGTGCCTCGCGCAGACGCCGGTGACGCTCGTCCCCTGACCCGCGCCGACGCCAGCCCCCTGTAACTGCGGCCGCCCACGTGCGACGATACGAGCACGATGCTCTTCTCCCGCACCCCAGCCATGCCGACTCCGGACGAGGCGCTCCCCGGCCGCGCCGCCGCCATTCCCATTCCCGAGCGTCACACCATCCTCGGCACTCCCCTTGCGCCGCCCTTCCCGCCGGGGGTCGAGACGATCCAGGTCGCGCTCGGCTGCTTCTGGGGCGCCGAGCGCCTGTTCTGGAGCCTGCCGGGCGTCTACACGACCGCGGTCGGCTACGCCGGCGGCTCCACCGAGAACCCGACGTACCGCGAGGTCTGCTCGGGCCGCACCGGGCACACCGAGGTGGTGCTCGTCGCGTTCGACCCCGCCCAGATCTCGTTGGACGCCGTGCTGAAGACGTTCTGGGAGGGCCACAACCCGACCCAGGGCATGCGCCAGGACAACGACGTCGGCACCCAGTACCGCTCGGCGATCTACTGGACGACCGAGGCGCAGCGGGACGCCGCGATCGCCTCGCGCGACCTGTTCGCCGGCGCTCTGGCCGCGCGCGGCCTCGGCCCGATCACGACTGAGATCGCCGAGGCCGGTCCCTTCTACTACGCCGAGGACTACCACCAGCAGTATCTCGACAAGAACCCCGGCGGCTACTGCGGTCTCGGTGGCACCGGTGTCGCCTGCCCGATCGGAACCGGCGTCAGCACGGCCTGAACCGATCGCGTTCACCGGCTTCCCGCCAGAGAGCCTCCGGTTCCTGGAGTCGCTCGCGTCGCACAACGAGACGGCCTGGTTCGACGCGAACCGCGCGACCTCCGACGACGCCCTGATCGAGCCGGCACGCGAACTCGTGATCGCGGTCGGCGAGCGACTCGCCGCCGTCGCGCCTGACATCAACGCCGCCCCGCGCGTCAACGGCTCGATCTTCCGCATCAACCGTGACCGACGCCTCGCGACCGATCGGCGGCCGGACAAGGAACACCTCGATCTGATGTGGTGGCGCGGCGCCGGCCGCAGCCGCGGGCGTCCGGGCTTCTTCGTCGGCCGGGGCGGCGGTCTACACGCCTTCCTCTCGCTGCCGTCGCCGGCAGCGCTTCGGGAGACCCGCCTCGGCGACCTCATCGCAACGCACTTCGTGACCCTCGGGCCCTTCTGCGAGCACGTCCGGCGGATCATCGACAATACGCTGTAGTGCTGCGTCTGCTGGCGAGCGCGATCGGCACGACGCTCGCCGTGACCCTCGCCGGTCGCGCGGGCGAGCGCTTCGGGCCGCTCGGCGCGGCCCTGGCGATGGCGTTTCCCCTGAACGCCGGCCCCGGCTACCTGCTCGTGATCGTCCACGGTGCGGACGCGGCGTTCATCGAACGCGCAGCGCTCGTCTCCCTCGCCGGCTGCGGCGCCGTGCTGCTGTTCACGGCGCTCTACGTGCGCCACGTCGACGGACGCGGCTTCCGCTACGGCGTCATCGTCTCCCTCGCCGGCTGGGCGGCGCTGGCCCTGCCGCTCGCCATCGTCCGGCCCACGTGGCCGGCTGCCGTCGCCCTGATCGTGGTTGGTGCCGCGCTCGCCCGGGTCTTCTGGCGCTCCCCCGCGACCGCCTCGGCGCCGCCCGCGACACCACCGACGTGGTCGTTCCTCATCGTCCGCGGCGTCATCGTCGGCGCCACCGTCTCCTCGGTGGCCGCACTCGCCGGCTCGCTCGGCCCGGTCTTCGCCGGGCTCGCCTTCGCGTTCCCCCTGATCCTGCTCTCGTCCGCGATCGTGCTGGAACTCGGTTACGGCCGCGGCCTCGCGCTCGCGAGCCTTGCCGCGGTGCCCCGCACGCTGTGGGTCTACGGCGTGTTCTGCGTCGTCCTGTACGTCACCGTCCACCCCGTCGGCCCGCTCGGCGCCTGGTGCGCCGCAGCCGGCGCCGCCGTGGTCACGGCAGTGGTAACGGCCCGCGTCGCGCTCAGCGCTCCGTCGCGCTGACCGCGGCCGCGAACAGGTCGTAGGGGAGCGCCTCCAGCACCCGCAGCCGCGGGTCGGGGACGGTCAGGAACCGGTCGACCGCCAGCGTCGCCACCGCCGCCAGGTCGGCGCGCTCGGCGAGCGTCGCGCGCACCGCTTCACGGTCGCCGCCGAGGACGACGGCCTGGAGGTCGCCGAGACGCGGCAGAAGGATGCGCGCGGCGGTGGCGGCGGCCGCCTCGTGCAGAGCCGCCGCCTGCTCGTCACGCCGCCGCCGGAACCGGTTCGCGGACGACCCGCCGGCGCGGTGCCGCGAGTGGACGAGCCGGGTACCGACCTTGGACGCGTCGAGGCGGTCGCCGACGAAGACGGCGGCGGCGTAGCCACCGAGCCGGACGAGCAGCACGCCCACGACGGTGTCGCGCTCCAGTGCCTCGACGCACGGCCCGACCCGCACGCGCTCGTAGACGGCCTCGTGCGACATCCCGAACGCGGGTCGGACGGCGAGGGTCTCGTGCTCACGCTCGAACGTCGCCTCGCCGCCGGCGTAGACGCTGCGACCGGGCTCGCCGTCGATCGCCGCCAGCCGCAGGACGACGTTGCGCCGCCCGATGAAGCGGCGCTCAGGCAACGGCGAAGCGCCGCGCCGCGCGGCGCACCAGGGGGACGGCGATCACGCCGACGAGGAACGTCGCGAGCGCCATCGCCAGGAACAGCGACCGCAGCGACATCACCGTCGTCAGGGCGCTGGCGAGCGCCGTGCCGACCGTCATCGACGCCGTCATCAGCATCCGCCCGGAGATGCCGACGCGCGCCTGGAGCTCTTCCGGCGCCCGCCGCTGGCGCTCGCCGATGAAGACGCTCATCACGATCCAGTCGACGAGGTTGACCGTGATCATCGCGACGAGCGCGCCCCAGAAGCCGGTCGCCAGAGCAAGCAGCGCGATCGGCGGCGCGCTGCAGAAGATCGTCATCACGTACAGCTGCGGGCCGCTCCAGCGCCGCTCGATCCGGTGCAGGACGGGCGCCGCCGCGATCCCCGCGATCGCACCCGCGGCGAGCGCCGCACCGGCCTCGTGCGAGGACAGCCCGATCTCCTCGCGCAACAGTGGCACGGACAGCGCCCAGGAGCCGGCTGCAGCCAGGTTCCAGAGCGTGCCGACGCCGTTCAGCGTCCGCAGGAGCGGGTCGGCCAACAGGAAGCGGACGCCCTCCCAGATGCCCTCCAACGCGGAGCCCGTCGCCGGCACCGCCTCGCCGAAGCTGCCCCGGACGAGCAGGATCAGTCCAGCCGCACAGGCGAACGCAACCGACTGTGCGCCGAGGGTGGCGGCCGCGCCAACGAGGCCGATCAGGGCGCCACCGACGGCGGGGCCGGCGACGAACCCGATCGACCAGGCGGCACCGAGCAGCGCCTGGCCGGACGAGAAGTTCTCCCGACCGATCAGCGATGACACGGCGCCGAAGGCCCCGGCGTCGGAGAACGCGCGGGCGCCGCCGACGAGGAACGCCGTCGCCGCGACGACGAGGATCGGCGGCGGGCCGGCGATCGCCCACAGCGGCACGACGACCGCGAACAGCGCCTGGAGCGCGTGGGCGACCCAGATCACGGCGCGTCGCGGCAGACGGTCGGCGACCAGCCCGGCCGGGAGGCCGAACACCACGTACGGCGCCACCCCGAGCATGAAGACCAGGCCGGCCTGCGCCTCGGATCCCGTCGCGTCGAGCACGAGCCACGGCAGCGCGACCTGCGCAACGCCGGTCGCGGTCGCGTCGAGCGACTGTGCGGCGAGGAACAGGCGGCCGTCGCGCGTCTGCAGCATCGCGTTGTCGCGGAATCGGGCCACGGCCGCTGATCGTACCGGCGCGGCCGTTACCGTTCGCCCATGCGGGAGATCGTCGTACTGGTCGACGGGCAGGAGCGCGATCCGACGGCTGGCGCCGTCGGTCCACTCGATCCTGGCCTGCTCGGTCAGGGCGTGTACGAGTCGATCCGCACCTACGACGGCGTCCCCTTCGGCCTCGCCGATCACCTCGACCGCCTCGCGGCGGGCGCTGCCGCCCTCGCGATCCGCTGCCCGACTGCCGATCTGGCGAGCGAGGTGCCGCACGCCGTCCGTCTTCGCGCCGCCGACGGAGAGACGCGCGTCCGGCTGATCCTGACGGCCGGCGGCACCCGCATCGTGATCGCCGACGCCCTCCCCGACCGGCGCGGTGACCGCGAGCATGGCATCGCCGCCGTGCTCCTTCCCTGGCCACGCGACCCGCACGGTCCGACCGCCGGCGTCAAGGCGGCCTCTACCGCCGCGGTGCGCGTAGCCCAGCGCTGGGCCTCGGACCGTGACGCGGCGACCGGCATCTGGCTCACCCCGGACGGCGACGTGTCGGAGGCGCTCGCTGCAAACGTCTTCGCGGTCGTCTCCGACGAGGTCGTGACGCCACCCCTCAGCGACGGCGCCCTCGCCGGCGTGACGCGCTCGAAGCTCCTGTGCTACGCGGACGATGCCGGCATCGACTGCGTCGAGCGGCACCTGAGCGCCGGCGAGCTCGCCGGCGCGGCCGAAGCGTTCGTATCGGCGACCTCGGAGCCGGTGGTGCCGCTCGTGCAGCTCGACGGATCACCGATCGGCGCTGGCCGGCCCGGACCGGTCACGCGCCGGCTCCAGGAGCTGTTCGAGCGCCGGGCGCGCGATCACTGATCGTCGGCGAGCGCCTCGAGAGCGTAGGCGTGAGCGTCGCTGCCCGGCCGCGCGATCGCCGCGAGGTGGTCGGCCCGAGCGCGCAGGCGATTGCGCCACCGCCAGTCGTCCGGTGCCGGCTCCGCCAGGAGGCGGCCGACCGCTGCGACGAGCCGATCGACACGGATCGCGTTCTCCGGCGTCGCCTCGACGAGGTCACGCAGCCAGTCGCCGCGCAGGAACGCGTCCCAGGCGTCGTCGAGCTCGTCCGGACCCGCGACCGCGCCGTAGGTGTCAGCGGCGATCACGTACCTCCCCTCGACGTGCGCGCGCAGCCCGCCGATGCCGCCGGCCTCGGCCAGCAGGCGGAGGTAGTCGACGGGCACGAGGTCGCCCTCGAGTGGAGGCGGATAGCGGCCCTCGGCGACGTAGACGCGGATCTCCGACAGACGCTCGCCGCAGACAGCGGAGACGGGGCGGAGATCCATGACCGCACCGTACGATGCGGAGCGTGGCGACGTTGCATGTCACCGGGCTCGCCAAGAGCCACGGCGCCGACGTCCTGTTCCGCGACGTCTCCTTCCGCGTGCCGCCAGGGCAGCGCCTCGCCCTCGTCGGGCGCAACGGCTCGGGCAAGACGACGCTGTTGCGCATCCTCGCGGGGGAGGTCGGTTCCGACGGCGGCGAGATCGGCTTCCCCCGGAGCGGCCGCATCGCGCTCCACGACCAGCGGCCGCCACGCACCGCCGGCAAGTCACTGGCCGAATACGTCGGGGAATCGCTCGCCGACGTCCACGCTGCCGAAGCGCGCCTTGCGAAACTGGAACAGCGGATGGCCGACGGCGACCACGGCGCGGCCACGATGCAGGCGTACGCCACCGCCCAGGCCGGGCTGGAACAGGCCGGTGGCTACCAGTGGCGCTCGCGGCTGGAGTCGATCCTGCGCGGCCTCGGCTTCTCGAACGCCGACGCCGACCGCGACCTCGGAACATTCTCCGGCGGTGAACTGACACGCGCCTCCCTGGCGCGCGCGCTCGCCATGCGTCCCGAGCTCCTCCTCCTCGACGAGCCGACGAACCATCTCGACCTGCAGTCACTGGAGTGGCTCGAGCGGGAGCTGCAGACCCTCGACACGTCGATCGTCCTGGTGTCACACGACCGCTGGTTCCTGGAGTCGGTGGCAACGGGCGTCGTCGAACTCGAGCTCGGGCGGGCGCGCGTCTTCGAGGGCCGCTACTCGGACTACCGCCGGGAGAAGGCCCTTGCGATCGCCCAGCAGGCCGAAGCGTTCGAGCGCCAGCAGGTCGAGCTCGAGCGGCTGCAGCGGTTCGTCGACAAGTGGCGCGCCGGCACGCGGTCGCGGCAGGCCCGCTCGGTCGCGAAGCGACTCGACCGGGTCGAACTCGTCGACCGGCCACGCCAGCAGCGGGCGCTCGCGTTCGGCTTCCCGAAGACCGTCCGGCCCGGCCGCGACGTGCTCGAGGTGACCGACGCCCGGGTCGTGGCGGGGGACAAGCTCCTGCTCGAGCGCGCGTCGTTCGCGATCGAACGCGGTCAGCGCGTGGCGCTGATCGGGCCGAACGGAGCCGGCAAGACCTCGCTCGTGGAGTCGCTCCTGGGGCGCCGTACGCTCGCCGCCGGCCGTGTCCGGATCGGCCACAACGTGACGCCGGCCTACTTCACCCAGCACGAAGAGGAGCTGCCGCCGAACGCGACCGTGCTCGAGGCGACGTGCGCGGCGACGCC
Source organism: Actinomycetota bacterium (assembly GCA_009885805.1). Lineage (GTDB taxonomy): Bacteria > Actinomycetota > Thermoleophilia > Gaiellales > F1-60-MAGs149 > VFJZ01. The sequence continues at coordinate 35,482 of VFJZ01000010.1, forward strand.
CCTCAACCAGGGACAGGCGAGAACACTGCTCGGGCGCTTCCTGTTCAGCGGCGAGATGGCGGATCGCAAGGTGTCGGTGCTGTCGGGTGGTGAAAGGCGACGGCTGTCGCTGCTGCGCCTGGTTGCGAGCGGCGCCAACTTCCTCGTCCTCGACGAGCCGACCAACCACCTCGACGTCGAGAGCCGCGAGGCGCTCGAGGAGGCGATCGACGCCTACGACGGGACCGTACTGATGGTGTCGCACGATCGCGCACTGATCGACGCCGTCGCGACCCACACGCTCGCCCTCGAGGACCACGATCTGACGATGCGACCGGGCGACTACAACGACTACGTGCTCGCCCTCGGCGACGCGGCCACCCAGGCGCCACCGCCGCCACCCGCCGTACGGGCGAAGCGGGCGCCGAAGGTCAAGGCGACCGTCGAGGCGAAGGTCGCGACGAAGCGCGAGGCGCCGCAGCGCGTCCGCCGGAAACTGACGGAGCTCGAGCGGCGGATCAGCGAGCTCGAGATCGAGAAGCTGCGACTCGAGTCCGAACTCGCCGACCCGGCCGTGATCGCCGACTACGAACTGCTCGGCGCCGTCGGCGGCAAACACCGCGCCGCGCAGGAGGAGCTCGCCTGGCTGTACCGGGAGTGGGAGTCGGTCGCCGAGTCCGCCGGCGTTTGAGGTTACACTCGCCGTCGAGATGTTCGGCGCGATGGACCGCATTCAGGAGCTGATCGCACGCCTCACATCCGAGGTGCAGCAGCTGATCCGCCTCGAGATCCAGCTCGCGCAGACCGAGGTGGGCGACAAGCTGAAGTCGGCCTCGCGCGCAGTCGCCTACGCGGCGGTCGCCGGCGTCTTCGCCTTCTTCTCCGTCTTCGGGCTGCTGATCGCCGCGATCTGGGGCGTCGGCGAGGTCCTGCCGATCTGGCTCGCCGCGCTGATCGTGGCCGGGGGCTTCCTGCTCCTCGCCGGCCTCGTCGGGCTGATCGCGTGGAAACGGGCGCAGCGGGCCTCGCCGCCCTACCCCGACGCTGCCCTCGAGGACCTGCGGGCGATCCCCGACGAGCTGAAGGGCGCCCTGTGAGCCGGCGAGAGAAGGAGCGGCTCCGGCGCGAGGCGGACGAGGCGCGGCAGCGTCTCGTCGCGACCGTCGGCGAGCTCGGCACCGTCGCCCGCGAGACGAGAGCCGAGGCGGTCGCGACCGTCAAGCGGTTCGCACCCGCCGCCGGTGGCACCGTGGCCGGGCTCTTCCTCCTGCGGCTCCTCGGGCGGCGCCGCAGACGGTGAAAGATCGGGATCTGATCCCTTTCTTTCACTGCTCGAGCGGCGCCATCGTGAGACCGAGGCCGCGCAGCTCGTCCCAGTAGTGCTCCGCCAGCTCGAGGTGGCCGCTCCAGACGACCGCCAGGCCGGCGCGGTGGATCCGGTTCGCGAGCGCCATCCCGCGGTCGTAGGTGAGGCCGGGGATCGTCGCGGACAGCGCGAACGCAACGCCCTCGAACGTGTTGTGGTCGTCGTTCAGGACGATCACCCGCCAGACCGCATCCGAGCCGACGTCGCCACCCGTGCGATGCTCCTCGCGCGTCGGGGTCTGCGTCTCCGCCATCCTCAGAGGCTACCGTCGTCGAACGTCGCGAGCAGCGCTTCCGCGATCACGCGCATCGGCCGACCGGAGATCTGGCTGGCCTTCCTGATACGAGCGAAGGCCGCCTCCTCGCTGAGCTGGTCGCGCGCCATCAGGATGCCCTTCGCCCGCTCCAGCACCTTGCGCGTCGCGAGGGCCTCCGACAGTGATGCCGCCTCCGCGCGGAGGGCCTCCAGTTCGACGAAGCGCGCGTGCGCAGTCGCGATCGCCGGGACCAGGTCTGCCTCGCGGAACGGCTTGACGAGATAGCCGAACGCCCCCGCACCGGTCGCCCGATCGATCAGGTCAGTCGAGGCGTACGCCGTCAGCATGACGACCGGCACGGGCCGCGTCGCGACGATCCGGCGCACCGCCTCGATGCCGTCGAGGCGCGGCATCTTGACGTCCATGACGACGAGGTCAGGCCGGAGCCGCTCGGCGAGCGATACGGCCTCGTCGCCGTCACGGGCCTCGCCGATGACGGTGTGACCGGCACGTTCCAGCAGCGTCTTCAGGTCGAGACGGATGATCGTCTCGTCCTCGGCGACCAGCACCCTCATGGCGCCGGCCACCGCACGACGGCGCGGGTTCCAGGCGCCGCCGTCTCGAGCGCCAGGTGACCGCCGAGATCCTCGTCGGCGAGTGCCGTGGCGATCGTGAGCCCGAGGCTCCGCTTCGGATCGAAGTCGTGCGGGAGCCCGGGGCCGCGGTCGCGGACGATCAGCTCGACGTGGCCGTTCACCGGCACGAGGCTGACGTCGACGTCCCCGCCGCCGTGTTCCATGGCGTTGGCGTAGAGCTCGCAGAAGATCAGCGCGACGGCAGTTGCGACCTCGCCGGGCACGTCGAGTGGCACGAGTTCGGGTTGGGTGACCGAGGTGCCGATGCCACGCCGCAGCTTCGTCGCGAGACGGCCGACGAGGTCGGCGAGATCAACCTCGCCCTCACGGCTCGTGGTCAGGAGGTCGTGGACCTCCGCGATCGCCAGCACCCGCTCGACGGAGTCATCGAGTGCGTGCCTCGCGTCGGCACCGCCCGCGCGAAGACGAAGCAGAGAGGCCACCATCTGCAGGTTGTTCTTGACCCGGTGATGGACCTCCTGCGCGAGCAGGCCGCGCATGATGCCGCGGCCGGACTCGGCCGCGATCGCCGCGTGGTGCGCGATCGTCCCGAGCAGGGCGCGCTCCTCGACCGTGAACGGCGACGCGCGAACGGCGACGAGCGCGCCGACGTCGCGGGCCCTGAACACGAGCGCGACCGCGAGCGTGCCACCGGCGTCGTACGGCGCCCGCGAGGCAATCTGCAGGACGACTTCGTCGTCGGCACCCTCGGCGCCGGACCGCTGTGCCACGTGCAGGCCGTCCGCCCCGCGCAGGACGAGCGCGCAGGTGTCGGCCCGGCTCGCGGCCCGCGCGGTCTCGACGATCTCGGCCAGAGTCTCGGCGTTGTACAGCGACCCCGATACGGCAGCGGAGATCCGTGCGAGCGCTTCCAACTCCTCGACCCGGCGCTGTGACCGCTCGTACAGCCGGGCGTTCGCAATTGCCTGAGCGACCTGCATCGCGATCGTCTCGAGCAGGGCCACCTCGTCTGGCTGCCAGGTCCGCGGCCGCGTCGTACGGACGTTCATCGCGCCGAGCAGCTGCCCGGCCCGATCGAGGATGGGGACGGCGAGCAGCGACTCGAGCCGGTCCTCGTCGAGCCCCGGAAATGGCCTGAAGCGTGGATCGTGACGGGCCGCCGCGGCGACCGCAACTGGCTGCCGCTGCGCGGCGGCGACCCCGGTCAAGCCCTCGCCGGGACGCAACCGCGGCCGCGGCGCAGATGGATCCAGACGGGCGCCGTGGACTGCCTCGAGATGCAGTGCGTCGGCGGGCGGGTCGTAGCTGTAGACGAAGCAGGCGTCCGCCTCGAGAGCCCTCGCCACGGCACGGGCGACGTTCGCGGAAACAGTGGCGACGTCGAGCGACGACGTGACGGCGGTGATGGTCTCGGACAGGAGGCGAACATGTCGCGCTGCCCGATCCACTCTGCCAGAATAGCGCTGGCCGGTGGATGCGCTTCCCCCCGCGCATCCACCGGCCGATCAACGCTCACCGGCCCGGCGCATCAACAGGCGATGAAAGGCCGTCACGACGGCCGCGAGCCCGCCTGCGACGAGCAGTGTTGCGGCCATCCAGTCGATCCAGGTGATCTCGCTCGTGAGCATCGCGTCCTCCTCGGGGGACGTGGGATACACCGAGGACGCGAGGCCGCGGAAGAGCGGTCCCCCGAACATTCGTTCGGGAGACCGGCGTGGATCAGTGGGACGCGGTTCCGGCCGGATCGCCGACCTTGACGAGGCCGACCTGACCCAGATCGACGGACGCGAACGAATGGGAGACGAACGGGTAGAAGCCGTCGTCGTCGAAGTGAGCGTCGAAGACGGCGCCGCCACCTGCCGGCACGTTCATCGTCTGCACACCCCGGAACACGTGCGTCGGATCGCCATCGGGCCAGGCACGGTCCATGACCGTCCCGACGATGTGGAAGGCCGTGTCGAGCGACGGGCCGGCCGCGACGACGAAGAAGCGAATGTTCTCGCCCTGCTCGGCCGGCAGCGGATGGTCCTTGTACTGGGCGGCGTAGCCGTTCCACGTCACGTAGTCGGGGTGCACCTGGCGCGCCTTCGTCAGGTCGAGGGTCGCCGGCTGGTCCGTACCGTCGCCGTTCAGGTACCACTCGCTCGAGACCATCACGTAGGAGCGGTCCGCCTTCGGCTGCCAGCCGCCCGCCGGCTCGACGACGATCGCGCCGTACATGCCGTTCGCGATGTGAGCCAGCACCGGCGGCGTGCCGCAGTGGTACATGAAGACGCCGGGATCGCCGGCGACGAACTCGAAGTCGAACGACTCGCCCGGAGCGACGTCCTTGAAGGCGACGTTCGGCGCGACGCGAGCGGCGTGGAAGTCGATCGAGTGCGGGATCGCGCCCTCGTTCGTCAGCGTGACGTGGACGGTCTGTCCCTGCCGGACGTGGATCGCCGGGCCCGGCGCGCCGCCGGCAAACGTCCACGACGAGTACCGCACGCCGGGAGCGATCTCGACCGTGACGTCCGTCAGGGCGATGGCGATCTCGACCCGGTCCGACGCCTGCAGCGGCGGCAACTCGGCCGGGAACGGCTCGCGTGCGACGGCTGCAGGCGATGGTGCGGGAGTGTGATAGCTCGGGATGACGACATTCGGATCCGCTGCGGCGGCCACCGGCACGGCGCTCGCCGCGTCGCTACCGAGGCGTGACGCCCAGACGAAGATCAGCGTCATCACGACGAGGCCGGCCATGAAGATCGAAAGGGCGACGACCGCGGGATGCCCGGCGGTTGGTCGGTGGTCGGCAGGGATGGTGGACACGACGGCAGGTCTCCTCGGCGTTCGACACCCTGACCCTATGCACGGCGAGCGGTCGACCCATCCGGGGAAACCCGCATCCAGAGCACGGCCCCGTACCGGTCCCGTGCTACCGTGACCGGGTGAGCCCGGTGACGACGAGCACACGTCTCCTACCGAGCGGCGGCGCCGGCCAGTCGAGCACGACCGCCGCCACCGGGACGGCGGTTTCGTCGTGGACGCCGGTGCGAACGCGGTAGCGGCGGCTAGTAGTTCGACACGGAAATGGCGTTGTGGTCGAGGTTTCTGGAGCGAGCGGGAGGCTCGCCCGTCGCGCAGGGCTTGCCGGAGCAAGTCCAAGCGGCGGGCGGGTCACCCGTGAAGCCCGCGGCGGCGCCGCTTGCGGTGCAGCTGTCGGTCGCCGCAGCGCGTTGGAGATGCGGTCGGCCCTTCGACCGCGTCGCCCTCACGCGCAGGACGATCCAGGGGCCTCCGAACACCGCGCCATTTCCGTGGCGCACCACTAGGACGCCATCGCGCGGTCGACTGCCTGACGCTCCTCGGGCGTCAACTCGACGGACGCCGCGTCGCCCGTCAGCACCTCCTTGACGTAGATCCGGGCGGCGTCGCGACCCTGGATCGCCGAGATCACGACACCCGACCCCTTCGCATCGAGCAGGGCGATCGAGGATGACTGCTTGCCGCCGCTGTCCTTCAGCGCGTCGTAGCGGACCAGCGCGCGTCGCTGGTAGCAGCTGTCGAGTCGGCGACGCTGCGCCGTGACCTCGGCGACGGCCTTCGCGACGACGCCTTCGACCTGCTCGATCCGCGTCTGCATGCCGACCGCGAACTCGACGAGATCGGCGGTCTCACCAACGACCAGCGCGCGCTGCGCACGTCTGATCCGCCGCAGCCAGCGCGCGCTCCAGGCGGCGAGGACGAGTGCGATCAGCGCGACGGCGCTCGCGCCGACCGCGACCCACCAAACCTCGTCGACGCTCATAGTTTGAAGAGGACGCTGTAGCTCCGGGTGTTGTTGTCCTGGTTCGTCTCGCCGGGGACGGCGTCGACGTTGATCTTCACGGTCAGCTTCCTGTTAAGGATCGGTTCGCAGGGAATCGTTACCTCGGCCGTCGCGCCGGCGTCGAGCACCGCGATCACCGACTTCGCGCCGGTCGGCTCGCCGTCGATGAGCGCCTGAACCGAGACCTGCGTCTCCTGGAAGTCGCCGCCATTCTTCAGAATCACGGTGATGACGTTGTTGCCCTCAGGACCGAACGGGACGTTGACGACGGCATTCGCGTCGAGCGCCGTACCGTTGATCGACACCCCTTCGATGGAGGTGCCGTGCAGGCCCGGAGTGGGCTCCGGCGCGACGCAGTCGGGGTCCGCCGGATCGTTCGGGTCGCAGTCCGGCGACGGGGTGGCCGGCGGCTGCGGGCCGCCGCCGCCGATCGAGGCCAGGCGGGCGCCCATCGACTCCGGACTGACGAAGCGCAGCAGGTTCGCATCGATGAACACCGAGGTATCGAAACTCGCATCAGAGACGTTCTTCGCCTCCAGGATCCGCTCGGAGGGCAACTTGAACGAGTCCGTGTAGACCACGTCGCCGGCGACGATCCGCGCGTACAGCTGCGCGATCTGCGCGGCCTTGTCGGCGGCGACCGTACCGCCGCTGCCGAAGGCGTCGGGGAGTGCAGTGGCCATCCCACTGATGCCGTTCAGCCGCAGCTGCTGGGCCTCGAGCAACCGGCCCTGCATCTCGGCCAGCGGGCCCGGTGGGTCGAGCGCCTGCACCGCCGTCACGACGGCCTTCTGCTGCTTGGCCTGTTCCGCGAGGTCGGCGATGAGCGCGTCCGGCTTCTGGCCCGCCCTGAGGATGGCCTCAGATAGCGCCTTGCCGACGCGATTGGCGGCGGTCGTGGTGGTGTTGGCACCCTCGACGTAGCTGCGGTAGGCGTCGACCTCCTCCGCGCGCTGGCAGCGCTGGACGTACCAGTAGCCCGCCACCGCGAGCACGACGACGGCGAGCGCGAGGAGCACCACGCGCCGGAGCTGGAAGCCGCCTCTCCGCCCACCGCCACCGCCGGGCGGGTCCTCGTAGTCGTCGTAGTCGTCCTCGTCGCGTCCGGCCGCACGCGAACCACGCCGCTCACGCGGCGGTGGCTCTTCGCCAAAGTCGAGCTCTTCAAAGAAGGATCCGAAAGGGAGCATCGCGAAACGGGTCTCGTGCCTTCTGTTGCGCGAGGATTCGCCACCTTATCACGCACCCCTGCAGGACCAGGGGTAGCGCAATGACGACCCAACCGCTGCGTGCGGGCCACCACATGCCGGCGCTGTTCCCGTCGGGCGTGGTCGCGGACCGGTTCCAGATCGTCCGCGTCCTCGGCATCGGCGGCACCGGCACGGTCTTCGAGGCCGTCGACGCGACGAACGGACAGAGCGTCGCGCTGAAGGCGATTCCCCGCGACGAACGCATGCAACGCCGGGCGCGGCGCGAGATGCGCGTGGCCGCGGCGCTCGATCATCCCGCGATCGTCCGGCTGATCGACAGCGTCGATGACGCGGACTACATCTACGTCATCTTCGAACTCGTGCGCGGCGACGACCTCGCGCACGTGTTCCAGGAGGGGCTGCTCGACGATGCCGCGACGCTGCGCGCGGTCGCCGCGGTCTGCGACGCCCTCGCCCACGCCCATGCCCGCGGCGTCGTCCACCGCGACATCAAGCCCGGCAACGTGCTCGTCCGCGACGACGGCGTCCTGAAGCTGACGGACTTCGGCATCGCCCTTGTCTCCGACCCGGACGCGACCGTCGACGACCGGCTGCTCGGCACACTCTCGTACATGGCACCAGAGCAGGCGCTCGGTCGCGACGTCGACGGCGCGGCGGACATCTTCAGCGCCGCGCTGATGCTGTACGAGGCCCTTGCCGGCGCCAACCCGTTCCGCGCCCGGACGCCACGAGAGTTGGCCGAGCGCCACGCCGCAACCGCACTGACCCTCTCCGCCGAGCGCCCGGACCTGCCGTCCGTGGTGCTGCGCCACATCGACCGCGCCCTCCTCCGCGACCCTCGCCGTCGACCGACTGCCGCCGAGCTGCGCGACGCACTCCTGCACGGCGCGCGCGCGATCGAGCGCGGCATGGTCGAGGACGAGCCCGAACCCGCGCTGATCGGCGAGCAGACGGGGCCCGGTCTCGCCGCCCGCGCCGCCGGCGCCGCTCGCCGCGCGATCCCGAGCCGGCGGCCGCGCCTGCACCTGGTGACGAGCACCAGCGGGCCCGGTACGGCCGAACGCATCGGTGCGGCGCTCCCCCGCGCCGCCGCCCGCGGGCGCGGCCGCGTCGCGCCGGCGGCGCTCGCCGGCATCAGCGCGACGCTCGGACTCGGCGCGCTGCCGTTCTATCCGACCGTCAGCATCCCCGTGCTGGCGCTGACGGTCGCCGCCGTCAGTCTCTGGCGGCCGCTCGCGGGACTGATCGCAACCGCCCTGCTGATCCTGCCGCTGGCCGGGAACCTCGCACTCGGACTGGTGCCGGTCGTCGCAGGCGCGGCCGCGATCTGGGTGATCGCCGTCGCTCGCTCGCCCGGCCGCGGCTTCCTCCCGGCCCTCGCGCCCGTGTTCGCGCTCGCCGCGTTGTGGCCGGTCTACCTGGTCACGTGCGCGTCCGCACCGCGCGCGCACATCCGCTTCGTCACCGGCGCCGCCGGACCCCTCGCGATCGCCCTCGTCTGCGGGCTCGCCGGGATCGTCTCGCCGCTCGCCGGGAGCGTGCCCGCACAGGGACTCGCGGGGCGACTCGCCGGCTCGGAGTCGATCGCCCAGGTCGCCGATGACCTCGTCGCGGCCGTCGGAACGGGCGTCGTCGTCCAGTCGCTCGGCTGGGGTCTCCTCGCGCTCGCCGGCCTGCCGCTGACGCGCCTGACGGGGGCGCGACTCCGCTGGTTCGGCGCCGTCTGGCTGGGCGCCGGCCACGCCACGACCGTGCTCGGCCCGGCGCTCGCCGGGCACGCGCCCGCACCGCAGGGCCTCACGGCGGTCGCCGTTCTGGCGGCGGCTATACTCATCGGCCTGCGCTCGGTGGCGCCACGGCCTGTTGACAGGACGGGAGCCGCGCCGGATGCGACGAGCTGAGATGGGGATCCTGCGCCGCATAGAGACCGGGCTGGAGCGCACCTTCGAGGGCGGGTTCAGCCGGACGTTCAAGTCGAGCGTGCAGCCGGTCGAACTGGCGCGCAAGCTGGCGAAGGAAATGGACGACCACCGCACGATCTCGGTGTCACAGGTGTACGTCCCGAACATCTACTCGATCTACCTGTCGCCGCTCGACCGCCAGCAGTTCGCGACGTTCGAGGCGTCGCTGCGCACCGAGCTCGCGGGGTACCTCACGCAGCACGCGAAGCGCCAGGCGTACACGCTGCCGGGACGGATCAGGGTCGTGATCGAGGTGGCCGACGAGCTCGATATCGGGCTGTTCGGCATCGCCGTCGCGACCGAGGAGGAGCCGCGGTTCCACGACCTGCCGCCGCACTCCGAACGAGCCGTCGAAACACCTGACCCGCCGCCGCTGCCGCCGGAGTTCCTGGACGAGCCGCCGGCGGTCGTGCCGGAACCGCCCGCCGCCGTCGCACCGATCGACCCGGACATCCCGCTCGTCCCTGCCGTCGACGAACCGCCGGCGGCGAGCGAGACGGCGCTGATCTCCGCGCGCGACGCCAGGCTCGCCGACCTGTCGCGGACGGAGTACGCGCTCGAGTGGGACGGCCAGCGCCAGTCGCTCGGCGCGGGCTCGGTCGTCCTCGGCCGCTCCCGCGACTGCGACGTCGTGATCGACGACCGGAACGTCTCGCGGCGGCACGCCGAGCTCGTGCGCAGCGGCGACGGGTTCGTGCTGCGCGACCTCGACTCGACGAACGGCTGCGCCGTCAACGGGCGGCGCGTGCGCGAGTCGGCGGTGAAGCCGGGGGACGTCCTCAGCCTCGGCACCATCACCCTGACGTTCGTCGAGACGCGGACGTAGCACCCCCGGATGGTCGAGCAGGCCCTCCTCCTCGCCCGGGTCGCCTTCGTCGTCCTGCTGTACCTGTTCGTCTGGCGCGTCGTGCGTCTGTCCGTGCGCGACGTCCGCGCTCCCCAGGAGAGTCTGATCCTCTCCCCCGAGGCGGCCCGGGCGGCGGGGTTCGATCTGGGCGAGCCACCCGCGGCCGCCGCCGACGAGCCCGGCGAACTGGTCGTCCGCGACTCACCCGTGTTCCCGGTCGGCACCCGCGTCGTTCTCGACGACGAGGTCGTGTTCGGGCGCAGCGAGGACTGCGAGGTCGTGCTGGCTGCGGACGCGACGGTCTCGGCCCGCCACGCGCGGGTGTTCGAACGCGGCGGCGCCCGCTACCTGGAGGACCTCGGCTCGACCAACGGCACCTTCGTCAACGGCGTGCAGCTGGCGGCGGAACGCCAGCTGCGGCCAGGGGACACGGTGCAGATCGGCGCGACCGAACTCGTCTACGGACGGAGCGGTCGATGACGCCACTGCACGTCGTCGAGTTCGCCTCCGCGTCGCACACCGGAATGGTCCGCCGCGCGAACGAGGATGCACACCTGACCCGCCCACCGGTCTTCGCGGTCGCCGACGGCATGGGTGGGGCCCGTGCCGGTGAGCAGGCGGCGCGGATCGCCATCGAGACGTTCGAGCGCGTCGAGGCCGCCGCGGGCGCGCCCGAGGATGTCCTGCGAACGACCGCCAGCGAGGCCAACCGCCGGATTTACGAGGCAGCGACGCGCGACCCGAACGCCGCCGGGATGGGCACGACACTCGTCTCGTCGATCGTCACCGGCGGTGCCATCTCCTTCGGGCACGTGGGAGACTCGCGCGCCTACCTCTGGCGCGCCGACACCCTTCAGCAGCTGTCCGACGACCACTCGCTCGTCGGCGAGCTGATCCGTCGCGGAGCGCTCACCCCCGAGGAGGCCGAGCGCCACCCGCAGCGGTCGATCATCACCCGCGTACTCGGCACGGAGGCGGCCGTCGAGGTCGACACGTGGACGATCGAGGCGCGCGACGCCGACGTCGTGCTGCTCTGCTCGGACGGGCTCACCGGGATGCTGCGCGATGACGCGATCGCGCAGATCCTGCGCATCGCGCCGACGCTCGGCGACGCCGCCCGTGAGCTGGTAGCAGCCGCGAACGCGGCCGGCGGTGAGGACAACACGACCGCGGTGCTGTTCCGGATCGGCGACGGCCCCGCCGCGACAATGCCGGCGGAAGGCGTCGCCGCCGGGCCGCCGACGATCGTGTACGCGGACGGTCCGCCAGGGCGGGGCCGCCGCGGCGTGCGGCGACTGGTCTTCGTCGCCTCGGCGATCGTGGTCGGCGCCGCACTCGCGGTCGGCGCGATCGCCGGTCTCCGGCAGTCGCACTTCGTCGGCGCGACCGACGACGGCCGCATCGCGATCTACCAGGGCCTGCCATTCGACCTCGTCGCCGACGTCCGGCTGTACCGGCGGGTGCGCACCTCCGCGGTGCCGGTCGCCGCCCTCTCGGCCGCCGAACGCGGAGCGCTGTTCGACCACGCCATCCTGTCGCTCGGGGCGGCGCAGAGGCGGATCGACCGACTCCCCGCGGCGGTGTACTTCCGGGACGGCTCGTGATCGCCGCGCTGCGCACGGCGCGCAATCGGGAGCTCGTCAACCTCGTACTCGTCTCGCTGCTCGTCGTGACCGGGTTCGGCGCCGTGTTCGTGGCGCGCGAGAACGCCGTCGAGAGCTCGTCGCTGTCGTATGCCGCCCTCTTCATCGCGCTGTACCTGGCCGCGCACGTCGTGCTCCGCCTCACGTTGCGCAACGCCGACCCGTACCTGTTGCCGCTGGCTGCGCTACTGACCGCGGTCGGGCTGATCGAGATCTACCGGATCGATCCCGAGCTGGCGCGCGACCAGGGACTGTGGATCGTGCTCGGCCTCGTCCTCTTCACCGCCGTCGTCGTCGCGTTCCGCGATGTCCGCCGTCTGGAGCAGCTGCGCTACACCTGCGGCGTCGCCGCGGTGATCCTGCTCGCCGCGACGGCGGTGCTCGGTACCGAGGTGAACGGCGCTCGGCTCTGGATCCGGGCCGGCGGCTACCAGATCCAGCCCGGGGAGTTCGCCAAGGTCCTGCTGGTCGTCTTCGTCGCCGGGTACCTGCGCGCCAACCGCGAGGTGCTGACCCACCCAGCGCGGCGCCTGCTCGGCGTCGGCCTGCCGGCCCTGCGCCACCTGCTGCCGCTGCTGTCGATGTGGGGGGCCGCGCTGGTGCTCCTCGTCGCGGTCAACGACCTCGGCTCGTCCCTGCTGTACTTCTCGATCCTCCTCGCGATGGTCTACCTGGCGACCGGCCGGTGGCTCTACGTCGGCGGTGGAGTTGCGGTGTTCGCAGTCGGCGCGCTCGCCGCCGTGCAGGCGGCGCCCCACGTCCAGGACCGGATCGACATCTGGCTCGATCCCTGGCGCACGCCGCAGACGACCGGCTACCAGATCGTGCAGTCGCTCTACTCGATCGCCGACGGCGGCGTCTTCGGCACCGGCTTCGGCCGCGGCTTCGTGCTCGTCGGCGACCGCACGGTCATCCCCGACGCGCACACCGACTTCATCTTCTCGGTGATCGCGACCGAGACGGGCCTGGCCGGGGCTGCCGGCCTGCTCCTCGTCTACCTGGCCTTCGTCTATCGCGGCATGAAACTCGCCTCGCTCGCCGACGACGGCTTCACGAAGCTGCTCGCGGCCGGGCTCTCCTTCGCCCTCGGCTTCCAGGCATTCGTGATCGTCGCCGGCGTAACAAAGCTGCTGCCGCTGACCGGCATCACCCTGCCCTTCGTCTCCTACGGCGGCTCGTCGATCGTCGCCAACTTCGGGCTGCTGGCCCTGCTGCTCTGCGTGTCGAACCACGTCAACCGGCCCGCGGGCACGTGAACGCCCGGATCACACGGCTGTACCGCGCGATGGCCCTCGCCTTCGCGGCGCTGATCGCGACGTGCACCTACTGGCAGGTGTGGGCGGCGCCGTCCCTCGAGGCGCGCCAGGACAACCCGCGCCTCGTCTACCGGGAACTCGCGGTGAAACGCGGCCGGATCATCTCCGCGGACGGCATCACCCTCGCGAACAACCGCTCCCGGCAGGCGAACGGCCGCACCATCTACCTGCGCCGCTACCCGCGCGGCGGCGATGCCGCCGCCGTCGTCGGCTACTCGTCGGTGCAGGCGAGCCGCGCCGGCATCGAGCGCACCCGCAACGACTACCTGACCGGCGCCAACACCGATCTCGCGGGCGGCGTCGAACGGCTGATCGACACCGTCCAGGGCCAGACGGTGCAGGGAAACGACGTCATCCTCTCGCTCGACGCCCGCGCCCAACGGCTCGCGATCAGGGCGCTGGAGGCGACCGGGCAACCCGGCGCCGTCGTCGCCATGGAACCGGAGACGGGACGGATCCTGGTTATGGCCTCCTGGCCGACGTTCGACCCGAACCTCGTCGACCGCGACTTCGCCTCGGTGCTCGACGCGCCCGACGCGCCGCTGCTGAACCGGGCGACGCAGGGCCTCTATCCGCCGGGCTCGACCTTCAAGATCGTCACCGCGGCGGCAGCGCTCGAGTCCGGCGAGCTCACACCCTCCACGAAGTTCGCCGGCGGGCGCTGCGTGAAGACCCAGGGTCCGGACCTGTGCAACGCGGCGGGCGAGGTCGCACCGGACCCGAACCGGCTCGACGACGCGCTCGTGCACTCGTACAACACGACGTTCGCCCAGATCGGCGAGGCCGTCGGGCAGGAGCGCCTGGTCGAGCAGATGACGGCGTTCGGCTTCTTCGTTCCGACGCCGATCGACTACCCTCGCGAGCAGATGGAGATCAGCGGCATCTACCGCCGAGCCGGTCGGATCGCCGATCCGTCACGACCCGTGGACGTGTCTCGCGTCGCCATCGGCCAGGCGGGATTGCTGACGACGCCGCTCCAGATGGCGATGGTCGCCGCCGCCATCGGGAACGGCGGCGTCCTGATGGCGCCCCGCTTCGTCGATCGCGTCCGCAGTCCCTCCGGTCGGCTCGTGACGGCACCGCCGAGCGATGAGATCGGCCGGGCGGTGTCGACCGCGACGGCACGGACGCTGGCAGACATCATGAGGCGCGTGGTCGATGAGGGAACGGGGCAGGCCGCGCAGATCGGCGGGCTCGACGTCGCCGGCAAGACCGGCACCGCGCAGACCGGGCGGCGTGACGCGAGCGGCCGTCCCCTGTCGGACGCGTGGTTCGTCGCCTTCGCGCCGACGTCGGCACCACGGGTGGCGATCGCCGTCGTCGTGGAGGACTCCACCGGGTTCGGCGGAACCGTGGCGGCACCGATCGCGCGCGACGTGATCGAGGCTCTCCTGTGACGCGAGTGAGACAATCCGGCGGAGCCCCTTGAGTTTCGACGACCACACCACCATCGAAGGTCGCCTGTTCGACGGGCGCTACCGGATCGTCCGCCGCATCGGCGCGGGCGGGATGGCACGCGTCTTCCTGGCCGAGGACGTCGACCTGCACCGCGACGTCGCGATCAAGGTCCTGCACGAGCGCTTCGCGGAGGACGAGCAGTTCGTGGAGCGCTTCTCCCGTGAGGCGCGCGCCGCCGCCGGGCTCAACCACCCGAACATCGTCGCGGTCTACGACCGGGGCCACGCCGACGGCTCGTACTACATCGCGATGGAGTACCTCGACGGCGACACGCTCAAGGACGTCATCACGAAGCAGGGGCCGGTGCAGCCGAAGCGGGCGATCGACATCGCCCTGCAGCTGCTCGCGGCCCTGCGCTTCGCGCATCGGCGCGATGTCATCCACCGCGACGTCAAGCCGCAGAACGTGATGGTGCTGCGCGATGGCCGCGTGAAGGTCGCCGATTTCGGCATCGCCCGCGCCGGCGACTCCGACATGACCGAGGCGGGCTCGATCGTCGGCACGGCCCAGTACCTGTCACCGGAGCAGGCCCGCGGTCAGCACGTCGGCCCCGAGTCCGACCTCTACTCCGTCGGCGTCGTGCTGTACGAGATGCTGTGCGGACGCGTGCCGTTCACCGGCGACTCCGCCGTCGCCATCGCGATGAAGCACGTTCAGGAGCCACCGATCCCGCCGAGTCGGATCGAGCCGTCGATCCCACCGGAGCTCGAGGCGATCGTCCTGCGGGCGATGCAGAAGGACGCGACACGGCGCTACCACTCGGCGGACGAGATGGGCCTCGACCTCGACCGCGTCCGCAAGGGGCTCGGGGTGTCGCCGGCCACGACCGTGATGGCCGCAAACGAAGCCTACGCCGACACCGGGCGGACGATGGTGGCGCCACCCGTGATGTCGAGGCCGGCCGCGAAGGCCGCGACAGCGCCGCCGCGGCGGACGTGGCCGTGGATCGTCGTGCTGGCGCTCCTCGCTGCCGTCGCGGGGCTTGCCGCGTACGTCTTTCTCAACCTGGGCGACTCCGGTGGCAGCAGCACCGCGACGACCGCCACCACATCGACCCTGGTCGCTGTGCCCGACCTGATCGGGTTCCCGGCGGAGGGTGCCACGGGGATCCTCGAGGAAGCCGGCTTCGAGGTCGTCGAGGTGCGCCGCTTCTCGGCCCGGCCGAAGGACAACGTCATCAAGCAGGAGCCGGCCGCCGGCGAGTCCGTCCCGTTCGGGACCGAGATCACGATCACGATCTCCGACGGCATCGAGCAGGTGGATGTGCCCGACGCAGTCGGCAAGCAGTACGAGAACGTCGAGCCGGTGCTGAAGGCGGCCGGCTTCAAGGTCACCAGGCGCACGCGGGCCTCCGACGACGTTGCCGCTGGAGAGGTGATCTCCCAGGACCCGGCCGCCGGAACGACGGCCGACAAGGGCTCCGAGGTGATCCTCGTCGTCTCCAAGGGCAAGGCCCAGGTGACGGTGCCGAACGTCATCAACCAGAGCGAGGGCGACGCCCGCTCCGAGATCGAGGGTGCCGGCTTCGATGTCGCCGTCGAGACGGCACCGTCGGCGACGATCGGCGCCGGACTGGTGATCGATCAGGACCCGGGCCCCGGTGACAAGGCCGAGCGCGGGTCGACGGTGACGATCGTCGTTTCCACCGGCCCGGTGCAGGTCGCCGTGCCCGACGTCGTCGGCCAGACGTCGGCGGACGCGACGACCGAACTCGAAGCGCTCGGCTTCAACGTCGTGCCGCAGACGACGGTCGTCGTCGACCCGGCGCAGGTCGACATCGTGCAGTCCGTCGATCCGCCACCAGGCACCCGGCTCGACGAGGGCGCGGACGTCACGATCGTCGTCGGGCGCCTGTGACGGCTGCGGCGCCGCGAATCCGCGTCGCCGTGCTCGCCGGCGGACGCTCCTCCGAGCACGCCATCTCGATCGCCTCGGCCGCGTCGGTCGTCGCGGCGCTCGACCCGGCGCAGTACGAGGTGCTCGAGATCACGATCGGCCGCGAGGGGCGCTGGGAGCTACCGGCCGCACGCCCTGCGGCGCTGCTGCCCGGCACGGCGCAGTCGATCGTCGCCGCCGACGGCGGGTCGATCGCCGGGGTCGATGTCGTCCTGCCGATCCTGCACGGGCCATTCGGTGAGGACGGAACGGTGCAGGGTCTGTGCGAGATGCTCGGGGTCGCCTACGTCGGCGCCGGGGTGCTCGGCTCGGCGCTCGGCATGGACAAGGCAGTCTGCAAGGCCGTGCTGCGCGACGCCGGCATCCGCACCGCCGAGTCGCTGACGCTGCTGGCGCACCGCGACGATCCGGACGACGACGCCCTGCACGATCGCGTCGAGGCGGCGCTCGCGCTGCCGTGCTTCGTGAAGCCGGCGCGTCTCGGTTCCAGCGTCGGCATCTCCAAGGCGCACGACCGCGCCGAGCTGGCGGCGGCGATCGCACTCGCCTTCGCGCACGACGACAAGGTCCTCGTCGAGCGGCTGCTGACGGGCCGCGAGGTCGAGTGCGGGGTCCTCGGCAACGAGGCGCCGATCGCCAGCGCCGTCGGCGAGATCTGTCCGCGCAACGAGTGGTACGACTTCGAGGCGAAGTACGTCGAGGGTGCGTCCGACATCATCATTCCGGCGCGGATCGCCAGTGCGGACATGGCCCGCATCCAGGAGGCGTCGCTGGCCGCGTTCGCGGCCTGCGACCTCGCTGGAATGGCGCGGATCGACTTCTTCCTGGAGCCGGACGGCGGGCTGGTGCTGAACGAGATCAACACCATCCCCGGCTTCACCTCGACGAGTGTCTACGCCAGCCTGTTCGCCGCCAGCGGCCTCCGGTACGCGGACCTGCTGCAGCGCCTGATCGAACTCGCGCTCGACCGACATGCGCGCCGCTCGCGCCTGCGGTACTGAGGCTACGCGAAGATGTCGATCGTCTGGTGCGGCAGCGCCGCGGTGCTCGCGGCATTGCGATAGGCGGCGATCGCGGTACCCGGCGCGGCCAGGCGCATCGGCGTCTGCGGCATCGCGAACGCCGGCCTGGTGGCGCCGAGATCGGGCGTGTACGCGTCCTCGCCGTCCTCCCAGATCACCTCGACGTCGATGATGTCGCTGCTGTCGGCGAGGCGATCAGCGGCGGCGTTCCGGGCGACCCGCGCAAACTCGCCGGCGGCGTGCGCGGAGCTACGCCCCGGAGCCTGAAGCTGGCGGACGGTTCCGAGGAGTAGGGCCGCTGCGGGGGAGACCGGCTGCACCGTTCACAACTTTATCTGTTTGAAGAGATAAATGCAAGCCCTACAATGCCTCGCTCTTATGGGTGAAGAGGACGAGGTTGTCGCGATGCACGGCGGCCTCGGAGCCGCGTTTCCCCATGACCCGGCGCAGATCACTCGCAGTGCGCTCCGCCAGGCCCTTGGCGAACACGGCGCCGTCGGACCCGGCAACCTCGACGGCGTCGCCGACGCCGAACCGGCCGTGGACGTCCGTGACCCCGACCGGGAGCAGTGACCCGCCGTCGCGCTCCAACGCGCGGCGGGCGCCATCGTCGACGTCGATGCGACCTGCGGGCGGCCGGCCGTACCGGATCCAGAGCTTGAACGAGGACACGGCGCGCTCGTCCGCGAGAAACCGCGTCCCGACGACCTCGCCGGCGAGCGCACGCGTCAGGGTCTGCGGGCCGGCGCCGCTCGCGATCACCGTACCGACGCCGCCGGCACTCGCCATCTCGGCCGCGACCACCTTGGAGCGCATGCCGCCGGATCCCCAGACGGAGCCACGACCGCTGACGTCGAGTTCGTCCAGCAGCCGGTGGTCGCGGACCTCCCGCACGAGTTCGGCCTCCGGGTGCCGGGGGTCACGCGTGTACAGGCCCTCCTGGTCCGTCAAGAGCAGCAGCAGCCGGGCGTGCAGCAGCACGGCGACCTGGGCGGCGAGGGCGTCGTTGTCGCCGAACGTGATCTCGTCGGTCGCGGTCGAATCGTTCTCGTTGACGACCGGAACCACGCCCCAACGCAGGAGCGCGGTCAGCGTCGCGCGCGCGTTCAGGTAGGTCGTCCGCTGCCGCACGTCGGCGGCCGTCAGCAGCACCTGACCGGCACGGACGCCGTGACGGCCGAGCGCGGTCTCCCACGATCGCTGGAGGATCGCCTGGCCGACCGCAGCGGCGGCCTGCAGCTCGGCGACCTTGCGCGGACGCACCTCCCGGCCGAGCGAGCCGAGGCCGAGCGCGATCGCCCCGGACGAGACGACGCAGACGCCGACGCCCGCCGCCCGGACGGCGGCGATATCGGCGGCGATGGCGGCGAGACGGGTCCGCCGCACACGTCCGCGACCGTCGACCAGCGTCGACGAACCGAGCTTGACGACGACCGGGCCGCGCGCCATCAGCGGCCCGGCGCGAACGGCGCCAGCTCCGGCCCCGTGCGACCGTCGAGGATCAGCGGCGCGACCAGCGCGGCGGTCGCCGGCGCGAGCGTCACACCGAGCATGCCGTGCCCGCTCGCCACGAACACGCGCGGGGCGATCTCGCCGATCAGCGGCAGCCCGTCCGGCGTCGCCGGACGAAGACCCGCCCAGCTCTCCATCGTCGAGGCATCCGGCCTCCAGTCGGCGAGGTAGCCGACGGCGCGGTCGACGAACACGCCGATCCGCCGTCGGTCGATCGTCGTGTCCCGGCCCGGCAACTCGAACACGCCGGCGATCCGCACGGCGTCGCGGTAGCCGGAGACGCCGACCTTGGCCTCGGCCAGGTACAGGGCCGTGGACGGCGCCGTCCCCGACCCGCTGGCGGTGATCGAGTAGCCCTTCGCGCCGAGGATCGGCAGGCGGACACCGAGCGTCGCCGCGAGCGCGACGCTCCCGACGCCGGTCGCGATCAGGGCCCGGTCGACGCGCTCCCCGGCGACCACGATGTCACTGCCGATCCGGGCGATCCGGTCGACGCGAACGTCCTCGCGCACCTCGACCCCGAGGGCGCGGGCCCGCCCGAGGAGCCCGGCGACCAGCGACTCAGGCCGGACGAAACGGTCGGTCACGCAGTGCAGGCCGCATGACACCGCCCCCGGATCGAGGGCCGGCTCGACGGCCACCAACTGGTCGCGATCGAGATCCTCGAGTCGCGACTCGTGTCCGGCGCGACGCAGCTCCGCGAACAGCTGTCGATAGGTGCCGAGGCCAGCCTCCGTGCGGGCAGCGACGACCAGGCCGCCCGCGTGCATCTCGAACGGGACACCGTCGGCGGCGTAGGCGTCGAGCAGCTCGATCGTGCGGGTGTTCAGTGCGGCCAGAGCCCGGGTCGCCTCGGCGAAGCGCTCCGTCGTGCACCGCTCGCGAAATCGCCACAGCCAGCGCAGGTACGACGGGTCCGGGACCGGCCGGAGGACCAGCGCGCCGTCGCGGTCGAGCGCCGAGCGGAGGCCCTGCCGCACCACCCCCGGCGCGGCGAGCGGGTACGAGAAGCTCGGCGTCACCCAGCCGGTGTTGCCGCGGGACGCGCCCTGGCCGACGGTGCCGGCATCGACGAGCACGACCTCCGCGCCGGCGCGCGCGAGTTCGTAGGCGCAGGCCACGCCGATCACGCCCGCGCCGATGACCGCCACCCGCTGCACGCCGGGCAGGATACGCGCCGCGCCGATACGATGGCCGCGTGGAGGTTCGCGTCGCATCGCCAGCGGATGCCGGGGACATCGCCACCCTCTTCGCCGCCGCGTTCCAAGACGACCCGTGGCTCGGCTGGACGTTCCCCGACCGGACCGCACGCCCGCACCAGCTGACGGCGTTCATGGCCCGCCTGGTCGACCAGGCGATCGCGGCCGGCTGGGTTCTGATCGGCGCCGGTGGCGCGACCGCCGCCCTCTGGCACCCACCGGAGGGCGTCGACGGCGGCGAGGCCGGCGCCCACCGGCGGTTCCTGCGGGGCCTGATCGGCGACCACGCGGCGGCCGTACTGGCGGCCGGCGCCGAGGTCGCCTCGCTGCGCGCCAGGTTCGCACCCCACTTCTACCTGAGCGTGATCGCGACCGATCCGGCCCGACGCGGGCATCGGTTCGGGCGCCGGCTCCTGCACGAGAGCCTCGAGCGGATCGACGCACGGGCGGGCGACGCGTACCTGGAATCGACGAACCCGGCGAACGTCCCGTTCTACGAGGACCTCGGCTTCGCGGCGGTCGGTGCGGTGCGGGCGCCCGCTGGACCAACCCTCACGGCGATGCATCGTCCTGGATCGATGTCCCGCTGACGGAACGGCTTGCGTGGCGGTGACCCCTCACCTATGGTCTCCCAACATGACTGCGGCATCTCATCCGTACCTCCGGCGGGACGCCGTCCCGTGAAGGCGGCCGTCTGCCGGGCATTCGGGACGCCGCTGACGATCGAGGACGTCGTCCTCGCGCCACCGGCGGCCGGCGAGGTGCTCGTCGCCGTTCGTGCCTGCGCGATCTGCCACAGCGACATCCACGCCGCCGAGGGCGCCTGGGGCGGCCACCTGCCGGCCATCTACGGGCACGAGGCGGCAGGCGTCGTCCGCGAGGTCGGCGAGATGGTCGCGGGAGTCGCGGCCGGCGACCACGTCGTAGTCACGCTGATCCGCTCGTGCGGGCACTGCTTCCAGTGCAGCCGGGGAGATCGCGTGCTCTGCGAGACACGGTTCGCGATCGAGAGCCCGGGCCCGCTGACCGATCGCGACGGGCGGCGGATCGCCCAGGGGATCGGCACCGGCGCCTTCGCCGAACAGGTCGTCGTGCACGCCTCGCAGGTCGTCCCGATCGCCCGCGACATCCGGTTCGACGTCGCCTCCCTCCTCGGCTGTGGCGTCATCACGGGGTTCGGCGCCGCCGTCAACACCGCGGGGGTCGCGACCGGCGACAGCGTCGTCGTGATCGGTGCCGGCGGCGTCGGCCTGAACGCGATTCAGGGGGCGCGGATCGCCGGCGCTAACCCCGTGATCGCCCTCGATCTCGCGGGGACGAAACGCGACGCGGCGCTGACGTTCGGCGCCACGCACGCGCTCGACGCGGCCGGCGCCGACGTCGCCGCCGAGGTGCGGGCGCTGACCGGCGGTCGCGGCGCCGATCACGTCCTCGTCACCGTGGGCGCCGGCCCGGCCGCCGCACAGGGCCTTACCCTGGTGCGCCCGGGCGGGCAGACGGTGATCGTCGGCATGCCGGCGACCGGGGTGACGGTGCCGTTCGAGATGGCCGACCTCGCGTTCTACGAGCACCGCATCGTCGGCTCGAAGATGGGCTCGACCCGGCTGCCGGTGGATATCCCGGCACTGATCGCGCTCTACCGCACCGGCCGCCTCAAGCTCGACGAGCTGATTACCGACCGGTATCCGCTCGAGCAGATCAACGAGGCCATCCGCGCCGTCACCGACGGCGCCGCGCTTCGCAACGTGATCGAGTTCCCGGCGTGAAGGTCGCGGGCATTCGCACGTTCGTCGTCGGCAACCCGAACCCGGGCGAGGGCGGCCGCTACTTCCTGTTCCTGAAGCTCGTCACCGACGACGGCATCGAGGGCCTCGGCGAGGTCTACACGGCGACCTTCGGGCCGCACGTGGTGGAGCGGATGATCGTCGACGTCGCCGAGCGCCACGTCGTCGGGCGCGACCCCTTTCGGATCGAGGCGCTGTGGCGGGACGTCTACTCGGCCGGCTACACCGCGCGACCGGATCTGTCGCTCGGCGCCGTGCTGTCGGGCATCGAGATGGCGCTCTGGGACATCATCGGCAAGGCCGTTGGGCGGCCGGTCTACGACCTGCTCGGCGGTCGTGTCCGTGACGCGCTGCGCTCGTACACGTACCTGTACGGCGAGCCCGGCGATGCCGTCGACGTGTACCGCGACCCCGATCTCGCGGCGAGCCGTGCGGCCGAGTACGCCGCCCGAGGGTTCACGGCGGTGAAGTTCGATCCGGTCGGGGCCTACGCCGCCCACGACCCGCGCCAGCCCGAACTGGTGACGATCGAGCGCACCGAGCGATACGTCGCGGCGATGCGTGAGGCGGTCGGGTCGTCGTGCGATCTCCTCCTCGGCACCCACGGCCAGTTCACCACGTCGGGCGCGATCAGGCTGGCACGGCGCCTGGAGCGTTACGACCCGCTCTGGTTCGAGGAGCCGGTGCCGCCGGAGGCGCCGGAGGAGATGGCGAAGGTCGCCGCTGCCACCTCGATTCCGATCGCGACCGGCGAGCGGCTCGTGTCCAAGCACGAGCTCGCCCGGGTCCTCGACACCGGTGCGGCATCGATCCTGCAGATCAACCTCGGGCGGGTCGGCGGGATCCTCGAGGGCAAGAAGATCGCGGCGCTGGCCGAGGTGCGCTACGCGCAGATCGCGCCGCACCTGTACTGCGGACCGGTCGTCGGCGCTGCGAACATCCAGCTCGCCACCTGCACGCCGAACTTCCTGATCCTCGAGGGCATCCGCGACTGGGGCGGGTTCCACGCCGAGATCCTCAGGCAGCCGATCGTGTGGCAGGACGGCCACGTCATCCCGCCGACCGGCCCGGGCCTCGGCGTCGAACTCGACGAGGCGGTCGCCGCGCGCCACCCGTACGAGGGCGACGCCCTTCATCTCGAGACGCAGCCGGGCGAGTACCGGGACACGGCACGGTGAGGGTCGCGTTCGTCGGCGTGGGGAGCCTCGGCGGGCACCTCGCCGCCAGCCTGCTGCGCGCCGGCCACGACGTCGTCGTGCACGACCGCGATCAGGGTGCCGTCGACGCCCTGATCGCCGCCGGCGGCGGGTCGGCCGCCACGCCGGCGGCCGCCGCCCGGGGCGCCGACTGCGCCGTCACGTGCCTGCCGTCGCCCGCCGCCGTGACGGCCGTCGTTGCCGGCCCCGAGGGGATCCTCGCGGGTCTGGCGCCAGGGACCTGCTGGATCGACTCCTCGACGAACGACCTCCACGAGCTCCAGCGTCTCGCGGCACTCGCAGCCGCCCGGGGCATCGACACGCTGGAGGCCCCGGTGACCGGCGGGGTGCACCGCGCGGCGGCCGGACTGATCACGGTCATCATCGGCGGCGACACGGCCGTCGCCGCGCGCTACGCACCCGTGTTCGATGCCGTCGGCGGCGAGGTGTTCCACGTCGGCCCGCTCGGCAGCGCCTCGACGATCAAGGTGATCACGAACATGCTCGCCTTCATCCACCTGGTCGCGACCGGTGAGGCGCTGATGCTGGCGAAGCGCGGCGGACTCGATCTGGCACAGGCGTTCGACGTGATCCGCGCCAGCTCGGGGACGAGTTTCGTCCACGAGACCGAGGGTCAGCTGATCCTCAACGGCTCCTACGACGTCGGCTTCAGCAACGACCTGGCACTGAAGGACCTCGGCTTCGCAACGGCGCTCGGACGTGAGCTCGGCGTCCCGCTCGAGCTCGCGGCGCTCGTCGAGCAGACGTTCGTGCGCGCCCGTTCGGTCTACGGCGGCGGCGCCCAGTCCACGCAGGTCGTCAAGCTCCTCGAGGACGCCCTCGGCACGGACCTCCGCGCGCCCGGGTTCCCGGCGCGGCTCGAGCCCGGCTGACCGTCTGCGCCGCCGGTCGGTCAGACGGCGGCGAAGGCGCCGGCGCGGACGAGCTGGACGAGCTGCTCGATGTCGGACGGGACGGGATCGCCGTCTCCCGTGGGCGGGATGCAGCTGCGAACGAGCGCGTGGGCGGCACCGGTTCCGGCGCCGTGGCGAAGGCCCGGTCGCAGGTCGCAGGCCCGTGCCGCTACCACCAGTTCGATCGCCACGATGCGCTCGCCGAGGGCGACCATCTCCGCGACGCGGCGGGCCGCCAGCGGCGCCATCGTCATCCGGTCCTCGATCCCCTCGGCCTGGGTCGAGCTCGCGATCTCGAAGGAGACCGGAGCGGCCAGGAGTCGGGCCTCGGCGACGAGCGACTGGCCGGCGACCCCGAACTCGGTGAAGCTGTCGTCGGCCCGATCGGCGTGGGCGGCGAGGCCTGGCGGGAGGCCCGAGAAGCCGGCGTGCAGGAGCTTCATCACGCGTTCGTTCGCGCTCGTCAGCACCGGGGCGAGCGCAATCCGGGCCAGGTCGAGGGCGGTCGCGAGCGGTAGCACCTCGAACGAGCCGCCGGACAGGATCCGCTCCTCGTCCACGTCGACCAGGGGGTTGCTCTGCGCCGCGTTCAGCTCGATCGCCAGCTGACCCTCCGTGAAGGAGAGCGCGTCGCGGAGCGCGCCGCTCAGCTGCGCGAGGCAGCGGAAGGTGAGCGGGTCCTGCAGGTTCCGGGCCGCCCCGTCCTCCCACAGCCAGCTGCCCTCGAGCAGCTCCCGCAGCCGCGCGGCCGACGCCTGCAGCCCCGGGTAAGGCCGCTCGCGGACGATCCGATGAAGGATCGAGAGGTTGCCGGCGAACGCTTCGAGGTCGAGGGCGCCCGCGACCTCCAGGGTGGCGGCGAGGCGCTGCAGATCGGCCATCGCCAGCGCAGCGCTGGCGGTGGCGAAGGCGTTGTTGTCGATCAGCGCCAGCGCCTCGCCGCCGGCGAGCTCGAACCCGTCTCGATCGAGCAGGCCCGCGGCAAGGTCGGCGAGCGGTAGCAGGTCGGCCTGCCCGACCGAGCCGAGCGTCCGCATGGATATCGGCCAGTCCTCGTTCAACGCCCGGATGCACAGCTCGGCGGGCTCGGGCCGAACGCCGCACACACCGCGCGCGAGGTTGTTGGCCAGCCGCAGGAGGGTCGCGCGAACGACCGGTCCGCTCGCGGGCGGACCCTGCCCGACGAGGCAGTTCATGACCATCATCCGGTTGAAACGGGCGAGCTCGTCGGCGGTCACGCGGACGCGCTTCAGCGCGCCGACGCCCGTCGAGAGGCCGTAGACGGTCTCCTCCCGCCGGATGAGGTCCTCGACGACCCGTCGCGACCGGGCCATCCCGTCGATCGCGTCCGGAGCGATGGCGACCGCGGCCCCGTGGCGCGCCACGGCGACGAGCGCCGCGAGGTCGAGCGAGCGGCCGTCCAGGACGACGGTCACTCGCGCCATCTCGCCCGCTCAGGCGGTGCGGCCATAGAACATCCTCTGGGTCAGCTCGTTGAGCCGGTGGTCCGGCCGGTCGGCGAAGGACAGGACGGCGTTCGTGCGCAGCACGTCGCCGCGGATCGGCGTGACGCGGTGGATCGAGTGTCGTCCGCGGAAGAACGCCAGGGTGCCGGCACCGCTCGGCGCGTGGTGGACGCCGGCGGGGTCGCCCTGCAGCAACCGGGCGACCGCGGCGTAGTTCTCGTCGGCATCGCTGCGGAGGTTCGGGACGTAGTCGAAGTCGCCCCCCGTGACGGCCGGCTGCAGCATCAGGGTGACCACGAACTCGGCGCGATCGAAGTGCCAGCCGAGCTCGTCGCCCTCGGCGTAGTAGACGAGGTTGAGCGCCCCGAGCGGGTCGGCGTTCCGGTAGAAGGGAGCCTTGCCGAGCGCCGCGCCGACGAATGCGAGCAGCTCGTCCGACTCGTAGAACGCGCGGATCGTGGCATCGGCCGGGATCAGGTCGTAGGCGACCGTCGCCTGCGAGGCGCGCTCCATCATGCCCCTCGGGTCGTCCGGAGCGATGCCGGCCGGGACGTCCTCGAAGTAGACGTTGTGGATCGCCTCGTTGCGGAACGACACGCCCTTGAGATCGTCCGCTTCGGCCGCCAGCCGCTCGATGGCGGCCGCCTGGATGAAGCCCTCGAGCTGGCAGGCACCGCGGGCGTCGAGGTCGCTGCGGCAGCTCGCGACGAGCTGTCGTCCGGCCGCGCCGTCGAGCTCGTGGATCGGGTACCGCTCGAGGTCGACGAGATCGCCGATGGCGGTCGCTGCCGGATTGCTGGCTGGAGTGGTCATGGTCGCTCCCAGATCGGTGCTACGGGCAGAAGATACGGGCGGAGTCCCCGTCCGTGGTAGGAGTGGTTCTCGCCATGTGCGAATCCCTGGCGCTCATCCGAGCAGACGCTCGTCGTAGGGGTACTCGCAGAGCAGCTCGACGCCGCCTTCGGTGACGAGGACCTGGTCCTCCAGCTTGACGCCGAACGATCCGCCCACCGTCCCCGTGTACGCCTCCAGGCACAGGACCATCCCCGGCTCGATCGTGCGGCCGCTCGCGAGCACGCTGTGGTCGGCGAGATCCTCGAGGTACCAGATCGACGGTCCCTCGTCCTCGAGCCCCGCCTGGTGCGCCCGGGCGTAGTACCGCTGCTCGCGGTAGCGCTCCGGCAGCGCCGGCGCCGCCGTCGCGAACTCCTCGAACGTCATGCCCGGGTGGATGAGATCGGCCATCGCGGTCACCTGCTCGTGCGCCACCCGGTAGGCGTCGCGCTGCTCGGCCGTCGCGCGGGTGCCGCACAGGAACGTCCGGGAGACGTCGATCACGTACCCCTCGTAGCCGACGGCGTCGGTGTCGACGCCGACGAGATCGCCGTCGAGCACGGCGCGGTCGGTCGCCTCGCTGCCCCACGGGTTGGCGTTCGGACCGGACGCGACGAGACCCGTGAACAGGTACTCGCCGCGACAACGGAGGAGCGCCTGCGCGAGGACTGCGAGGAGCTCGCACTCGCGCACGCCGGGCGTGACCGCGTCCTCGAACGCGGCGAGCATCCTCCTCCCGATCACGCCGTTCATCCGCATGAGAGAGATCTCCTGCGAGGTCTTCACCTCGCGCGCGTCGACCGTCGCCGGGCTCGAGTCGACCAGTTGGATCCCCTCGGCATGGAGGGCGAGGAAGCCCGGCGTGTCGAGCTTGTCGACTGCGAGCGGCTCGCCGCCGAGGCCGAGCTCTTCGAGCACGGATCGCACCTCGGCGGCCCACCGCCGCACGTACTCGGCGGTCGGCGCCCCCTCCATGTACCAGTAGTGCGCCGGCCGGACGTCGTCGACCAGGCCGCGCGACAGGTGGAGGGCGTCCTCGCCCTCGAACAGGATCGGCGGGGCGTCGGCCGGCACGATGCAGTAGCGGGCGAACGCGCTCTCCGCCCAGGCGCTCATCGCGTTGCTGCCGGTGGCGTAGCGGATGTTGGCCGCGTTGAAGAGCAGGCAGGCGGGGAGACCGTGCCGGCGCATCATTCCCTGGAGGCGCTCGAGCCGGTCGGCGCGGAGCCGGGCGAAGTCGATCGTCGACGGGTCGGGGATCCAGCGTGGCCCCGCCTCTCCGTTGCTGCCGGTCATCGCTGCTCCTTCGCGGTCGGAGGCGCGCCGTTCCGCCGCTCCGGCCGGGCGTGCCGGCGGCGCATGACGGCGTCGACGCGCCGGCGGGCCTCGGCCTCGGCCGGGTGGCGGCCGCCTTCGATCACGGCCCGCCCGGCGACGAAGACGGTCCGCACCACCGTGTCCGAGGCCGTCGAGAAGATCCACGCGTCGAGGACGGTCGTCGGTGTCTGGCCGGCGAGCGCCGGATGATCCGCGTCGAGCTCGACGAGGTCGCACCGCTTGCCCGGGCGGAGGGCGCCGAGCGGCTGGCCGAGCGCCTGCGCGCCACCCTCGCGGACGAGGCGGAGGAGCGTCTCGCCGACGCTCGTCTCGCCCGCCGCGAGCAGCGTCTCGCGTCGGCGCTCGGTGACCCGCTGGCCGTACTCGAGGACGCGCAGCTCCCCGGGCAGGTCGATCAGGTGGTTGGCGTCCGTCCCGACACCGAGCCGACCGCCACCGTGCCGGTACGGCGCCAGCGGGAAGAGGCCGTCGCCGAGGTTCGCCTCCGTGAGCGGGCAGAGACCCGCGACGGCGCCGCTCGTCGCGAGGCCGTGGCGCTCGGCCGCCGTCATGTGGGTGGCGTGGATCACGCTCCAGCGACGGTCGATGCCGGCGTGCGCGAGCAGCCACTCGACCGGGCGGGCGCCGAGCCCGGCGACGATCTCGTCCACCTCCTCGGTCCGCTCCGCGGCGTGGATGTGGACCGGGCCCGTCGCACGCGCCGCCAGGAGCCGGGCGAGCTCGTCCGTGCGGACGGCGCGGAGGCTGTGCGGCGCGGCGCCGATCTGCAGCAGCGGATCGACGGCCGCAGCGCGGTCGAGCAGCTCGAGGAGGGCGAGGTACTCGTCGACGCTGGTCGTGAACCGGCGCTGCTCGGGCTCCGGCGGTCGGCCGACGCCGCCCGAGGTGTAGAGCGCGGGAAGGAGCGTGAGCGCGATGCCGGCCGTGCGGGCGGCGACGATGATCCGCTCGCTCATCTCGGCCGGGTTCGCGTAGCGCACGCCGCCCGGGTCGTGATGGACGTAGTGGAACTCGCCCACCGCCGTGTAGCCGCGCCGGAGCATCTCGACGTAGGCGAGGGTCGCGTACGCCTCGAGGTCGCCCGGCTCGAGCCCGAGCAGGTGGCGGTACATCACCTCCCGCCACGTCCAGAGGGTGGCCGCGGTGCCGGGTGCGAGGTGGTCCGCGTAGCCGACGAGGCCGCGGTGATGGGCGTGCGAGTGGAGGTTCGGCGTGCCGGGCACGACGTAGCCGGCGAGCCGCGTGGCGGGGCTTGCAGCCGGGCCCCGCGCGGCGGCGACGATCATGCCGGCGGCGTCGACGATCACGTGACCGGGCGAGGCCCAGCCGTCGTCGAGCAGGAGGTGGGCGGCCTCGATCGCGCGCGTCAAACGACGACCCTGCCTTGGCGGACGACGATGCGGACGGCGTTGTGCCCGATGCGGTAGGCGAGGTCCTCGTGGCGGTCGGTGTCCAGGATCAGGAGGTCGGCCTGCTTTCCCGCCTCCAGCGAGCCGACGCGGTCGGCGCACCCGGTCGCGGCGGCGGCGTCGAACGTCGACGCACGGATCGCCTGCGCGACCGACAGGCCACCGCTGCGGCAGGCGTGCTGGATCACCACCTGCATGCTGGCGGTGTAGCACCCGGGGCAGATGTCGGTGGCGAGCGCGATCCGCAGGCCGGCGTCGGCGAGCGTGCGGGCGTGGACCGGGTGCGGGTGCTGCGCGGCGAAGTCGAGGAGCGGCATCACGACGCCGATCACGCCCGCCGCGGCGAGGGCTTCGATCTCCGTCGCGGCCGTGTGGTTGAGGTGATCGACGGTCGTGGCGCCGAGTTCGGTCGCGAGGCCGGCGGCGCCGGTGTGCGAGTACGCGTCGAGGTGCACCTTCGGGCGCAGGCCGTGGGCGAGCCCGGCCTCGAGGATCCGCCGGCTCTCGTCCAGCGTGAAGTAGCCGTCGTCGCAGTAGACGTCGCAGAACGTCGCGAGCCGTCGTTCCGCGACCTCCGGGATCGTCGCGATCACCTCGTCGACGTACGCCGCTCGACCGGCGCCGGGTGGGAGCGCGTGGGCGCCCAGGTAGGTGGCGACGATGTCGATCCCGACCTCGTCTGCGAGGAGCCGGTTCGCCTCGAGCATGGCGATCTCCGCGCCGCGCGCGAGGCCGTAGCCGGTCTTCGACTCGACCGTCGTCGTCCCGTGGGCGAGCATCTCTCGGAGGCGCGGCGCGGAGGCATCGGCGAGCGCGCGCGCGTCGAGCGGCCGGGTGGCGGTCATCGTGCCGACGATCCCGATCGGCACGCCCGGCGGCGGCTCGCTCCCCGCGCAACGGGCGGCGTACTCGTCGACGCGGCTGCCGCCGAAGACGACGTGCGTGTGGCAGTCGACGAACCCGGGCATGACCACGCCACCGCCCGCGTCGACGACGACGTCGGCCGCGACGGCGCCGAGCGACCCGACAGCCACGATCCGCCCGTCCTCGATCAGCACCGACCCACCCGGCACGCGCCCGATCAGATCGGCGGCGCCGGCCGCGCAGGTGAGCACCTCGGCGGCGCCCGTGACGAGTAGCCGGCCCCTGCTACCGCACGGCGCGACCGTCACCGGTCGGGACCGAAGGTGGCCTCGCGCGTCCACCAGAGCGGCACCGACATGCCCTCGCCCGGCCCGATCTGCTCCGCCACCTCGCGAGCACGCTCGTAGCCGGACTGGGCGTGCCGGATGACGCCGATGCCCGAGTCGACCGTCAGAGCCGCCTCCAGCCGCAGGTCGGCCTCCTCGGAGCCGTCGGCGATCATCGTCACGCCCGTGTGCACGGAATCGCCCATCGCGTAGTTGGCCTGGATCGCGATCAGGTCGCACATCGCCGAGGCGTTGAGGAGCCCGTTCAGGTACGGCCAGTCGGAGATGACGTCGGAACCGTCTGGCATGTTCTCCGTCTCGAACGTGGGGTTGATGATCGAGCCCGAGTCGAGGTTGTCACGGCTGAACGCCACCGGGCCCTTGACCTCGCCGCGGCGGATCAGCTCGTTGACGGCGAGGCCGAAGCGCTTGCGCTGACCGAAGCCGAGGTAGCAGACACGGGCCGGAAGACCCTCGACTGGCACGTGCTCGCGGGCCAGTTTGATCCAGCGCGCGGGGATGTCGTCGTCGCCGAAGAGTTCGAGCACGAGGTCGTCGAGACGGGCGAGGTCGGAGAGGTCGCCGCTCGTACACGTCCAGCGGAAGGGCCCACGACCCTCGAGGAACAGCGGCCGCAGGTAGGCGGCCACGAATCCGGGGATCTGCATCGACCCGGCCATACCGTGCTCCTCGCACTGGCGGCGGATCTGGTTGCCGTACTCGAAGACGGCGACGCCCTGGTCGGCGAAGGCGTTCATCGCGGTCAACTGCCGGACCATCGACTCCCGCGCGCGCTCGAAGTAGCCATCGCGGTCCGCGCGGCGGGCGACCTCGGCCTGCTCGGCGGTGAGGCCGGTCGGGATGTAGGCGAGGGGATCGTGGGCCGGCGTCATCTCGGTCACGATGTCGGGCCGGAACCCGCGGCGCAGGCACTCCTCGAAGACATCCACGGCATTGCCGACAAGGGTGATCCCGAGCGGCTCGCGCCGGGCCGCAGCGGCCTGCGCGAGCTCGATCGCCTGGTCGAGGGAGTCCGCGACGACGTCGGCGTAGCCGACGCCGATGCGCCGGTCGATGATCCGCCGGTCGACGTCGCAGCAGATCGCGACACCGCCGAGCATCGTCATCGCGCGCGGCTGGTTGCCACCCATCCCGCCCATGCCGGCGCACAGCAGGATCTTTCCGACGAGCGAGCCGCCGAGGTGGATGTTCCCGACCGACCGTAGCGTCTCGAAGGTCCCCTGGATCACGCCCTGGGTGCCGATGTACTGCCACGGCGCGGCCGTGTACTGCGCGAAGATCGTCAGGTTGGCGTCCTGGAGTTCGTAGAAGCGCTGCCAGCTCGGACGCACGAAGTTCGTGGTCGCCATCACGACGCGGGGCGCGAGCCGATGCGTGCGGAACACGGCGACCGGCATCCCCGACTGCACGACCAACGTCTCGTCGTTCTCGAGCGCCTTCAGCGACGCGACGATCGCGTGGTAGCTCTCCCAGTTGCGCGCGCACTTGCCGATCCCGCCGTAGATCACGAGGCGCTCGGGGTGCTCCGCGACCTCCATGGTGTTCTCGAGCATGCGCAGGAGCGTCTCCTGCTTCCAACCCTTGCAGCGGAGGGTCGAGCCGCGCTGCGCCCGCACGTCGTACAGGATCTCGGTCCTCGGTTCGGTCGCGGCCATCGGGTCCTCCTTCGGGACGATCGTCTGTCACGCTACTCCGCGAATCTCTGATGTCGCAACTGTCTCTTCGCACATGGTGAGAAACGCTCCGTCGCCTGGCGGCCGGACGTCGCTCGCGCGGGCGCTGCGCGTGCTGGCGGTCGTCATCGCCCGGGGCGAGGCCCGTGCGGACGAGCTCGCGCGCGACGTCGAGCTGCCGGTCTCGACCGTCTACCGCTACCTCCGCGACCTCCGCGAGGCCGGCTTCGTGACCGACCGCGACGGCGGCTTCCGGCCGGGCGAGCTCGTCGCCGGCTCGATGGGTGGGCGTCCGACGCGCACGGAGCTGCGGCGGCTCGCGCGGCCGACCCTCGAACGGCTCGCGGCGGAGTCGGGCGAGACGGCACTGATGGTCGTGCGCAACGGCGCGCACGCCCTCTGCCTCGACCAGGTCGAGTCGCACCACGCGATGAGGATGGCGTTTCGCGTCGGCCAGGTGCTGCCGCTCTACGCGGGCGCCGCGAGCCGGGTGCTGCTCGCCTTCGCCCCCGAGGAGGTACGGGTCGCGGTGCTACGCGAAATCGACCCGATCACCCCGGCGACGCCCGATGCCGGATCGCTACCCGGTCGTCTCGAGACGACCCGCGCGATGGGCATCGTGACGTCGCGCAGCGAGCTGGTCCCGGGAGCGATCGCGATCGCCACCCCGGTGCTGAGCGGCGACGACTGCCTCTGCGCGATCGCCGTCGCCGGTCCCGAGCGGCGGGGCGACGCGGCCTGGCAGCGTCGCGTGAAGGCGGTCATCGCCGAGGCCCGCTGCGACCTCGAAGCGCTCGTCTGAGCGTCCGGCAGCGGATGTCGCCCGACGCCGTCAGCCGCTCTGGGCGGTGCGCGCGTTGTACGCCGGCAACCAGGCGACGTCGGCCGAGAGGCGCTCGCCGGCGAGTCGCAGATCGGCGAGGAGCACCGCGCGGCGCTCGGGTGTCAGGCGCGCCGTCGGAACGCCGACGGTGACTGCCGCGAGGCAGATCCCCGCGCCGTTGAGGACCGGGACGGAGACGGCCCACAGGCCGACGGCGGTCTCGTCGACGTTCTCGGCGTGCCCGTCGGCGCGGACGCGGTCGAGGATCCCGAGCAGCTCGTCGATGCCGTTCAGGCGCCGACCGACGGGCGTCACGAGCGGCCGGCCGCCCCAGTACGCGACGACCTCCTCCGGTCGCCAGCGGGCGAGATGGACGCGCCCGCTCGCGGAGGCGAACGCGCGCGTCCGGCTTCCGAGATGCGTGACCCAGCGGACCGACTGGCTCGACTCGCCGACGGCGGCGTAGGTGGTGTCGTCACCATCGAGCACGGCGAGGCAGACGGTCTCGTCGTGACGGGTCAGGAGCCACGCGGCGACGCCGCGGAAGGCGGTGACGATCGGCAGCGCCGCCGACCGCGATCCGAGCCCGAGCGCACGGATGCCGAGCTCGAACCGTCCGGCGGCGTCGCGGACGAGCCAGCCGCGGTCGAGGAGTACGCCGGTGATCCGGTGCAGGGTGCTCTTCGCGAGCCCCAGCTCACGCCCGATCTCCGCGAGCGTCAGGGCATCGCGCCGCGCGAGGAGCTCGAGCAGGCCGAGCGCCGCCTGGACGCCCGGCGCGGATGGCGGCCGACCGTCATCGGAATGTTCGATTCCGTTCCTCATGAGGACTATCGTTCCACGAGCGGGACGCCGAACAGTCCGATCACCCCGATCGGGCGCTGTCAAGTGCCTTCTCCTTGACACGGCGTCCCGGGTCTGGGATAAGAACGCATCAGCGAGGACTCGCGGGGGAACCGGAACGATGCTATTCGTTCCGGTGCCAGATCCCGTGAGGAGGGAGCCACATGAGCGAGATGCAGCGCAGGACGAACGCGTTCCGACGTCGGCGGAACGTGATCGAGAACCACATCATCGACGAGTACGCCGCCGGCCGGATCGACCGCAAGGAGTTCATCCGTCGCGGCTCCGTCGCCGGCCTGTCACTGCCCGCGATCTCGTTTCTGCTCGCCGCCTGCGGCGGCTCCGACTCGAACGACGGCGGCCCCGGTTCCACGGCCGCAGGCGAGGCGCAGACGAATGCCGGCACGATCGGCGCCGGCACGACCGAGGCGCCCGTCAAGGCCGGCGGCACGCTGCGCATCGCCGGGATCAAGCCCTCGACCGCGTCCGCGAACGCCGATCCGGTCGCCATCAACGACGGCGGCGGTATCGGGATCACCTCGCAGGTGGGACAGTTCCTCTGCGTCTCGGCCGGCGACCTGTCCCTGAAGCCGTCGCTCGCTTCCGAATGGACGTCGAACGCCGACGCCACCGAGTGGACCTTCACCCTCAATCCGGCTGCGAAGTTCTCCGACGGTTCCCCGGTCACGGCCGCTGACGTCGTCGCGACCATCGAGCGGCTCGTCAACCCGGACAACGCGTCCAACGCCCTGTCGGCCTTCAACACGGGCAATCTCGGCCCGGGCGGAACGACGGCGGTCGACGCCGGTACGGTCAAGTTCACGCTGTCGGCGCCGATGGGCTCGTTCCCGTACATCGTCTCGTCCGACAACTACAACGCGATCATCCTGCCGGCGTCGGTGACCGACACGACCCAGTTCGGGCCGGACAAGATCGTGGCGTCCGGTCCGTGGATGATCGAGACGTTCGACCCCGTCATCGGCGTCACGTTCATCCCGAACCCGAACTACTGGGGGACGCCGGTCAGCTTCGAGAAGCAGATCCTGAGCTTCTTCCCCGACACCGCCTCCGAGGTGCAGGCCTTCCAGGGCGGCCAGGTCGACGCGATCGTGACCTTCTCCGTCCAGCAGGGCCAGGCGCTGCTGAGCGACCCGAACACGACGGTGATCGAACTCAAGGCCGCAACGCACCGGCAGGTCCACCTGCGCTGCGACAAGGGGCCGTTCGCGGACAAGCGCGTCCGCCAGGCACTCGCGATGTCGCTCGACCGGGCGGCGATCATCCAGGGCCTGTTCCAGGGACGTGCGAGCATCGGCAACGATAGCCCGTTCGCGCCGGTGTTCCCGACAACCGACCCGTCCGTTCCGCAGCGGGAGATCGATCTCGACGCGGCGAAGGCGCTGATGGCCGAGGCCGGTGTCACGGAGATCACGACCGAGATCCACACCTGGCAGAACGAGGAGATGCCGGACTACGCGGCGCTGATCAAGACCGCGGCCGAACAGCTCGGCGTCACGCTCGACATCCAGGTGCGCGACGACTACTACGAGAAGTACTGGCTGCCCGGCGACGCCGCCCCCGGATCCGACATCGGCATCACCGACTACGGCCACCGCGGCGTGCCGAACGTGTACCTCAACGCCGCGCTGAAGTCGCCCGACAAGGGCGGCGTCTGGAACGCGTCGCAGTTCGCGAACGCGACGTACGACGGTCTCGTCGACGAGTACGCCGGGAACCCTGACATCCAGGGCCAGAAGGCGACGGCGAAGAAGATCCAGGAGCTCCTCCTGGACGAGACGCCGATCATCTTCTCCTACTTCTACAACTACCTGTCGGCCACCACGACCAAGGTGACCGGGATCGAGACGACGGCGATGGGGCACTTCTACACCGAGGGGGGCTCCTTCACCGAGTAGTCGTGCATCCCGCCCCCGGCCGCAACGGCCGGGGGCGGGCGCCACGTCATGGGCCGCTACGTCCTCCGCCGGTTCGGCCTCGCCGCGATCACGCTCGTGCTGCTCAGCATGATCGTGTTTCTGATCTCCTCGGTGCTCCCGGGGAGCGTCGGCCGGGCGATCCTCGGACCGTTCGCCGACCCGCAGTCCGTGGCGCTGGTGAACGAACAACTCGGCCTCGGCGGCCCGTTGTGGGAACGCTACTTCGACTGGGTCGGCGGCGCGATCACGCTCGACTTCGGCGACTCGTACCAGTACCGGGGCGCGCCGGTGACGGACTTTCTCTGGGACGCGCTGTGGCGATCGGCGAAGCTGGCGCTCCTGACCCTTCTGCTCGTCGTGCCGCTCGCGGTCGCCGGCGGCGCGATGGCCGCGCTGCGCCAGGGGCGCACGACCGATCGGGTGATCAGCCTCGCCGGTCTCACGCTCGCGGTGACGCCGGAGTTCGTCACCGGGGTCGTGCTGATCGCCGTCTTCGCCGTCGGCCTCGGCTGGTTCCCGGCGTCGGTGCCGGCCACGTTCTCATCGCCGTTCGACGAATTGCGGGCGATGGTGCTGCCGGCGGTGTCGCTGGTCGCGGTCCTCTTCGGCTACATCGCCCGGATGGCGCGGGCCGGGACGCTCGAGGCCCTCGCGGCCGACTACACCCGCACGGCCACGCTCAAGGGCCTCGCGTGGGGATCCGTCCTGCGCCGACACGTCCTGCGCAACGCGCTGCTGCCGACGATCGCCGTCGTCGCGACGCAGGCCGGGTATCTGCTCGGCGGCCTCCTCGTGACGGAGACGCTCTTCAACTACCCCGGCATCGGCCGGCTCGTCTACACGGCAGCGAAGGGACGCGACATTCCGATGATGATGGGCGGCGTGATCACCGTGGGCGCGGTCTTCATGCTGCTGACGCTGCTCGCAGACGTCCTCAGCGCGTGGCTCAACCCACGCATCCGGCTCGGCACGGCGAGGGACTGAGATGAGCGCCCTCGTCGCACCCCAGGCCCCCGCGATCGACTCGAAGAAGACGGTCCGCCGTGAGCTCCTGCACGAGCTGCTGCGGTCGAAGGCGTTCCTGATCGGGAGCGCGATCGTCCTCACCTGGGTCGTCTGCGCGATCTTCCGGGACTTCATCGTCACGTTCGACCCGACCGACGACAACCCGTTCCAGCAGCATCGTCAGCCGCTCACCGACCAGTTCCTCCTCGGCACCGACCGACTCGGCCGGGACGTGTTCAGCCGTGTCGTCGGCGGGGCCCGCGTGATCCTCCTGATCGCGCCTGCGGCGACGATCATCGGCACCGTCCTCGGCGTCCTGCTCGGCCTCGTCATGGGGTACTACCGCGGCGTCGTGGACGACGTCCTCGGGCGGTTGATCGAGGCGCTGCTGGCGCTGCCCGTGATCCTCGTCGCCCTGCTCGCGCTCGTCTCGATCGGCACCGGAACGCTCATTGTCACCTTCGTCATCGGCCTGCTGTTCGCACCGGTCATCGCGCGGACGATCCGGGCCGCCGTCCTCGTCGAGCGCGACCTCGACTACGTGCGCGCGGCGCAGCTGCGCGGCGAACGGGGACCGTACGTGATGCTCGTGGAGATCCTGCCGAACGTCGTCGGGCCGATCATCGTCGAGTTCACGGTCCGGCTCGGCTACGCGATCTTCACGCTCGCCGGCCTCTCGTTCCTCGGCTTCGGGTCGCAGCCGCCCTCGCCCGACTGGGGCCTGATGATCGCCGAGGAGCGCGCCGTGATCTCGGCCGGGATCTGGTGGCCGTCGATCTTCCCGGCGATCGCGATCGCGTCGCTCGTGATCGGCGTGATCCTGATCGCCGACGCGATCCAGGCGGCGTTCGACCGATGAGCAGGCAACGGCCGGAGCGCACGGTATGAGCGCGACCGACCACGCGCTCGAGTTGGACGATCTGCGGCTCGCCTATCGCGTCCGCGGCGTCGACCGCGAGGTCCTCCGCGGCGTCTCCCTGCGCGTGGCGCCCGGCGAGGCGTACGGCCTGGTCGGCGAGTCCGGCTGCGGGAAGTCGACGGCGGCGTACGCGATCATGCGCTACCTGCCCGGCAACGGCCGGATCACCGGCGGCCACGTCCGTATCGCGGGCCGCGACGTCACGACCCTCTCCGGCGAGGAACTGCGCGCGCTCCGGGCGCGGACCGTGTCGATGGTCTACCAGGACCCCGGGCAGGCCCTGAACCCGACGATCCGCGTCGGACCGCAGGTCGCGGAGGCGTTCACCGTTCTCGGCGCGTCCCGGTCGGAGGCGAACGACCGCGCGCTGCAGATGCTGCGGAAGGTGCAGATCGCCGACCCCGCGCGGGTGCTGCACCGGTATCCGCACCAGCTCTCCGGCGGGATGCAGCAGCGCGTCGTGATCGCGATGGCGCTCGCCAGCGACCCGACGCTCCTGATCCTCGACGAGCCGACGACCGGTCTCGACGCGACGGTCGAGGCGGAGGTGCTCGACCTCGTCCGCACGCTGCGCAGCGAGTACGGGACGACGGTGCTGTTCATCTCGCACAACCTCGGCGTGATCCGGAAGATGTGCGACCGCGTCGGCGTCCTGTACGCCGGAAAACTCGTCGAAGAGGGGCCGGCGGAGCGCGTCTTCCACGATCCACGCCATCCGTACACCGTCGGCCTGCTGCGTTGCATCCCGCGCCGCGGCGCGAAGAAGACGGCGCGCCTCGACACCATCCGCGGCTTCCTGCCGCTCCTCGGCGCCGATCTCCCGACGTGCGTGTTCGTCGATCGCTGCGGACTCGCCGACGAGCGCTGCCGGACCGTCGAGCCGCCGATGATCGACCTCGGCGACCACGCCACGCGATGCCATCACCACGAGCGGGCGCAGGAGTTGCCGCGGGAGGAGGCCGCCGCCACGCCGCCGGCGGCGGCGACCGGCGACCAGCCGGTGCTCCGCCTTCGGAACGTGTCGAAGACGTTCCGGCTGGCCGGGCACGACGTCCATGCCCTCGTCGACGTGAGCCTCGACCTGCGACCTGGCGAAACCGTCGGCCTCGTCGGGGAGTCCGGATCGGGCAAGACGACGCTCGCCCGCGCGATCCTCGGCATCCACGCACCGGACGACGGCGGCGGGATCGAACTCGACGGCGCCCCCATCGGCGCGACCTTCGCCGAGCGCAGCCGGGCGCAGGTGAGCGCCATCCAGATCGTCTTCCAGAACCCCGATTCGGCTCTCAACCGGCGTCACGCCGTCCGGCGGATCATCGGGCGGGCACTGAAGAAGCTCGCCGGACTGGACGGCGCCGAGGCCGAGCGGCGGATCCTCGCGCTGACCGAGGCCGTCCGGCTCACGCCGCGTCACCTCGACATGCGGCCCTCGCAGCTATCGGGCGGCCTCAAGCAACGGGTCGCGATCGCCCGCGCCTTCGCCGGCGATCCGCGCGTCGTGGTCTGCGACGAGCCGACGAGCGCGCTCGACGTCTCCGTCCAGGCGGCGATTCTCAACCTCCTCGCCGACCTCCAGCGCGACCGCGGCGTGTCCTACGTGTTCATCAGTCACGACCTCGGGGTCGTCCGCTACCTGTCGGATCGGATCGCCGTGCTCTATCTGGGGCGGCTCATGGAGGTCGGCGATGCGGAGTCCGTGTTCAGCGGCCCGCACCACCCGTACACGGAGGCGCTGCTGTCGGCCGTGCCGTCGATCGACGGCGAGCTCACGACGCGGATCCGGCTCGAGGGCGAGATCCCATCCGCAACCGACCCCCCAGCCGGTTGCGTGTTTCACACGCGTTGCCCGCGCCGCCTCGCCAGCGGGATCTGCGAGACGGCGGAGCCGCCGCTCGTCGAGGTAGCACCGGGCCGGCAGATGCGCTGCCACATTCCCCTGGAAGAGCTCCGCGCGCTCCAGGGCGAAGGGTGAAGGCGATCGACGGCCGAATCGGCGAGGCGTGGGCGGGGACGGCACCCGACGGATCGCACGTCAACGTGGTGCTGGCGGCCCGCGGGTCGCCGACCGCAGCGGCCATCGTCACCGCCTTCACCGCGCCGTCGAAGGGGCACGCGCCGGTGCTCGTCTGCCTCGGCGCCGGGACACCCGTCTGGCCGCCGACGGTGATGATGAACAAGGCGCCCGCCGAGACCGAGGCGCAGGAGCGGATGACCTGGGGCGCTGCGCAGCTCGGAATCGGACAGGGTGTGCTCGACGTCGTCGCGGAGGGCCGGTTGGCGGCGGACGGCGAGACGGTCGTGCTCGTGGCCGTCTGGGTCGACCCGCGTGCGACCGACCCGACCGCAGTCCGCCTCGCGAACCGGGCGGCGACGGCGGCCGCGATCCGGCGCGCACTCGCCGGGCCTGCGCCGGGCGAGGTCGCGGCGCTGCTCGCGAACCGCGACACGCTCGTCAACGGTTTCTACGACGGCGCCTGAGGTGCGGATCACCGGCGTCGAGACGCGCACCTACCGGATCGCACTCGATCCGCCGTTCCGGGCCGCGTGGGATCCGCTGCCCCGCACGACCTACGAGGCCACGCTCGTCTCCGTAACGACGGACGCGGGCATCACCGGCCACGCCTCGGGCGGTGACGGCCTGCCGGACCGCGCGCTTCTCGAGCGCCTGCTGATCGGCGTCGACCCGCGCCAGGGCGAGGCCGTGCGGGAGATCTGCGAGACGATCGACTTCCACGGCGGCCGACCGTGGGTGGCCGAGGTGGCCTGCTGGGACATCGCCGGCAAGGCCGCAGGCGAACCGCTCTGGCGGCTGCTCGGCGGTCGCGCCGATCGAATCGGCGCCTACGCCTCCGGTGGCGAACTGGCTGACCCCGACGAGCGCGCCCAACGCGCGCTCGCGCTCGCCGACGCCGGCGTCCGGGCCACGAAGATCCGCTTTCACCACGAGAACTGGCGCGACGATGTCGCCGTCGTCGAACGGGTGCGCGACGCTGTCGGTAGCCGGCTCGAGATCATGGTCGACGCGAACCAGGGTTGGCGGATGCCCGGCGATCGCACCGCGCGCTGGGACGTCGCCACTGCGGCGCGTGCCGCCAACGCCCTCGAGGCGCTCGGCGTCTACTGGCTCGAGGAACCGCTGCGCTGCGACGACTACGACGGCTACGCGGCGCTGCGCCGCCGCACGGGCATCAGGATCGCCGCCGGGGAGATGGTGCGATCGGCCGGCGAGGCGCGCGACCTCGTGGTTCGGGGCGGCATCGATGTTCTGCAGACCGACGTCGTGCTCACCGGCGGCGTGTCAGGGAACCGGCGCCTGGCCGCGCTCGCCGATCTCCACGGCCGCACGTGGTCGCCGCACACCTGGTCGAACGGCCACGGACTGGTCGCCAACCTCCACCTGGCCTGTGCGTTCTCGACCGGTCCGTTCGTGGAGGTGCCGTTCGACCCGCCCGCCTGGACCACCGCGCGGCGCG
This sequence comes from Actinomycetota bacterium, assembly GCA_009885805.1. Lineage (GTDB taxonomy): Bacteria > Actinomycetota > Thermoleophilia > Gaiellales > F1-60-MAGs149 > VFJZ01. The sequence goes on from VFJZ01000010.1 coordinate 76,377, forward strand.
ACTTCCTGTTGCCGGCGCCGATCGAGATCGCGCCCGACGGGACGATCGCGCCGCCATTGGGCCCAGGGCTTGGCGTCGAGCCCGATCTCGACCGGCTCGAGCAGCATCGGGTCGGGTGAGCCGCGAGCCGCCCGCGACGCTCGTCTGGGTCGTCGCCACCTTCCTCAACATCACCACGTCGGCCTTCAACTCCGAGATCGCGGCCGACCCGATCGCGATCGCCTGGATGCGCCTCGCCGTCGGCGCAGTCTCGCTCGCGGTGCTGGCACGGGGGATTCGAAGAGTCCGGCTGAGCCGCGAGCTCGTCGTGATGGGTGCCTGCATCGCCGGCATGAACGCGGCGTTCTACGTCGTCGTGCCGAGGATCGGCCTCGGCCTGGCCGTCGCGCTCGGACTGGTCGGGCCGATCGCCGTCGCCGCCGGGCTCGCGCGGGCCCGCCGCGACCTCGTCTCGATCCTGCTCGCCGTCGCCGGCATCGCTGCGATGGCGCGGCCGTGGCAGGGCGAGGCAGACCTCGTCGGTGTCGGGCTGGCCCTCGCCGGCGGTGCCGCCTGGGCCGTGTTCATCCTCGCCGGCCGCCGCGCCGCGCCAGGCGCCGCGCCATCGCA
>VFJZ01000027.1 GCA_009885805.1 Actinomycetota bacterium
GACATGAGTGGGACACGTCCCCCCGAGACTCCATGATCGATGCCACTGCACCTCCACCTCCATTCCCGCTCCGGCGAGCCTGACCTGCAGGACCTCCTCGCCGGCGACGGGGAGACGGTGATCGCCGCGCGGGACGAGGCGCTCCTCAACGAGCGACTGCTCCGCCTAACCGCGAACGGCACCGTCTGGGACGTGCGTGCGGTGACGTTCGCCGGCCTCCTCGCGATGCTGCGCGAACGAGCAGGCCTCGGCAACCCGCCGTCGCTCGACGTGATCGAGTTCCGGAGCCGGCTGGCGACGGCACTAGGTGGCGACCCCGGCGCCGGCCGGGTGCCGCCGCTTGAGCGAGCCGTCCGCGAGTTGCGCGCTAACCGCGTCACGCCGCACGCGCTCCGGGATCTCCAACGCACGGCACCGTCCGCGGCACTGGCCGAGCTCGTGCCAGCCTACGCCCTCACTGCTGACCTGCTGGTGCCGGACGACGCCCTGTGGCTCCTCGCGGAGGCGGCCGAGGCGATCACCCTCGGGCGAGTCGTGATCGCCGGATTCGACGACTTCGCACCCGCCCAGTGGGCCGTGCTGCGAGCCCTCGGGCGCCTGAACGACGTCCACGTCTTCGTCGCATACGAGTCCGACCGCTACGTATTCGAGGCCCGCCACGCACGTGTCGCTGCTTGGCGAGCGGACGCCGATCGCGTCCTCGTCCACCCTCCTGCCGGCGACGTCCTGGAACGACGGCTCTTCGAGCCCGGCCTCGCCGACAGGCTTCAAGCCGTCGACTTCCATGAGACCGCCGGCAGCGACGTCGAGCATCGTGTCGCGCTCGGAGCCGTCCTCGATGCACTCCGTGCGGGAGTGCCGCCAGCTCATGTCGCCGTCGTCGCGCCTCGGCTGGCAGACATCGTCCGCCCGCTGGCGGCGATCTTCGCCGAGGCCGGCATCCCGTTCACCTACGAGACGAGGCAGCCGTGGACGACGGCCCCGATCGCCGCCGCGCTGCTGCGGCTCTGGCTCTTTGCCTGCGACGAGGAAGGGCCGAACTCGGTCGGCCACCTGGTCGCCTGGTTGCGATCGCCGTACAGCGGCGCCCTCCCGGAGCAGGTTGACGAGTTCGAGGCGATCGCCCGGCGGCACGCGGCGGGCGAACCGATGACCCGCGGCCAAGCGCTCAGCCGATGGGACGGCGAGGCAATCGCCCCTGCCCGAGCCCTTCGGCGACTGGGCGAAGGCTCTCTGCGCGGGCAGGCTGCCTACCTCGTGCGAATCGGCCACGAGCGGCTGAACCTCGCGGTCGGCGACCGGATGCTCCCCAACCGGGCCGACCTGCTGGACATCGCGGCACTCGGCGCACTCGGCGGGCTGATCGACCAGCTCTCGGACGAGGAGCCGACTCGCCGCGGTCGGGCCGCCCCGGGTGGGCTCGGGGCGCTGCTCGCCGATCTGACGATCCCGGATCGCGTGCATGCGCGCAATGCGGTCGCGCTGCTGGACGCCGCTCAGGTGCGTGGCCGGGGGTTCAGGCACGTGGTCTCGTTCGGTCTCGAGAGCGGTCGGTTCCCCACCCGGCCGTCGTCCGATCCGTACCTGCCGCCCGCTGTCCGCGCCGCGCTTGGCATGCCACAGCGCGCGCCGGGCACCAGCGAGCAGCGTCTCCGGTTCCATGCCGTCTGCGTCGCGGCGTCGGAGCAGCTGACTCTCATCCGCCGGTTCGCTGACGACGATGGCCGGGAGACGGCGCCGTCGACGTTCTGGAACGAGGCACGTCGACTGCTCCCCGACGCCACCATCGCACGCCACGGCTCTTCCGCCGCGATCGCGAACCGCACGGCCCGCGAGCAGGAGCGGTCGCTCGCCCGCGAACGCAGCGCGTCGCTGCCGAGTGTCACCAGCGCACTGGCGCGGCGCTCCCGCGTGCTCGGCCTCGGGGCCGGCCTGTCCCGTGACCGGTTCCGGGTCACCGAGCTCGAGTCCTACCTCAACTGCGCCTACGGCTGGTTCGTCGGATCGCTGCTTCGTCCGCAGCCGCTCGAGCCGCGGTTTGACGCCGCCGAGGAGGGGACGTTCGCGCACGACGTCCTCGAGAAGGCGCTGTCCGAGCTCGCCGGGGGCGGCGTCGGGGCGTGTACGACCGCGACGCTCGACGCATACCTCGCGGCCGTCGATGACAAGCTCGCGCTGGTCGCCGACGATCGACGCCCGTTCGACGCCGGCCGTATCTACGAGGCGTTCTGCGCCCGGCTGCAGGGCCACCTGCATCTCCGTCTGGCCGAGGACGCCGCGCGTGAGCCGCGGCTGCGGCCGGCGGAGTTCGAGGTCGGCTTCCGCGACGAGACCGTCGTCCCGGGCGCCGTGCTGACCGGCAAGAGTGATCGCCTCGACATCTCCGCGGACGGCCGTTACGTCGTTGCGATCGACTACAAGCGGTCGCTGGCGACCTTCGACGAGAAGGGCAAGGTCAAGCTCCAACTGCCGCTGTACTCCGAGATGGCCGCGCGCCAGCGGGGTGCCGAGTCGGCCGGCGGCATCTACGTCGCGATCCGCAATCCAGCGGCCGACGGTCGCATCCGCGACGACATCGACGCCTACGGCAACGCGCCGGACAAGTGGCTGCTCACGCCGGACGCCTGGCGCGATCGGGTTGAGATCGCGATCGCCGAGGCAGCGCGCGCCATCGCGGCGATCCGCGCCGGCGCCGTCCCCGCGCCGCCGACGAATCCCTGTCCCCCGTACTGCAACCACAAGTTCGTATGGCGCTGAAGCAGCTCTCAGAGGAGAAGCAGGCGATCCTCGCCGCGCGGCCTCCGGTCGTCGCTGCCGGTGCCGGCTCCGGCAAGACCACGCTCCTCGTTCGGGCGCTGTTCGACGACGTGGAGCGGGATGGCGTGCCGCTCGACGCACTCTTCGTCGCCGCTTTCAACCGTGCTGCGGCGGCGCACCTCGTCGCGAAGGTTGCGGAGGAGTTCGCGTGCGGCCGTTCGCCGGAGCAGCCGGTGGTCGAACTGGACGACGCATGGATCGGCACGTTCCACGACCTCTGCGCACGGATTCTCCGCGAGCAGCCGCATGCCGCGGGAGTGGCACCCGACTTCGTTGTGATCGATGAAGTCGAGGCGATGGTGGTCGTGGAGGAGGCGATCACCGAGGCGATCGAGACGACGGAGCACCCGGCGCTGATCGACCTGCTGGTGCGGGTCGACGCGGGTGGGATCCGCGGCGCGATCCGCTCGACCTTCGACCGGCTGCGCAGCGCCGGCATCGCTCACCCCGTGATCCCCGTTCCACCCGAGCCAGTCGTCGATACCCGCGAACTCCAGGACCTCGCACAGCGGATCTACGACGACCCGCGGACGACAGGAGCGCACCTTGATCGCGCGGCCGCGATCCTCGACGGCATCGTCGCCAGCGACCTGAGACGCGTTCGGCTGCTGCACCTCAACTGCGTTAGGGCGATGAAGCCGCTCCACGCGGCATGCAACGATGCCCTCCTCAGCGTGCAGAAGGCCGCCGCGGAGCGCGAGGCACGGCCGCTCCTGGAGGCCCTGGGGGCCGTCCTCGAGCGCTTCCTCGGCATCTACTCGGAGCGCAAGGAGCGGCAGGGTGCGCTCGACTACGAAGACCTGCAGCTTCGCGCACGAGACGTGCTGGCCGACCCCGCAGCCGGGGCGCACTATCGCGGCCGATTCCAGCGCGTCTACATCGACGAGGCACAGGACACCAATCTCTTGCAGCAGGAGATCGTCCGCCTTCTGGGTGCGCCCCAGACCATGCAGGTCGGTGATGAGCACCAGTCGATCTACCGGTTCCGGTGGGCGGATGTCGATGCGTTCCGCAGCGTGGCGGGGAGCGATCCGGCGACGCTGCTCGCGAACTTCCGCAGCCAGCGACCGGTGCTGGACGTCCTCAATCCGTGGTTCAGCGATCTGATCGGCGGCGCGTTCCGGCATCTGGAGATCGCGGTGGACGAGAATGACGGCGCCGAACGGCCGGTTGAACTGGTGCTCGTGGAGGGATTCGAGCGTGCCGCGCCGACCCGAGCTGCGGAGGGCGCCGAGGTGGCACGGATCGCGCGGCGGCTCCATGACGAGGAGGGCTTCGCGTGGCGCGAAATCGCGGTGCTGTTCCGGGCGCTGACGGAGGTCGATTCGTTCCGTCGTGCGCTCGAGGAGGCCGGCATCCCGGTGCTGCTCGTCGCCGGCCAGGGCTTCTTCAAGCACGACCAGGTGGTCGATGTGCTCGCCCTGCTGCACGTCGTGGCCAACCCGCGTGATGACGAGCAACTGATCCGCGCGCTGGCGGCTCCCTACGCCGCCGCGAGCGATCGTGACCTCGTCGACCTCCGCGAAGCCGCCGGGGAGTACGTCCCGCTCTGGAACGGCATCGATCTCGTGCCTGCGCTGGCCGACTTCGCGGCCACCGTCCGCACGCTGCGCACCCGGGTGCGCGACCTCGATCTGCCCGGCCTCGTCGAGGCGGCGATCGCCGCCCTCGACTACGAGCTGGCCGCACTTGGTCTCGAGGAGCCCGACCGCCGTCATGCGAACCTCCGCAAGCTCGTCAGGCTCGCCGACGCGCACGCCGCGACCGGCGCCAACGACCTGCGCGGTTTCCTGCGGTTCCTCGGCGACTACGCGGATCTGGCGAAGGATCCCGGCGAGTCCGTCGTCGTCGACGAGTCGCAGGACGCCGTTCGCCTGCTCTCGATCCATGCGGCGAAGGGCCTCGAGTACCCGGCCGTGATCCTCGCCGACACGAACCATGGGGCTGGAGGCAGTTCGTCGCTGGTGCTCGTGACGCCGGACGGCCGTGTCGGTTTGAGGCTGCGTCCCGAGGACGGTGGCGACCCGCTTCGGCTGTTCGAGCTGCAGGAGCTCGAGGAGGCCGAGAACGCCGCCAACGACGCGGAGGAGCGCCGGATCCACTACGTGGCGCTCACCCGCGCAATGCGCCGGCTCGTGATCACGGGTCGCGCGCGCTGGTCGGGCGATGAACGGAAGTGCGACAACGCTCTCGCCGTCCTCACCGAGCCGTTGAACCTGCCGCCGGCGGGAGGGTCGGAGGATCTGGCGATCGGCAACGGGCGAATGCACGTGCGCAGCGTGGTCGTCGAGGAGACGGTGCAGCCTGACCACCTGGTGCCGATGGCGGTCGAACCCGCCATCGAGGGGCCTGAACCGCTCGCGATCCACGCGCCCGCCATCACGGCGTCCCAGCGAGGCATCCAGCTGTCGTACACGGCACTCGAGCTTCAAGCGACCTGTTCGCTGCGCTACCACCTCGAACGCGAGCTAGGGCTGCCTGGGGTTGACGAGCCTGCCGCTGTCCCGGCGAGGTCCGGGCTCGGCGGCCGGCGATTCGGCGTCGCGTTCCACGCGCTGCTGCAGGAGGTCGACTGGAACGCGCCCCCCTCCGACGGGTGGGCTGAGGCGCGGCTGCGAGAGCTCGACGAGCTCGCGAACGACAACGATGCCACTCGGGCCGAGCGCTACTACCGCCAGGCGCGCGACTCGGAGATCGGTCGGCGGCTCCAAAGGGCCGTCGAGATACGAACGGAACGGTCGTTCACCGCCCAGATCGACGGAGCAGTCGTCACCGGCTACCTCGACGTGTGGGCCCTCGAGTCAGACGGCACGAGGCTCATCGTCGACTGGAAGACGGGCACCGGCGATCTCGCCGGCTACACGCTTCAGCGAGAGCTCTACGCTTCCGTGACGGGCGTGAACACCCAAGGCGTCGTCGAGGCGGTGTGGGTCGCGTTCGAACCCGCAGCGACCGTCGGGACACGATACGGCGAGGCACCTCGAGTCTCAGTCGCACTGCCACAGCCGCTGCCGGCCACGACCACTCGCCTGCCGCTCTGCACCGGTTGTCCCGGCACCAGAGAATTCTGCCCGGTACACCTCGACCTGACCGCGGGAGACTAAGTTGGCCAGGGAGAGGATGTGCCCTTCTGATCGGCTCCTGCCAAACCCCGCGGCCGACCACATCGCTCACGGCAGTGAGCTAGCGGCCGGCTCGCGTGGCCGGCGCGATGCCCCTTATGCGTCCGAGGCGGAATCGCGGCCCGACCGATGCGCGCCGGATGGCGTCGTCGACGCAGACGTGGACGTACTCCCAGCCGATCACCGCTTCCCGCGCTAGCTGCTACGCGCGTTCTGGCTGGCGCGGTGACGCTGCGCCGCAGCGTCGGCGTACTCGACCTAACGAGCTCTGCAGGCGCTCCTGGCTCGGCCCCCGGGGGGCAACTGCGGCGGCAACGGACCCGACGGTACGGGACGTGACTCAAGACGCTCGATGAGCGCGGAAACCCGTACAAACCGGACAGATCGGTACTCAGCGTGACTCCAGGATGCACCTTGCACGCAGGAGGTCACCGGTTCGATCCCGGTAGGCTCCATCCACGCAGGGGCGACTGGCCGGCAACACGGCGCTGACCACAGGCGCCGCGCGCGGGCAGGGCGCGTCGCACGCCGAACGGCTCGCGTCCGAAGGCGCCGTCGTCTACGCGGGCGACGTCCTGGATGTGGAGGGCGAGAGGACGGCGGCGCGGCTGCGCAAGGGTGGTCTCGACGTCTCCTACGTCCACCTCGACGTCTGCTCGGTGCCGGACTGGGCGCGTGCGGTCGCCGCCGCCCGCGCCGCCTCGGGTCGCCTCGGCGTCCTCGTCAACAACGCCGGCATCGTCCACGTGAATCCGCTGCTCGAGGAGCGGTTGGAGGACTGGAACGAGACCTTCGCGGTCAACACCACCGGAGCGCTGCTGGGAATCCAGGCGGCCGTGCCGCTGATGCGCGAAGGCCGTGGCGCCTCCGTCATCAACGTCGCCCTCGATGTTCGGCGTCGTCGGCGCGATCGGCTACGTCGCGTACTGCGCCAGCGAGGCGGCGCTGATCGCCTTGACGAAGACCGCCGCGCTGGAGTTCGCCGCCGACGGCAACCGCGTCAACGCGATCTGCCCGGGCGGCGTCAGCACGCCGATGAACGAGCACGAAAGGGAGGGCGGGGTGATTCCGCAGACATCGCTCGGCCGTCGTGCGCACGTCACCGAGATCTCCTCCACCGTCGCCTTCCTGGCCTCCGACGACGCCAGCTTCACGACCGGAACCGCGATGGTGATCGACGGCGGGTTCCTCGCTCACTGATCGTTCCCACGCCTGACGACCACACTTCCGCCGCCGGTGGAGTCCCCCTCCAGGGGGAGCGCGCGTCGGTCCCATCCGACGCATTCTGCGTACATGTCCCCGGCTAGAACTAGGAGCCCGTCAAAGAAGCGGCGGCGGTCGGGGCCAGGATGACCGGCCAGCGGCGGCGAACGGTCGCGACGAGCTGGCTGGTGCGTCGGAGGAGGCGCCGGATCGTC
>VFJZ01000038.1 GCA_009885805.1 Actinomycetota bacterium
CGTCGAGCGCTCGCGCGATCTGATCGTCAAACGGGCCCGGCGCGTTGTGCGTGCGCGCCCAGCGTGCGGCGTCACGGAGCTCGGCCGGTGTCGGCTCGAGCTGCTGCAGGCCGGTAGGGCCGGCGTTCAACCAGTTCGCGTCAAGCCCGAGGTCCCGCGCGACCGTCGCGGCCGCCTCCGCGACCGCATCCGGCAACGGCTCGGCGGACACCAACGCCCCATCCTGCACGAGCGCCACCACGTCGACGTCTCGCGTGGTCCGCGAGACGGCATCGATCGCCACAAGGCCACTGCCGCCGATGACGACAAGATGGTACGCCTCACCCGCCGCCTCGAGCAGGTCACCGAGGCCGGAGAGCACTTCGTGCAGCCGATCAAGGCCGATATCACCCATCCCACGCTGGATGATACACATTCGTCTAACGGATGCTGTACATCCCTTAAAGTGATGATGATCGCTATTGCGACGCGCGGCCGTGCGCGCGGACGCGGCCGCGGATCTCCGCGAACCGGTAGCGCTCCACCACGATCACCACGACGACGATCGCGAGCACGCAGAGCGCGAGCCCGAGCGCGGGCAGCTCGCCGGAGACCGCAAGAAGCGCGCCGCATGCGATCGCGGCGGCCGTCCGCTCGCGGCTGAAGCGACGCGCGATCCGCAGGCGAAACGCAACGTGGCCGAGCAGGTAGAGCGCCGTGCCGCCGAGCAACGCCGCCGCGGGGACGAGCTTCAGTGGCTCCTCGACATCGCCCAGGGTCTTCTTCAAGCCGAGGGCGAGCAGCACGACGCCCGCGACCATCGGAAAGTGCAGGAAGGAGAAGGCGTCGCGGGCGAGTTCGTTCTGCACCCGGCCCACCGGCGCCTCGACGAGGCGCTTCTCGGCCACGATCGCCGTCACGTCGAAGTACAGCCACCACAGCGCGGCGGTGATGGCGATGCCCGTGACGGCAGCCGCGACGACGCCGGCATCGATCCCCGCGCCGGCGCCGACGCCGATCGCAACGATCGACTCGCCGAGCGCGATCAGCACGATCAGGCCGTGGCGCTCGGCGAAGTGCGACGGTGCGAGCTTCCAGCCGTCGGCGCCGAACAGGAACGGGCCGCCCATGTCGATCGCGAGCGCGGCGGCCCAGAGGATTCCCTGCGGGACGCCGTCGGTGAAGGCGGCCGCCGTGATCAGGGCGACGCTGACGCCCGACGAGACGCCGAGCCCGATCACGGATCGCCGGAGGTCGGGATCGCCGCGTCCGGCGACGAGGAACAGCGCGATGTGTGCGACGCGGACGACGCCGTAGGCGACGGTGAAGATCGCGGCGTCGTCGCCGAACGCGCCGGGGACGGACATCGCGGCGACGAGCAGGGCCGCCATCGACCCGAACAGGGTGATGCGGACGAGTTCGTCCTCGGGGTCGACGACGCTCGTCAGCCAGGCGTACCCGACCCAGCACCACCACAGCACCGCGAGGACGAGCAGGCCGCGGGCGATGCCCTCCCACGTCGGGTCGGCGGCCATCAGGGCGGTGCACTGGGTGATGGCGAGCACGAACACCAGGTCGAAGAACAACTCGAGCGGGGTGACCTGCTCGAAGTCGCCGCGGAGGTGCGCACTCATGCGCCGCCATCCTGCCAGACTGCCGCGGTGAAAGAGCGAATCTGCAGCTTCGACGGTCTCGATCTCAGCGACGACCAGCGCGACGTCCTGGAAGCCATCCGTGGCTTCGTCGACGCGGAGATCCTTCCGACCGTCCACCAACTCGAAGCGGATGACGAGTTCCCGCAGAAGATCGTCGACGGGCTGCGCGACATGGGTCTGTTCGGGATGCGGATCCCCGTCGAGTACGGCGGCCTCGGCCTCGACCTGGTCACGTACGCGCTCGCGATCGCGGAGCTCTCGCGGGGGTGGACGAGCGTCTCCGGCATCGTCAACGGTCAGTACATCGTCGGCGGCATGATCGCGACGCACGGCACCGAGGAGCAGAAGCAGCGCTTCCTGCCGCGGCTCGCGTCAGGCGAGCTGCGCTGCTGTTTCTCGATGACGGAGCCCGATGCGGGCTCGGACGTGCGCGCGATCCGGATGACGGCCCGCCGCGAGGGCGACGAGCTCGTCATCGACGGCCAGAAGATGTGGGTCACGAACGGCCTGCGCGCCGGGCTGATCGGGCTCCTCGTGAAGACCGACCCGACCGCCGACCCGCCGCAGAAGGGTATGACCGCGCTCCTCGTCGAGAAGGAGGCGGGTCAGGAGCAGGTCGGCGGCCTCACGATCCCGATGCCGCCGCTGAAGAAGCTCGGCTACAAGGGCGTCGAGTCGGTCGAACTCGTCTTCGACGGGCACCGCGTCCCGGCCTCGGCCATCCTCGGCGGCCCGGACGGCGAGGGCCAGGGCTTCTACCAGATGATGAGCGGCATCGAGACCGGGCGGATCAACGTCGCCGCGCGCGGCCTCGGCATCGCGATGCGGGCCTTCGAGCTCGCGATCCGCTACGCGCAGGAGCGCTCCGCGTTCGGGAAGCCGATTGGACAGCACCAACTGATTCAGGCGAAGCTGGCGGACATGGCGACCGGGATCGAGGCGTCCAGGCAGCTGATCGTGGCTGCCGCCCGCAAGAAGCAGGCCGGTGGGCGCGCCGACGTCGAGGCCGGGATGGCGAAGCTGTTCGCGACGGAGGTCGCGCAGCGCTGCGCCGAGGAGTCGATGCGGATTCACGGCGGCTACGGCTACTCGCGCGAGTACGAGATCGAGCGCCTCTACCGCGACACGCCCCTGCTGCTGATCGGCGAGGGCACGAACGAGATCCAGCGCCTGATCATCGCGCGCGGGCTGCTCGCGCGGCACGCGGTCTAGGGACAAAGGGGTCTGGCCCCAACGTTCCACTTTGCGTGCAACTTCCGATCCGTTCCCTTGACACGGCGAGGACGATGCTGCATTTGTATGCATTCGATGGCATCGATCGCGCCGACCAGTTCGCTCCGCGTCTACGACGACCTGCGCGAGTCGATCCTCGCCGGGCAGTACCTGCCGGGCACGCGCCTGCGCACCGCCGCGCTCGCCGAGCGGCTCGGCACGTCACGGACACCGGTGCGCGAGGCGCTCGTACTGCTGGAGGGCGACGGGCTGGTCGCGCTGGAGCCACGTCGCGGCGCGGTCGTGCGCGGCTTCGCGACGGAGGACCTCGCCGACCTCTACGAGGTTCGGGCGCTGCTCGAACCGCACGCCGCCGCGCGCGCCGCGACGCGGATGACGCCGGAGGCGCGGGATCGTCTCGCGGCGCTATGCGACCTGGCCGAGGCCAGCACCGGCCTCGATCGCGCCGCGATCGCCGACCAGATCGCGTGGAACGAGGAGTTCCACGCCACGATCATCCAGGCCGCAGGCAGCGCGCGACTATCCGCAGCGCTCCGCGGCCTCGCCGGCATCCCCCGTGCCTTCCGCACGTCGTTCTGGCTCTCGCCTCATCAGCGCGCTATCTCCCTGGCCTGCCATCGCGAGCTGCAGGTTGCGATCGCGACCGGCTCGCCTGAACGGGCGGAGGCGACCATGCGGATGCACATCGTCAGTGCCCGCGACTATCTGATCGAGGTGATGCGTGAGCCCCGAACCGCCTGACGTCCCGGCCGCGACCGGACCGCTCGCCGGTATCCGGGTGCTCGAGTTCGGGCAGCTGCTCGCCGGGCCGTACGTCGGATCGCTGCTCGCCGACTTCGGCGCCGACGTGATCAAGGTCGAGGCGCCGCCCGCCGGCGACCCGATGCGCGACTGGGGACGGCTGCGCTCCAAGGGCCACTCGCTGTGGTGGCCGTCGCTCGGCCGCAACAAGCAGAGCGTGACCCTCAACCTCCGCACTCCCCGCGGCCAGGAGATCGCCGCCGCGCTCTGCGAGACCACCGACGTCATCGTCGAGAACTTCAAGCCCGGCACGATGGAGCGCTGGGGGATCGGGCCCGAGCAGGTCCACGCCGCGAACCCGGGCTGCATCTACGCGCGCGTCTCGGGCTACGGGCAGACGGGCCGCTACCGCGACCGCGTCGGCTTCGCCTCCGGCGGCGAGGCGATGGGCGGCCTGCGCTACATCAACGGCTACCCGGATCAGGCACCGCCCCGCTCCGGCATCTCCCTCGGCGACACGCTCGCCGCGCAGTCCGCGTTCCAGGGGATCCTGATGGCGCTCTACCACCGTGACGCGCGCGGCGGCGCCGGCCAGGTGATCGACGCGGCGATCCTCGACGCGTGCTTCGCGATGCTCGAGTCGACCACGGCGGAGTACGACCAGTGCGAGGTCGTCCGCGAACCGACCGGCTCGTACCTGCCGCGCATCGCACCGTCGAACGTCTTCCTCGCGAAGGACTCGAAGTGGGTCGTGATCGCCGCGAACCACGACACGCTGTGGCGCCGGCTGGCGACGCTGATGGGCCGTCCGGAGCTCGGCGACGATCCCCGCTATGCCGATCACCACGGCCGCGGGGAGCACGAGCAGGAGTTGTACGAGATGATCGGCGCGTGGGCGGCGCAGTACACCGCCGCCGAACTCGACGAGATGGTCAATGCTGCCGACGTGGTCTGCGCGCCGGTCTACTCGATCGCGGATATCTTCGCCGACCCGCATTTCCGCGAGCGCGAACTGCTGATCACGCAGCAGGACTCGGAGATCGGCGAGATCACGGTGCCCGGCATTGTCCCGAAGCTCTCGGCGACGCCGGGAAACGTACGCTGGAGCGGCAAGTGGCAGGTGGGAGCCGACAACGAGGCCGTGCTCGGCGAACTGCTCGGCATCGGCACGGAGGAGCTCGAAGCAATGCGGCACGAGGGAGTGGTCTGAGATGGGAATCGAGATGGAAAGGACGACGGGATGGCGTTCCGCCTAGGAGTCGACGTCGGTGGCACGTTCACCGACCTGTTCTGCGTGAACGACGAGGACGGCCGGCAGTTCCGCGTGAAGACGCCGACGACGCCGGCCGACCCGTCGGAGGGAGTGATGACCGGTGTCCAGCGGATCTGCGAGACGGCGGGCATCAGCCCGTCCGCGCTGCGCAACATCCTGCACGGCACGACGGTCGCGACGAACGCGGTGCTGGAGTCGAAAGGGGCGCGCGTCGGGTTGATCACGACGCAGGGCTTCGGGCAGATCCTGCATCTGGCACGCTCGCAGACGCCGGGGCCGCTGGCCGGCTGGATCATCATGATCAAGCCGGACCCGCCGGCCTCGCTGGAAGACACGCGCGAGGCGGTCGAGCGGATGGACGCGCGCGGCGACACGGTCGTCGCCGTCGATCGTGCGCAGGTCGAGGCGATCGTCCACGACCTCGTGAAGTCGGGTGTCGAGTCCCTCACCGTCGGCCTGATCAACTCCTACGTCGATGGGCGCCACGAGAAGGAGATCGGCGACATCGTCGAGGCGCTCTACCCGGGCTTCCCGGTGACGCTGTCCTCCGACGTCGTCCCGGAGTTCCGCGAGTACGAGCGGACGCTGACGGCGTGCATGAACTCGTACGTGCGGCCGACGGTGCAGCAGTACGTGCGGCGCCTGGAGGAGGGGCTGCGCGGCATCGGCGCCACCGCCGACCTCAACATCCTGCGCTCCGACGCCGGTCTGATGACCACGCGTGAGGCCGCCCAGAACCCGATCTACGGCGTCCTCTCCGGCCCGTCCGGCGGCGTCGCCGGCGCCCTCTACGTCGCGACGCGCGCGGGCTACCCGAACATCCTCACGTTCGACATGGGCGGCACCTCGACCGACGTCGCGCTGTGCCAGAACGGCGAGCCGACCATCGGCCGTGACACCACCATCGGCCAGTTCCGCGTCAAGGTGCCGTCCGTCAACGTCCACACCGTCGGCGCAGGCGGCGGCTCGATCGCGCACGTCCCGCAGCTGACCGGCGCCCTGCGCGTCGGCCCCCAGTCGGCCGGCGCCGAGCCGGGCCCGGCGGCCTACGGCAAGGGCGGCGACGCGCCGACCGTGACCGACGCCAACGTCGTGCTCGGCCACCTGCCGCCGCGTCTGCTCGGCGGTGAGATGGCGCTCGACGTCGACGCCGCCCGGGCGGCGGTGCAGACGATCGGCGATGCCATGGGCCTGTCCCTCGAGCAGGCGGCCGAGGGCATCCTCGCGATCGTCAACGAGAACATGGCCGGCGCGCTGCGGCTGGTCTCGGTGCAGCGCGGTCACGACCCGCGTGCCTTCGCGCTCGTCGCCTTCGGCGGCGCCGGCCCGCTGCACGCCAACGCGATGGCGAAGCTGATGGGTTCGTATCCGGTGATCGTGCCGCCCTCGCCGGGCCTGCTGTGCGCGATCGGCGACCTCGTCGCCGACTTCCGCAACGAGTTCGCGCAGACGCACATCCGGCTCGTGAAGGACGCCGACGCGGGCAACGTCGCCGGCATCCTCGACGACCTCGGCGCCCGCGCGAAGGCGTGGATGGAGGGCGAGGGGATCGCCGCCAGCGAGCAGCGGATCACCTACGTCGCTGACATGCGCTACCACCTGCAGGGCTACGAGATCCCGGTGCCGATCGAGGCGGCGGCGCTTCGCTCCGGCTGCCTCGCCGGGCTGGCCGGCGACTTCGACGCGCTCCACGAGCAGCTCTACGGCTTCAAGATGGACGACGCCGAGTCCGAGATCGTCAACCTCCGCGCGATCGGCTTCGGCCTCGCGCCGAAGATCGAGCTGCCGACTGCCGAGCCGGTGCCCGGCGACGGTGCCGGCGCGATCGTCGAACAGCACGCGATCGTGTTCGAGGGCGAGCACGTCTCGACGTCGATCTACGATCGCGGCGCACTGAAGCCTGGCGACCGCTTCGCCGGGCCGGCGATCGTGACCGAGTTCGACTCCACCACGGTCGTGTTGCCCGGCTTCACGGCCGAGGTCGACCGGCACTTCAACATCCTCATCAACCCGACCGCAGGGGCGACGGCATGAGCATGCAACGGCCGGAGCGGAGCGGAGGTCCTTGCGTGCGGTGGCGAACGCCGTGCGACGATCGGAAGGAGTGCACGGCGTGAGCATCATCGAAAAGAGTCTCCGGATCGCCGAGATCCCGGACATCGACATCGACCCGGTGACCCTGGACATCATCGAGGGCGCCCTCAAGAACGCGCGCTTCGAGATGGACGCGGTGCTGTTCCGCTCCGCGATGAGCCCCGTCATCCGCGAGCAGCACGACGAGTTCCCGATGATCACCGACCCGCGCGGCCGCATGGTCGTCGGTCAGTTCGGCGCCTACATCAACGAGATGATGGAGGACTGGGATCGGGGTATCTATCCGGGCGACGTGATCCTCTGCTCGGACCCGTTCAAGTGCTCGGCGTCGATCTCGCACACGAACGACTGGCTCGTGCTGGTGCCGATCTTCTACGGCGACGAGCTCGTCGGCTGGGCGAGCCAGTTCGGCCACATGATGGACGCCGGCGGGCCGCTGCCAGGGTCGCTGCCGACCGGAGCGACGACGATCTTCGCGGAGGGCCTGATCATCCCGCCGATCAAGATCGTCGAGCGCGGCGAGGTGCAGAAGGACGTGCTGGGGCTGATCCTCAACAACGTCCGCATCCCGTCGATGAACCGCGCCGACCTGTTCGCGATCATCGCTGGCTGCCGCGCCGGCGAGAAGCGCGTGATGGAGCTGTGCGAGCGATTCGGCAAGGACACCTATCTCGCCGCTCTGCAGGCGCTGCTCGACCGCACCCACGAGGCGATGCGCAAGCTGATCGGCCTCGCGATCCCCGAGGTGCCGCAGACGTTCGAGGACTACGTCGACGACGACGGCCTCGGCAACGGCCCGTTCAAGATGAAGCTGACGATCTGGCGGGAGGGCGACCACGCCTTCTTCGACTGGACGGGCACCGACCCGCAGGCGCTCGGACCGGTGAACTTCTACCTCTCCGAGGGCATGTTCAAGATGTTCATCGGCGTCTACCTGATCATGGTGAACGACCCGCAGATCCTCTTCAACGACGGCTTCTACCCGCTGCTGCACATCGTGCTGCCGGAGGGCTGCCTGCTCCGGCCGCGCTTCCCGGCCGCGCTCGGCTGCCGCACGCACGCGCTCGCCCGGCTGTTCGACGTGCTCGGCGGCGCGCTCGTGAAGCAGGCGCCGGAGCTGAACACCGCCGCGGGCTACGGCACCTCGCCGTACATGCTCTACTCGGGCTGGGACGGCAAGGGCGACTTCTACTACTCGATGGAGATCCTCTACGGCGGGATTCCCGGGCGACCGATCGGCGACGGCATGGACGGCCACTCCTGGTGGCCGCTGTTCGAGAACATCCCGACCGAGTACCTGGAGGCGTACTACCCGCTGCGCATCGACGGCTACACGACGGTGACCGACTCCGGCGGCGCCGGCTTCCACCGCGGTGGCAACGGCGTCGAGAAGCGCTACGTCTACCTCGAGCCGGGCCACGTCTCGATCCACGACGACCGCTGGCTGACGCGCCCCTGGGGGGTGCTCGGCGGCGAGCCGGGCGAGCGCTCGACCAAGACCCTCCGCCGCGCCGACGGCTCGGAGACGCCGTTGCCGTCGAAGTGCGACGAGGTCGAAGTCAATCCCGGCGACATGCTGATCTACCGCACGGCCGGCGGCGGCGGCTGGAAGGACCGGCTCGACCGGCCGGCGGCGGCCGTCGAGCGGGACGTCCGCTTCGGTCTCGTCAGCCGGGCGAAGGCGACGTCGTCGTACGGAGTCATCCTCCGCGACGACCTGAGCGTGGACGAGGCTGCGACCGACGCCGAGCGCAACCGGCAGCGGACCGAGCGCGGACCGGCGCTGTCCTTCGACTTCGGGCCGCCGATGGCGGAGGTCATGGCTAACTGCCTGGCCGAGACCGGCCTCGAGCCGCCGACGCCAGCGAAGCCGCTGCGCTGGAGCCCGCTCGAGGACGGCGCCGAGGCGCAGGCGCGTGTCCGCGCGGCCGACGGGATCCCCGCGCCGTCGTGAGCACGCAACGGCCGAAGCGAAGCGAAGGTCCTTGCGTGCGGTGGCGAACGCCGGGCGACGCTTCTCCGAAGGAGCGCACGGCGTGAGCACGCACGGGTCCGACACCGACACGCTCTACGAGGAGCGCGGCTTCGGGAGGGCCGCCGGCTTCGGCCGGCGGCCCGTCCTCGTCGTCGTCGACCTCAGCTACGGCTTCACCGACTTCCCGGCGTCGCCGCTCGCCGGCGACTTCACCGACGTGGTCGCCGCCAACCGCCGCCTGATCGACGCCTGCCGGGACGAGGGCGTGCCGATCGTCTTCACGACCGTCCAGTACGACGACGCGACGGCGCAGGCGGCCGCGGTCTTCCAGAAGAAGGTGCCGAGCCTGCTCGTCCTGAAGGCGGGCACGCGGATGGTGGAGATCGACGAGCGGCTCGGCCGGCGGCCCGAGGACGCCCTCGTCACGAAGCAGTTCGCGTCGTCGTTCTTCGGGACGTCCCTGACCTCCCTGCTCGCGGCGGAGCAGGCCGACACGGTCATCGTCACGGGCGTCTCGACCTCGGGATGTGTCCGCGCGACGGCGGTCGACGCGCTCCAGCACGGCTACCGCGTCGTCGTGCCGCGCGAGTGCTGCGGCGACCGCGCCGCGGGGCCGCACGAGGCGAACCTGTTCGACATCAACCAGAAGTACGGCGACGTGTTGTCGCTGGCGGAGGTGCTCGAGGCGCTCGCCGCCCGCCATGCGGCGAACTGACGGCGCCGTTGCCGTCGCGCTGAGCGCTGCGGCGCTCGCGATGGGGTCGTACGCGACGCTGGCGTTCGCGCCGATCGCGCCGATCGTCCGGGCCGATCTCGGTCTCAGCAGGGCCGAGATCGGTGCGCTGACGGCGCTGATCTTCGGCGGCGCCGCGCTATCGAGTGCGCCGGGCGGAAAGCTCACGGACCGCTACGGCGCGCCGCGCGTGCTGGCGGCGGCGATGGCGGGCGTGTCGGCGGCGACGCTGCTGGTCGCAGCCGCGCCCGTCGCGCTGCTGTTCATGGCCGGCGCCCTGCTGATCGGGCTGGCGTACGGCCTGATCACGCCGCCGACGAACGTGATCGTGCGCGGCTCCGGCGCCTCCCGCCACGGCGGCCTGCTGATGAGCATCAAGCAGACCGGCGTCACGCTCGGCGGTGTCGTCTCGGGCACGACGCTGCCGACGCTCGCGCAGGCGACGAGCTGGCGCCTGGCACTGCTCGCTCCCGCAACCGCCGCCGCCGCGGTCTCCGCAGCGGCGATCGCGATGCGCCGCCTGCTGTGGCGTCAGACGACGCCGGCCGCGGGCAATGAGGCCGACGACGGCTCCGGCCCGACGCGCCGCTGGCTGCTCGCGACGCGCACGTTCGGCTTCCTGATGGCCGGGCTGCAGGTCGGGTTCGCGACGTACATCGCGGTCTACCTGGTCGAGGAGCACGGCTACGGCATCACCGTCGCCGGTCTGGCCGTCGCACTCGGGATGGCTGCCGGAACGGCCGGACGGCTGGGCTGGGCGGTGCTGTCCGACCGCCGCTACGCCGATCGTCGGGAGGTCGGGCTGCGGCTGAATGCGTACGTCGGCCTGGTCGGGCTGGCCTGCCTCGCCTTCGTGCCGACAGGGCCCCTGGTGTGGGTCTGCATCGCCGTGATCGGCGCCTCCAGCATCGGCTGGAACGGCGTCTACATGGCGCTCGTCGCGGAGTCGGTGCCGGCCGCCCGCGTCGGCCGCGCCTCCGGGGCGGCGCTGCAGACGATCTTCGCCGGCGTCGTGGTGATCCCGCCGACGCTCGGCCTCGTCGCCGACCACGCCGGGTGGCCGGCGGCGTGGCTGACGGCCTGCGGGTTGGCAGCCGTCGCCGCAGCGTCGCTCACACTGGCCAGGGGCACTGACTGAACGGCTCCGGCCCGACACGCGCACCCAGGAAGGGGGCGCGGCCAGCCAGATCGAGCAGCACCGGCATCAGGTCGGCACCGCGCAGCACGCCAAGGCTGCCGCCGCGGCACGCGCGCTCGCCGAAGGCGAGGCCGTCGGCCCATACACCGGGACCGGTGACGATCAGCGGCACGGCGTCGCCGGAGTGGATGATGTCGCTGCCGCACGCCGGCGTGCCGTGGTCACCGGTGACGCAGACGATCGCGTCGGCGAACGGCGGCCCGGCGAGCACCGCGAGATCGGCGTCGAGCGCCTCGACCACTGCCCGCTTCACCGCCGGGTCCTTCGTGTGACCGGCCTCGTCCGGCGCCTTCGTGTGACAGAACGCGAACGAGGCTCCGCCCCGCAGCGCGTCCGCCGCGACGCCGAGGCCGGCGGCGAGGTCGCGCGCTTGCACCGGTGCGAGCGCGAGGGTGCGCGCCAGACCCGCGATGAACGGCGAGGAGCCCGCGAACGGCCCCTCCACGCCGTGACGGTCGCGGAACGGCGGCACCGCGCGCGGACGGCCGAACCACTTCAGCGTGCAGGTGTCGAGCGGCTCGCCCGCGAGAGCGTCGAGCGCGGCGCGCGTCCACGTCTCGACGACGCGGGCCGCGCCGACCGCGGCCGGCTCGAGCGGCTGCGGACGCAGCATCGGCACGCGGTGTTCGAGAAAGCTGTCGGTGTCCGAGACCAGGTCGCTGTCGAGCCCGTGGAACGCGACGATCGCCTCGCCGCGCGGCAGCGGATGCACGCGCACGGCCGGGTCGATCGCGGCCAGCCGATCGAGCAGCACGCGGCAGAGCGACTCCTGCTCGGCGCCGGCGCGCCCCGTCAGCCAGCGCGCGCCGTCGCGGACGACGGACGGGCGCAGTGCTCCGTAGGCGTAGGCAGCGTCGTCCGCGACGGGCAGGCCGTGGCCGCGCGCCTCGAGGACCGCCCGCCCACAGAACTCGTCGGGCCGGTAGCCGAGCATCGCCCAGTGCGCGAGCTCACTTGACGGCGCGCGCCCGGGGTCTAGCGCGTGGTGGACGCCGCAGCGGCCCCGCGCCGCGAGCGCGTCGAGCACGGGCGTCGCGGCTGCCTCGTTCGCCGTCCGCCCTCCGAACGCATCGTGCGGCCGGTCGGCGAGGCCGTCCAGCATGACGATCACGACCGGCAGCGGGCCGGTCATCCGAGGAGCCGCGCGACGCCGACCGGGACAAGGTGGTCGACCGGGCGACCGTCGCGCAGCAGCGCCCGCACCTCGCAGCCGCTGATGCGCTTGCGCGTGCCCGGCTGGAGTACGCGCACGTCGAGGCCGGCCGCGGTGAGCCGTTCGCGCTTCTCCTCCCCCCAGGCGTCGAACACGCGCAGGTAGTGGACGGTGCCGCGCCGCAGCCGTTCGGGCCAGCGGTCAGGGCGGGCGATGTCGAGCGGCAGCACCTCGAGACGGGCCGGCGCGATCCCGGCGTCGGCGGCCGCCGCGCGCACCATCGCCTCGCGCTCCGCGTAGCTGAAGGGGTTCGAAGCGGGCAGGTGCCGGGCGCGGTCGGCGGCCTCCGCGACGGCGCCATCCGTGATCCCGACGAGCACGAGCCGGGTGCGCTCGGCGACCAGTGCGAGGTACTCGACATGGCCGAGATGGAACGGCTGGAAACGGCCGTGTGCCATGCCTCGCGAAACGGGGGCTACCCTCATACTTCCGGTAGAGAAGGATAGGGGAGAGATCCGTGAAGGCTGCGCGATTCCACGAGTACGGCAACATCGACAAGCTCGTCATCGAGGATGTCCCGGATCCCGTCGCGGGTCCCGGCACCGTGGTGCTCAAGGTCGGCGGCTGCGCCCTCAACCACCTCGATGTCGACGTCCGCGAGGGCATCTCGCGCTTCCCACTCGAACTGCCTCACGTGCTCGGCCTGGAGGTCGCAGGCGAGATCATCGAGGTCGGCCCCGGTGTCGATCCGCGGTGGCGCGTCGGCGACCGCGTTGCGCCGTACCTGATGGGAACCGATCCGCACGATCATTTCTCGCGTACGGGTCGCGAGAACCTGTCGCCGGCCGGCTTTCTCGGCGTCAGCATGCCGGGCGGGTACGCGGAGTACATCGCGGTGCCCGAGCGGCACCTGATCCGCACGCCGGACGGGATGACCGACGTCGAGGCCGCCGCCTTCCAGATCGCGTTCGGAACGTCGTACCACATGCTGATCACGCGTGGCCGGCTCACGCTCGGCGAGACCGTGCTGATCAATTCCGTTGGGTCTGGTATCGGCTCCGCCGCGGTGCAGATCGCCTCGCTGATGAGTGCCGAGATCATCGGCACCTCCTCGCGTGACGACACCCTTGCCAAGGCGTCGGCGCTCGGCATGCACCACGGCATCAACTACACGACAACCGACGTCGCCGAGCAGGCGCGCGCGCTCACCGACGGCCGCGGCGTCGACCTCGTCTACGAGCACGTCGGCGGCGCTGCGCTGCAGGCGTCGCTCGACGCTGTCACGCGCGACGGTCGGATCGTCACCTGCGGCGCGCATGCCGGCGAGGTGGTGCCGTTCGACGTCATCCCGTTCTTCCGGAATCAGACCCAGTTGATCGGCTCGTTCGTCTTCACGTCCGCGGAGTACGAGGCATGCCTGAAGCTCGCCGGGCGCGGACTGCTGAAGCCGGTCGTGCACGCCGAGGTCAAGCTCGCCGACATCAAGCAGGCGTTCGAGATGGTCGAGTCGCGCTCGCACTTCGGCAAGGTCGTGGTCGTCCCGTGACCGCGTCCGCGACGCAGACACTGGCGGCGTGGGTGCTCGGCCTCCGGCACGAGGATGTGCCGAACGCCACCCGCTCGTACGCGCGCGAACTCGTTCTCGATCACCTCGGTTGCGCCGCCCGCGGCGGCACGATCGACACCGGCGCGGCAGTCGATGCCGCGATGGAGGCGATGGGTGCGGCCGAGGGGCGGACGACGGCCGTTGTCGGCAAGGCCGGCCTGCGCCCCGAGTGGGCGATCTTCTCGAACGGCACCGCCGCCCACTCGATCGAATTGGACGACACGCACTCGGCCTCGTCGCTGCACCCGGCTGTAGTCGTGATCCCGGCCGCGCTCGCGACCGCCGAGCTCGAGGGCACCGACGGGCGCGAGCTGATCACTGCGATCGTCGCCGGCTACGAGGTGGCCTGCCGGATCGGCCGGGCGCTCGACCCGACCGAGGTGTACGCGAAGGGGTTCCACCCGACGCCGATCGTCGGCGTCTTCGCCGCCGCCGCCACCGCCGGGCGGCTGATGGGGCTGACCGAGGCGCAACTCGTGCACGCCTTCGGCATCGCCGCCAGCCAGGCCGCCGGGCGCCTCGAGTTCTTCGCCGAGGGAGCGTGGACGAAGCGGATGCATCCAGGCTGGGCCGGCCACGCCGGCTACACCGCCGCGCGCCTCGCGCAGGGCGGGTTCAGCGGCCCGATCTCAGCGCTGGAGGGCCGCAACGGCCTGCTGCGCGCGTACGGCTCCGCCGACCGCGTCGCTCTCGTCACGGCCGGCCTCGGCGCCCCGTTCGAGCTGGCGGAGACGAGCGTCAAGCCGTACGCCTGCTGCCGCTACAACCAGGGGCCGATCGACCTCGCCCTGGCGCTCGCCCGCGAGGGCAGTCTCGCCGTCGCCGACATCGCCAGCGTGGAGGTCGGGATGGTCTCGACCGCCTTCCCGATCGTGGTCGAGCCGACCGACCGTAAGGTCGCCCCCGATAACGACGTCGACGCGCAGTTCTCGCTCCAGTACAGCGTCGCGCTCGGTATCGTCCGCGGCAGTGCCGGCCTCGACGACTACGCCGAGCCGCACCTGTCGAACGCCGACCTCCGCGCCGTCGCCGCACGCGTCTCAGCGGTTGTGCGGCCGGACTTCGACGCCCGCTTCCCCGAGGTCTGGCCGTGCGCGATGACGATCGTCACCACCGACGGCCGCCGCCTCACGGCGGAGACCGACGCGCCGAAGGGCGACCCCCGCAACCGCCTCACGCCCGACGAGATGCGCGCCAAGTTCCGCGGCCTCGCCGCAGGCGTCTTCGACGCGGACGGTCTGGCAGCGATCGAGCGTGCCGTCGAACGAGTCGAGGACGACGGCGTCGAGCCGCTCGTGGCAGCAGTCGGAGGGGCGCGGATCGCGCGATAGCTCAGCGCAGCGCCGCAACCACCTCGGCGGCGGCGCGCTCGCCGGTGAACACCGCACCGTTGAGGTAGCCCTGAAAGTCCTGGGTGGTGTGCTCGCCGGCGAAATGACAGGCACCCTCGACCTCGGACTCGGCGCCGCCGAACGCCGTGTACTGGCCGACGCGATAGCACGAGTACGAGCCCTTGCTCCACCGATGACTTGGCCAGTGGAAACGCTGGACCTTGCCATCCCACGCGCCGCGGATGCCCGGCAGCACCGGCTCGAGCTGGTCGAGGAAGCGTCCGGCGCGAAACTCGGGCGTACCCGAGCCGAGTGCGTCGCCGATCCGCCCGCCGGTGTAGTCGACGAGAATGCCGGACGGCCCGGGCTGGCCGCGCGAGACCTCCCACGTGTTCTGGTAGCCGGTGTCCGACGCCGTGTCGCCGGTACATCCGAGCGTTTCCCAGTGGCGACGCGAGAAGCCGACGTTGAGCTTGGTGTTCGTCCCCATCCCCAGCTCGCGGATGGCTCGCGTCTTGACCGCCGAGAAACCGGCACCCGAGAAGTCGACGTCACGCAGCAACGTGAACGGCAGCGTCAGCACGACCCGGTCGGCCGTCACCGTCTGCGTCTTGTTGCCGCTGCGGATCCCGAGCGCGTAGGCGCCAGCCGTCGTCCGCCGGACGGCGACGAGCTCGCTCCCGAGCCGGACCTGATCCGACGCCAGGTTCGAGACCAACGCCGCCGGGATCTGATCGTTGCCGCCACGCACGTGGTACTTCTCGTCGGAGGGGCCGAACAGGCGCAACTTGCCCTGCCCGATGTAGCCGATGAGATACAACAGATTGAGCGCGCTCTGGTCGGAGGACTCGCGGCCGTACTCGATCGTGTAGATCACCTCGAGGAGCTGGCCGAACTTCGAGCGCATGCCTCCCGGCACACTCTCCTCAATCCAGTCGACGATGCTCATGGCGTCGAGCTCGCGCCCGCGCTGGGTCGACGTCGTGTACGTCGTCGGGTACGACGCCGCGCTGACGTCGCTGTGCAGCTTCTGGTAGACGCCGTTGTAGTCCTCCTCGGCCTGCCGCACCGTGTACGGCGCCCCATCGAAGTAGTACAGCGGCTCGGTGCCGTTGCGCTCGGCGCGCAGGAGGTTGTCGAGCTCGAGCCCGAGTTCCTGACAGAGCTGACGGATCTCGACGTGGCCGGTGTCGATCAGCTCACCGCCGTGCTCGGCGACGAGGCCCGGGCCGAACGCGCCGCGCACGCTCCAGACCCGTCCGCCGACGCGATCGGAGGCCTCGTACACCGTCGCCTGGATGCCGGCCTGCCGCAGCCGGAGCGCACAGGTCAGGCCGGCCAGCCCGGCGCCGATGATCGCGACGCGCGGGGCTCCGGCCGCGCTGGCCCGGACCGTAAAGCCGCCGACCGCGGGCAGCGCGGTCGCCGCGGCGGCCGCCGCGACGGCACGCGCGAGCACCTGGCGACGCGTAAGCGCGCACTCGTCAGCGGGGTGAGCGGCGGCGATCTGCGTCAGTGCGTCAGCGAGCGGCGTGCGCGGCATCGGCGGCCTTCCTCGATCTCAGCGGGTGCTTCGATCGTACGCCAGCCCAGGCGGCCGTGTCCATAGCCACCACCCCGCGCAAGCCGAGCTACAGCGGCAGCTCCGGTTCGCCGGCTGTCCAACCGCCGTCCACCGGCATGACGACGCCGGTCACCAGCGACGCCGCCGGCGAGCACAGGAACGCGATCACGCTGGCGACTTCCGCAGCCCGCCCGACCCGACCGAGCGGGATCCGCCGCACCGCGGCCGAATGCACCGCCTCGATCTCGAGCATCGGCGCCGCCATCGGCGTCCAGATGAACGTCGGGCAGACCGCATTCACCCGGATGCCGTGCCGCGCCCAGTCGATCGCCAGCGATCGTGTCAGCGCGGTGACGGCACCCTTCGACGCCGTGTAGGCCGACTGGCTGGGGAGCGAGACGAGCGCCGCCTGCGACGCGATCAGCACGATCGCGCCGCGGCCCTGCGCGATCATCGACCGCGAGACCGCCGTCGCCCAGAACAACGACCCCTTCACGTTGACCGCGAACAGCCGGTCGAGGTCCTCCTCGCGCACCTGCTCGGCCGGCACGTTCTCGGTGCTGATCCCGGCCGCACACGCCAGCAGCGTCGGCGGGCCGAGCGCTGCCTCGACGCGGCGTGCCGCCGCCTCGACGGCGCCGCGGTCCGACACGTCGCACGCGATCGCGGCGGCGCGCCGCCCGTGCCGCTCGCAGGCCGCAACGGTTTCGGCCAACGCGGCCGCGTCGAGGTCGACGCAGGCGACGTCCGCCCCCTGCTGCGCGAGGGCGACCGCGGTCGCCTGCCCGATGCCCTGCGCCGCGCCGGTCACCACCGCGACCTCGCCGGCGAGCGAGAACGAGATCGTCAGGTCGTCAGTCACCGGCCGCGGCGGCGGCGACCGCCGCGTCGGGAAGAGCCGCCGCCTCATCCGCCTTGACGGCAGCGGACTCGGCCCGCCGCTGGCTGGCGCGGCTGACAAGCATGAAGACCGCGATCAGCACGAACGAGAACAGCGTCGTCAGCACACCGAGCGAGTACACATACGGGCGGAGCACCGACGCCGACGTGATCCGGAAGATCTCGAGCGGTAGCGTCTGCGTCGGCCCGGCGACCAGGAACGTGCGCTCGAACTCGTTCCACGCCAGAGTGAAGCCGAACAGCCCGGCGCCGAACACACCGGTCCAGACGATCGGCAGCGTCACCTCGCGGAACGTCACGATCGACGAGGCGCCGAGGTCGCGCGCCGCCTCCTCCGCCCGCGCGTCGTAGCGATTGAACACGGCCGTCATCACGAGGAAGCCGAACGGCAGCGCCCACACCACCTGCACGCCGAGCGCCGTCGTGTAGATGCCGGTGTCGAGGCCGACGTAGTAGGACAGCAGCGACAGCCCGAGTGAGATGAGGATGCCCGGCGTCATGAGGCTGAGCAGGATCCCGTAGAAGAGGATGCCCGAGCCCCGGAAACGGCGCCGGAAGGCCATGCCGAGCGACATCGACAGCAGCGCCGTGATCGCGGCGACGATCAGGCTCAGCCGAATCGAGACGCCGGTCGCGTCACGGACACCTTGCAGCGAGTCCGCGAAGAGCTCCGAGTACCAGTGACCCGAGACGAGGCCGCGCGCCGGGAACGTCTGCGAGCCGAACGGCCCCTGCAGCGACAGCACGGCCATCGCGAGCATCGGTCCATAGAGAAAGAGGGTGAAGAGCCCGAAGAAGATACCGAGCAGCCACTTGGTGCGCCTCGAAACCATCTCAGACCGCCTCGCGCAGCTTCGCGAATCGGAGCAACACGGCGACGCCGATCATCATCACGGCCACCAGGATCGAGGACCCGGCGGCAGCCGCAGGCAGGTCGATGTTCGTGTAATAGGACCGGACGATCGTGCCGACGCTCTGGATCTGGTTGCCGCCGATGATCTGCACCGTCGCAAACTCACCCATCACGAGCACGAACACGAAGATGCAGCCGATCAGGACGCCGGGGAGCGACAGCGGCAGGATCACCTCGCGGAACACCTTGTATGGCGACGCACCCAGGTCGCGCGCCGCCTCGACCGCACTCTGGTCGATCGTCGCGAGCTGGAAGAAGATCGGCGTCACCATGAACAGCACGTAGAGCTGCACGAGGGCGAGGACAACCGCGAAGTTCGAGAACAGGAGGAAGTCGAGTGGCGCGGAGATGATCCCGAGCTTCTCGAGGCCGTAGTTGATCGCACCCTGCCGGCCGAGGATCGGGTACCAGGCGATGATCCGGATGACGTACGCCGTCCAGAACGGCGCTAGCACGACGATGAACAGCGCGATCTGCAGGCGGATGCTCTTGATGCAGACGGCGAGGAAGTACGCAACCGGGTAGGCGATCAGGAGACACAGGACGAGAACGATGAACGCGTTCTTCAGCGTGTCGACGAGCACCTCGCGGTACACGACGGTATCGAACAGTCTGCCGTAGTTCGAGAACGTCCACTTGAAGGCATCGAAGCCGGTGTTGGTCTTCGTCCAGAACGACGCCAGGACGATCATCGTCACGGGCGCGATCAGGAACACGAGCAGCCACAACGCGCCAGGGCCGGCCCAGCCAAGCGTCACCCAGCCGGAGCGCCGCGGACCGGTGGTGGCGAGCACGGCGCCGGACATCGTCGCGTCGCCGAGCATCGCCTCCGCCGCCTCCACCTCCCGACGCGCCTCCTCGAGCGCACCGCTGCCCTGCTCAGAGCTCAAGGAGCTGCCCGTCCTCGAGGTTCCAGGAGACGGTCACGTCCTGACCCTCGAACGCGCGGATCTCGGCGTAGCGCGCCTCGTCCACCTTGGCCAGGAACGGCTCGCCCTGAACGTCGAGGTGCAGCTTGACGGAGTCACCGAGATACTCGGCGAAGTTGAGGCGTGCGCGGCCGGCGTTGACGGCGGCCGCTTCGGGCGAGGTCGAGACCTGGACGGCGCTGGCGCGAATCGTCATCGCCGTCTCCTGCCCGACCGGCAGGTCGCCCCTGACCGCACCGCGCAGTAGCTTGCCCTGGACGGTGACGACGCCGTCGCGCGACTCGACGACCGGCCCGCGGATGGTGTTGTTGTCACCCATGAACTTGGCGACGAACACGTTCTTCGGATGCCGCGCGAGATCGGTCGGCGTGCCCACCTGCTGCAGGCGACCGTCGTCCATGACGACGATACGGTCGGCCATCGACAGCGCCTCTTCCTGGTTGTGCGTCACATGGATGAACGTGATGCCGAGGTCGCGCTGGAGGGCGCGCAACTCGACGCGCATGCGCAGCTGCAACAGGCGGTCGAGGTCGCCGAACGGCTCGTCGAGCAGGATCGCCTTCGGTCGCGTCACGAGCACGCGCGACAGCGCGACCCGCTGCTGCTGACCGCTCGAGAGCTCGCGCGGCTTCCGGTTCGCCATCTGACCGAGCCCGACGAGGTCGATCGCGTCGCGCGCCTGCTTCTCGCGCTCGACCTTGCCGATGCCTCGCATCTTGAGGCCGAAGGCGACGTTCTGGAGGACGTTGCGGTGCGGGAATAGTGCGAAATGCTGGAAGACGGTCGTCACGGGCCGCTTGGCCGGGGTGACGCCGTTGAGGATCTCGCCGTCAAGCGAGATCGTGCCCTGCGACGGCTCGTCGTGGCCGCCGATCATGCGCAGCGTCGTCGTCTTGCCGCAGCCGGACGGGCCGAGGAAGACGACGTACTCGCCGTTTGCGATATGGAGGTTGACGTCCTCGACCGCGACGACACCGCCCGGGAAGACCCGGTACACGCCGTCGAGGTGGAGGCCCGAGCCTCCGCCGGACGAGCCGACGGGGGCGGCCGAAGCCGCCCCCGCCGTGGCCTGACTGGCCGGTGTCGTACTCACGCGTTCTGGAACTCCTGCCACTTCTGCAGGACGTAGTCGGCCTCGTCCATGCGCGAGTTCCAAGCGCTGAAGTTGCCGATCCGCTGCTCGTACGCGCCACCGTCACGCGTCGTGCCGGACTTGATGACGACGGTCTTGCCGTCAGGACCGAGCAGGTCCTTCGGAGCCGGCTCACCGTTCAGCCAGTACGCGGCGTCCTCGGCGGGCAGGCCCTGGCGGGACGCGTCGATGACCGCGTTGTAGTAGCCCTGCGAGGCCATGATGCCGGCCGGCTCGGGCGTGTTCCACCAGTTGATGTACTCCCAGACTGCGGCCAGCTTGGCCGGGTCCTCGGCGACGTGGGTGAGGATCGACATGCCGCCGCCCCAACCGCGATAGCCCTCCTTCGGCGCCGCGTAGCGCACCGGGAAGTCCTGACCCTGGAGCAGGGTCACGGCCGGTGACCACATCGACTCGACGACGACCTCGCCGGACTGCATCAGGTTGACGGAGTCCTCGAAGACCGTCCAGAAGGCACGGAAGTGACCGCCCTTCTTCAGCTCCGTCAGGAGCTTGAGGAGCTCGTCGATCTCGGCCTTCGTCATGTTGCCCTTGTCGGCGAAGGTCATCTTGCCCGCCGCCTCGGCCGCCATCGCGGCGTCGATCAGGCCGATCTCCGGGTCGCCGATGAGCGCGACGCGACCCTTCAACTCCGGGTCGAGAAGGATCGCCCACGAGTCCTGCTCGCCGAGCTCATCGACGTTGTAGCCGAAGGAGTCGGAGTTGTGATTGGCGGGCGCCATCGTCAGCTTCGCCGTCTCGCCCGTTGCGAACGTCGTGCCGTCGTCCTCGAGGAAGATCTTGCGGAACGGCGCGTCGCCGTCACCGGGATTGCCGCCGGCGGCGAGCGCGCCGGTCTTGTGCAGCGGCGACACCTCGGCCCAGCGGGTGATGTTGGCCGCGTCGAGCACCATCAGGTTGCCCGACGGCCAGATCTGGTCCATCTGGTGGAAGTACCCGGACAGGATGTCCTGCGTGTCCGGCGTGGTGAGCACGATCTGGGCCGTCTCCGGCGTCGACTTGACCGTGAACTCGACCGTGACGCCCGGGTGGGACGCCTCGTAAGCGGCCTTGATCGGATCCTGCAGGTCGACGCCGAGGCCGACGATGCGGATCGCACCCTGGTACGCGGCCGCTGGCGGCGCGTCCGTGGCAGCCGGCACCGGCGTCGATGCGGGCGTAGCGGCCGGTTCGTCGTCGCCGCCGCACGCCGCGAGGCCGCCCGCGAGCGCCCCGAGGCCGATACCTGCCGCACCTGCACGACCGACGAACTGCCGACGGCTCATCCTGCGGATGTCGCCGGGCCCGTAGCTCTGGCTCATGCGCCTCTCCTCCTGGTCACCAGGCACCCCCTCCTCGGAGCACCTTCGTGGGATCCTTTATAGACGATTGTCCGGCGGACGGCAAACACTGTATACGCGCGATACAGCCCGGATCAGGCGTCGACGCCGTAGGATCTCGCGAGTGACCGACCTCCTCGTGATTCGCGACGCGCTCGTCGCCGGCGCCCGCGCGAACATTCTCGTCGACGAGGCCGGCCGGATCGCGGCGATCGGGGCCGCGATCGAGGGGCCGGCTGAGACCGCTGAGCTCGACGCGACGGGCCTCGTCGCCCTGCCCGGAGGGGTCGACGGCCTCCTCCATCTCGTCGATGGCGGCGACGACGTCGGCTCGGGGACGGTCGCGGCGGCGCACGGGGGCACGACGTCCGTGGTGACGCTCGTGCCCTGTGACGGGCCAGGACAGGTCGCGGCCGCGTTCTCGGACTTCGCGACGAAGGCGCAGGCGACGGCACTCGTCGACTGGGCGGCGCTCGTCGCGCCGCGCCAGGGCGGGATCGGCCTTGCGCGGCAGTTGACGCTCCTGCGCGCCGAGCCGGGGTTCGCCGGACTCGCGATCGACCTCGCCGCTGCGGACGAGACGGCGCTCCCCGGGATGCTACGTGCCGCGCGCGAGAGCGACGTGCGTGTCGTCATCCGCACCGCGGGGACGCGCGGCGCGGACGCGGAGCGGCAGCGGCTGGCGGCGATCCTCGGCGCTGCGGCGCTCGCGGACCACCCCGTCCACCTCGGGCCGATCACGGTCGGCATCGACACCGTCCCGGGCCTGACGACCGGTGCCGCCGGCCTCGCGCACCTCTGTCTCCCCGCGCTGCCGGAGGGAGCGTCCGTCGTGCCGCCGCTCCCCGCCGAGGCCGCGCTGGAGGAACTGTGGGCCGCCGTCGTCGACGGCAGGGTCGGCGAGGTCGTCTCCGATCACCGGCCGCCACCGCTGCGCGGCGGCGAGGGACACGTCGGCCTCGCCACCGCCGAGCATCGGCTCACCGCACTGCACGACGCCGGGCGCCTCTCGCTGGAGCGGCTGGCCGAGGTGACGGCGACGGAGCCGGCGCGACGGCTCGGGCTCGCGCCTCGGAAGGGGTCGCTCACGGTCGGCGCGGACGCCGACATCGTGCTGTTCGACCCGGACGAGCGATGGACACCCGCGCGCGGCGACTTCCTCGGCCGCGGCGGCGCGCCGGCCTTTCAGGACCGCGAGGTCACCGGCCGCGTACGGCACGTGCTCGTGCGTGGCGGCGTGGTGGTGCGCGATGCGGCGGTGATCTTCCGGCCCGGGAGCGGGCGGCCGCTCTACCGGCTCCCGTGACCGTGCGCTAGAGTCGCCGGGCCTTCGTCGCCGAACCCGGGAGCCCACCATGCCGCGCATCGCCGTGCTCGTCCCATTTGCATTCGATGACGAGGGCCTCGCGAAGCGCCGGGCCCAGCAGGACTCGGTCTCCTGGGGCCCCGGCATCGACTTCGAGTACATACCGGTCAAGGCCGGGCCGATGGTCTACGAGGGGCCGCACGACTGGATGATCGCCGACCTGGCGATGTTCGAGGTCGGCCAGCGGGTGGCCCGCGACTACGACGCGCTCGTCATCGACACCATGAGTGACTCGGGTGTCGAGGCCCTGCGTTGCGCGGTCGAGATCCCTGTGATCGGCCCCGCGCGGGCCTGCTACCACCTGGCGCTCACGCTCGGCTCGAGCTTCGGCGTCCTCACGCAATGGGCGCCGTGGGCGGCGATCTACAAGAAGAACATGGCTGCCTACGGTGTTGCTCACCAGTGCGCGGGCATTCGCCACATCGACACGCCGCCCGACGTGAAGAACCTGCTGGGCGGCAAGGAGGACGTGGTCTTCCCGAAGCTCGTGACGGCCGGGCTCGAGCTGGTCGAGGCGGGCGCCGACGTCCTGATCCTCGGCTCGACGACGATGCACGAGGCGCACGCGCATCTGGTGGCGCACCTGCCCGTGCCCGTGCTCAATCCGGGTCCCGTCTCGTACAAGGTCTGCGAGGCCGTGCTCGGGCTCGGGCTGAACCACAGCCGCAAGTCCTATCCCGCGCCGCTCGTGCCGAAGTACGAGCTGGTTACGGCGATGCTCGACGCGGCCGTCGCACACGAGACCGCGTAGGTGCTATCCGTCGGACCCTGACGCCTCATCAAGCAGCGTCAACGCCGAGTAGTCGAGCGCCCCGAGACCGGCCGCCTCCGCCGCCCGGAACCGCTCGAGCGCCGTGGCAAGCGGCCCCTCCACCAGGCCGTGCTCGGCAGCGACCTCCGCCGCGAGGCTGAGGTCCTTCGCCATCAGCGTCACGCTGAACAGCGACGCGTACCCGTGTGAGGCCGGGTGCCGGTCGTCGACGCCGGGCGCCGGGAAGCGGTTCCGCAGCACGCGCGAGTCGCCCGTCGAGTGCGAGACGAGGTCGTAGAGGAGCGCCGGCTCGATCCCCTCGGCGCGGGCGATCGCGACCGCCTGGCAGAGCGCCGCCATGTGCACGCCGGCGAGCAGGTTGTTGCAGAGCTTCGCCGCCTGGCCGGCCCCGTGTCCGCCAACGTGGACGACGTGCGTGCCGAGGGCCGCGAGGACCGGTTCGGCGCTCGCGAACGCGGCTCCGTCGCCGCCGCACATGATCGTCAGCGACGCCGCCTCGGCGCCGACCGGACCGCCGGAGACGGGCGCGTCGAGGGTGGCGACGCCGAGGGTCGCCGCGAGCCGGCGGGCCAGCGCCGGCGGCGAGGTGGAGAGGTCGATCAGCAGCGCGCCGCGATCGATCACGGCCGCGACCGTCGTCGCCGTCTCCTCCACCGCCGCCGGCGACGGCAGGGAGAGCAGGACGATGTTGGCGGTCGCTGCGGCATCGCGGGCGTCGGTCGCCCGTCGCGCTCCCGCGGCGACGGCGTCGTCGAGCGCGGTCGGCGCCAGATCGTGGACGGCCAGATCGTGGCCGGCAGCGACGAGGTGGCGCGCGAAGTGGCGCCCCATCGTGCCGACGCCGATCAGCGCGAGACGGGTCACGCGCCGACGGGGACGAACGGGCCGGCGCGGTGCACGAGTCCTGGCAGAGCCTCGCCGAGTTGCTCGCCGAGCCACGCCGCGACCGCGATCAGGGCGTCGAGATCGATCCCGGTCGCGATCCCCATCCCCTCCAGCAGGTAGACGAGATCCTCGGTGGCGATGTTGCCCGTCGCGTTCGGCGCGAACGGACACCCGCCGAGACCACCGATCGAGGCGTCGAGGATCGAGGCGCCGACCTCGACACCGGCGGCGGCGTTCGCGTAGCCCGTGTTGCGCGTGTTGTGCAGGTGCAGGCCGACGGGTCGGCCGGACGCCTTGAGCGCGGCCGGGACGAGGTCACGGACCTGGGTCGGCACGCCGACGCCGACGGTGTCCGCGAGCAGGACCGCGTCCGCGCCGGCCGCTCCCATCCGCCCGGCGTGCTCGATCACGCGCGCCGGTGGGACGGCGCCCTCGAACGGGCAGCCGAACGCGACGCCGAGGATCGCGCGCGCGGGCTTGCCCGCGACGCGCGCGACAGCGATGATCTCCTCGGCCACGGCCGCGGCCTCGTCGACCGTCATGTTCTGGTTCTTGCGCCCGAACGTGTCCGTCAGCGGATAGGTGACGTGGATCGCGTCGGCGCCGGCGGCCAGGGCGTCGTCGAGGCCGCGTCGGTTCAGGACCAGTGCGGCGAGGGTCGTCCCGCCAGTCCGCTCCGTCGCCGCCAGCACCTCGGCTGCGCCGACCATCGCCGGCACCGCCTTCGGGTTGACGAACGAGACCGCCTCGATCCGGCGCAGCCCGGCCGCCGCGAGACGGGCGCAGAGGTCGGCGCGCACGCCCGGCGCGAGGTGCCTGGTGTGATTCTGGAGGCCGTCACGCGGCCCGACGTCGCAGATCTCGACTGCCGTCACGCGAGCGCCTTCTGGAAGAAGGCGGTGACGATCCGCGTCGCCTCCTCGGGCGCTTCGAGCAAGTCGGCATGGCCGATGTCGGGGAACTCGTACACCTCCGCCCACTCCGGGATGGCGGCGGCGATGTCGTGCGCGCTGAAACCGCCCGCGGCGAGCCGCGGCGGCGTCATCGTGTCGCGGGTGCCATTCGTGAACAGGATCGGCCGGCGGATCTGCCGCGCGAGATGCTCGATGTCCATCGTCTCCATCGCCAGGCACGCCTGGCGCACGGTGTACGGCGAGTTCTTGGCGATCACGCTGCGTACCATGTCGAAGATGCCCGGGTTGGCGGCGATGAAGTGGTCGCCGACGGCCTGGATCGTGATCAGGTCGGAGAGATCGTCGAGCGGCATCGCCTCGGCCATCTTGCGCCAGGTGCGGAAGTAGACCTTGCGGTACAGATCGCAGCGCGCCATGCCGCAGTCGGAACAGCCGGCGATCGTTCGCTCCGGATACTTGCCGACGAACGCGATCGTGACCATCCCGCCCATCGAGGTGCCGTGGACGAGCGCCTTGTCGATGCCGAGCGCGTCGAGCAGCAGCGCGCCCTCATCGGCCCAGTTCTCGACCGAGTAGGCCGTCAGCGGGCAGTCGGAGCGCCCGTAGCCGGAGGCGTCGAACGAGAGCAGCCGGAAGTTCTTCCGGAAGCCGTCGTTCACCATGGCGAAGTTGTCGCGACCGAACAGCGATCCGCCGAACTGCATGATCAGCGGTGCGTCTTTCGGCCCCGTCAGTTCGTAGTAGATACGGATGTCGTTGGCGAGCGTCACGTACGGCATGCGGCGAGTCTATCGCGACCGTGGAACGGTCCGGCGCGGCCGTCGAACGTCCCGGCACGGCCGAGTCACGGCCCGTGACCGGATTCGCACGCACTGGCCGCGGTCGCGACCGGTGCCTGGCCCGGTTCCGGCCACGGCCGACGAAGCGATGCGGGTTTGCGCGAGGCGATGTCCGATTCGGGGCCAGGCCCGGTCACGGGTGGCGTTTCAGCCTACGCGCGTTGCGACACCGAGCGCGCGCTGCGCGGCACAGGTATCGTCTCGGCCGTGATCATCGACGCCCACGCCCACGTCGATGACGTGCCCGCGCTCGGCTGGCACATGCCCGCCGAGTTGTTACTTGAACAGATGGACGCCGCCGGCGTGGACGTCACCGTCATCATGACCATCACCGACGCGCCCGAGGTGAACCCGACGGCGCTCGAGATGATCCGCGACGTCATGGACTCCCATCCCGGCCGATTCGAGGCGTACGCCCGCATCCACCCCTGGTACGGCGACGAGGCAGAGGACCTCGTCGTCCGCGCGATCCGCGACCTCGGCTTCGCCGGCCTCAAGCTCCACCCGGTGACCACGATCGCGCACCCGGCCGAGGAGGCGTCGCTGCGTCTGATCCGCCGCGCCGCGTCCTTCAACGCGCCGACCCTGATCCACTGCGGCGACGACCCGATGTGCACCCCGCTGGAGATCGAGCAGGCGGCGATTCGCGCGCCGGAGGCGACGATCGTCCTCGGGCACATGGGGGCCTACTACCACGGGCAGGACGCGCTCGCGGTGGCGGAGCGGCGGCCGAACGTCATCCTCGAGACGTCCGCCTGTCCGTATCCGGACCTGATCGGCGAGGCGGTGCGACGGATCGGCGCTGAGCGGGTGATCTTCGGTTCCGACGCGCCCGGCTGCCCGCCGGCGATCGAACTGGCGAAGGTGCGCGCGGCAGGCCTGACCGCCGAGCAACTGGAGCGGGTGCTGCACCTGAACCAGCAGGCGCTGTTCGACGGGGTCACGCGATGATCGTCGACGCGCTCGTCTACGCCGGGCCGTCGCTGTACCGCGACGGTATCGGGCTCGATGACCTGCTCGCCGCCGCCGCGCGGGCGGGCGTCGACCACCTGCTGGGAGCGCCGGCCCGCCCGCCGGACTACGACCTACCGGCTGCGAGCGAGCGCCTCGCCGAGGAGTGCGCCACGAGCGGCGGCCGCGCCTCCTGCCTGGCCCGCGTCGATCCCTGGCAGCACGACGCGCCCGCGCGCGCCCGCGACCTGCTCACCCACGGCGCCGTCCGCGGTCTGCTCGTGCACCCGTACCAGGAGACGATCCAGGCGAATCACGCCGCCGTCGTCGCCGTTGCGCGCGAGGCAGCCGCGGCAGGCAAGCCGGTCGTCGTCGAGGCCGGCCACCCACTCGTCGCCGAGGCGCTCTCCCTCGCCGACCTCGCCCGCCAGATCGACGGCCCCGTCGTGATGACGCGCGGCGGACAGGTGAACATGGGCGGCCTCGCACAGCAGTCCGCCGACCTCGCGCTCGCGGCGAGCGCGAACCTCCACGCGCTCACCTGCGGCATGTACCGCCAGGACTGGCTGGAGGCGTGCGTCGCCACGTTCGGGCCGGCGCGGCTGCTGCACGGCTCCGGCGCGCCGATCTTCGACCTCGCATTCGAACTCGAACGGACAAGGCAGGTAGCGATGAGCGACACGGAACGCGCCGACGTGCTCGGCGGCAACGCCCGCAGGCTGTTCGGACTCACGGCATGAGTCGGCGGATCATCGTCAGCGGCGGCGCGTCCGGGATCGGCGCGGCGACCGTCGCGCGCTTCCGTGGCGAGGGTGCGAAGGTCGCGATCCTCGACCTGGACGAATCGGCCGACGTGGTGGTCGACGTGGCCGATGCCGCCGCCCTGCGTGCGGCCGTCGAGCGGGCTGTCGCCGACCTCGGCGGGCTCGACGTGGCCGTCGCAGCAGCGGGCGTCGGCTGGACCGGCACGATCGAGCAGATGGAGCCCGACGAGTGGCAACGCCTTTTCGCGATCAACGTCCACGGCGTCTACGGACTGGCTCGGGCCTGCCTGCCCGCCCTGCGCGAGAGCCGCGGCGCGTTCGTCGCGATCGCCAGCCAACTGGGCGTCGTCGCTGTCGCCGACGCCGCCGGCTACTGCGCGACGAAGGGCGCGGTCATCAACCTCACACGCGCGATGGCGATCGACCACGCCCGGGAGGGCGTGCGGTTCAACTGCGTCTGCCCAGGCCCGACCCAGACGCCACTCGTCGATCGCTACTTCGCAGCGCTGCCGGACCCGGTCGCAACCCGACGCGCCTACGAGGAGGCAACCGTCATCGGCCGGATGGCGACACCCGAGGAGATCGCGGAGGCGATCGCCTACCTCGCCTCGCCGACGGCCGGATCGACAATCGGCGCCGCCCTCGTCGTGGACGGCGGCTTCACCATCCAGTGACGCCGAGAATCGCGTCGATCGCGACGACCCCGAGCGAGCGCGCCGCGGGTCGATCGGCATGAAGACTCCAGGTGTCGTCATCATCGAGGATCGCCGCGAGCCCTGCGAGGCGCGCCCGTTCAGACCGTGAGAGGGGTGCGTCCGCGAGTTCATCTTCGATCTCGTCGGGCCGCCTCGCGCAGCAGGCGGGGAGGATGCCCAGGTCGCTGGTCTGGGAGCGCGGGCGG
Organism: Actinomycetota bacterium; assembly: GCA_009885805.1. Lineage (GTDB taxonomy): Bacteria > Actinomycetota > Thermoleophilia > Gaiellales > F1-60-MAGs149 > VFJZ01. The sequence goes on from VFJZ01000038.1 coordinate 29,142, forward strand.
TCAGATACCGCTCGCGCGCGCTCCTTCACGAGGAGTCCACCGAGCAGGGTTGGGATGGGGACTCGGCCGCTGCGATCGCCGACCGTGAGCGCCAGGAGGCCCGGCCGCGCGAGCGCGTGAGTCCCTCCCGGCACGGCGGCGGTCCACGCACCCGGCGCGACCTCGAGCCTCGAGCGCGCGAACGCCTTGCTCGCCCAGCCAGTGCGTGATGTGACCGATCAGCGACGGTGCGACGCGCACGTCCACGAGCACGTCGGCGTCCGCGGTCGCGCGCGCCACGGTGACGCCGCACCGTCGCGGGTGAAGGACGACCATCTGGGCGCCGATCAGGGACCATGCGGACGGGTACTCGGCGGACAGCGCGAGCACGCGATCCCACGTCGGATCAGCCGGGCCGAGACCGGCCGCGCCGAGGTCGCGCGGCGCCTTCATCGGCTCAGCCGATCCCGGAGGATCTGGCGCAGCACGTCGGCGCCGACAGCCCGACGTCGCTCATCGAGATCGTCGTGAAGGTCCAGCGCGACGGCCGGCGGCGGCGCCTCGCGCGGCCGGCCGTCATCGGACCGTGTCGCGAGCAGGCGCCGTGCGACTTCGCCCGGCAACGGCCGGAGGATCAGATTCTCGCCCCCGAAGCACCGCGCCAGCCGGTAATGCGCGGCGATCTCCGCGATTCCATCCGCCGCTGCGTAGGCATCGAGATGCGGCTCGAACTCGCGCAGGCCCGCCGCGCGCGCGCTTAACGATGCGGCGCCAGTCACGACGCCGGCGTTGGCGATTCGTTCGCGCACGCGGTCGAGGACAGGCCCCGGGACCGAATAGCGGCGCGGCGCGGCGCTCCGGTACCGGGTCAGCGCACTGAGATCGGCGGGGTCGTCCGCGTCTCGGACGAGCGCCGCGAGACGGAACCGCCACCGCCGGTCGGCACCCGCCATGATGGCCTCCACCAGCTGCGCGTCGCCGCCGATCAGGGCGAGGACTGCCCAGGCGTGCGCGGGCCCGAGTGGACGCCCGCGAGGTCGGCGCTGCCGCGCTAACCGCTCGACCTCGACGACCGGGATAAGCTGGCGGCCGCCCACCTCGACGGCCGGAAGAAGCTCGGCCGCGACGAGACGCCAGACGCGGGGAGCCGAGAGCCCAAGACGACGAGCCGCCTCCGGGACGGCCACGAGATCATCGCGCCGCACAATCCGAGCGTAGCACGTAAAATAGCGCCCTATAGTGCTAATTTACGCGCGCTATCGTCACGGACCGTGACGACCTTCTCCGACCTCCTTTCGCGCCCCATGGAGCCGCCGCCACCCGCCGGCCTCGTCGCGCGCGGCGTCGCCGCGGCGCTCGACCTCGGCGTCCTCACCGCCGCCCTGCTCGCCTTCGCGACCTTCCTCGGCCGCGCCGAGTTGACCACGGGCGAGGCTCTCGTCTTCGGCCTCGCGAGCCTCGGCTACTACGTGGCGTTCGAGGCGGCGCCCGGCGGCGCGACGCCCGGCAAGCGCGCGACGGGCATCCGTGTCGCCGACGGCGCTGGCGGGCGCGCCGGGCTGAAGGCGGTCCTGATCCGCACGGCGCTGCGCCCGATCGACTCGCTGCCCTGGCTCGCGCCGTACAGCTTCGGCGTGCTCTACGCGCTGGCCACCGGCCCGGAACGGCGCCAGCGACTCGGCGACGTCGCCGCCGACACGCGCGTGATCCGCGTCAGGGGCTGAGGAACGTCCGCGACTGGCGATCGAGCTTCTTCGCCAGCCGGTCGCGCACCTGCAGCGACAGCGGCGCCGTCGCCGGCGAGTACATGCCGGCCTGGAGGAGGAGCGGGCCACGGACCCAGTAGAGGTCGGAGTACGCCGCCCCATTCGGCCCCTCGACGACCCACGCGCCCGGGAACAGGTCCGACCGCGACACGCGCCCCACCGCCATCGTCCGGATGTGCCTGAGAGCGTGACGAGCGCCCGCGTCGGTGTCGAACGCGTAGCCGGTGAGCGCGTAGCTCCCGCGCGGCCGATGGGAGACGCGGATCGCCTGCACGTGCATGCCGACGAAGCCGAGCTCGGCGAACCGTGCGCTACGGTCGGTCGTCAGGATGCCGCCGGCTCCGGAACCGCCGGGCTCGAAGAAGAGGCTGGCCCGCGCCGCAGCCGCGCGGGTCGAGTGCCCGCCGGGAAGCTCCCGGTCCGGCACGGCGAGCCGCGCGAGGTGCCCGGCAAGCGTCGGGTCGGCAGGAAGCACGGCTGGCGCGACCGGGACGTCGGCGGAGTAGATGCTCGCCTGCGCCGCGAACACCCCGGCGAGCCGTCCCCTCAGGAGACGCGCCTCGTGCACGCCCGCCGGGACGGCGTAGCTCGCACGGAGCAGCAGCGCGCCGTCGACCCAGAGCAGATCTGACGTTCGCCGCTCGCCGTCCTCGACCAGCGCGGAGTCGGGCGCGAAGCCGCTCGGATGCCAGGGTCGGCCGGACAGGTCGCGCAGGGCCCGGAAGGCGCGGTCGGCGCCGTCCGCGTCCGCGAACGCCCAGGCGACGATCCCGAGCCGGCCCTTCACGCCCTCGATCTCGTAGCTCTGCGCCCGACCAAGCAGGAAGCGCGAGGCGAAGAACTCGGCGACGATCACCGACCGCGGCGTCTGACCGGGCAGCGGATAGCGGAAGACGGCGTCGGCCTTCGGCGGATGGCGGTTATCGAAGCCGTTCGCGACGATCCGCAATCCCAGCTCCGCCGCCTGCTCGTCGGTCAGGAACAGCCCGGGCAGATCGGTCGCCGCCTGCCGAACCTCCGCCTGGTACAGCGCCGCGACGGGGTTCACCTCGTCGGCCGGCGCCGCAGACGGGGCAGCCGACTCGAGCTTCAACTGCAGCAGCGACGGCACCTCCGGCTGCGGCCCTGAAGCGGCGACGAGCGGCGGATCCGAGCCGCCGCCACGGACGACCGTGACCGCGATCAGCCCCGCGCCGGTGAATCCGAACAGCGCGGCGGCAATACCGGCAAGGGCGTTGTGCGGCCCGTGGACGCTCACGATCCGATTGTAGTTCTCGCGAGGACCACTCGTGACAACCGTTACACCCTCGTGATGGACCGAGCCGGCACGTTCCCGGCGGTGGCTGCGTCGTACACCGAGCGCTTCACGAAGCGGCCGTGGCCGGGTTGCGTGAGGATCTTGCCGTCGTCGTACACGACCGTGCCGCGCGACAGCGTTGTGCGTGGCGAACCGGCGACGGTCCTACCCTCGAAGAGGTCGTAGTCGACGTTCATGTGCGACGTCGCGGTCGAGAACGTGAACGCCCGGTTCGGATCGAAGATCACGATGTCGGCGTCGGCACCCGGCGCGATCGTGCCCTTGTGCGGATGCAGGCCGAAGATCTTCGCGATCGCCGTCGACGTCACCTCGACCAGTCGGTTCATCGACATCCGGCCTTCGCGCACGCCATGCTCCCAGAGGAGCGGCAGGCGGTGCTGGATACAGGCGAGGCCGTTCGGGATCTTCGAGAAGTCGCCGAAGCCGAGCCGCTTCTGCTCGTCGTTGAACGGGCAGTGATCGGTCGAGATCGACTGCAGGTGGTCGTAGATCAACGCGTCCCAGATGTGCTTCTGGTTCGACGCGTCACGAAGTGGCGGCGAGCAGACGTAGCGCGCGCCCTCGAAGTTCGGCCGGCGCAGGTCGTCGATCGACGTGAACAGGTACTGGATGCAGGTCTCGCCGATCGCGTGGATGCCGCGGGCGCGCGCCGCGATGATCTCGTCCGCCGCCGCCTTGCAGGACACGTGGACGATGTAGACGGGGGTACCCGCGATCTCGGCGAGTCGGATCGCGCGGCCGGTCGCCTCCGCCTCGACCGACTCGGGCCGCGTCAGCGCGTGGTAGATCGGGTCGGTCTGGCCGGCCGCGAGCGCCTTCTTGACCAGGTGGTCGATCGCCCAGCCGTTCTCGGCATGCACCATCACCAGGCCGCCCGTCTCCTTCGTCCGCTCCAGCACGGTCAGGAAGAGGTCGTCCGTCACCATCAGGACGTCCTTGTAGGCGAGGAACACCTTGAACGTCGAGACGCCCTCGTCGACCATCGCCTGCATGTCGGCGAAGGTGCCGTCATCGGCCTTCGTGATCGCCATGTGGAAGCCGTAGTCGACGTGTGCGCGGCCCTCGGCGCGGCCCTGCCACTCCTCGAGCGACGAGCGCAGCCCGCCGGCGTGCATCTGCAGCGCGAAGTCGACGAGACAGGTGACGCCCCCGGCCGCCGCCGCGCGCGTGCCGGTGTCGTAGTCGTCCGCCGTCCACGTCCCGCCGAACGGCATCGACAGGTGCGTGTGGTTGTCGATCAGGCCGGGGAGGACGTAACAGCCGCTCGCGTCGATCGGCTCCGCGTCGACGCCGTCGAACGAGCCGATCGCGGCGATCTGCTCCCCGTCGATCAGGACATCGGCCTGCACGGTGTCGGTGGCCGTGACGATGGTGCCGCCGCGGATGATCTTGCGCATCTCAGCCGTCTCCTGAATCGTTGACGCGGGAGGTTGATCATACTCGCACCATGCGAGGGGCCCGCATCGTGGGAGTCGACGTCGGCGGGACGTTCACGGACGTGGTCCTTGCCGACCTCGACCGCGGCACGATCGAGATCGCGAAGCTGCCGACGACGCCCGACGACCAGTCGCGCGCGGTCGTCGAGGGCATCCGCCGCCTCACCGGCCTCGACGAGATCGGCGACCTGCGCCACGGCACGACGATCGCGACGAACACGATGCTGCAGGCGAACGGCGCGGTCGTCGGCGTCATCACGACGGCCGGGTTCCGCGACGTGCTCCACCTCGCCCGCCACCAGCGGCCGCAGCACTACTCGATCATGCAGGAGATCCCCTGGCAGGACCGGCCGCTCGCGCGGCGCGTCCACCGGATCGGCGTGGCGGAGCGGATCACGGCGGACGGTGCCGTGCTCGTCCCGCTCGACCGCGACGCGGTTCGCGCCGCGGCACGCGAGCTCGGCGAGGCCGGCGTCGAGGCGGTCGCCATCTGCTTCCTGCACTCCTACCTCGATCCGACGCACGAGGACGAGGCGGCGGCGATCGTCCGCGACGAGTTGCCCGACGCCTTCGTGACGACGTCGAGCGCGATCTACCCGCAGTTCCGGGAATTCGAGCGCTTCACGACCGCAGCCGCGAACGCGTACGTCGGACCGCCCGTGCGCCGCTACTTCGAGCATCTCGCTGCCGGCGTCCGCGAGGCCGGCTTCGCGGGCGAGGTCCACGTGATGCGCTCGAACGGCGGCATCGCGCCGGTCGCGCAGGCTGCGACCGAGCCGGTCACTCTCCTGCTGTCGGGCCCGGCCGGTGGCGTCCTCGGCGGCGCGCACGCCGGTCGCGCGGCCGGGCGCGAGCTACTCGTGACGTTCGACGTCGGGGGCACCAGCGCCGACATCGGCGTCATCGCCGGCGAGGGCCTGACGGAGGCCTCCGCGCGCGACACCTTCATCGCCGGCTTCCCGATCATGGTGCCGATGCTCGACATCTCGACGATCGGCGCCGGCGGCGGCTCGATCGCACGGGTCGACGAGGGCGGCGCGTTCCGCGTCGGCCCGGCGTCCGCGGGTGCCCGCCCCGGCCCGGCCGCCTACGGCCACGGCGGAACGGCGCCGACGGTGACCGACGCGCACGTCGTCCTCGGCCGTCTCGTCCCGGAGCGGTTCCTCGGCGGCGCGATGACGCTCGACGCCGCCGCCGCGACCGCAGTCGTCAGCGACCTCGCCGGTCGGCTCGGGCTCGGGCTCGAAGAGGCCGCGGAGGGGATCCTGACGCTCCTCGACGCGAACATGGCGAACGCGATCCGGGCGCTGACCGTGCAGCGCGGCCTCGATCCCCGGCAGTACTCGCTGGTCGCCTTCGGTGGCGCCGGGCCGCTCCACGCCGTCGCCGTCGCCACGCTGCTGCAGATGCGCGAGGTGATCATCCCGCCCTACCCGGGTCTGTCGTCCGCGTTCGGGCTGCTCGAATCGGACCTGCGCTACGACGCCGTCGCCACGCAGTTCCAGGTGCAGGGCGCCGTCGACGTCGCGCGTGTCGCCGCCGACCTCCAACGGCTCGAGGACGGCATCCGTCGCCAACTCGCGGCCGACGGCGTCGCCGCGGCCGACGTGCGGATCGAGCGGGCCGCCGACCTGCGCTATGTCGGCCAGGGCTACGAGCTGCGCGTGCCGATCGCCGACGACGCGCTGACCGGGCTCTGGGACGACCTGCACGAGCGGCACCGGCGGGAGTACGGCCACGCCTTTCCGGACACGCCGATCGAGCTTGTCAACGTGCGCGTCACCGGCGTCGGCGTGACGGCGCGGCCGCCGCAACCCCGCCCCGCCGCCGTCACGACCGCGCCGGCCGAGCGCAGCGTGTGGTTCCGCCGCGACGGTCGGCTGGCGCCGCACTCGACGCCCGTTGTCGAGCGCTCCTCACTCCGTCCGGGCGAGGGAATCGACGGGCCGGCGATCCTCGTCCAGACGGACACGACGACGGTGATCCCGCCCGGCTACCGGGCGGAGACCGACGCCGCCTACAACCTCGTCATCCCGGTCGGCGGCCGTTCGTACTAGAGTAGAGAGGCCCGATCTGCGAGGAGCGCACGATCGCCCGCATCACCGTCATCGCGACCGGCGGCACGAGGACGCCGAGTCAACTCGACCTCGCCGAGCGGTTCCTCGGCGACGGCCACGAGGTGCGCCTCCTGGCGTCACGGAACGCGATCCGTTTCCTCGTGTCGTTCGGCGCCCGGCGCCCGCAGCGCGTTCGCCCGTTCCTGCGCCACTACCGTCCGCAACTCCTCGAGACGCTCGCCTACTTCAGCGAGCGGCCGGGGAACGTGCCACACGTCAACGAGGGCAAGTGGGCTGACGTGTTCGTCGTCTGTCCGGCGACCCGGAACTCGGTCGGGAAGCTCGCCGCCGGCATCGGCGACACCTACCCGCTCCAGGTGCTCGGCGCCGTGCCGCGGTCGAAGCGCGTCATCGTCGTGCCGTCGATGAACCCGGAGATGTGGTTCGACCCGCAGCTCCAGCGCAACGTCGATGCGCTCAACGCGACCATGAAGTACCACGTCGTGTGCCCATCACGCGGGCTGATGGCGAGCGGCGACATCGGCTTCGGCGCGCAGGCGCCGATCGACGACATCGTCGAGGCCACGTACCACGCGCTCGGACTGGTGGAGCCTTCCGTCGCGGCGGCGATTGAAGGCCGGCCGCTGACCCCGTGGGAGCGCGACGCCGACACGGCGCCGAGCGACGGGCGAACGGCGCTGCTCGTCGAGCCTGACGCCGCGCTCCGAAACGCGCTCGTCGAGCACCTGCGCCGCGAGTACCCGGCGCTGACGGTGACCGCCGTGACGCGGCCATCCGAGGCGTTGCGGTGGATGGACGGCAACGATCCCGACGTCGCGCTGGTCGACCTCGACGCCGAGGACGGAACGACCGGACGCGACGTGATCTCCCGTCTGCGCCGCGAGCCGGTCCACGTCCAGATCATCGCCACCTCGGCGCTCGACCGGCGCGCCGCACGCGCCGAGGAACTCGCCCACGACGACGTCCTGTTTCTCCCGAAGCCGATGAACCTGGCGTTCGCCGTCGGGATGATCGGCGGCTGTGTGCAGGGCGCGCGCAGTCGGTCCGAAGCGGCCGTCCGGAGGCTCGGCGCCGGCGCCGTGCTGTTCCGGGAGGGCGATCCGGGCGACCGGCTGTTCGTCGTTCAGGAAGGCAGCTTCTCGATCCGCCGGACGGTGGAGGGCGAGGAGGTCGAGATCGACACCGTTGCGGCAGGTGAGCTTCTCGGCGAGGTCAGCTTCTTCGGAAACGGCCCGCGCACCGTCACGGCGGTCGCCGCGACGGACGCCCGGGTCGTCGATCTGGACGGCGCCGCGCTGCGCGGCTATCTCGCACGGCAGCCGCGCTGGCTGACGACGGTGCTGACGTCGTTCGTCGCGAACACGATGGAGGACGAGGCGGCGATCGCCCGCCTCAAGCGAGACCTGGCGGACTGATCACGTCGTGCGGCCCGGCATGGCCCGGGCGGTCGCGGCAGCACGGCTTCGGGAGGCCATCCGCGAGTGCGCGGGGAAAGCGGTCGAGGACATCGGCTCCGCCCGATGTGACGAGCGCCATCCACGGACCGGCGTTGGCGATCAGGTAGGCGGTGACGCCCGAGGCCTCGCACGTCCCCGAGACCGGCACCGCATCGATCTCCCGCCGGAGATAGGTGCTGCCCGCCTCATCGGTCGCGTCGTAGCCCTCGAGCTCGTCGATCCGCCCGAGCAGGTCGGCGTCGATCTGGAAGACGTCTCCCTCGACGCCGTCGCCGAATCCCGGCACCATCACGCACATCCGGTGCAGAAGGCCGCAGCCGGGATTCGTACACGCCGGCTCGCGGGGGACGACGAGCGCATGCGGCAGCAGCGTCCGATACCGGCCGACGGACGCGCCGAGCTCGCCGGCGATTCGCGCGTGATTCGGGTAGCCCTCCTGCAGCGATCCGTACGCGAACAGCAGCACCACGCCGACCACCCGCGAAGTCTACCCGCCGGCGCGAAGCCGATACCATGGCGCCGATGCCGATCGGCCCCGTCGACGCCCAGGTGATCGGCGGCGCGCTGTCCTCGATCGCGCTCGAGATGGGCCGCAAACTCGCCCGGATGAGCTACTCCTCGATCATCCGCGAGTCGGAGGACTTCGGCGCCGCGCTGCTCGACGCGCAGGGTCGGCAGCTCGCGGAGTCGACCGACTCGACGCCGCTGCAGCTCGGCCCGATCCCGGGCTACATGCGCGGTATCTTCACCTGCCTCGCCGCGCGCGGCGAGACGATCGAGCCGGGTGATGTGATCATGCACAACTCGCCGTACCACGGCGCCTCGCACGGGCCCGACGTCGGCGTCTGCGTGCCGGTGTTCGTCGCAGACGAGCTCGTCGGGTTCGCCTTCACGACGGCGCATCACCTCGACATCGGCGCGCTGTACCCGGGCTCGTGCGGCATCGTCGACGCGGTCGATGCGTACGCCGAGGGGCTGCAGCTGAAGGCGATCAAGGTATACGAGGCCGGCCGCCGGGCGACCGGCGTCTGGGCGCTGCTGCGCGACAACGTGCGCGCCGCCGACATGGTCGTCGGTGACATGGAGGCGCAGATCGCGGCCTGCCGCCTGGGCGCCGAGCGGTTCGCGGAGCTCGTCGAACGCGAGGGCGGCGATCGCGTGAATGCGGCCGGCGAGGCGTTGATGGACTACTCGGAGCGGATGCTCCGCGCCCGCATCGCCGCGCTGCCCGACGGCGTCTACCGCGCCGAGAGCCGCATCGACGGCTTCACCGACAGCGCCGACGAGGCCATCCGCGACCTGCCGATCGTCGTCACGATCACCGTCTCGGGATCGGACATGCGCGTCGATCTGACCGGCACGGCGCCACAGGTCGACCTGCCGATCAACATGCCGTTCGAGGGCACCGTCGACGTCGCGATCCTGCTCACGATCCGCTCGATCCTGCTCGACTCGGCGACGACCGAGCACGTGCCGCAGAACGAGGGCCTGACCCGTCCCGTCACGATCACGGCGCCGCGCGGAACGCTCGCGAACCCGACGTTCCCGGCGCCGACGATCGCGCGTTTCGCCGCTGGGAACATGCTCGCGGCGACCGTGATGCGCGCCCTCTCCGACGTCGTGCCGCGAAACGTCGCGGCCGGCATCGGCAACCTGAAGGTGACGGCGTACTCCGGTCTCGACGGCGAGCGCTACTGGGTGCTGATGGACATCACCGAGGGCTCGTACGGCGGGCGCTACGGCCGCGACGGCATGGATGCCGTCGACACGCTGTTCGCCAACACCCGCAACAACCCGATCGAGGACATCGAGAGCCACTACCCGCTGCGCGTCCGCCGCTACGAGCTGCGCGAGGACCTCGCCGGCGCCGGGCGCTGGCGCGGCGGTCTCGGCTCGGTGCGCGAGGTGGAGTTCCTCGCCGACGGCCGCTTCTCGCTCGAGGGCGACGGCAGCCTGCACCCGCCGTGGGGGTTGTTCGGCGGCGACCCCGGAGCGACCGGCGGGCTGATCCTGAACCCCGGCACACCCGGTGAGCGAGAGCTTCCCTCGAACATCGCCGACCACCGCACCCGCACCGGCGACGTCATCCAGCTCCTCGGCCCGTGCGGCGGCGGCTACGGCGACCCGCGCGAGCGCGATCCCGCTGCCGTCCGGCGCGACGTCGAAGACGGCCTGATCTCGAAACGAACCGCGCGCGAGCGCTACGGAGTGACCGAATGACCCAGATCGACGTCGCCTCGCTCGACGGGGCGGACGCCTACCGCCTGATGACCGATGTCGTCGTGCCGCGCCCGATCGCGTGGGTGACGACCGTGGACGAGGCGGGGACCGTGAACCTCGCGCCGTTCAGCTTCTTCCAGGGCGTCTGCGGATCGCCGCCGACGATCATCGTCTCCGTCGGCCGTCACAGGGACGGGCTCCACAAGGACACCGGCGTGAATGCGATGGCGACGGGCGAACTCGTCGTCAACATCGTCTCGGACGACCTCGCCGAAGCGATGAACGTCACCTGCGGCGAGCACCCGGTTGGCGTTGACGAGATGGCGATCGCCGGGTTGTTGGCGGCGCCCTCGGCGCACGTCCGTCCGCCGCGCGTCGCCGAGGCCGGCGTCGCACTCGAGTGCAAGCTCGTGCAGACGGTGCCGGTCGGACGGCCGCCGCGCGACTACCTGATCCTGATCGCTGAGATCATCGCGTTCCAGATCCGCGACGACCTCTACCGCGACGGGCGCGTCGACCCCGTCGCACTGGCACCGCTCGCCCGGCTCGGTGGGAATCGGTACCGACGCGGCGGCGAGGTGTTCGAGATGGAACGGCCCGTGATCTCGCGAACCGGAGAGGCACCATGACGCTCACCCTGCACGACAACCTGTTGTCGTCGAACGCGCAGAAGGCGCGGTTCCTGCTGCGCGAACTCGGCCTCGCCTTCGACCGGCTCGACGTCCCGTTCACGGCGCGGCCGGACGCGCACGTCGCCGTCAACCCGACCGGCGGGATCCCCGCCCTCGTCGACGGCGGCGTCCATCTGGCCGAGTCGAACGCGATCCTCCGCTACCTCGCCGACCGCGAGGGCCGCGACGACCTGTATCCACGCGACCTGGCAGCGCGTGCCCGGGTGGAGTGGCTGCTCGACCACCAGGCGACGTTCTTCCGGCCGGTCTCGATGACGATCGAGCAGCCGGCGTTCGGCCTGCGCCCGGGCCGCGGCCTGTTCGCCGAGGCGCCGGAGCCGGATGCGGTCGCCGCCGCGGTCACCGCCGCGACGCCGAAGCTGCAGATGACCGAACGACTGCTCGGGCCGGCTCCCTACGCCTGCCATGAGCGATTCACGATCGTGGACGTCGCGTTCGCGCCGTTCCTGCACCGCCTGCGAGCGTCGGGCGCGGACCTGAGCGCGACACCGCGCCTCGTCGAGTGGGCCGCGGCGGTCACGTCGCGTCCCGCCTGGCAGGCGATGGCGCCCGAGACCGGGGTCTGACACGATGCGCGGACGACGCGCGAAGGAGGCACGATGAGCTCGAAGTCGACGGCGACCCCCGAGAACGCCCTCACGAAGGACGAGATCGACGAGTACCTCGGTCGGCGCCTGCTCGCGCGCATGTCGACGATGCGCGCCTCCGGCTATCCGCACGTGACGCCGATCTGGTTCGTCTGGGACGGCGCGAAGTTCCACCACACGCTCGGCGCCGGGCGCACCCATCTGCGGAACCTGGCGAACGAACCGCGCATGGGTCTCGTCGTCGACGAGGACTACCGCCTCGAGCAGGGTCTCGCCGCCGGCGCGCGGTCGATCACCGTGCACGGCGACGCAACGCTCTCGCAGGATCCCGGCCTGATCCGCGACATCACGCACAAGGCGCTCGTCAAGTACCTCGGCGAGACGGACGCGGAGCTCTACCTGGAGCCGATCATGGCCGAGGGGCGCACGATCGTCACGATGACGCCGCGCTTCTGGCTGACGTGGGACTACAACAAGGGCTGATCGGCGCCGCGCACGGTACCCCCGGCGTCGTCGGCGACCGGCTCTACGCGACGCGCGACACTGCTCAGGGGTAGAGCGCGTCCTCCCAGGCGAGCGCGGCGCCGAGCACCGTCGCGTCGTCGCGGCCCGTGAACATCGTCCCGTCCCGCGTGGTCGCGGACGGCCAGCCGAGGAAGTTCATCGGCCGGGTGTACCGCGTCGCCCTGAGTCGCAGATCGGCGTCCTCCACGTCGTCCCGTAGCGGAAGGTCGATCGGGACGGTCGGGTTCACCAGCACGTCGTGGGGCAGCGCCTGCTCGCAGCGCTCGCGCCAGCGGTCGTACTCGCCGAGCAGGTGCAGGAAGTCGGCGGCGGTCACGCTGAAGCCCCAGTCGAACTTCACCTGCAGGTCCGGCGAGTACTCGTCGCGGCGCGCCCGGTACTGCTCGTAGTGCGAGTCGGCGCACCAGGCGGCGAACATCGGCAGCAGCGCCTCCGAGTCGGGCAGGGCCGCCTCCTCGACGTTGGCGCCGAGGTCCGTGAGACGAGCGACGCCGTCGATCTCGTGCAGCAGGCCGACGCGCAGCCCCCCGAGACGCGGCGTCGCCCTGATGCCGGCGAGCACCTCCATGGCGAGCGCGCACTCGGCCATCGTGCGGGCCATCGGCCCGATGTGATCCATCCGTGGCACGAGCGGATAGCAGCCGTCGAGTGGGACGAGCCCGTAGCTCGGCTTGTAGCCGGCCGTGCCGCACGCGAACGACGGGATGCGGATCGAGCCGCCCGTGTCCGTCCCCAGGCTGATCGCGGCGAGACCCGCCGCCACCGCGGCGGCCGACCCTCCGGACGAGCCACCCGGGATCCGATCGGGCCGGCGCGGGTTGACCACCGCGCCGTAGTGCGGGTTCCGGGACGTGATCCCCCAGGCGAACTCGTGCAGGTTGGCCTTGCCGACGATCACCGCGCCGGCGTCGGTCAGCGCGGTGATCGAGGACGCCGTTCGCTGCGGGACGTGGTCGCGGTAGATCGATGAGCCGTACGTCGTCCGCAGCCCCGCCGTGTCGAGAAGATCCTTCGGCGCGAACGGCACCCCGGCGAGCGGCGCGGCGAGATCGACGGCGTCGGCGTCGCGGAGCGCCTGCTCGGCGTCGGCGACCGTGATGAAGGCGTTCAGATCGGAGTGGTCGGCGATCCGCTCGAGGTGATGCGCGACGACCTCGCGGGCCGACACGTCGCCGCTGCGGACGTGGGCCGCGATCTCGAGGCACGACCAGTCATGGAACACGTTCGCGGACCTCCGCCCGTGGCAGGTTGACGATCACGACGCCGGCGATGACGACGACCATACCCGCGGCGGTGAGACCGCCCGGCAGGTTCCCCCGCGCCGCCTCGATCGCCGCCGCGACAACCGGCGGCAGGAACGCCCAGGCCAGCACGCGGGCGGTCGTCCAGCGCTCGAGCGCACGGAAGAAGCAGATGAAGGCGATCAGCTGCGAGCCGAGCGCGAGGAAGATCAGCGCCGCCCAGAGCTCCCCTGAGCCCCACTCCGTCGAGGCCGGGTCGCCCGAGAGCAGCGCATACGGCACCAGGAAGAGCGCACCGGTGACGAACTGCGCGGCCGTGAACCCGTAGAGCTCGTACTGGAACCCGGTCGTGTGCAGGTAGCGCACGGCGACCCCGGCGACGGCGTAGCCGACGGCGCCGACGATCGTCAGCGCCGCGCCGATGTAGAGATCAGATCCCGACGCCACATCGCCCGGGTTCGAGAAGATAATCAGCAGGACGCCGGAGAAGCCGACCAGCAGACCGGCGCCGCGGAGCACCGTCGGACGCTCGCGCAGCGCCGCCCAGGCGATGAACGTCGCCCAGAACGGCGCCGTGTTGAGGAGCACCGACGCGACCGCGGGGCCGGCGCGGGACGTGCCTTCCGACAGGCCCATCAGCGACAGCGACGTCGCCCCCGCGCCGGCAACGGCCGCCCACAGCCACGTGCGCAGGTCACGCGGCAGTCGCGCCCCGAACAACGGCAGCAGCGCGATCAGGATCGGCGCAGCGATGAGGGGACGCGACAGCGCGACCAGCGCGGGCGTCGTATGGTCAAACGCGACGTCGCTGACATTGAATGCCGCGCCCCAGAAGAACATCGTAGTGCCGAGCAGCACCGGCACCGGAAGAGCGCGCACCACCCGCCTAGACGAGCGGACTGGAGCCGGACATGAAGATGATCACGCGGGTGAAGCGGCCATCCGGGCCGACGTCGAAGAAGTTGCAGTTGTGCATGTCGTTCTTGGTGCCGTCCTTGAGCTCGCCCTGGTACCCCTGCTCGGTGGCGACCTTCATCGTGCTCGGCTCGACGACGATGTTGCGGATGTCGTGGCGGATGAAGACGGAGCTGCCGATGAAGTCGCCGAACATCCGGCGGATCTCGTCCGCGCCGTTGAAGGTCGTGTGCGCGGTCTGGATCGTCATCGTCGCGTCATCGGCCCAGTGGGCCATGATGCCGTCGAGGTCCATCGCGTCAACCGCGCGGAAGTAGCTGTCGGGAAGCGCGGCGAGCTCGTCGCGCGTGAGGGTCGCACCCTGGGTGGCCATCCCTGGAGACTACCGGGCCGTCGCAGCCTGGGTCAAACCCATGCGCGCGGCCTCGTCGAACGCGTTGAGTGAGCGGATGAGGACGCTGCGCGAGATGCCTCGCGCGATCACGACGAGCCGCGAGGCGTGATCGTCGTCCGGCCACTCCGGTAGGTGCAGCGGCGGATGGATCACGTGTTGGACACCGTTCACGAGGAGCGGACCGACGTCGCCAACGTCGAGCAGGCCCTTGACGCGGAGGACGTCCGCCGGATAGCGGGCGACGAGCATGCTCAGCCAGATGCCGAACATCGTCCAGTCGAGTGGCCGTTCGAGGCGGATCGCGTGCGCCTGGACGTCGTGAGCGTGTCGCTCGGGGCCGGCGCCGACGGCGGCGAGCCAGTGCAGGGTGTCGGCGAGCCGCGCGGCGGGATCGGTCGGCGCCGCACCGAGAATCGACGCGGCGGCGACCGCGCCGTGGTCGGCCTCGACGATCGGCGAAGCCGGATTCGCCGCCCGGAGACGCTCGCGAACCGCGGCGAGGTCCTCAGCGGTGGCGAGATCGGCCTTCGTGATCACGAGGCGGTCGGCGAGCGCAACCTGGCGGATCCACTCCGGCGCCCGGTCCGCCTGCGGCAGCGCACCGACCGCATCGACGCAGGTGACGACACCGTCCGCGGCGTAGTTGGCCGCGAGCATCGGGTCGGCGAGCAGGGTCGAGAGGACCGGCGCGGGGTCGGCGAGGCCGCTCGTCTCCAGCACGACCCGGCGAAACGGCGGGATCTCACCGCGAAGCCGGCGCGCCTCGAGCGCGCGGAGCTCGTCGGCGAGGTCGCCCCGGATCGTGCAGCACACGCAGCCGGATGCCAGGACGACGGTGCGCTCATCGATGCGCCGCAGCAGGTGGTGGTCGAGCGCGATGGCGCCGATCTCATTGACAAGGACGGCGGCGTCGGCGAGGTCGGGGTCGGCCAGGAGCCGCTGGAGCAGCGTCGTCTTCCCCGCACCGAGGAAGCCGGTGACGATGGTCAGCGGGGTGCGCACGCCGCCTCGAGCGCGTCGAGCAGGCCCGGGTCGAGCGGATCGGGCGCGGCGCCCCGCAGGCGGGCCGCGGCGGCCCAGACGCCGGCCAGGTCTGGGACGAGTTCGGCGGCCCCGGTCGCGGTTCGCACGACGTAGGCCGTCTCCTCGAACTCGTCGACGCTGAGACCGACCGGTCGCAGCACGCGATTCAGCAGCTCGACGCGCCGCAGGCGGTCGCGAAGCGCGGCGCGGCGCTGCCCGGTCTCCCCCGGCGTGCCGCGCGCGGTCTCGGCCCAGTGGGCGGCACCGCTGAGAACGCCGCAGAGGGAGCACACGCCTGCATTATCGTTCAGCGACCAGGAAACGAAGGAGGCAATGGTGGCCAAGGAGATCCTCGTCGCCTACGGCGTCGACATCGACGCCGTCGCAGGCCAGATCGGCTCGTACGGTGGTGGCGACTCGCCCTGCGATATCTCGCGCGGCCTGTTCGCCGGCGAGATCGGCACGCGGCGGCTGCTCAAGCTGTTCGCGAAGTACGACATCAAGGTCACCTGGTTCATCCCGGGCCACTCGATCGAGACGTTCCCGGAGGAGACACGGGCGATCGTCGCGGCGGGGCACGAGATCGGCGTGCACGGCTACACGCACGAGAACCCGATCGCGATGACGCCGGAGCAGGAGGAGACGGTCCTCACCAAGTGCATCGACCTCATCACGAGCTTCTCCGGCCGGCGGCCGACCGGCTACGTCGCGCCGTGGTGGGAGTTCTCGCCGATCACGAACGAGTTGCTGCTGAAGCACGGCATCAAGTACGACCACTCGCTGATGTCGAGCGATTTCTACCCGCACCGCGTCCGTGTCGGCGACACGTGGACGCTGATCGACTATTCGGCGCCGGCCGAGAGTTGGATGAAGCCGCTGGAGCGGGGCGAGGAGACCGACCTGATCGAGATCCCGGCGAGCTGGTACCTCGACGACCTGCCGCCGATGATGTTCATCAAGAAGTCGCCGAACTCGCACGGCTTCGTCAACCCGCGTGACATCGAGCAGATGTGGATGGACCAGTTCGACTACATCTACCGCGAGGACGACTACGCGGTGTTCACGATGACGATCCACCCGGACGTCTCGGGTCGCCCCCAGGTGCTCCTGATGCACGAGCGGATCATCGAGTACATCAACGGGCACGAGGGTGTGCGCTGGTGCACGTTCGACGAGATCGCGGACGACTACGCGAAGCGAGCGCCGCGGTGAAAGAACGGGATCTGATCCCTTTCTTTCACCGCGTCGAGCGTCGCCATGCCGTCGCCTCGCTCACGCCGAGCGCCGCAGCGATCTCGCGGAGGGTGTAGCCGTACACCCGGTGCGCCCGCACGATGCTCGACGCCGTGTCGTCCAGGACGTCGTCCAGGTATGGGCGACCTTCGTTCGACGAACCCGGGTTGCCGAGGTGCCGCACGACTGATTCGAAGCGCTCGTGGCCGCCGCAGGCAGCAATCGCGGCGGCCACGTCGAGCCACGGCGGCGCCGGGACGATGCCGACCGTCGCGCGGTAGGACGACCACGGCCAGTCGACGGCACCCGTGACGAACCCGTCCTTCGCCGGATTCGCTACGACATAGGGGACCACGTGCGCGTGGTACCGCGGATCGTTGACGACGCGGCTCTTGAACCGTCCCTCGTAGACGTGCCCCCGGCGGACGCGGTGCTTGTTCCACCAGGTGCCGTAGGTCGCGAGCAACTGATGCATCCCGACCGAGAGTGCTCCCTTCGGCCTGACGACGATGTGAAGGTGGTTCGGCATGACGGCGTACGCCTCGACCGCCCAGCCGTGCCTGGTCGCGGCAGTACCAAGAGCACGCTCGAATCGCTCGAACTCCGAGCGGTCGCCGTGAATGGTCTGGCGATCGTTGCCGCGCGTGTAGACGTGGTAGACACCGTCAGGATGATCGAGTCGCAGGGGGTGCGGCACCCCGCCATCGTGCCCTGCCGACGGCGCGTCGGACCGTCACGCACCGTGAAAGAAAGGGATCGGATCCCGATCTTTCACGCCATCGGGTCGATCGAACCCAGGTACTCGACCACGGTCGCCAACGACTCGACGTCGCCGAACTTCGCGTCGATGTCGAACAGGTTCCACTCGACGACGCCGGGCACCCGGTCGCCCACCGCTTCGCGCACGACGATCGGGCGGAAGCCCTCCGCGATCGCGTCCTCGCACGAGTGCCGGACGCAGCCACACATCGTCACACCGGTGAGGATCACCGTGTCGACTCCGCGCGCACGCAGGAAGCCCGCGAGGTACGTGCCGTGGAACGCGCTCGCGCGCTTCTTGACGATTACCTGCTCGCCGGGTGCCGGCTCGATCCGGCTGTCGATCTCGACCGCCGGATCACCGACGCGAAGCTGCTCGACGGGGATCTTCAGGTGCCACAGCCCCGTGTCGGGATGCGCACCGTCGACGTTCGTGTACGCCGTCGTCGTGTAGACGACCGGGATCCCCTTCGCCCGCCCGGCGTCGTTCAGCTTCTGCACGGCCGGGATGATGGTGTCCATGCCCTCGCACGAGAACGCGTGACCCGGGCGCGTCCAGGCGTTCGCGAGGTCGATATGGATCAAGGCCGGCCGCTTCCCGAATCCGACGCGGCGCTGGAACCCGCGCTGCTGGTAGATGCCGGTATCGGCATCGAAGATCTCGTCGAGAAGCGCCTGGATCCGCGTCTGGTGGTCGGTGGTTACCACGGGGTACCTCCTGCTCGGTATCCATTGTCTACATTGGATACATCGATGTCAACTGGAGATCAGACGCGCAGCGAATGCCCGCGCAGCATCGCTCGTCTCGCTCTTCGCCGACTCCGCGGCCGCAGACTCCGCGTACCCGACGAGGAGCTCCCTTGCCCGCGTCGAGTGTCGCTCCAACACCTCCGCGAGAGCAGCGTTGTCACGCGCGTCGATCGCCGCGATCATCTCGTGGTGCTCGGCCTGCGCCGCGCCGCGGCCCTGCAGCCGGTTGACGGCCACCCGCGAGTACGGCTCGATCTGGTTCAGCACCCGCGCCGCAGCGGCGCCGTGGTGACGCATCCCGCTGAGGCGGTAGAGATCCATGTGGAACGTGTGGTTGAGGTCGGACCAGGCGTCGTCCGGCGCGGTGTCCATGGTCGCCACCTGGCGCCGCAGGCCAGCGAGATCGCCGGCGGTCGCGTTGCGGACGATCCCCTCGGCCAGCACCGGCTCGAGCAGGGCGCGCAGAGACCACAACTCGTGGACCTCGGCCGGCCGCAACTCCGTGACGCGCGTGCCGTCTTCCGTGAAGGTGACGAGCCCCTCCGAGGCGAGGAACTGCAGCGCCTCGCGAACGGGAATCCGGCTGACGCCAAGCGCTTCGGCGATCGACGCCTGGATCAGCTGCGAACCAGGCGGCAGCAGGCGCTGCCGGATCGCGTCGCGCAGGATGTCGACGATCGCCGGCTGACCGCGGGCGGCGAGCGGAGGCATGCAGGCAGTGTATACGGTGGCCTAGGAGCCCGTCAAAGAAGCGGCGGCGGTCGGGGCCAGGATGACCGGCCAGCGGCGGCGAACGGTCGCGACGAGCTGGCTGGTGCGTCGGAGGAGGCGCCGGATCGTC
>VFJZ01000019.1 GCA_009885805.1 Actinomycetota bacterium
CTCGCGGGCGCTGCAGCCGGGCGTGGTCGGGGCGGAGCACTACGAGACGGCGACACGCGTCCAGGAGGTGCTCCAGCGCTACAAGGACCTGCAGGACATCATCGCGATCCTCGGCATGGACGAGCTCTCCGACGAGGACCGCCTGACCGTGTCCCGGGCCCGCAAGATCGAGCGGTTCCTGTCGCAGCCGTTCTTCGTCGCGTCCGTGTTCACGGGCCGCGACGGTGAGTACGTGAAGCTGGCCGACACGATCCGCGGCTTCGACGAGATCCTCCAGGGCAAGCACGACGAGGTGCCCGAGCAGGCGTTCTACCTCAAGGGCGGCATCGACCAGGTCGTCGCCGAGGCCGAGGCGATGAAGGCGACGGCGTAGCCGCATGGCCGAGCTCGACTGCGAGATCCTGACGCCGGAGGGACGCGTCTTCGCCGGCCGCGCGCAGATGATCGTCGTGCCCGGCGCCGAGGGTGAGCTCGGCGTGCTGCCGCGGCACGCGCCGATCGTCGCGCGGCTCGATGTCGGCGAGGTGCGCGTGAAGTTCGAGGGCGGCGAGTGGCGCTCGTGGGCGATCAACGAGGGGTACTTCAAGATGCAGTACGACCGAGCGATGGTGCTCGTCGAGGGCGCGATCGCGGCCGCCGACGTCGACCTCGACCAGGCACGGGTCGACGCCGACGACGCGCGGGCCCGGCTGGCGGCGGCCGATGGCGGCGATGCGGCGGTCGATCGCTTTCGCGCGGAGCGTGACCTGATGTACGCGGAGAACCGCATCCGCATCGCCGCCCGCTGACGTTCAGTCGTCGTCCTCGCAGCCGTCGTCGTCATCCCCGTCGCGGTGGAAGATGTTGGCGTCCTCGTCGTTGTCCTCGTCCTCGTCTTCGTCCTCGTCCTCGTCGCGACACGCGTCCTCGCTGGCGATTGCCTTGAGCGTCAGCACGACTGCGCCCGGATCGAGCGTGGACGGCGCCAGGTCGACGCGGGCCTGAACGCGCTGGCCGACGAGCGGGCCGAGCAGGGTGTCGGGAAAGAACAGGGGGTCGAACACGACCGGAATCAGGAGCGGGGCCCCAACCGGGCCGACGTCGATCTTGAGGGTGTTCGGCTGATCACACGTCACGGCATCGCTCGCTGGAGTGCATGTCAGCGTTCCCTTGAGCTGCGCACCGTCGACATCGTCGGTCTCGGTGCTGACAGTCTCGGTGACGGTGCCGTCCGGCGCGATCGTGGCCCTCACGTCGACTCCGAGGCCGAGGCGATGGCCGGGGCGGCGCGTCGCGCGCGCCCCACCGCGGGCCCGGACGCTGAGGACCGCCCCGCCGGCGGAGAGGTTGAACGTCCTCGCGGCAGGGCGCGTGACGACACCCTTGATGCGGACGCGGCGCGTGTGTCCGACCGCCTTGACGCTGGCACCGCTGATGCGCACGACGGTGCCGACGCGGTAGCGGCGATTGTGCACGATCCGGAGCTGTCCGGCCTTGGTGGCGACCACGACGGTGTTCGCCGCGACGTTGCGCTTGACCACCGTTGCGCGGAAGGCCTTTGCGTCCGCGGCTGGCGCGACTAGCACGTGGCAGCAAACGCGCCGAGAATGACCCTCTTCAACGTATCCCCCCTTGCGACGAGCGGTTCAACGGTGCGAACTGTGGGTGCGGCGCTGCCCCGCGACTTCTCTGACCGTAGTGCCGGCTGTGGCTGGGGGGCAATGGTTATGCGAGATGTCTTGCTGAACCTCCGTCCTGCCCCTTCTCCGGATCTCGCCTCGGGCACGTGTCCTGGCCTGCCCCTATGGTGAGGCTCGTCCCCGACCAAGGAGACCGCAGTGCACCCCGTCGACCTCACCGCCGATCGCAGCGATCGGCACAGCCGTCTCACGGCGTTCTTCCGCTACTTCACCCTGATCCCGCACGCGATCGTCGTCGCGGTGTGGGGGATCGCCGCCCAGTTCGTCGTCCTGATCGCCTGGTTCGCCGTCGTCTTCACCGGCCGCTTCCCCGCCGGCATGCAGGGGTTCGTGCAGCGCTGGTTCATCTACGCCTCACAGGTGAACGGCTACGCGAGCCTGCTCACCGACCGCTTCCCCGCCTTCGGGCCGAGCGACGACTATCCCGTCCGTGTCGTGATCGAGGTGCCCGAGCGGCAGAGCCGGGTGAAGGCCCTGTTCCGGCTCATCCTGGCGATCTGGGCGCTCATCGTCGCGTACATCCTGAACGCCGTCGGCGGCATCGTCCTCGCCGTGTCCTGGGTGATGATCGTCCTGACCGGCTCGAACCCGGCCGGCCTCCACGACTTCCAGGTGCAGGTGCAGCGCTTCGGCGCCCGCCTCCTGGCGTACGTGCTGCTGCTCGTCGACGCCTATCCGTCCTGGAATGCCGAGGGCGCGTCGTCGCAGTCGGCGGCCCCCGCGACCGACGAGCCAACCGCAGCCTGGTAGAACTCCGCGGATGCAGATCACCGTCGTCGGGAGTGGATCCTGGGGGACTGCTCTCGCGACGGTGCTCGCGGCGCGCGGGCACGGCGTCACACTGCTGGCGCGAGACGCCGCTCAGGCCGCGGCGATCGAGCGGGACCGCGAGAACGCCCGCTACCTGCCCGGCGTCACGCTCGATCAGCGCATCCACGCCGGGCACCTCGGCCACGGCATCGCCGCCGGTACCGAACTGGTGGTCCTTGCTATTCCGTCGCGAGCCTTCTCTGCGACGCTCGCCGGACTGACGATCCCGCCGGCCGCCGCGGTCCTCTCGCTCACCAAGGGGCTCGAGCCGGGCAGTGGACGGCGCCTGTCCGAGGTAGCCGGACAGGTGGTCGGCGACGCGGCGCGGATCGCCGTCCTGTCCGGCCCGAACCACGCCGAGGAGGTCGCGCGCGGCACGCCCGCTGCGACCGTGATCGCCTCGGTGCCGATCGACCTTGCGGTGCGGCTCCGTACTGAGATCTCGTCGGAGCGCTTCCGTGTCTACGCGAACGCCGATCTGGTCGGCGTCGAACTGGCCGGCGCGGCGAAGAACGTCATCGCCGTCGCGGCCGGCGTCTCCGACGGCCTTGGCCTCGGGGACAACGCGAAGGCCGCCCTGATCACGCGCGGACTGGCGGAGATGACCCGTCTCGGCGTCGCCTTCGGCGCCGACCAGCGGACGTTCGCCGGCCTGGCTGGACTCGGCGACCTCGTCGCGACGTGCTGCTCACGCCACTCCCGAAACCGCCGTGCCGGCGAACTGCTCGCCGAGGGCATGGCCCCGGCCGCGATCGAGGGGCACATCGGGATGGTCGCCGAGGGGCTGACGACGGCGCCGACGTTGCGAGCGGTGGCCCGGGAGCGTGGGCTCGAGCTCCCCATCACCGAGCGTGTCTGCGCGCTGCTCGACGGCGAGGACCCGCGCACGGCCGTCGCCCGCCTGATGGCGCGGGAGCCGAACACCGAATATTGACCGTATCGTGCGCCCTGCCGATAGCTACCAGTGATGCACCCCGTGAATCGAACACTTCCCGCCCTCGTCGCCGTGACCGCGGCGATCGTGCTCGCTGCATGCGGCGGCACCACCACGCCCAAGGGCGCCGTCAGCGCCGCCGGCACCGATGGCCTCGCCGCCGCCAGCATGCCGGCCTCGACGCTCGCCTTCATCGATGCGAACGCCGACCTGTCGTCGCCCGCCTGGCAGACGGCGCTCGCCCAGGCGACGAAATTCCCCGGCTTCGCCTCGATCGAGCAGAGCCTGCGCGCCAGCCTCAGCTCGGATGACGTCGACTTCGCGCGGGACATCCAGCCCTGGCTGGGGAAGGAGATCGGCGTGGGCCTGCTGTCGGTCGGCATCGCCGACAGCGGTCCGAAGCCGCGTTGGGTCGGCTTCGTTGCGATCACGGACGCCGCCAAGGCCGAGACCGCGCTGACGGCGGAGGCAAGCGATCTGAAGGCGTCCGGCACCGAATACAAGGGGTTCAGGGAGTTTCTCGACAGCAGCGAGGACGAGCCCGTCCACGCCGCCATCGGCCCGGACGCCCTGCTGATCGCGAGCGACAGCGCGAGTCTCCACCTCGCGATCGACACGCACGAGGGCGCGCCGTCGCTTGCCGACTCGCCGCTCTACGCGGAGGCGATGGCGGATCTGCCGGCCGACAACCTCCTCGTCGGCTTCGCCGACGGCGCGAAGGTCGCTCAGCTTGCGGGCGTCGCGCTCCCGTTCGCCGCCGCGGAACCTGTCGACGGACCGGCCGTCCCGGAGGCCCAACTGGAACAGGCGATCCGCCAACTGGAGGCGCTGCGCGCCGTCTCCTTCTCGCTCGGCGCGACCGACGGCGGCGTCCGACTGAGCTCGACGACGCTCGTCGACGAGGCGAAGGCGGCCGAGTTCGGCCTCCCCGAAGCGGGCAGCGTCACGCTCGACGACCTCGCTCCTGCGGACGCGCTCGCCTTCGCCGGAGGCCGCGTCGGCGAGCAGGCACTGCGGGCTGCGATCGCGCAGATCGAGAACGACGCGGAGGTAAAGGAGGGAGTCGCTCAGATCGAGTCGACCTTCGGTCTCTCGCTCGCCAACGACGTGATCCCGCTGCTCGCCGGCGAGGTCGGCCTCTACGTCGCGGAGGGCGCACCGGTGAAGGGCGGCCTCCTGCTCAGGCCACGTGACGCGGCCGCAGCCGCGCAGACGCTGACGAAGGTCACGGCCGCGGTCGCGACGACGTCGGGCGGCGCGGTCACCTTCGGCCCGCTCCCCGACGGCGCCGAGGGACAACTCGGCCAGATCGAGGCCTTCGACGTGTCCTGGCGCCGGGACGGCGATGTGATCGCGATCGGCGTCGGCACGGCCGGCGCGGCACCGGGCGGCGGTGCGGGCGAGCGGATGCTCGATCTGCGGCGCGCCGCGGGCACGCCCGACGAGATGTCCTCGTTGGTCCACCTCGACATCCCCCGACTCGTGGCCTTCGCCGAGCGCAGCGGCGCGGAGATCGAGGAGGACGTGGCCGCGAACCTGGCGCCCTTCGGCGGCTTCATCGCCTGGGGTTCGTCCGACGGCGGCCGCTCGACCATGAACGCGTTCCTGCAGATTCGTTAGCGGTGCGTCACCGAAAATGGCGTGGGTTTGGTGCGCCTGGATCGTCCTTCGCTTTCAGGGGTCAGCTCGGCGAGCCGAGCTGACCCCTGAAGGACTACGGCGACCGCGGTGACGGACCACTTGGCCGACACTGGTACCATCCGGCGGTCAATTTCCGCCCGGAGGGCCACCCAAGGCATGCGCGATTTCATCTTCACGTCCGAGTCCGTCACCGAGGGGCACCCCGACAAGATCGCCGACCAGATCTCGGACTCGGTTCTCGACGCCGTCCTCACGGACGACCCGATGGGCCGGGTCGCCTGCGAGACGCTGATCACGACGGGCCTCGTCGTCGTTGCGGGTGAGATCTCGACCACCACGTTCGTCGACATCGCCAAGACCGCGCGCCAGACGATCATCGACATCGGCTACGACCGCGCCAAGTACGGCTTCGACGGGCACACCTGCGGCGTCATCGTCGCGCTCGACGAGCAGTCTCCGGACATCGCCCAGGGCGTCGACGACTCGTTCGAGACGCAGCAGGGCGAGGGTGATCCGCTCGGCCGCACGGGCGCGGGCGACCAGGGGATGATGTTCGGCTACGCGTGCCGCGAGACGCCGGAACTGATGCCGCTGCCGATCATGCTGGCGCACCGCATCACGCAGCGCCTCGCCGAGGTGCGGAAGTCGGGCCTGCTCCCCGACCTGCGCCCCGACGGCAAGAGCCAGGTGACGATCCGCTACGAGCAGGACGCGCACGGTGCTCTGCGGCCGGTCGAGATCGAGCGTCTGCTGATCTCGACCCAGCATGCGGAGGAGTACCTGCCAGCCGCGATCAGGCGCGACCTGATCGAGCACGTGCTGGAACCGGTGCTGCCGAGTGACATGTACGACCCGGGCAAGTTTGTCGGCGGCGACTTCGTCCTCGTCAACCCGACCGGCAAGTTCGTCGTCGGCGGCCCGATGGGTGACTGCGGCCTGACCGGCCGCAAGATCATCGTCGACACCTATGGCGGTATGGCCCGTCACGGCGGTGGCGCCTTCTCCGGCAAGGACCCGACAAAGGTCGACCGGTCGGCCGCCTATGCCGCTCGCTGGGTCGCGAAGAACGTCGTCGCGGCTGACCTCGCCGACCGCTGCGAGGTACAGGTGGCCTACGCGATCGGCGTCGCCCAGCCGGTCTCGATCATGGTCGAGACGTTCGGCACCGAGCGCGGCGTGTCGTCGGATCGGATCGCCGACGCTGTCCGCGACGTCTTCGACCTCCGGCCCGCCGCGATCCTCCGCGACCTCGACCTGCGTCGTCCCGTGTTCCGTCAGACCGCTGCGTACGGCCACTTCGGGCGCGACGGCTTCACGTGGGAGCGCACCGACCGCGTCGACGCCCTGCGGGTGGCGACGGGCGTCGCGGCCGTCACCGCGTAGGGAAGAACCGGTAGAGCAGCGCCGCCGCCACGACCGCGGCGGTGGCGGCGAGGACCCACGACGCCGCCCGGCCACGCCGCGAGTTCTCGGCGAGCACGGCGCGCAGCGCAGCGAGCGGACGCGGCCGGGACATGCCCGGATCCTAGTGCACCGCAGCGGAACTCGTTGACAGCTGACGCGCCTGCGAAGCGTCGGCTGGAATCTCGCCCGACAAGTCGCGCGAGCTGCGTTCCGGCGGCATCTGCCAAGGAGTTTCCGCTGCGGCACACTATCCGGCTACGGTGCTCTCGGAGTGCCGGTCGTCGCAGTCGTCCCCCTCGTGCGAGCCCGCGCGCTCGCCCGGCCGTTCGACTACGCCGTCCCGGTCGCCCTACCGGTCGGCGCCGTCGTCGACATCCCGCTCGGTGCGCGAACGGTGATTGGTGTCGTCGTCGGCGACGGCGTCGACGGCGATCGCGACCTCAGGGAGGCGGCGGATAGCGGTCGGCGCATTCCGGCCGACCTCGTCGCTCTCGCACTCGAAATCGCCGCCCGCTACGCAACGTCGCCAGCCCGGGCGCTGGAGCTGGTGCTACCGCCGGTGACCGCGCCGCGCGTGCCGAAGTGGGCGTCGGCACTCGACGGCGCTGCTGCCAGCGGGCTGCGTCAGGCCGCGGTCCTCGACGCACTCGCCGGCGGCCCGTTACCCATTGCGGCGCTCCGCGAGGCGACCGGCGCCTCCGCCGACGTGCTGCGGCGTCTCCGCGCGACCGGCCGGATCGCCGTCGGACCGCTGCCTGCCAACGCCGGCCCGGTGCTCCCCGGGCACGACCTGACCGCCGCGCAGGAGACGGCGGTTGCCCGCCTGATCACCCGGATCGAGGAGCGGGACCCGGCGCCGCTGCTGCTGTTCGGCGTGACCGGCTCGGGCAAGACGGAGGTGTTCCTGCGTGGCCTTGCGCGTTGTGTCGAACTCGGCCGCAGCGCGATCGTGCTGGTGCCGGAGATCGCACTCGCGCCGCAGACGGCCGGGCGCGTCGCGGCACGGTTCGGTCCTCGCGTCGCCGTCGTGCACTCGGCGCTCGCAGCCGGCGAACGCTCGGCCGAGTACGACCGCATCCGCCGCGGCGAGGCGACGATCGTGGTCGGACCGCGCAGCGCGCTATTCGCCCCCGTCGCCGATCTCGGTCTGATCGTGATCGACGAGGAGCACGAGCCTGCGTACAAGCAGGACTCCGATCCGCGCTACGACGCGCGGGCACTCGCAGTGCTGCGCGCGCGTCACCACGGCGCTGCGGTCCTCGCAGCATCGGCGACGCCGCGGCCGGAGTCCTGGCACGCGCTCGACCGCATGGAGCTTCCCGGTCGCATCGGCGGCGTGCTCCCGCCGGTGACGGTCGTCGACCTGCGCCGCGACGGCGGCTACCCCCTGTCGCGTCCGTTGCACGACGCGCTCGGCGCGATCGCGGACGATGGCGGCCGGGCCGTACTGCTCCTCAACCGCCGGGGCGAGGCGCCGGCGCTGCACTGCCGCGGCTGCGGCCGGCTGTTCAGCTGCCGGGCGTGCGACGTCGCCCTGACGCTGCATCGGCACGATCTGCGCTGTCACCACTGCGGCGCCTCCGAACGCGTTCCCTCGCACTGCTCGCAATGCGGTGCCGTCGACGTCGCCAGGATCGGCGCTGGCACCGAGCGTCTGGAGGAGCTGGTCGCGACGACGTTTCCGGCGCTGACGGTTCTCCGTCTGGACGCCGACGCCACCTCGCGCCGCGGCGCGCTGGAGGAGACGCTCGAGCGCTTTGCCGAGACGGACCGTGCCGTGCTCGTCGGCACGCAACTGGTCGCGAAGGGACATCATTTCCCGTCCGTGCGCCTGGCCGCCGCCGTCGACGCCGATGTCGGGTTGGCAATGCCGGACTTCCGCGCCGAGGAGCGGACGTTCTCCCTCCTCGTGCAGCTCGCGGGACGGGCCGGGCGGGAGGGATCGGGCGGGCGCGTCATCGTGCAGTCCTGGGAGCCGGAGAGCCGCGTCGTTCGCCTCGCCGCGCGGCACGCGGTCGACGAGTTCCTCGACGGCGAACTGGCTCGCAGGGAGCTACTCGGCTACCCGCCGTTCCGGCGTCTCGTCCGCATTCTCGTCACCGCTGCCGATGTTGCGACGGCGCAGCGGTTGCTGGCGGGAGTGGTCGCCGCCGCCGCCGACGGCCTGGTCGGCGACGACCTCCTCGGTCCCGCGGCGCTGCACCGAGTGCGTGGTCGCAGTCGGGCCCACCTGCTCGTCAAGACGGCCAGCGCTCGGCGGGCCGCCGCGGTGCTCGGCGCGGTCGCCTCGGCGCAGGCGCCGGCGTTCAGGCGGGCCGGTGCGACGATCGTCGTCGACGTCGATCCGCAGACCGTCTAGTCGGCGCCGACCGGCTCAGGCGTCGGCGCCGTGCGGATCGCCGCGATCACCACGGCGAGCGCGACCGCCGCCATCGCGAGCAGCGGCCAGAATGCGAGCGTGAAGCCGTCCGTCAGCGCCTGCGCCGGCGGCACGTTGTCGGCGAGAGCGTTCGCGATCCGCGTCGTGAAGACGCTTGAGACGATCGCCGTGCCAAGCGCGGCGCCGATCTGCTGGCTGGTGTTGATCAGCCCCGAAGCGAGCCCGGCGTCGTTCTCGCCGACGCCGCTCAGCGCGGCGATCGAGACCGGGATGAACGCGCAGGGAATGGCGAAGCCGACGATCAGGTATCCGGGCAGAAGGTCGCCCGGGAACGAGGCGTCGACCGGCAGTCGGGTGTACCAGAGCATGCCGATCCCGAGCAGCACGAGGCCGACGGTCAGCACCGGCCGGACGCCGACCCGGGTCGTCATCGCCTGCGCCACGCCCGCCACGACGACCGCCGTTCCTGCGGTCGCGACGAACGTCACACCCGTGCGAAGCGCCGAGTAGTCGAGCACCTGCTGGACGAACAGCGTCAGGACGAAGAAGTTCGCGAAGATCGTCGCGCCGATCAGCGCGCCGACGGCGTTGGCCGCCGCCAGGGACGGCAGACGGAAGATCCGCAGCGGCATCAGGGGCGCCTGCACGCGGGACTCGATCGCGACGAACAGCGCCAGGAGCGCCGCCGACAGGCCGAGGACGACGATCGTGCGCGCCGACGCCCACCCCTCGTTCGGCGCCTGCGAGATGCCGTAGACGAGCAGGGCGAGACAGCTGGCGATGGCGGCGGCGCCGGCAGCGTCAAAGGAGCGCGCCAGACCATCGACGCGGCTCTCCCGCACGAAGCGCGGCGTCAGCGCGAGCGCGATCAGACCGACCGGAACGTTGACGTAGAAGATCCACTCCCAGCCGAGAGACTCCGTGAGGATGCCGCCCGCCAGCACGCCGATGGCGGCGCCGCCGCCACCGATCGCACCCCACACACCGAGGGCGAGGTTCCGCTCCTTGCCCTCCGGGAACGTCGTCGTGATGATCGACAGCGCGGACGGCGTGATGATCGCGGCGCCGATGCCCTGCGCGACGCGGGCCGCGATCAGCATCGTGTCGCTGGTCGCGAGCCCGCAGACCAGCGACGCGGCAGTGAAGGCGACGACGCCGACGATGAACACGCGACGCCGGCCGAGCAGGTCAGCCGCCCTGCCGCCGAGGAGCAGCAGGCCGCCGAAGGAGATGGCGTAGGCCGTGATCACCCACTGCAGGTCCTCCTGGGCGAACTGCAGGTCGACGGCGATCGACGGCAGCGCGACGTTGACGATCGCGACGTCGAGGATCGTCATGAAGAAGGCCGCGCAGACGACGGCGAGCGCCTTGAAACGGCGGGGATCGAGTTCGGTCTCGGACACGGTGTGCACTGCCTTTGGTTTCGCTTCTCGGATCGCGCTCTCCACCCTGGACGAACGGGCGCCCGCGGAGTCGACTGCATGGTACGAATCCAGTCGTGTCGAAGCGCCTACAGGCCGAGGCCGAGCGGGACGAGCGCGCCCGCCGGGCCGCGCTCGGCCAGGTGCGGCAGTTCCCCGACCCGATCCTGCGGCTGCGCGCACACCCGGTCGAGGTGTTCGACGACGACCTCGCGGCGCTCGGTGACCGCATGGTCGATCTGATGCACGACGCCCACGGCGCCGGCCTCGCCGCGCCGCAGATCGGCCTGCTCCGTCGACTGTTCGTGTTCCAGGTTTCCGACGAGGAAGGCGCGGTCGTGTTCGTGAACCCGGAGATCGTCGACACCGGCTCCGAGCAGGCGTCCGGCGGCGAGGGCTGCCTGTCGCTCGCGCTCCTGATCGACGAGGGGCACGACGTCCCCGTCGACCGGCACCTCGTGATCACCGTCCGCGCCTATGACGTCGCCGGCGAGGAGATCGTCCGCCACGCAGAGGGGCACGAGGCACGCGTCATCCAGCACGAACTCGACCACCTCGACGGCGTCCTGATCATCGACCGGACGACCCGCGAGGCGCGCAACGACGCGCTGCGTCTGATGCGTCGCGCGTTGACGTGATCGGCTTTGCGGCGACCTCCGCCTATGGCGCCGACTGCCTGCGCCGGGTCGTCGCCGAGGGCGTCGAAATCGGTCTCGTCCTGACGCAGCCCGACCGGCCGGCGGGTCGCCGGCGCCGACCGACGCCGCCGCCGGCCGCCACCGTCGCCGCTGAACTCGGCCTGCCGGTCCTCCAGCCCGAGCGCGCGGCCGAGGCGTTGCCGGCGCTGATCGCCGCCGGCGTCAGGGCGATGGGTATCTGCGCCTACGGGCAGCTGCTCGACGCCTCGCTGCTCGCTGCGTTTCCCTGGGTCAACCTGCACCCGTCGGCGCTGCCCCGCTGGCGTGGGGCGGCCCCGATCGAGCGGGCGATCCTCGCGGGCGACGCCGAGACGGCCGCCTGCGCGATGGCCGTCGTCGCCGAGCTGGATGCCGGCCCGCTCGTATCCGTCGCACGCTTCGCGATCGGCGAGCGCGACGATGCCGGCGTCGTCATGGCCCGCTCGCTCGAGCTCGGCGTCCGCCCGCTGGCTGACGCTCTCGGCGTTGCGGCCGACTCCACGCTCGCCACGACTGCGCAGGCGACGGACGGCGTGATCTACGCACACAAGCTCACGGCGGCCGATCGGCTGCTCGATCCGGCCGGTCCCGTCGTCGACGCCGACCGGCGCGTTCGTGCGCTGTCACCGCACATCGGGGCCGTTCTCGCGCTGGACGGCGAGCGGTTCGCGATCTGGCGGGCCGAGCCGGTCCCGGCCGGCCCCGCCGCCGGTGTGATCGCCTGCGAGACCGGGGCGCTCTGCATCGGGTTCGCCGACGGGGCGCTGCTGATCGAGGAGCTGCAGGCGCCGGGCGGTCGCCGGCTCGACGCGGCCGCGCTCGTCCGCGGACTCCGGCGCCCGCTGCGCCAGGCGACGCGGGTCGCCTGATGCAGGACCGGCTCGTCGCCCTGCGCGTGCTCGGTCGCGTCACCGACGAGGGGGCCTACGCCGAGCGCGCGTTCGCCGCGGAGGCGACGCGCGCCGCCCTCGCGGGACGTGAGCGCGCATTCGCGTCTCACCTGGCGTTCGGAGCGATCAAGCGTCGCCGGACGATCGATCACGTCGTGCAGCAGCTCGCCGGCCGCGATCCGGGCGCGCTGGAGCCGATCGTGCGTGACGCCGTCCGGCTCGGCGTCTACCAGCTCCTCTACAGCGGGTCGGTGCCGGCTCACGCCGCGGTCGCGAGCAGCGTCGACCTCGTGCGCGTGGCCGGCCGCGCCCGCGCCACCGGGATCGTCAACGCGATTCTGCGGCGGGCAGCGGACGGCGGCGCCGCACTGGTCGAGGCGCTGCCAGACCGCACGGCGCCGGAAGCGGCCCTGCGGCGGTCGTATCCGGACTGGATCGCCGAGGTCCTCATCGACGGCTTCGACCTCGACGTCGGTCGCGCCCTCCTCGACGCCGGCAACCTGCCCGGGGAACTCGCGCTCCGCGTCCGGGCCGAGGCGGGCGAGCGCGTCGAGAGCGAGCTGACGGCGGCGGGTGTCCGCTTCCGGCACGATCCTGACGTTCCCTCGGCGCTCGTCCTCGACGGCCCGTTCGACGTCGCCGGCAGCGCGTCGTTCGCGGCCGGGGACTTCGTGCCGATGAGCCGCTCCTCGCAGCGGGTCGCGACGCTCCTCGCGCCCTCGCCCGGGGAGCGGGTTCTCGACGCCTGCGCAGCGCCCGGCGGGAAGGCCGGGCACCTCGCGGAGCTCCTCGGCGGCGAGGGGCTGGGCCTCGTCTGCGCCGAGCGCGACCCCGGTCGCTGCCGCGAGCTGCAGGAGGCGCTCGCTCGGCAGGGGGCGTCGGGCGCGGAGGTGGTCTGCGGCGATGCGGCGGACGTCGGCATCGCGCGCGGGCCGTTCGATGCGATCCTGCTCGACGCTCCGTGCTCCGGCCTCGGCGTCGTCGCCGCGCGCGCGGATCTCCGCTGGCGCCGTTCGGCGGCGGACGTGGACGAGATGGCCACGCTCCAGCGGCGACTCCTGGAGGCGCTGCTCGCCTGTCTCGCACCGGCCGGCCGGCTCGTCTATGCCGTCTGCACGCCGGTCCCTGACGAGACGACCGGCGTCACGGCGCCGTTCTCACCGACCGAGGAGGTCAGGACCTGGCCCGATCGCGGTGACGGTGATGGGTTCTACATCGCCCGCTTCGACTCCTGATGCGCCAGGATCGCCCGCCGGATGCCGGCGGCGTCGAGACCGTGCGCCCGCCGGTGCTCGGCAGCGGTCCCGTAACGGCGTAGCTCCGGTTCGGCGATGCCGAGTGCGAGCAGCCGGTGGGGCCGCGCGGCGAGCGCGGCCGAGATCTCCGCGCTCGAGGTCCCCGCCAGGAACGGCTCGATCAGCACGACGTCGTCGGTCCCGGTTGCGGCGAGTTCCGCCCGGGGAAACGGGCGCACCGTCGTAACGTAGGCGACCCGCACGGCGAGGTTCCGCGTCGCCTCGAGCGCGTCGTCGAGACCCGGCCCGACGACGATTACGAGCGGTGACGCCTCGGCGCCGGGCCGGACGATCGTCAGGGCGCCGTCGTGTGCGACGGTGTTCAGCTCCTCCGACAGGCGGACGTAGTGCGTTCCGGTTGCGCCGAGCGCTCGGCGGAGGAGCATCTCTGCCTCGTCGGCGTGACCCGGGACCTGGATCGTGACCCCGGGGAGGGTGCCGAGCAGCGCCACGTCGCCCGGTGCGTGGTGCGTGCGGCCGGCGTCGGCGTCGTCGTACGACGCGCCGACCGAGACGAGGACGGCGCCGCCGGCGCCCTGGTGGACAAGGTCGAGCTTGATCTGCTCGAAGGCGCGCTCGACGAGGAACGGCGCGTACGTGTGCACGACCGGCCGCATCCCCTCGAGTGCCATCCCGCCGGCGACGCTGACGAGCAGCTGCTCGCGGATGCCGACGTTGACGACCCGCCGCGGATGCCGTGCCGCCGCCGCGGCGAAGCGATCCGCACCGATATCG
Source organism: Actinomycetota bacterium (assembly GCA_009885805.1). Lineage (GTDB taxonomy): Bacteria > Actinomycetota > Thermoleophilia > Gaiellales > F1-60-MAGs149 > VFJZ01. The sequence goes on from VFJZ01000019.1 coordinate 13,867, forward strand.
GCGAGGACCACCGCGACACGTTCGTCCGCGTCGAGGGCAGCCGTCGTGACGGCGGTGAAACGATCGCGCATGCTCGTCACGACATCGCCTCGACCCGGGCGACGATGACGTGCGGGACGTCCCTGAGATCGTCCGCGAAGGCGCCCTCGATCGCCGTGCGATCACGGCCGTCGATCGTCGCTGTCGTCCAGCCCTCGAGCGCGAAGCGGCTCGCAATGCCGCCCGGCCAGCCATGGGTCGACGAGGCGTTGTCGATCACGACGGCCGTTAGTCGGCCGAGACCGAGACGGCCGGCGAGCGCGATCGCCTCCTGATTCGAGCCCTCGTCCAGTTCGGCGTCGCCGACCAGCACGATCACGCGCGAGTGTCGATTGTCCCGCGCCCGCAGCGCCAGCGCCGCTCCGACTGCGAGCGGCAGCCCATGTCCGAGCGAGCCACTCGAGATCTCCACCCCGGCGAGCCGGACGCGGTCGGGGTGGTGCCCGAGCGGCGACGCGAAGGCGCCGAAGGTCTCGAGGACGGCGGGGTCGATGAAGCCGCGACGGCTCAGTTCGCGGTAGTACGCGTGCGGGCCGTGTCCCTTGGAGAGGTAGAAGCGGTCGCGCTGCTCGCTGGCCGGGTCCGATGGGTCGACGCGGAGGACCCGCTCGTACAGGACCGCGAGGACGTCGGCCGTCGACTCCGCGCTCGGCTCGTGCTTGGCGTCGCCGGGCATCGGCTCGAAATCGGTGGTCATGGACGCAGGCTAGTACTTCAAGTAACCTTGAAGTCAAGTGCGGGCAACGGACGAGCTGACGATCGGCGAGGTGGCGCTGCGCAGTGGCGTGACGTCGTCGGCGCTGCGCTTCTACGAGACGCAGGGGCTGATCGCCTCCCGCCGCACGGACGGCAACCAGCGGCGATACGTGCGAGACGTCCTGCGCCGGGTCGCCGTGATCCAGGCCGGCGTTGCCGCAGGGATCCCCCTTCGCCGGATCGCCGTCGCGCTCGACGCGCTCCCGGCCGGCCGCACCCCGACTAGGCGAGACTGGCAGCGGCTGTCGGCGGCCTGGCGCGACGAGCTCGACGACCGGATCCGTACGCTGCAGGGCCTGCGCGACGACCTCGATTCGTGCATCGGCTGCGGTTGCCTGTCGCTGCGGCGATGCGTCCTGTTCAATCCCCGCGACGCCGCCGCCATCCGCGGCGCGGGTGCGCGCTACCTGCTCGGAGACGATCCGGGTGGCGTTCGCGTATCGTGACGTCCGTGCGCTGGTACTGCCCGACCTGCCAGATCGAGAGCGAGGGAGAAGGCGGACCCTGCGCGGAGTGCGCGGGCGACCGCGCGCTCGACCGGCGCGTGCACGAGCCAGACCTGCCGGCGATGGGACCGCACCCGTCGGACGACTGGGTGGCGGTCTGGCTGCCCGCCGATCCGGTCGAGGCCGAGGAGGTGCAGGAGTTCCTGGAGGGCCTCGGCATCCCGGCGCTCGTGCTGCCCGAGTGGGCGGAGTGGGCCGGCAACGCACCCGATGACGAGCATGCGCTCGTGCACGTCGCCGTCCCCCGTGATCGGACGGGCGAGGCGCGCCGGGCGCTGATCGCGCTGCTCGCGGCCTAGCGGTGCGACACGGAAATGGCGCGGTGTTGGTGAATCCGTGGGCGCCGTGGTTGCGTCAGTCGCCGCTCGCGAGCTCGGCGCGAACGCGCCCGGCTCGTCGGGTGATGCGATTGACGCCGCTCGCGACCGCCCGCAGCGAGGCGGTGACGATGTTCGGGTGGACGCCGGCTCCCCACGAGATCTCCGTACCGAGGCCGACCTCGAGGTAGGCGGCGGCCGTCGCTGTCGCGCCCGAGCCCATCGCGTGCTCGTGGTAGTCGCGCACCGAGACGTCGAGCCCGCACTGGTCGACAAGTGCGCTCACGAACGCCGCGATCGGGCCGTTGCCCTCGCCCTGGATCGTCATCAGCTCGCCGTTCAGGCGGATGGTGGCGAGGATGCCGTCCGGCTCGCCGTCGTCGCCTGACGCCTCGACGCGGTAGCTCATCAGCTCGAGCGGCCCCTCCCCGGACAGGTATTCGCGATCGAAGGCTCCCCGCAGGTCGGCCGAGCCGAGTTCGCCGCCCTCGGCGTCCGCAATCGCCTGGATCACCTGCGAGAACTCGACCTGGTGGGCGCGGGGCAGATCGAGGTGATGGTCGGTCTTGAGGACGTACGCGACGCCGCCCTTGCCGGACTGCGAGTTGACGCGGATGATCGCCTCGTAGGTACGGCCGACGTCGGCGGGGTCGATCGCGAGGTACGGCACCTCCCAGATCGATCCGTCGGTGCGCTCGATCGCCTCCATCCCCTTCTTGATCGCGTCCTGGTGCGAGCCCGAGAAGGCGGTGTAGACGAGGTCGCCGGCGTACGGGTGCCGCGGGTGGACGGGGAGTTCGGTGCATTCGGCCGCGACGTCGCGGACGTGATCGATGTCCGACAGGTCGAGCTGCGGATCGACGCCCTGCGTGAACAGGTTCAGGGCCAGCGTCACGATGTCGACGTTGCCGGTGCGCTCGCCGTTGCCGAACAGGCAGCCCTCGACCCGTTCGCCGCCGGCCATCAGCGCCAGTTCCGTCGCCGCGACCGCGGTGCCGCGGTCGTTGTGCGGGTGCAGCGAGATGATCACGCTCTCGCGCCGGGGTACGTTGCGGCCGAACCACTCGATCATGTCGGCGTAGAGGTTCGGCGTCGACATCTCGACGGTCGCCGGCAGGTTCAGGATCAGCCGCCTCTCTGACGTTGGCTCGAGCACGTCCTGGACCGCCGAACAGACCTCGAGCGCGAAGTCAGGCTCCGTCGCCGTGTAGGACTCGGGCGAGTACTGGTAGCGGATGTCCTGGCCGCTCGTGGCGCTGAGCGCCTCGGCGCCGGCCCGCACCAGCGTCGCGCCCTCCGTCGCGATCGCGCGGATCCCGTCCCGATCCTGGCGGAAGACGACGCGACGCTGCAGCTCGCTGGTCGAGTTGTAGAAGTGGACGATCGAGCGGGGCACGCCCTGCAGCGCCTCGAAGGTGCGGTCGATCAGGTGCTTGCGGCACTGGACGAGGACGACGATCGTGATGTCCTCGGCGATCAGTTCCTCGTCGACGAGTGTCCGGATGAAGTCGAAGTCGGCCTTCGACGCGGATGGGAAGCCGACCTCGATCTCCTTGAACCCCATTGCCACCAGCAGCCGGAACAGTCGGCGCTTGCGGTCGATGTCCATGGGGTTGATCAGGGCCTGGTTCCCGTCGCGCAGGTCGACTGACACCCAGAGCGGCGCGCTCGTCAGGCGCCGATCCGGCCAGGTGCGGTCGGCCAGCTCGACGTCGGGATACGGTCGGTAACGGTGGTGGTGCATGGTCATCGCGGGGCGCTCCTCGTCAGCGGATAGGGGAGGAGGTGGCCCGGCGAGGCCCCTCCACGGATGCTATGTCGCGACTGCTTCCCCTTACCGGGGAAGGCCGAGAACGAGCGCGAGCGCGAGGGCCGCGGGCAGCAGCTGAGTGGGCGTGGCGAACGGCATCGCAGGCTGATGCTAGCACCGCTAGCGGTTCGACACCGAAATGGCGTTGTCGTCGAGGTTCCTGGAGCGAGCGAGAGCCTCCGCCCGTCGCGCAGGGCTTGCTGGAGCAAGTCCAAGCGGCGGGCGAGTCGCTCGCGAAGCCCGAGACTGCGCCGCTTGCGGCGCAGTCGACGGTCGCCGGAGCGTGGTGGTGATGCGATCAGCGCTTCGACCGCATCACCACCACGCTCCGGCGATCCAGGGGCCTCCGACTACCCCGCCAATTCGGGGTCGCACCGCTAGGCGGGCGGTGCTGGCGCCTCGACGATGCGGCGGATCGCCCGGTCGCCCTTCCTGCAGCTGAAGCGCTCCGTGTACACGAGCCGCGACCCGGCGACCGTTGTCGCATCCATCTTCGCGACGTCGAGGCCGGCCGGGACCCGCGCGACCTGAACGGGCTCGGTCGCGCCGACGTCGAGTCGCATGATCCGGACGAGGCGACCGCAGCCCGCAGCCGAGCGGACGAAGTAGAGCGTGCCGTCGGCGAGGACCGTCGGCGCGTAGTCGGACCGGCCGGCGGGCGGGAGCAACGACGTCGTCTGGCGCGTCGAGAGCTGGTAGCTGTAGCTGCGGCAGCGTGGCTTGCAGCGGTGGAACGCGGCGTAGTCGCCGTTGACGTCGTTCGCCTCCAGGTACGCCGTCCGGCCGACGACGGTGAGCACCGTCCGGCGAGCACCCGTCGCGACGTTGACCAGGTGGATCGCCTTCGAACGCGCATCGACCTCGCCGCGCTGGTAGAGCAACCAGTCGCCGGACAGCGCCCCGCCCCATTCCCAGCCGGCGGACGTTACCGACCTCGGCAGCGTCAGGCGTCGCCGCGGCGCGAGCTGCCAGAGCTCGATGTTCGAGTCGTACCGGCTGCCGCGGAGCGTGAGGTGCTGGAGGATCGCCCGGCCGCCCGACAGCCCCTGGGATAGGAAGCTCTGGCCCGCGCGGCGGAACGACTGGCGAGCCCCCGTCGCCGGCAGGAAGAACGCCTCCGCGACACCGCCGGCCGAGGTCGACGACCAGGCGGTCGCGAGGCCGTCGGCGACCGGCATGTAGGCGTTCGGCCGCTCGGTCGCCTCGGCGCGCGCGTTGGCGCGCGCGAGGCGAACGACGATCGTCGTCGCCGCCGTCTCGACCCCGCAGCGCACGGTCGCCGTCAGGTACAGCTCGGTCGGCGCGCGCCGCCGCGTGCCGGGGATGGCGTGCTGCAGCGTGAAGGTGCCGGCCAGGCCGACGCACGTGGGCGTGAGCGAGATGCCGGCGCCGGCCGCCGTGTCGTACGTGCCGGCGGCGATCGGAGCGCCGGCCGGCATCGTCACCGCCAGGCGCAGGACGATCGCGCCGGCGCGTCGGACCTCGATCGCGGCGCCGTCCGGCGTCAGCGACGGTGCCAGGGCGGCGTCCGCGGGCTCGGCGTACGTGGCGTTCAGCGCGAGGGAGCCTCCGGGCGCGGTGGTGGCGACCACTGTGGCCTCGGCTGCCATCGCGGCGGGGGCGAGTACGAGTGCCAGTGCGATCGTCACGATCGCGGCGATCAGACCTCGGCGCATCCCCGGAAGGTAGCGTCGATACTACGACCTGTGGAGAACGCCCACCCGTGGATCAGCGCCACGCAGGTCTGCCCGTCGATCCTGGCTGCCGACTTCGGCGCCTTCCGCTCGCAGGTCTCCGAGCTTCTGGCGGTCGGCGCGCGCACCTTCCACGTCGACGTCATGGACGGACACTTCGTCCCTGTCATCACGTTCGGCACCGGAGTCGTCGCCGCCCTCGCCGACGTCGTGCATGACGCCGGCGGCGCTCTCGCCGTTCACATGATGGTGGAGCGCCCCGAGCGGTTCATCGACGACTACGCACGCGCCGGCGCCGACTCGCTGACGGTGCACGTCGAGGCGACGTCGCACCTCCACCACCACCTCCGGCGGATCCGTGAGGCAGGCATGGCTCCGGGCGTGACGCTCAACCCGGGAACGCCGGTCTCGCTGCTCAGCGAGGTCGCAGAGGAGGCCGACAATCTGCTCTGCATGAGTGTCAACCCGGGCTGGGGAGGACAGTCGTTCATCGCCGCGTCGCTCCGTCGTCTCGCCGAGATGAGGGCGCTCGCGCGGCCCGGGGCCGGGGTCGAGATCGACGGCGGCGTCGGACCGGCCACGATCGCCGACTGTCACCGCGCCGGCGCCAACCGGCTCACGGCCGGCTCGGCGATCTTCAGTGCGCCCGATCCCGCCGCCGCCTACCTCGATCTCGTTGAGCGGGTGAACGCGGCCACGGTGCCGTGAACGGCGTCGACGAGGCGCATCTGCGCCGGGCGCTCGATCTCGCCGAGCAGGGCCGGCGGACGGTCACGCAGGGAGCGATGGTCGGTTGCGTGCTCGTCCGCGACGACGCCATCCTCGCGGAGGGCTTCCACGCGCGGCCGGGCGGTCCGCACGCCGAGGCCGTCGCCCTCGCCGCCGTCGCCGACGCCCGTGGCGCGACGGCCTATGTCTCCCTCGAGCCCTGCGCCCACCACGGCCGCACCCCGCCCTGTGCGGATGCGCTGATCGCGGCGGGCATCGCCCGGGTCGTGGTCGCGGCCGGTGATCCCTTTCCCCTCGTTGCAGGCACAGGCATCGATCGTCTGCGGGCAGCCGGGATCGACGTGGAGGTCGCTGACCGCGCCTCGCCGATCGGCCTCGCAGCCCGCCGTCAGAACGCGGCCTACCGCACCGCCACGGTCCTCGGGCGGCCGCACGTGACCTACAAGGCGGCCGTGACGGTGGACGGTCGGACGGCGACCCGGGCCGGCGACTCGCGCTGGATCTCCGGGCCGGAGAGCCGGCGCCTGGTGCACGAGTGGCGCGCGGCTGCCGGCGCGGTCCTCGTCGGCCGTGGGACGGCGATCGCCGACGACGCGACGCTGACGGCCCGCGACTGCGACCCGGTCGCCGCGAGGCAGCCCCTGCGCGTCGTCGCCGATCGCAGCGCGCTGTTGCCCATCACCGCGCACGTCGTCCGAACGAGCGCCGAGGGAGCCGTCCTGGTCGTCGTCGGGCCGAACGCGCCGGCATCCCGCCGCAGCGCGCTCGAGCGGGCCGGCGTCGAGACCGCCGTCGCCGCCGACGCCCCGGCATTGCTCGCGCTCCTGCACGCGCGCGGCGTCCAGAGCGTCCTGCTCGAGGGCGGCCCGACGCTGGCAGGCGCACTGCTCGCGGCGGCAGTGATCGATCGACTCGCGGTGTTCGTCGCGCCCGGCGTGATGGGCGACCCGGCCGCGCCAGGGTTGTTCGGTGACGCGCTCGCACCGGTGGCGATCGCGGACGTCGTCCCGCTGGCGTCGCTGGAGCCGGAAACCGTCGGGCGGGATATCCTTCTCGACGGCTGGCTGCGCGACCCGCCGTAACCCATGTTCACCGGCATCGTCCAGGAGATCGGCACCGTCGCCGCCGTCGACCACGGCGTGGACGGATCGACCCTCAGCGTATGCGCGCAGCGAACGGCGGCGGGTCTGCGGATCGGCGACTCGGTCGCCATCGACGGCGTCTGCCTCACCGCCACGGCGATCGCCGATGGCGAGGTGTCGTTCGAGGCGATGCGCGAGACGCTGCAGCGATCGACGCTCGGCGGCCTCGTCGCGGGCGCTCAAGTCAATCTCGAGCCGACGCTCCGGGCCGGCGAGCCGCTCGGCGGCCACATCGTCCAGGGGCACGTCGACGGTGTTGCCGAGATCGTCGAAGAGCGTGCGGAGGGCTTCGCGCGAACCCTGCGACTCGTGCTCTCCGAACACCTGCGGCGGTACGTCGTCGAGAAGGGGTCGATCTGTCTGGCGGGGGTCTCCCTGACGGTCGCTGCGACCACCCCCGACGGTTGCGAGGTGTGTCTGATCCCCCATACCGGCGAGGCATCGACCCTCGGTAGCCTGCGGCCTGGTGAACGGGTGAATGTCGAAGTGGACATCCTCGCCAAGTACGTCGAACGACTCCTCAACCTGACGGCGGTGGGAACTACATGAGCGAGACACCGTTCTCCCGCGTCGCTGACGCGATCGAGGACATCCGCAACGGCAAGATGGTGATCGTCGTCGACTCGCCCGATCGCGAGAACGAGGGCGACCTGTGCATGGCGGCCGAGTTCGTGACGGCGGCAGATATCAACTTCATGGCGCTGCACGGGCGGGGGCTGATCTGCCTGACGTTGACCCCCGAAAGGTGCGACGAGCTCGAGTTGCGGCCGATGGTTCCGAACAACGAGACGCCGTACGGCACCGCCTTCACGGTCTCGATTGAAGCCCGGGAGGGCATCGCGACGGGGATCTCCGCGGCCGACCGCGCCCACACCGTCCGGGTTGCCGTCGATCCGACGAAGGGCGCGCGTGACCTGATCCACCCGGGCCACGTCTTCCCGCTGCGAGCCCGGCCGGGCGGCGTTCTCGAACGGACAGGCCAGACCGAGGCCTCCGTCGACCTGGCGAAGCTCGCTGGCTGCCGGCCCGCCGGCGTCATCTGCGAGGTCATGAAGCACGACGGGACGATGGCGCGCGTTCCCGACCTCGCGGTGTTCTGTGCGGAGCACGGGATCCGGATGATCACCGTCGCCGACCTGATCGACTACCGGCGACGCACCGAGAAGCTGGTCGAGCGGATGGCGGCCGCGAGTCTGCCGACGGTGTACGGCGACTTCCAGGCGGTCGGTTTCGTCTCGAAGACCGACGGCAAGCACCATCTTGCGCTCGTCTACGGCGCCGTCGACGGCGAGACCGACGTGCTCGTCCGCGTGCACTCAGAGTGCGTCACGGGCGACGTCTTCCACTCGCTGCGCTGCGACTGCGGCGAGCAGCTCGATCAGGCCCTGCAGCACATCGTGCGCGAGGGCAAGGGCGTCCTGCTGTACCTCGCGCAGGAGGGCCGCGGCATCGGCCTCCTGAACAAGCTGCGGGCGTACGAGCTGCAGGAGCAGGGCCGCGACACGGTCGAGGCGAACGCCGAACTCGGGTTCGCGCCCGACCTGCGCGAGTACGGCATCGGGTCGCAGATCCTCGTCGATCTGGGCCTGTCGTCGATCCGCATCCTGACGAACAACCCGCGCAAGATCCAGGGCCTCGAGGGCTTCGGTCTGACGGTCACGGAGCAGGTTGCGATCGAGACGACGCCGACGGAGCACAACCTCGCCTACCTTCGCGCCAAGCGCGACAAGCTCGGCCATCGCCTGCACCACCAGCACCTGAAGCTGCAGGACGGGATGCTCCCGTCCGAGCCGCCGAAGGTCGCCGATCCGGACGCGCCGACGCCGGCGGAGCCCGCCCGGTCGTGAGGGACGACGCCGGCGGCTCGCTGGTCGCGCCGGCCGGGGCGACCGTGCGGCAGGCGGAGCCCCTGGCGCCCGACGCGCGCATCGGCATCGTCGCCTCGGCCTACCACGGCGACATCGTCCAGCGGCTCGTCGACGGCGCGTTTGCCGAGCTCGCGACCGCGGGCATCGGCGCGGAGCGGATCACGCTGTGCGTCGTGCCCGGAGCGGTCGAGCTCGCGCTCTCCGCCCGCCGGCTCGCGCGCGACGGACACGCCGCCGTGATCTGCCTCGGCTGCGTCATCCAGGGCGAGACGCCGCACTTCGACTTCGTCTGCGCCGAGGCGGCGCGCGGCTGCACGCTGGTCGCTCTCGAGACGGATGTTCCGGTCGCCTTCGGGGTGATCACGGCCGGCACGCGCGCCCAGGCGGAGGCGCGCGCTGGTGGGTCGGTCGGCAACAAGGGCAGCGAGGCCGCCGCTGCGGCGCTCGGGCTCGCAGGAGTCCTCGTCTCGCCGTGACCGGTCTGCTCGGCACGCGGTGGGACGTGATGCAGGCGCCGATCGGTGGCGCGGCCGGCGTCGACCTGATGGTCGCCGTCGCCCGTGCTGGAGCTCTGCCGACGATTCCCGCGACCTGGCTCGCACCCGCCGAACTCCGCACCGAGATCGCTCGCTTCCGGGCATCCGTCGACGCGCCGCTTGCCGTCAACCTCGTTCTCTCCTTCGACGTCGCCGAGCACGTCGAGGTCCTGGTCGCGGAGCGCCCGGCGATCGTGACGCTGTCGTGGGGCGCCGACGCAGGGTACGTCCGGCGCCTGCAGGCTGCCGGCTGCCGCGTCTTCGTCCAGGTCGGTACCGTCGAGGCTGGACATGAGGCCGCAGCAACGGGTGCCGATGCGCTGATCGCGCAGGGTGGCGAGGCCGGCGGGCACGTGCAGTCGGAGATCGGTCTCGCGGTCCTCGTTCGCGGCCTTGTCCGCAGCGTCGGCTTGCCGGTGGTCGCGGCGGGTGGCATCGCCGACGCTGGCACCGCTGCCGCTGCCAGGGCGGCCGGCGCTGCCGCCGTCGTCGCCGGCACGCGCTTCGTGGCCAGCCACGAGGCGGCCGCCGCCGACCAGTGGAAGCGCGCGCTCGTCGACGCCGGTGCCCTGGACACCGTCCTGACCGGCGTGTTCGACATCGGCTGGCCGGACGCGCCCCATCGCGTGCTGCGCAACTCGACCTACCGGGCGTGGGAAGCTGCCGGCGCGCCCCCTGCCGGTGAACGGCCCGGCGAGGGCGACGTGATCGCTCGTGCGGGAGGCGCCGACGTCGTCCGCTACTCGGACGTACCGCCGTCGCTCGGCGTCACCGGCGACCTCGAAGCGCTCTGCCTCTATGCCGGGCAGGGCGTCGAGCTGATCGACGAGGTCCTTCCGGCCGCGGCGATCGTCGAGCTCCTACGGCGCTAGCAGGCTGTGCGCCCAGCCCCCGCCATCGCGCACGTAGAGCTCGCGGTGGTGCAGACGGTCGTCGTCGTGTGTCCAGAACTCGTACCGCGTCGGCGCGATGCGATAGCCGCCCCAGTGCGGCGGCAGCGGCGGGTCGTCGCCGTGCATTTTGGCCGCGGCCGCCACGGCACCCGCGAGCACCGAGCGCGAGGCGATCGTCGCCGACTGGTGCGACGCCCAGGCGCCGAGCCGTGACCCGAGGGGACGCGTCCGGTAGTACGCCCACGACTCGTCGTCGGCGATCGGTGCGGCCGACCCCTCGACCCGCACCTGGCGACCGAGTGGCTGCCAGTGGAAGACCAGCGCGCAACGGGCGTCGCTGGCGAGGTCGTCGCCCTTGCGGCTGCGCCGGTCGGTGAAGAACGTCAGACCGTCGTCGTCGTGCCCGCGGAGGAGGACGATCCGGGCGGACGGCGCGCCGTCGGCGCCGCGCGTCGCCAGCGTCATCGCTTCCGGCGTGTCGATCCCGGCCGCCATCGCCGCGGCCAGCCAGGCGTCGAGAAGCGCGACCGGGCCGTCGCTCACGGTGCTGCGGTCAGGCCACTCGCGCAGCCCGCGCCGGACGAGTACAGCAGCCAGTTGTCGGCCTGCGCGACCTGATGGAAGCGGGCGTCGGGGACGATCTGCTGCTCACGCGGCACGACGATCACCTCGAGCCCGGGTGGGACGGGGTCACCGGGGAGGATGAACCGGAAACGCCCGAGCGGCTCGTCGGTGTGCAGCGCGAGCGGCGGCACCGCCTTGACGTCGCGGACGCGGCCGGCGAGGAAGCCGATCTCGCTGCAGGCGATCGGCTGCTGCCGCAGGAGTTGCACGCCGCCGTTGATGAACGGCTCCACCGGCGTGTGCACCTGGGGCGAGCGCGTCCCGGCGAAGCCGATGCCGTACGCGGCGAGCGCGACGAACCCGAACACCGCGTACGACCGCAGGCCCGGGAAGCGGCTGGTGGCGTTGCGCCCGGTAAGGACGAAGAAGGAGGCCGACTCGATCGCGATCACGATCGCCAACGGCAGCAGGTACCGCACCCGCAGCGGATAGCCGCGTGCGATCTCCACCATCAGCACGGTCGGGATCACGGCGACGATGGCGTAGGGGAGGGTGTCGAGCGGCAGCCGCCGACGGCGCAGCGCCTCGGCGAGGATCAGCGCCATGCCGACCGCGGCCGCGGTCCACAGCCACGGTTCGTTCAGCGTCAGGATCATCTTCGACATGGTCTTCGGCGCCTCATCGAGCGGCGTCAGGTTGCGGGCGATGCCGGACAGGGTGTCGGTGGTGTTGATCGCGAGCAGCGGGTCGCCGGCGACGGCCCAGTCGAACGTCATCCAGGTCAGCGGCGCGATCAGGCCGGCGACGATGCCGGCGCCGAGGCGGCGCAGGAGCGGTGCCTGGTAGCCGAGGAACGCGGCGACGGCGGCCAGCGCCCACGGCTCCGGCCTGACGAGGCCGGCGACGCAGATCAGCAGCACCCGCAGGCGCCACCGGTCCGGCGTCAGTGCCAGGGCGCCGGCGATCGCGGCGGCGGGGAAGAGGTCGACGCCGCGGAGGGCCGCGCTCTCGGCGATGCCGTCGGACGCGCCGACGAAGAGGATCGCGAGCGTCGCCGCCATCATCCCCGCACGCCGATGGGCGGCGACGCCGGCGCAGATCGCCATGATCAGCAGCGCCACCGCCGACATGACGGTGAAGAAGCCGATCGGGCTCGCACCGTGGTACAGCGCCGCCGCCAGCGCGATCGGCAGCGGGTGCGGCGTCGTCAGGGCATTCTCGAGCGTGATCGCGTGCAGGGACGCGACCTCCTGGCCCCACGCCAGCGAGGCGTAGTTGTCGGGGTTCATCCACCAGGTCGAGCGTCCGATCGGGATCGCGAACGCCACGCTGGACGCCGTCAGCGCCAGGATCGGCCAGAGGATCGGGTTGACGCGGACGCGCGCGAGTTCGAACTCGCCGGTGGCCTCGACGGAGGTCGGGTGCATCACGCAATAAAGGTACTGGACGGACAGCCCGGTTCCTGCCTGCGGCGGACTACGGCGTCAGCGCACCGAAGGCGGCCGGATCCTCCCGGCAGAGGTGCGCCGCGAGCTGTGCGTACTGCTCCGCGATCGGCCCCGGCGGCGCCACCGGGTAGGCCTCGTCGAAGACGATCCGCCGCACGCCCGCCTGGATCGCCTCCTTCAGACAACCGAAGCATGGCGATAGCGTCGAGTACAGCGTGGCGCCCTCGACGCGGACGCCGAAGCGGGCGGCCGCGAGCAGCGCGTTCTGCTCGGCGTGGACGCAGATGCAGCGATCGAGCCCGCGGCCCGGGACATGCTCTGGATCGGCCATCTCGGTGGCGAGGCCCTCGGCGTGGAGGGCGCGGTCGCGGCAGCGCACGCAGCCGCCGTCCCGGCAGTTCGTGAAGCCGTGCGGCGTGCCGTTGTACCCCGTCGAGACGATGTGGTCGTCGACCACGAGTACGGCCCCGACCTGCGCGCCGAGGCAGTTCGCCGCTTCGCGCACGGCGCGCGCGATCGACATGAAGTAGCGGTCCCGGCGCACCTGGCGCTCGGCGAGCGCCACCGCGCTACAGCGCCTTGTGGACCTTGCCGCCCTTGAGGCAGCGGGTGCACACGTAGGCGCGTCGCTGGACGCCGTCGACCATGATCCGGATGCGCTGGAGGTTCGGGTTGAACCGGCGCCTCGTCGCGATCATCGAGTGACTGCGGTTGTTGCCGAAGGATGGCTTGCGATCGCAGATCGAGCAGACGCGGGACACGCGGCGAAGTATGCTCCAGCCACGCTGTCCGGACAAATGGGAACCGTCCGCGACGTCGTCCGCGGTGCGCGCCGAGCAATCGAGGCGGCCCGTCCGCGGATCGACGACCTCAACGTCTACCCGGTGCCCGACGGCGACACGGGCACGAACCTGGCGCTGACGGTGGCCGCCATCGACGACGCGCTCGCGACGACCAGCGCGCGGTCGCCGGCGGAGGTCGCGGCCGTCGTCCGGCGCGCCGCGCTGATGGGCGCGCGCGGCAACTCCGGCGTCATCCTGTCGCAGATCGTCCGGGGGATCTGCGATGTCATCGCCTTGACCGGTGACGGGTCGGACGGGTCGCTGGCGGCGGCCCTGCAGGAGGCGTCCGACGCCGCCTACCGGGGCGTTCGCGAGCCGATCGAGGGAACGATCCTGACCGTCATCCGGGCGATGGCAGAGGCCGCCGCCACTGCCGCTGAGGGCGAACTCGATGCCGTGGTTCTGCGCGCCGCCGACGATGCGGTCGCCCGGACGCCGGAACTGCTGGCCGTGCTCCGTGACAATGGCGTCGTCGACGCAGGCGGGGCCGGCCTCGCGGAGATCGCCCGCGGCGCCAGCGCGGGCCTACGAGGAACGGCGTTGCCGGCGACCCGCGTCACCGCCGCCGCGGCCGCGATCACGGTGCGGCACGGCGATGCCCCGTCGCGCTATCGCTACTGCACGAGCTACGTCGTGTCGGGGCGCTCGATCGATCACGGCGCACTCGAGGTCGCCGTGACGCGCCTCGGCGATAGCGTGCTCGTCGTCGGCGACGCCGAGGCGGTGAAGATCCACGTCCACACCGACGACCCCGGCGCCGCCCTGTCGATCGGCACCGCCGTCGGCGTCATCGCCGCGGTCGAGATCGCCGACATGCACGAGCAGGTCGCCGGTCGCGCCCGACGGCTGGCGTCGGTCGCCGAAGAGCGTCGGGCGACCGACGTCGTGATCGTCGTCGCGGGCGCCGGGAACGCGGCCATCGCGCGCAGCCTCGGGGCCCGTAACGTGATCGAGGGCGGGCCGACGATGAACCCGTCGGCCGGCGTCATCGTCGCCGCCGCCGATGGCGCAGCCGCGGACGGCGTGGTCGTCCTCCCCTGCGACGCCAACGCGCTCATGGCGGCCCGCGCCGCGGCCGACGCGGCCGCCGGCGACGTCCACGTCGTCGAGGCGCGGTCGATTCCCGTCGGACTCGCGGCGCTGGTGGCCTACGACCCTGCCGAGACCGCGACCCGCAACGCCGGGGCGATGGCCGCCGTCGTCGCACGTGCGACGGGCGCGGCCGTCACCCGCGCCGTCCGTGCGGCCACGCTCGACGGGCACGACGTCGCCGCTCACGACTGGCTCGGTCTCGTCGACGACCGCCTGATCGTCGCGTCGTCCGACCTCGGAACTACCGTCCTCGCTGTGCTGAACCATCTTCTCGCGACCGCCCCGGGCGTGATCACCGCGCTCGTCGGCGAAGAGCCCGACGACACGATCCGGCAGACGATCGCGGCCGCCGCCACGGCGAACCCCGAGGTCGAGTTCGAGGTGCACGACGGCGGCCAACCACACTACCCGCTGCTACTCGCATCCGAATGAGACGTACGCGCGTGGGCCTTCTGGCCTGCGTCGCGGTCGCGGCCGGTGGACTGCACCCTGCCGTCTCGCGAGCCGCGGACGCAGCTGCGTACTGGGCCGTCGCCGACACGCAGGTGACGCGCGTGTCGGGAGCCTGGGACGAGTCGACCGGCGTCTACCGCCAGGCCGGGTTCGCATCGACCAGGCTGAATGCGGCGCTGCTGCTGGTGCATGCAATCGCCGCCGAGCAGTAGCACGTCGGCCCGTCGCGGCAGGACGCGCGGGCCGTCGCGCTGGTCGAGGCGCTCACCGCCGGGCCGAGTTTCCGTCCGCTCGGCCGTGCGCCGCAGGCGCATGCGCCCGGCTGGTATCCCGCGATGGACGGCCCCGGGCGCCAACACGTCGCGCTCGATGCGCGGGTCGCCGAGGCGCTCGCCGCGGCGTACGTCGCCTCCGCGACCCTCGGCCTCGACCGGCTCACCCGGAGCCGCATCCGCTCACGCGTCTGTGCGGTTGCGCGATCGCGGTTCTTCTCCCGCCCGCGCCTGAACCAGGTGAACTGGCAGGCTGACGTCTATGTGGCCTGTGATGTCGTCGGCGGCGGCAGCGACCTCCTTCGCGGCCCGTACCGGCGCTGGCTGATGTGGTTCCTCCGGCACGCCGAGCAACGGGTCGGCGGGCCGGGCACGACGACGAACCTGAACCGCGGCCTCGGCCTCAACTACCTGCCGGCGAAGGCCAGCGCAGATGCGAACAGACGGCCTTCGAGCGAGTACGCCAGCATGTTGTTGACGATGCTCGGTCCGTACGACCGGGCACTCGCCGCCGGCATGCGGCCGCTCCCCGCCCGCCTCGAGAGGCTCGCCAAACGGTGGCAGGAGCGGGTGCTGTACGGCGACTGGACGGACGCGGGGTACGTCAACTGGGACTCCGGGTTGGGGTTTCACCGCTGGCACCTCCGTCGCTACTGGGCCTTCGCCGCGGAGGGACTCCTGACCATCGCGCAGGCCGGGCGTCTCCGGGCGTCACCAGCCGCGGTGGCGCGCGCTCGTGCGACGCTCGACGCCGCCTTCGCGCTGAACGCTCGCCTGCTCACCGATCCTGCGAGCGCCGGCGACGTCTCCGCCCTGTTCGGAATCAGGTCGCTCGAATCCGACGCGGTCCACGACGCCGCCCTCGTCGCTGCCCGCTTCGGCGCGCTGGCGGCGCGCGCGAGCAGGCTCGAGCAGGCCGCAACCCCTGTCGCCGCCGCCACGGTCGCCTACGGCTACGACCCGAACGTCGATCGCCTCGCGGTCTCGTCCGGCTCGTACAGCGCGGCGATCGTCGCGCCGACGACCGTCGGCAACGGCGGGGTCTCCCTCAGCCGCTTCAGCGACGCGGCC
>VFJZ01000015.1 GCA_009885805.1 Actinomycetota bacterium
CTAGGAGCCCGTCAAAGAAGCGGCGGCGGTCGGGGCCAGGATGACCGGCCAGCGGCGGCGAACGGTCGCGACGAGCTGGCTGGTGCGTCGGAGGAGGCGCCGGATCGTCGTCTGGGCGCAGGTTTCCAGCTGGTGGACGGCGATCCGAGCTCGTTGTGTGCTCCCGGCCGCCGTGGCGGTGTGCGCATCGCCGTGCTGGAGCAGCCGTTTCAGGTTCACGGCAGTCGCGGCGAGCAGGGCCTGGATGTGGACGCGACCGGTGCCGCGACAGCGGACCCGGTCAAGCGCGTGACAGCCCTTCAACTCGCTGATCGCGCCTTCGCCGTGGCTCATCCGATCAAGCGTCGCTGACACCCCGCGGGCGGTCCGCATCCGCTGGTAGGCGGCGTTCGCGCCGACGCCGTTCTTCAGCATCACTCGTTGCGGCGGGATGAACGCCTCAACACCGAGTCGTTCCAGCGTCGCGTAGCTGTCCTCGCCGGCGTAGCCACGATCCGCACAGACCTCACGCGCCTTGTGGCCGGCGAACCGGGCGCGGCGGATCAGCTCCGGCAACGCCGCCGCCTCGCTGCCAGTGACGCGCTCGGCGACGACCGCGACGATCACCCGGCGCTTCGGGTCGGTCGCGACCTGCACCCGGTGCTGCAGATGCGCGCGCTGCCCAGGCTTGTAGCGCAACGCCGCATCCGGATCGGTCGTCGACACCGCCGTCGCGTTCCGCGCCTGGCGCTTTGGCACCTTGCCGCCCTGGAACGGCGCAACCTGCAGAGCCGGCGCCGGTGCCGGTGCTGGTGCTGGCAGCGATCCGCCCGGCCCCGCACTGCCGTCCGACCCGCCGTCGCCGTGGTCAGCGGACGCGTCGACCGCGACGAGGTTCGCGCGCAGGCTCCGCAGCGCCGCGTTCGCCTCGACATGCGTCGCGTCCACCACCAGCCTGGTGCCATCCAGCAGCCCCGCCTCGCGGCACTGCCCGAGCACCTGCACAAACAACTGCTCGAACACCGACGAGTTCGCGAACCGCACACACTGCGCATAGCTAACCGTCGCGTGGCTCGGCAACCGCTCCGTCAACCCGTAGCCGAGAAACCGACGCACCGCCAGATCGCGCTCCGCCAGACGCAGCGTCTCCCGCATCGCATGACGCCCCTCGATCGCCGCCACCAGAAACAACTTCAACAACACCGCCGGATCGATCGACGGCCGACCATCAACAGCGTAAAACCTGGCCGCCGACGCACGCACCGCCCGCCACGAAATCACCCGCTCAATCCGGCGATACCGATCATCGGCCGCCACCAACTCATCCAGACAGACCATCTGCACCTGCAGCGTCTCCGACCCCGTCCGTGCCTCACCCATCGCCATACCGCATTGTCCTCAACCCACCGGATGGACCGACCTTCTTTGACAGGCTCCTAGGGCGCGGCCAGAGCGCGGATCGCCGCATACAGGACATCCGCCGCGAGCGCCGCGTCCGCCGGCTCCGCGCGCTCGGCCGGCGTGTGCGACAGCCCGTCGAGGCACGGCACGAACAGCATCGCGCTCGGCACGCGCTCGGCGACACACATCGTGTCGTGCGCGGCGCCTGACGGCATCACGCGGAAGGGCTCGCCCGTCGCCGCCGCGGCCGCCGTCAGCGCGCCGACGACCGTCGCGTCGAGCGGCGTCGGCGCCAGGCGCTGCCGCTCCACCCACTCGCAGCGGACGCCCCGCGCCGCCGCCCGGTCCTTCGCGAAGGCGACGATACGATCGCAGAGATCGAGGTGGACGCCGGTGACGGAGCGGAGGTCGAGCGAGACGCGTGCGCCACCCGGCACGACGTTGATCAGACTCGGGCTCGTCTCGACCTCGCCGGCCGTACCGACGACTCCGTCACCGATCTCGTTCGCTACGCGCTCCAGCTCGACGATCGTCTCCGCGGCCGGCACCATCGCGTCGAGGCGGAAGTCCATCGGCGTCGCGCCGGCATGGTCGGCCCGTCCGCCGAACCGCAGGTCGCCGTGGACGTAGCCCGCGATCGCCTCGACGACGCCGAGGCGGTTGCCGGTGTCCTGCAGCACGCGCCCCTGCTCGATGTGCACCTCGACCCAGCCGGTCAGCCCGTCCAGTTCGCGGATCGACTCGCGCCAGCGCTTTGGCTCGTAGCCCGCCGCCGCTGCGGCGTCCCAGAACGAGACGCCGTGCTCGTCGCGGATGTGCTCAGTCAGATCGGTGTCGGTCAGACGTTGGAGCATGATCCGCGAGCCGAGCAGCATCTGCCCGAAGCCGGAGCCCTCCTCCTCCAGGAAGGAGATGAGGCGGAGCGGCAGCCCGGCGCCGTCTTCGTGGGCGAGTCGACAGACCTCGAGGGCCGTCACGACGCCGAGCGTGCCGTCGTACTTGCCGCCGTTGCGGTTCGAGTCGCAGTGCGAGCCGATGCCGAAGGCGCGCTCCCCGCGCCCGACGTTCGACGCCACGAGGGTGCCGACCGGGTCCTGCCAGACGGTGAAGCCGATCGCCTCGAGTTCACGTGTGAAGTAGGCGAGCGTGTTGGCGTAGACGTCGGTGTAGGCATAGCGGCAGATCGCCGTGCCCGAAAGCGTGTAGTCGGGACCGGCGAGCGTCTCGATGTCGCGCTCGATCCGGTCAGCCGACCGGGATCTAGACGTCGACATCGCCGAACACCCCCTGCAGCGAGAGCAAATCGACCCGCGCATCGTCGTAGCCACACCGCTCGATCAGCAGCCGCCGCGTGTCCGCGCCCCGACCCGGGGCCGGCCGCAGCTCCGTCGCCGCACCCGGCATCCGCAGCGGCGAGCGGATCTGCCTGACGGTACCGAGCACGGGGTGTTCGGTGACCGCGACGAGGTCGCGCGCGATCGTCTGCGGATCGGCGACGGCCTCGGCGATGTCGTGGATCGGGCCACTCGGAATGCCAGCCGCCTTCAGCCGCGGCAACCACTCCGCCGTCGTCGCCCGGCGCAGCTCGGCCGCGATCAGTTCGACACAGGTGTCGCGATGCTCGAGCCGGGCAGCCATCGTCGCGAAACGCCCGTCGCCGAGCATCCACTCCAGGCCGAGCAGACCACAGAGGAGCTCGAAGAACTTCTGCTTCGGGCAGGCAACCACAACCCAGCCGTCCGCCGTCTCGAAGTTCTGGAAGGGCACGACGGAGGGATGGGCCGAGAAGCGGGTGCGGATCGGCTCCCACCCCTGCGAGAGGTGCCAGGTCGTGACGTACATGTTCAGGTTCATCGCGGTCTCGAACAGCGACACGTCGACGTCGCACCCGGCCCCGTCCCGCCGGGCGCGCCAGAGCGCGCACATCAGCGCCAGGGCGGCGGCGTAGCCGGTCGCCATGTCGACGAGCGAGAGACCGCTCTTCACCGGCGGGCCATCCGGATCGCCGGTCAGGCTCATCCAGCCCGCCATGCCCTGGAGGATGTAGTCGTAGCCACCCTCGGCCGCGCGCGGGCCCGTCATCCCGAAGCCGGACAGGGAGCAGCACACGATCGCCTCGTTGACGTGCCGCAGGTCGTCATACAGGAGCCTCAGCTTCGCCGGTCCATCACCGCGGAGGTTCGAGTAGACGGCGTCGGCACCACGGACGAGGTCCTCGAACACCGGCCGGGCCGCCGGGTGACGCAGGTCGAGCGAGACCGACAGCTTGTTGTGGCAGAACGTCTCGAAGAAGAGCGAGTCCTCGCCCTCCTGGAACGGCGGCACGTACCGGCCGATGTCGCCGCCGGTGGTCGGATCCTCGATCTTGATCACCGTCGCGCCGAGGTCGGCAAGGTGCACCGTGCCCCACGGACCGGCGCCGTACTGCTCGACGGCGACGATCGCGACGTCCTCGAGCGGCCGGCGCATCAGGCGGGCAGCCCCTCCAGGTAGGCGGTGATGTCCTCACAGGTGCTGACGCTGCAGTAGCGCCGACCGCAGTCGAGCAGGTTCGCCTCGTGCGGCGCCGGCCCCTGGTCGCCGACGCCGTCCTCCGGCACGAGCACATGGAAGCCCTCGGAGAAGGCGTCGACGATCGTCGCCCGCACGCAGCCGGACGTCGTGCAACCGACGACGATCACGGTGTCCCGGCCGGCGGCCACCAGCAGCGCTCCCAGCGGCGTGCCGCGGAAGGCCGATGGCCACTTCTTGACGAGCAGCACGTCGCCGTCACCGGCGACCCGCGGATCAACCTCCGCCCACCGCGATCCCTCGGTGATCCGCCGCAGCTTCGGCATCCGCCAGCGGCCGAAGTCGGCGCCGTCCGCGCGCCACGCAACAACCGTCTGGAAGACGGGAACGTGGCGGGCGCGGGCAGCCCCGAGCACCGACGCGGCATTCAGGACTGCCCGTTCGATCAGGTCGGAGCCGCCCATGCCGATTCCGTCCGTCGTGAAGGCGAGTTGGAAGTCGACGACGACGACCGCCGGGCGGGAGCCGGGGACCGCCGGCTCCGCGCCGTAGGCGTCGTACGCGTCGGCCGTCATCAGCGGTGTGGCGACACGGCCATCGGATGCGGCGTTGACACCAGCGTCAGCAACTCGCCCTGGAAGTCGTCACCGCGCTCGGCGCGGAGGCGTTCCCGGAGCGAGGCGGTCGCCGCCTGGTCGATGTCGAGCGTCGTCGCGTCGATCACGACCCCGTACGCCTCCCGGGCGAGCGCGATGGTGGTGAAGTCGTCGAGGACGTCCTCGCGCACCATCTCGGGCACCCGGTCGAGCGGGTTGCCGTAGCCGCCGCCGTTCGGCTCGATCAGCTGGATCGCCTCGCCGGGCTGGAGCACGTACCCGGTCACCTTGGCCGGGATCTCCGTCTCGGAACCGTCGGCCCCGAGCCGCGACACTTTCGCCGGCAGGCCGTCGTAGCCACCGAAGATCCCGCGCGGCGGGTCGCTGTGGCGGTCGCCCTCGCACGAGTAGGCACCGGACTCGAGGAAACGGTTGATGCGAACGATGCCGATGCCGCCGCGCCACTGGCCCGGGGCAGCCGGATCGTCACGGAGCTCGTACCGCTCGCAGCGGAGCGGGAACCGCATGTCGAGTTCCTCGATCGGGTTGTTGCGCGTGTTCGCCATCAGACAGTCGACGGCGTCCATCGCGTCGCGGCCCTTGCGCCCGCCGTACGAGCCCTCATTGACCTCGAGGTAGAGCCAGTACTCGCCCTTCTCCGGGATGAAGCCCGCGTACGAGCAGAAGTGCAGCGCCGCGGAGTTGCCGGCCGTGACGAGATCGGGGACGACGCCGGAGAGCGCGACGAACGTGTTGTCGACGACACGCTGGCACTGACAGAAGCGTGAGAAGCAGGCCCGTGGGAAGTTCGGGTTGAAGATCGACCCCTTCGGCGCGATCACGTCGACACAGCGGAAGATGCCGTCGTTCTGCGGCACCTGCTCCTCCAGACGGTCCTGATCGAGCAGCAGCGTGCGGATTGCGAAGTACGCCGCGACGAGCAGCGACCCCTCGAACGGCACGTTGTAGCCGGTCGGCACCTCCGCGTTCGACCCGGTCAGGTCGATCGTGACGTGGTCGCCCTTGACGATGATCTTCGTCTCCACGCGCAGACGGACGTCGCGGTTGCGGCCGTCGTCGTCGAGCCAGGCGGTCGGCGCGACGTACTCGCCGTCGGGCAGCTTCGCGATCTCGGCGCGCAGGCGGCGCTCCGAGTAGTCCATCCAGTCGTAGGCCGAGGACATGACGGTGTCCGAGCCGTGCTTCTCGAGCAGCCGGTAGAAGCGATCCCGGCCGAGAATGCAGGCGGCCATCATCGCGTTCATGTCGCCGCGGTTCATGGTCTCGGTGCGGACGTTGTCGAACACCATCCGGTCGAGGTCCTCGTTGAGGACGCCCTCGTCGTACCACTTCAGACCGTTGTAGATCTTCGCCTCGGCGTACATGTCGAAGGCGTCGGCGTTGATCCCCGGGTACGAGCCGCCGACGTCCAGCACATGAGCGGTGACGGCCGTGAAGCCGAGCAACTCGCCCTCCCAGAGGATCGGTACAGCCACCGCGATGTCGGGCGTGTGCGACGCGCCGAGGTACGGGTGGTTGTGGATGATGACGTCGCCTTCCTTGATCTGCGACTTGTCGATCCGTCGCAGGAAGCCGCGGATGTACCACGGCAGCGAGCCGATGTGCATCGGGGTCGACTCCGACTCGCACAGCTCACGGCCGTCGGCGTCGAAGATGCCGGCGCCGAGGTCCTCCGACTCGCGGATGATCGACGAGTAGGACATGCGGAACAGGACGCCCGCCATCTCCTGTGCGATGGCGTCGAAGGCGCCGCCGAGCACACGCAGCGTGATCGGATCGACCGCGATGCGCTTGCGGGTGGGGGGGCCGGGCGAGACGCCGACTTCAGGCAGATCAGCCATGTCTCAAACTCCTCAGTGGGCGCCGGCGGCGGCAGCCGCGGCGGCGGAGTGGCTCTGGGCGGCGGCGGCGATCTCGTCGGAGTACGTGACGAGGAGGTTGCCGTAGCGGTCGACGGTCGCCGTGAATCCGGGCGGGACGACGGTTGTTGAGTCGAACTGGGTGATGATCGCCGGCCCTTCGATGACGTTGCCGGCGAGCAGTTCGGTGCGCTCGTAGAACCCGGTCATGACCTTGACGAGTCGGCCGCCGGGCGCGGTGAACCAGGCGTCGGCGTCGAGCTTGCGGGCGTTGGGGACGGGATCTGCGGAGCCAGCCGCGACCTCGGTCGGCTTCAGGCCGGGCATCGCGCCGATCGCGCGGACGCGGATGTTCGCGACCTGGACGTCGGCCTCTTCGAAGCGCCGCGAGTACTCGCGCTCGTGAATGTCGTGGAAGCGCGCCTTCAGCTCGGCGATCCACGCGGCGTCGATCGCGCCGGGGCCGACGTCGACGCGCAACTCGTAGCCCTGGCCGTCGTAGCGGGCCTCGGCGATCCGCTGCAGGACGACGTTTTCCGGAGCGACATTGTCCGTGGCGAGCTGCTCCGCCGCCTCGGCCTCGAGCTTCGCGTACTGCGCCTGCAGTGTGGTGCGGGCGGCGGCGTCCGCCGACAACCCGGAGGCCATTGCGTAACTGGTCGCCACGAACTCGTAGACCATGTCCGTCGTCAAGAGACCGAGCGCGGCCGTGATGCCGGGGTAGTTCGGCACGAGCACGTGCTTCACGCCGACCTCGGGCGCGATCTCGGAGCAGAACAACGGTCCGCCACCGCCCTCGGCGACGAGCACGAACTCGCGCGGATCGAAGCCCTTGCGCACGGACGCCTGCTCGATCGCGTCGACCATCGAGTGGACGAGCACCTTGAAGATGCCCATCGCAGCCTCCTCCGTGGAGAGGCCGAGCGGCTTCCCAACGTGCTCGTCGATCGCTGCCCGAGCAAGGTCCTCACGCAGCTCGATGCGGCCGCCGAGGAACAGCTCCGGCCGGAGCCAGCCGAGGGCGATCAGGGCGTCGGTGGCAGTGGCCTCGGTGCCGCCGCGACCGTACGCGGCAGGCCCTGGGTCGGCGCCCGCCGAGCGCGGGCCGACGCGGAAGATGCCGCCCGCGTCGACGTAGGCGATCGAGCCGCCGCCGGCACCGATGGTGTCGACGTCGACCATCGGGATCATCGCCTGGTACGGCCCGACCTTCGTGTCGAGCAGGTGCTTCATCCGCAGCTTGCCGTCCTGCGCGAGTCCGATGTCGGCGGAGGTGCCGCCGACGTCGAGCGTGATCACGTTCGGCTCCCCCGCCGTCCGTCCCGCCCAGATACCACCGACGACGCCGGCGATCGGGCCGCTCATCAGCAGGTTGACGGGCCGCTCGGCGGCGGCGGCCGGTGTCGCGACACCGGCGGCCGACGTCATCAGGTGGATGCCGGTCTTCACGCCCATGCCCCGGAGCGCCTCGTCGAACCGGCGGACGTAGCGGGCGACGCGCGGGCCGACGAAGGCATTCAAGCCAACCGTCGAGAAACGCTCGTACTCGCGGTACTGCGGCAGGACGTCGCTGGAGACGGAGAGGAACGCCTCGGGGAACTCCTCCTGCACGATCTTCTTCACGCGCTGCTCGTGGACGGGGTTCAGGAACGAGAACAGCAGGCAGACGGCGACGGCCTCGACCTGAGCCTCCTTCAGGCGGAGCACCTGGGAGCGCACCTCGGCGTCGTCGAGCGGAATCAGGATGTCGCCGTTCTTGTCGATCCGCTCGTTCACGGTGAGCCGGAAACGGCGCCGGACGATCGGAAACGCCTGCCACGGCAGGTTCTGCCACAGCGAGAAGTTCATCGGCTTCTTGTGCCGCGCGATGTGCAGGATGTCGCGGTAGCCCTGCGTCGTGATCATGCCGACGCGCGCGCCGTCATGCTCGATGACGATGTTGGTCGCGACCGTCGTGCCGTGGAAGACCTGGTCGAGGTCCGCCGGCTTGATGCCCGCCATCTCGCAGAGCTCCGTGATGCCGGAGACGGTGCCGATCGACGGATCGGCCGGCGTCGACGGCGTCTTGTGCACGATCACGCGGCCGGCCTCGTCGTCGACATAGATCAGGTCGGTGAAGGTGCCACCGACGTCAACCCCGATTCGTCGCACCTGGTTGCTCCCCTCGAACTCGGTGAACACGGATCGCGGCGGGCGCGACCCGATGCACTGTATACAGCGGGACGTGCAGCGGCGTTATAGACCCGCCCGACCCACCGTGTCAAGCGCAGTCGGATGGCTTCGGCCCACCGTGCTCGGGGGCGGGCTGGGCGTCCACTTCGGCACCGTCGGGCCGATCGCCCGCCATCTCGGGGCGGACTTCTCGGTCGGCCTCGGCACCGCCGGCCTGGTCGCGACAGCGGCCCTGCTGACGCACGCGCTGTCGCAACTGCCGGCAGCTCGCCCGATCGTGCGCCACGGCCCCGAGCGGGTGCTGCGATTTGCGCTCGCCGGCGCGGGCCTCGCGAGCATCGCCGCGGCCGCCGCGCCGTCGCTGGCGCTGCTGATCGCCGCCCGCCTCGTGGTCGGCTGCGCGACCGGTCCGATCTTCGTATCCGCACTCGAGGGTTGTCGATCGACCGCCGGCGCACGTGGCGCGGGCGCCTTCGGCGGCGGCGCCACGCTCGGGGTCGCCGCCGGCGTCCTGATCGCGGGCCTGACCGAGGACGCCGGCCTCAGCTGGCGCTGGCCGCTCGCGATCGCCGGCGCAATCACCCTGGCGGCGATCCCGCTGGCCCGCTTCCCCGACGCCGGGCGGCCCGCGGTCGCACAGGTGCACGGCATCGCCGACGTCGTGCGCGACCCCGGGATCTGGCGGGCCAGCCTGCTCCACGTCGCCTCGTTTGGCAGCATGCTCGTCGTGGCGGCCTGGATCGTGGCCTACCTGGAGGGACGCGGCGTCGACACCGCCATCGCAGCCAGCGCCGGCTTCGCGCTGCTCGGGATCGGCGTCATCGGCCGGCCACTCGGTGGCATCATCGCCCACGGCCGCACCGCACAGATCCCGGCCGTCGGCGGCTCGCTGCTCGCGGCGGTCGGACTGGCGGCGCTCGCCCTGTCGGTCCACCCGGCGGTGCTCGTCCCGGCCCTGCTTGTCGCCGGCGTAGGGCTGTCCCTGCCGTTTGCGGCGGCGATGCAGGCGGCGGCCGCGCGCCGCCCGGAGCGCAGTGCGGCGGCCACGGCGCTGGTGAACATGCTGGCGGTCGCGTTCGCGGTGGTCGCGACGCCGCTCGCGGGCGTCGACATCGACCGTCACGGCGGGCGGCTGAGCTTCGCGGCGCTGGCCGCGTTGGCGCTCGCCGCGGCAGTCGTCGCGCGGCGGTGAAAGATCGGGATCTGATCCCTTTCTTTCACGGTACGGCACATTTCTCGTCGGGATCGATCACACTCGCGGCGGCGGGAGTGGCGCGTTGGGTGCCGGGCATCGATAGCGCCACGGTCTCGGCGGCGCCTTCGCCGACCCCGCACTCGTGACAGCGGCCCGCGTCAGCGGCAGCGCTCGGGGGGCTGCGTGAGCCCGAGGCCACCCGAGGCGCCCGGCTCGCACGCGAGATAGTCCGCGACCCAGCTAAAGCCAGAGGCCGTCCGCCCCGCGCCGGCCACGATGGCCGCCGGGCTACCACTGGAATCGTTGATTACGATCATGTACGCCTCGATGGCGATCGGATCGCCGAGGACCGCTCGATCGACCGCCGGCGCGCCCTCTGCAAGGAACGCACGAAGGAGTCCAGCCTGCGCCGACGCATGAACGACCACGATCGGCTGACCGCCCGCTGTCAGCGTCTCCACGCTGATACCGGTCAGACCCGCGCTTGCAGCCCGCAACGAGATCGCGGGACGATCGACCGGGCGGAATACCTGCCCCACGACGCTGCCGTCGAGCCTGGTCGAGAACCAGAGACGGTCGCCTTCCGGGCGACGCACCACGACGCTGTAGCCCGCGACCTCGCCGAGGCCGGCGGCTGAGGCGGCGTCACGAACCGACCCAGCCAGGACCGCCGCGTACCACGACGCGACCGTGATCTGGGCGCCGGATCCTGGGCGAACTGCGACTTCAAGCCATTGACCCGAAGCCGGAACCGGCTGTCCAGCACCCGGGAGTCCGTCCGTGACGAGATAGTCGCGGGGTGACGCAGTTACGACGGCGGACAGAATCACCTGGCCGGGATCAAGGGCGGCCAGCAACTCCGCGGTGGCGTCACTCAGGTTCACGGCCCTGACCTTCACGGCATCCGGTGCCGTCTCGCCGCCGTGCCCGACCCGACCGTCCGCCTCGACGCGAGGCTGCGGGACGCCGGGGGGATCTGCGGCTTCGCCGAAGTCAGACGCTACAGCTGCGCCGACAAACGCGACCACAACGAGCAGCGCGGCGAGAATAAGCCGTCGATCGGCAGGAAGCTTCATGGTCGATACACCTCCCACCAACCCGGCGGGCTGTCAACGAAGGAGAACCCGGAAGCCGTGCGCTGACTGGCTTGGCTGGCGGTCACGGCCGCCCAGGTCTCGCCGGTCCCGTTCACGCCCGCCGTCCATTCCCACTCCCGCTCAGCAGTACTCGCGCAGCTGTGAGTGAACCCTGCGGCTCGTGTGCAACCGAACTCGCCGCCACCTTTCGTGGTGAACGTGCTGCCAGCGTCGAGGACCTCGCCCGTTGCGAAAATCGCGTCCGCGGGCCCGTAGCCCACATCCGCCGTGTAGCGGAGCACCCCGTTGATAAATCCGCCCCAACATGTCCCGCAGGCGCTCACACGCTGAACAGTGAAACGATACCTGACGTTGTAGCTCGCCGCTGCGGCAAGTCCCGTGCCCGTTGCGCAGTAAGACGTGGCAATGTTGACGTTCCTATACTCACCAAACGTCGCTAGGGATGGCGTCAGACACCAAGACGGATTGAAACCAGTGTACGTCGCGTTCGTGGCCGCCTTCAGCAGGCCGATCTGAGCCAGACCATTGAAGGAGGTGTAGCGCTCGCTGACCACGCGATTGACGTAGATCTCGGTGCTACCGATCGCCCATGGCCCGCGGCTCGCCGCGATCGACGCCCGTACGCCACGGAAATTCGCCGTGCTGGACGTGTAGGCCCATCCGCCGAAAATGTTGCTGGCAGCGTTAGCGGCACTCGTCCACATCCCAAGCGTGAGTGCCGCAAGCAGTGCGACGATTGTCGGCGACCGGTAGCCACGCATTGTCGAACCGTACACCCCTCCCGGGGTACTCGTCAAGGAGAAGCGAGGTGCGCGCCCCCAGTTTTCCGGAGCTCCTGAGGTTTCCGTGGGTGGTATGTCGGTTCTTCCGGCGACACGGAGCGCCGCCTTGTCGAGCTGGCGGAGTGTTGCCGGCCGGCCCGGTAGGGCCGGTCA
>VFJZ01000016.1 GCA_009885805.1 Actinomycetota bacterium
ACGAAGGATTCGACGACGGCCCGCGCACGGTCGATCCGTTCACGCGCGGCCGGGTCGAGCGTGACGCCGACACGGTCGCGAGCGACGGCCGCGACCTGCTCGATGGTGAGGGTGCGGCCGTCGAGGGTCACCGTCATCGGCGCAGACCCTAGCGCGATTGTCGTAGTGGGACAAAGGGGCCAGGCCCCTTTGTCCCACGCACCAGCCGTCAGATCCGGAGTCCGGTGGGCGGCCGGAGCGAATGCCCCAGCCGCCCACCGGGTTTCCCCCGGTTACCGGATCCTGATGACGCGGCTGATGATCTTGGTCGTACCGTCCGTGGCCGTGATCGAGATCGTCAGGCGGTACTTGCCGGCCCGCAGCGGCTTCGTCCAGCGTGCCGAGGCGACGCCGGCCTTGCGGAGCGTCTTCGTCGCCTGGAACAGCGTCTTGCCCTTGAGGGTCTTGACGCGGATCCGCACCTTCGACGCTGTGGAGACGCGTAGGCTGATCGTCAGCGGTGCCGGCCGTCCCGTGCTGCTCGGTGCCGCCTGGACGGTGCGGAATGCGGTGACGACGATCGGTGTTGCGCCTTCTCGCGGGCGGATCGGGTCGGTTGCAGCCGACGTCCGCGACTCGGTGTTGCCGGCGTCGTCGACGAACGTCGCGACGACCCGGAGGAGCAGCCCGGCCTGTGCATCCGACGGAACGAACGTGTCGGTGTTGGCGCCGGGGATGTCGTTGAACGTGGTGCCGGCCGTGTTGGTCGAGATCTGCCACTGGTAGCTGAAGGTGGCGGTCGTGATCCCGTTCGGGTCGGCGATCGTGCCGGGCGACGCCACCACCGGCCGCGTTGCGCGAGGCACGCGGCGATCGATGTCCGGGGCGCCCGTTGCGGGCTGGTTGACCAGGCTGTTCACCGCGGCGGTCGGTGCCGAGGTGACGGTCTGCACGGCGCCGTCTGCGTCGGTGAAGCTGACGACGACCTGGATGCGGAGACCAACCTCCGCGGCCGTGACGGTGAACGTGTTCGCCGCGCTACTCGGGCCGACGTCGGTCGTCGTGATCGGCGGCGTCGTCGTGACGGTCTGGAACTGGAACGTCGTGTTCGGGACGACGTTCGCGTTGACGAGCGTCGGCGTTGCCGTGATGACGGTGCCGACCGTGATCGCACCACCCGGTGCCAGCGTGACAGTGCTGACCGGCGCCGGCGGGACGACGTCGACGAGCGCATCGGCGAACTGCAACTGCTCGACGTTGCGGAGCGTGTCGATGCCGTTGTCGAGATTGCCGCCGCCCCCGATGGCCGGGTTCGTGTGCGCGACGGTGGTGACGTCGTCGACGGTCGTGATGGTGTACTCCGCCCGTGCGCCGCTATAGAGGGCACGGTCGCAGTTGGTCGGCGCGGCCGAGCCGCAGTCGGCGGGGCCGACGACCGCCGGGGTGATGATCTCCCGGACGATCTTGATGTTGCCCGGGTCGACGAGACCCGCGAACACGGCCTGCTGGAGGGTCATGCCAGTCGTGCCGGCACCGAAGCTCGTGCCGTCCAGGGCGTGGCCCTCCATGCGATCGGTACGACCCGGAGTGGCCGTGGCGTTGTTGATCTCGAGCTGCACGCGCAGCCAGCGGTCGCCGTCGAGGATGTCGTCGGCACCGCGGCCCTCGAGGACATCGCTGCCCTCGCCGCCGAGGAGGATGTTGCCCTCGCCCCAGACGAACGGGCCGGAGAGCGGGCAGGTGTTTGCCTGCGAGTTGCCGATCACGGTCGCCGTCGGCGTCGCCAGCGGCGGGACGAGAGCGTCGAGCCCGGCGATCCGGTCGAGACCGGCCTGGTCGAGGGCGTCGCAGCCGATGAAGCCTGCACCGCCGACCTGGCTCGGGACGACGTCGTCGCCGCGGAGGATGTCATTGAGACCGGCACCCGAGAGGGCCTCGGACTCGTTGAACTTGTCGCGGACATCGACCTGCAGGATGCCGAGACCGACGATGGGCAGGTCGAGGTCGGCGTCGAACGGCTGGGGGTCCATCTGACCGGTCTCCCAGTCGTAGCCCGCCGCACCGGCAACCTTCTCGACGCCCGGCCCGGAGAGCCCGATGTCGTCGCCGCCCTCCCCGTCGTAGTCGTCATCGCCGGCCTGGCCGATCTGGACGTCGTGGCCGGGAGCGTTCTGATCGGTGAAGAAGGGGCTGCTGGAGTCGCCGATCAGCAAATCGGGCCCGTCGCCGCCCTCCATCCAGTCGTCGCCGCCGTCGCCGAAGACGGCGTCCTCACCTTCGCCGGCGATCGCGAAGTCGTTCCCCTCACCGGAGAACGTCTCGTTGATGTTGGGGCCGCCGTTGGTGAAGTCGGCACCGGCACCACCCATGATGATGTCGAGGCCGGGTCCGGCGTCGATTGCGTCGTTGCCCGGGCCGCCCTTGGGGACGTCGTCGCCGGCGCTGTCGGTGATGATGTCGTTGCCCGCGCCGCCGATGGCGACGTCGGCACCGTCATTGCCCTCGATGATGTCGTTGCCGAGACCACCGAGGAAGGTGTCGTTGTCGACGCCGCCCCAGATCCGGTCGACAGCGGGCGTGCCGTTGTAGACCGACTGGCCGTTGATGCCGGCCGGGTCGACCGTGTTGGTCGTGCGGTAGCGGATGGTGCCGCCGGGCATGCGGATGAGCAGCGCGTGCTCGTCGCACTCGGTGGCGAGGTCGTCGTTCACGAGCGTGCTGGTGGGGGTCGGGAACGTCAGCGCGCCGAGGTTGAACTTGCAGTCAGCCGTGCCGAACGCGTCGGCCTTGAGGCTGATCGCTGTGGTGTTGCGCATGACCAGCTCGGCGAACGAGTTGCCCTCGAGCTGCGAGCGCAGGTTCATGCCCGGCGTGCGCGCGAGGTAGTAGAGGCGGTCGCCGTTCTGGAGATCGGTCAGCTGCTGCTCGAACACGTAGTTGAAGGTCGAGCCGAGCAGGCCGCCGAACAGGTTGGTGCGCTCGGCGAGGCCGCCGACCCAGAGGTCGACGTCGTCGAGGCCGGTCGGGGCGATGGACGTGTCCGTCCAGGCGCCCGTTGCGGTCATGAACTCGTCGGCGTCGAGCGGCGGCACGCCACCGACGGCCGGGTCGACGATCAGCTTCGCCGCAGCGCGCTTGGCGACGAGGGTGGTGGCGCCGGTGATCGACGGGTGCTTGCCGTAGGCGGCGACGAAGTTGACGAGCGACTCCGGGTGCTTCAGGTTGAGGCCGAAGTCGATCCAGTTGGCGTACGGCGTCATCTGGCCGTCGTGCGTCTGCAGGAAGACGTGGCGGCGGAAGGCGTTCAGCCGCGGGACGCCCTCGCTGCGGGCACGGGTCATGTTGATCGCCGGGAGGTCGAGCGGCAGGCCGAGCAGGTTGCTGCGCAGCGTGTCGGTGACGAACTCGTCGATCTCGTTACCCGTCGTGTCGGAGATGCCCATGATGATCGCGCCGGCCGCCTTCTCGGCGGTGAGCGTGTTGCTCTCGTCGTACTCGAGCGGGTTCAGGAACCCCTTGAGGAGCGAGATCGGGTTGTGGGTCTTGTTCTCGTAGATGCGGTCGATGTCCTCGGTCAGCATCGAGTGGCCGAAGCGGTAGACCGCGTGGGCGAACTCGGCCATCACGGCCGGGTCGGTATCGGTCTGGGTGAACGCGAAGGGCTGGAAGGGGTTGATCAGGGGCTGAACCTTCCGCGCGAACTCCTCGAACACGAGGTGCTGGTACTCCATCTCGTTCACGAACCGTGCGGCCTGGAAGAGCCGCTCGCCGTTCCAGCCGCCGGCACCGAGTGCCGACTGCCAGTCGCTGAGATGCGTGATGCCGGACGTGTCGGCGAGGAGCGTTGCCTTGATGTCGTCGACGAGCCGGTCGTGCTCCGAGTGGAAGATCTGGTGCACGGCCGTCAGCGCGATGTTCTCGTTGAGGCGGCCGTCACCGGCGATGAAGTGCTCGTCGAGCAGTTCGTTGTCGTATGTGCCGGCGGGCGGCGTGTTGCCGGCGTCGGTGTCGGCGTCGGGATTGAGGACGCCGGCGACGAACTTCGGGCCGGCCGTGTGGGCGATGTCGTCCAGGAAGGCCGTGCTGATCCGCAGCACGTTGGCCGGCACGGCCACGGGGCCGGGGCCGGCGGGTGGTGCCGCCGTGTTGCCCTCGACGAGGCCGCCACCTGTGGTCATGAACTGCGGCAGGCCGCGGAGCGGACCGGGGATGAACTTCCCGTACGGGTCGGCGAGGATCATCGGGATGTTGCCGACATCGGCGTCGGTCAGCTGGAGGCCGAGCACCTGCGCCGCCTGGGCCTTGACCTCGCCCCACGTCGCCTGGCCGCCGTCGGTCCGGCTGATCAGCTTGCCGGTGGAGACGGGGAGGCCGTCGATGTTGTTGGCGTACTCACGCAGGAACACCTGGTGCGACGGATGCGAGGTGTAGGTCTGCGACTGGTCGACGAACGGCGTGTCGCGGTTCGTCGCGTCCTTCGAGCCCGGCCCGGTCGTGGCGCGGGTCAGCATCATGAACGTCGGGGCGCCGGGGAAGTTGAGCTCGTCGCCCGTGTTGGCGACGCCGTCCGGGCCGACCGTGATCAGCGGGTCGTCGGCCTTCAGCGGCACGACGACCGTACCGCGGCCGCCCTTGCTCGTGAAGTCGACGCCGTGGTCGAAGAACTGGCCGAAGATCGTGAACAGCTGGTTGAACGGCGGCGACAGGCCGACGTCAGTGGTCACGTTCGGGATGAACAGCGTGTTGCCGGCCGGGGCGCACGCCGGCTCGTCCGCAATGCCGCCCGTCGTCGTCAAGACGGCGATGCCGGGATTGTCCGTGGTCAGCTGCGCGACGTTGGCCGGCGTATTGAAGGTGACGTTGAAGCCATTCGAGATCGTCGCGCCGCCGGTGACGGTGACGTCGTCGGCGACGCCGACAGTGACCGCGTTGATGGCGGTCTGCACGGCGGGGGCGAACGCGTTCGGCGCGATCAGCGCCGTCGTCCCGCCCGCGGTGGTGATGGTGTAGTCGGCCAGGGCGGCACCGGAGATCGTCACGACCTCCTGCGTTCCGGCCTTGCCGGCGACGGCGGTCATACCCGCGACCTTGGTGAGCGTATCGATCGAGAGGTCGGCGGCGCTGTCCGTGATGTCGGCGACCGGGCCGGCGACGTCGAACGTGACGACGAAGCCATCAGCCGCGGTCGGGCCGCCGCTGACGGTGACGGGGACGATGACGTCGAGCGCGGCCTCGATCGTGGCCGTGGTGTCCGTCGTCAGGATCGTCGGCGTCGTGTCGACGCCGAACGAGAGCGTGAAGTCGACCGGTGCCCCGGTCCAGACGAACGGCTGGACGGCGTTGACGGCGGCGACGGCGGCGACCGGATCGGTGCCGTCGGCGGTGGCGACGAAGACATCCGCGTTGTTCGAGGTGATCGCGGTGGCGACGTTGCCCGGGTTGGTGAACGTGACCGTGACCGCGGTCGGCAGCGGGCCGCCCACGACGGTCGCGGCGGCGCCGAGGCCGAGCGCGGCCTCGATGGCGGCGGCCGTTGCGTCACCGGCGACGGCGATGGTCGGTGTGCCGTCGACGCTGAAGGTGAAGGTCCTCGTCGGCAGGCCGATCAGCGACTGCACCTCCTTGACGCCGACGCACGGGAAGACGCCGGGGTTCCCCTGCGTCCGCACCGGGAAGCCGGCGGCCGCGACGGCGGCGGGGTTCGTCGCCGTCTGGTCGACGATCAGGTTCGAGATGACGCGCGGCTGGCTGTCGAAGACGAAGCCGCTGTTCTGGTCATAGGTCGTCTGCGGGCCGCCTGGCGGACCGAACAGGCCCGGGTCGGCCTCGGCGGCCTGGAAATCGGACGGGGCGATGCGCGGGAACTTCTGGTCGACCGCGCCGTACGTCTCCTGGCCGGGCTGGAGGTTGTTGCAGGAGCCGTCGACCGTGCGCAGGCCGAACGAGAGCAGCGGGCTCACGATCTGGTCAGGGCCCGTGCCGACGAGCGCGCCGCAGGGGCCGGTCGCCGAGGTCGTGTTCTTGACGTGGGCCTCGGCGATCTTGATCTGCCGGAGGATGTGGGCGAGGTCCGACGGCGTGACGTCGAAGCCCATGCCGACGGGCTGGACGGCCGCGGCGGCGTCGGGGACGCGGTCGAGCGCGTTACCGGTCGGCAACATCGCTGCGCCCGCGCAGGCGAGAACGCCCAGCGCGAGCAACGGCCGCGGTCGGGCGAACCGACCTAGGCGGCGCCGACGACGGGACGTGTCGCCGGCGCTCAGGGGAGATCGAACCACGATGGGTCCTCCTGGACTCGGGGGGAAAACGACGCGAGGGCCAGCTGGCACCCAGGGCGTTGACGCCAAGCTACGGCAAGATTCACGAGGTTCGAACTGGCGGAAAGGTGTGCATTCCGCGCCGACCAACCCCTCGGGGGGCTTGGTCATATCGATGCGCTGACCGTCAACTAGACCCTGAGTGTGGCGCGGAAAGTGCCGGGCACCTTTGGCGCCAAGTGCCGGGCGCCTTTGGCGCCAAGTGTGAGAATGGGGCCAGGCGATGTCGATTGCTGTGAGACGCGTTCGTCCTGACGATGTCAACGACCGAAGGAGCGAACGTGGCGACCTACGTGTTCACGTACAAGGGCGGCTCGATGCCGCAGACCGACGCCGAGCGCGCGCAGGTGATGGACGCCTGGCGCGGGTGGCTCGGCGGGATGGGCAGCAGCCTCGTCGACGGCGGCAACCCGTTCGGCGCCTCCGCGACCGTTGCGCCGGGCGGGGCGGTCTCGCAGGGCTCGTCCTCGGGGCTCAGCGGCTACTCGATCATCACGGCCGACGACCTCGACGCGGCCTCCGCCGTCGCGACGGGCTGCCCGGTGCTGAGTGCCGGCGGCTCCGTCGAGGTGCACGAGGTCTTCGCGGCGATGTGAGCCTCCTATGATGGCCGCGTGGAGGACGCCAACACCGGTCATTTCCTCGCCCCGCTCGCCGAGCGCGACCCGCTCGTCGCCGGCGCGCTCCGGAGCGAGGCCGCGCGCCAGGAACGCCAGATCGAGCTGATCGCCTCCGAGAACACCGTCAGCCGCGCGTGTCTCGAGGCGATCGGCTCGGCGATCACGAACAAGACGGTCGAGGGCTATCCTGGCCGCCGGTTCCACGGCGGCGCCGAGTTCGCCGACGTCGTCGAGCAGGCGGCGATCGATCGTGCCTGCCGGCTGTTCGGCTGCGCGTACGCGAACGTCCAGCCGCACTCGGGCACGCAGGCGAACCAGGCGGTGTTCTTCTCACTGCTGAAGCCAGGGGCCCGCGTGCTCAGCATGTCGCTCGCCGCCGGCGGCCATCTCAGCCACGGCGCGGCGCCGAACCAGTCGGGCCGGTTCTTCGACGTCACGCACTACGGCGTCGACCCGGAGACGGAGCGGATCGACTACGACGCCGTCGCCGCGCTGGCGGCCGAGGTGCGGCCGGAGCTCGTCATCAGCGGCGGCTCGTCCTATCCGCGCGCGATCGACTTCGCGCGGATGCGGGCGATCGCCGACTCCGTGGGTGCGCGTTACCTCGTCGACATGGCCCACTTCGCCGGCCTCGTCGCCGGCGGGGCGCACCCGTCGCCGATCGCGCACGCCGACATCGTCACGTGCACGACGACGAAGACGCTGCGCGGCGCCCGCGGCGGGCTGATACTGGCGGCCGACCCGGCGTTCGGGCCGGGACTGCAATCCGCCGTCTTCCCCGGCGTCCAGGGAAGCATCCACCTGCAGACGATCGCCGGCAAGGCCGTCACGCTCGGTGAAGCGCTCGAGCCGTCGTTCCGCGACTACGCTCACGCCGTCGTCGCGAACGCGCGGGCGCTCGCCGCGATGCTCGAGGGGCGCGGCGTCCGCGTCGTCACCGGCGGTTCCGACACGCATCTGGTCCTCGTCGACACGGCCTCCGTCGGCCTGTCGGGGCAGGAGGCGCAGGACCGTATCGAGGCGGTCGGGATCACGAGCAACAAGAACCCGGCGCCGTCCGATCCGCCGGCGCCTTCTCAGTGGACGGGTCTCCGCCTCGGCACCGCCAGCGGGACGACGCGCGGGTTCGGCACCGCCGAGTTCGAGCGGATCGGCGCGTTGATCGCCGACGTCCTCGCCGGCCGCGACGCCGACGCGCCACGCCTGGTCGCGGAACTCTGCAGCGTGTTCCCGCTCTACGCGCGCTGATGGAACGTTGGGGCCTGGCCCCTTTGTTCCATCAGCGCGGCTGCGGGACGATCCGCAGGTACGGCTTCGGCGAGCGCCAGCCGTCCGGGAACAGTTCGCGCGCCGCGTCGTCGGTGACGGAGCCAGCGATGATGACGTCGTCGCCATCCTGCCAGTTGACCGGCGTCGAGACCTTGTGGTTCGCCGTCAGTTGGAGCGAGTCGATCACGCGCAGCACCTCGTCGAAGTTCCGGCCCGTCGTCATCGGGTAGACGAGGATCAGCTTGACCTTCTTGTCGGGGCCGATCACGAAGACGTTCCGCACGGTCTGGTTGTCGGCCGGCGTCCGCACGAGGGGGTCGCCCGACGTCGCCGCAGGCAGCATCCCGTACAGCTTGGAGACGGCGAAGTCGGCATCGCCGATGATCGGGTAGTTCGGGGCGTGACCGGTCACCTCGGCGATGTCCCTCGACCAGCCGTCGTGGTTCGCGACCGGGTCGACCGAGAGGCCGACGATCTTCACGTTCCGCCGATCGAACTCGTGCTTGATGCTCGCCATGTAGCCGAGTTCGGTCGTGCAGACGGGCGTGTAGTTGCGCGGGTGGGAGAAGAGGACGGCCCAGCCGTCGCCGATCCAGTCGTGGAACCGGATCGGCCCCTCCGTCGTCTCGGCCGTGAAGTCGGGCGCCGTCTCACCGAGGTGCAGTGCCACCGTGTCCTCCTCATCCGTTGCCGGTCGCGGTAGACTCGACCGGGTGGCGCCAACCGGTCTCGACATGGACGCCGTCGAGGCCGGACTGGCCGCGGGATACACGATCCCGGCGAAAGCGTATACCGCCGACGACGTTCTGGCCGCCGAGTTCGAGCGGATCTTCGCTCATTCCTGGCAGTACGTGGGCCACGGTGCCCGGCTCGCCGAGGAGGGCGACTACGTGACCGGTCTCGCGGGCCGGATCGGCGTCGTCGTCCTCCGTGACGGGGCCGGCGACCTTCGCGGCTACGTCAACGTCTGCCCGCACCGCGGGCACGAGGTCGCGGAGGGCTGCGGTCGGCGCAAGACGCTGCAGTGCCGCTACCACGGCTGGACGTACGGCCTCGACGGCCGTCTCCGCGCCGCCCCCCGCGCCGACCGCGTCCCGGGAGTCGATCTGTCGTCTGTCTCGCTTCGGCCCGTCCAGGTCGACAGCTGGGGGCCGCTCGTGTTCGTCAACGTGGACCTGTCCGCGCCACCGCTCGCGGCCGTCCTCGGCGAGCTGCCAACGCTCGCGGCGTCCCGTGGCCTGCGCCTCGAGGATCACCCGCCGCGCGCGCGACGGGAGTGGCCGATCGCCGCGAACTGGAAGGTCACGCTCGACAACAACACCGAGTGCTACCACTGCGCGACGATCCACCCCGGCTTCGCGGCGGGCTACCACGTCGATGCAGACAACTACGAGGTGACGGCCTTCGACCGCTCCTTCAGCCACCGCTCGCCGCCGCGACGCGGCGGACCCGACTTCCACCTCTACTACGTCTGGCCGAACTTCATGCTCTCGGCGCGCGGCAACGACCACTACTACACGTACGTCTACCGGCCGGCCGGGGCCGCGCAGACCCTGCAGGTCAACGAGTACTTCTACGGCGCCGCCCACTCGGACGACGACGTGGAGCGCGAGGTCGAGAGCCTGCGCGGTCTGATGGCGGAGGACTGGGCGGCCTTCGAGAGCGTCCAGCGCGGTCTCGCCTCGGGCATACTCGACCGCGGACGGCTCCTCGGTGACGAGGAGGCGCTGCTGCGCCAGTTCCATCTGCTCTGGGTGGAATCGCTGCGCTGA
Organism: Actinomycetota bacterium; assembly: GCA_009885805.1. Lineage (GTDB taxonomy): Bacteria > Actinomycetota > Thermoleophilia > Gaiellales > F1-60-MAGs149 > VFJZ01. The sequence continues at coordinate 9,958 of VFJZ01000016.1, forward strand.
TGGGCTGAGCCGCGTACGATGCCAGCGTGACGCGACAAAGCAAGTGGGGCCTGATCGCGGCCGTGGCAGCCGCCGTACTCGTTCTCGCCGGCTACGTCGCGCTGACGGCGTGGTCGACCCTGACGATCAAGGGCGACTTCTACGAGTCGCTCGGAATGGCGGGTGCCTACGAGACGCGGTGGCACGCGACCGTCGTCCTGTGGGTGATCGGTGCCGTCGCGGCCGGGCTGCTCGCGATTCCGATCCTCTTCCTCGGCGGTGGCGGCGTCAGTCGCGGACGCCGCCCGCCGGAGCCTGGCCCGCATCCGGGCGAGGATGCCTCCGACGAGGTGATCGAGCAGTGGTCGGCGCGGCGCGAGGCCGTCCTCGAGTGGGAGCTGGCCGCTTCGAAGCGCACCCGCAAGCGGACCGCTGCCGTCCCGCGGGTCGCGCTCGTCGGCGGCTGGGCGGCGCTGACGGTGCTGCTGACGCTGGCGATGGGTGGACGGCTCGCCGCCTCCCGTGACGGTCTGCTGGCGGCGCGCGACGTCGTCCTGTTCGGCGTCACCGACCCGATCTTCGGACGCGATATCTCCTTCTTCGTCTTCACGGTGCCGGCGTACAGCACCCTCCTCGGTGCGGTCCTGTCCGGCCTCGTCCTGTCGCTCGTCGCGCACGTCGCCGTCGGTGTCGGACTCGCGCGAGCCCTGGCGCTGCGCGGCCAGCCGACACGGGGCGGTGGCGTGATCTCGCGCACGACGACGTTCGGGCTCGTCTGGGGTGGCCTGATCCTGGTTTGCGCCGGCGGTCTGCTGTGGCTGTCGCGGTTCGGACTCGTGTCGGGCGGTGACGACACGATCGCCGGTGCCGGCAAGGCGACCGACGTCGTCGACATCCCGACCCGGACGATCGCCTCGTTCGTGATCGTCCTGCTCGGGCTGCTGCTGATCGCGCTCGCGACGCCAGCCCTTCGCCCCCGCTTCGAGGTGCCGATCCGCCCCGCCGTGATGGCGGGTGCCGGACTCTGGATCGCCTCGGCGATCGCGCTGGCCGTCGTCGCCACGCCCTGGTGGATCGTCCTCGCGATTCCGGCCGCGCTGGTCGGGGCGGTGAGCGTTCGCGCCGCCGAGGAGGCGCCCGAGCTCGCCAAGCTGCCCGTCCCCGTGCAGGCCTGGGCGGGCTACGCGGTCGCCACCGCCGTCGTGCTGGCCATCCTCGGCCCGGCCGGTGCGGCCGGCTACGACGGTGTCCTCCTCCGCGGCTCGCCGCTGCAGGTCGAGCGTTCCTATATCGGCTACACCCTCGAGGCGACGCGACGCGCCTCCGGCATCGACCAGGCGGAGAAGGTCGATGCGGACTACGAGCGCGGTGGTGTCACGCAGGCCGCGATCGAGGCGGCGCCGGCGTCGGTCGGCTCGCTGCGCTTCCTTGACGCCGGCCCGACCCAGCAGGCGTGTCTGCGCCTGCAGACGCTCGACCAGTTCTACACGTGCGACGACGTCGACGTCGACCGATACCAGTTCGATGGCCGTCCGGTCACCGTCTTCTCGATGGGCCGCGAGATCGACTACACCAAGGCGCCCGACTTCCAGCGGCGCCACTTCACGTACACACACGGCTACGGGCTGATCCTGGCGCCGGTCAACGAGATCGATCCGCAGAACGGCCGGCCGCGTTGGATCGCCGGCAGCATCCCGCAGGTCGGCCTCGACCCGGCATTGACGCAGGCCGAGATCTACTTCGGCGCCCAGCTGGGTCAACCATGGGCGATCGTCAACACCGATCAGCCGGTCTTCGCAGGGCCGGGCCGCAACGAGCGTGTCGACTGGAAGGGAACGACCGGTATCCGTGTCGGCTCGGGCTGGCACCGTCTCGCGCTGACGCGCTTCCTCGGTGGCCTCCCACTGGTCGGCGGCGGACGCCGGGTCTGGAACGCGACCGGCGGTCGGCCTGCCGGCCCCGACGCCCAGGTGCTCCTGTACCGCGACATCCTCACGCGCGCCGCGCAACTCGCGCCGTTCCTGACGCTCGATCCGGATCCCTACTTCGCCGCCGCGGGCGGGCGGATGTACGTGCTGTTGAACGGCTACGTCGCGAGCGCGCGCTATCCGTACGCGGCCGCCTTCGGCGGCGCGCGTTACATGCGGAATGCCGTCGTCGTCGCGGTCGACGCCTACTCCGGCGAGACGAAGCTGTACGTCGTCGACGAGGCGGAGCCGATCACCGCCACCTGGCGGCGCGTCTACCCGGAGCTGTTCACACCTCTCGCGGCCATGCCCGAGGAGCTCCGGACGCACCTTCGCTACGGCGAGCGTCTGTTCGACTACCAGTCCCAGGCAGCCGAGCGCTTCCACGTCTCGAGCGTTGATGTGTTCTTCAACAACAACGAGGCGTGGGCGCCGACGACCGAGATCACCGGCCCCGGCGCGAAGGGCGTGTCGAACGACTCACCGGCCCGCTATACCTACGCCGTGCTGCCCGGCGAGAACCGCGAGCGGTTCGTGGTGATGCGCTCGTACAAGCCCGCCGCCCGCAACCGCGGTATCGGCTTCTCCGGCTGGTTCGCAGTCGACAACGAGCCCGATTCGTACGGCCGCGCGAAGATCCTTTCCTTCGCTGCGAACGCCGAAAAGCCGCTCGACTCGCTCGACGTGTTCACCGCCAACGTCGGGCGCGACGCCGCCCTCAATCGCGAGATCACGCTGCAGGCCGACTCCGTCGTTCGGGGCAACACGATCGTCGTACCGATCGGCAAGGGGCTCCTCTACACGCAGCCGCTCTACCTTGACTCCTCGTCCGGGGATTCCCTCCCGACGCTGTGGCAGGTCGTCGTCTCGTTCGGTGACGGACGCGTGTTTACCGGGTCGACGTTCCAGGAGGCCCTGCGCCAGGCTCTCCGAGGCGGCGGGACCATCGACACCCCGAGCACGGACGCGACGCTCGAGGACCTCATCCAGACGGCGGCGGAGCAGTGGGACCTGTACCGGGCGGCGTTCGGCCGTGGCGACGTCGACGCGGCGGCCACCGCGCTCAGCGCCTTCCAGGCCGCCCTGGCGCGGGCTCGCGTGTTGGCCGGGGGCGCTCCGACGCCCGCTGTGGACCCCGCCACTACGACCCCCACGACCACCACCCCGTAGAGTCCCAACCGATGTCGATGACGGTCGCTGCGAACGCCGAGTTGACGGCGTGGGTCGCCGAGGTCACCGCGCTCTGCCAGCCGGTGGCGGTGCACTGGTGCGACGGTTCGGAGGCCGAGAACGCGTCGCTCTGCGAGCAGATGGTCGCGAGCGGAACGTTCATCCGCCTGGATCCGGAGCGCCGCCCGGGCTCGTTCCTGTGCCGCTCCGATCCCGGCGACGTGGCGCGAGTCGAGGACCGGACGTTCATCTGCTCGGTCTCGCCCGGCGATGCCGGACCGACCAACAACTGGGTCGCGCCGCGGGAGATGAAGGATCGGCTGGAGCCGCTCTTCCGCGGCTCCATGCGCGGCCGGACGATGTACGTGATCCCATTCTCGATGGGCCCGATCGGTTCGCCGATAGCGCACATCGGCGTCCAGGTCACGGATTCCCCGTACGTCGTCGTCAGCATGCGGATCATGACCCGGATGGGCAGTGCCGTGCTCGACGCGCTGGGCCACGGCGAGTTCGTCCGCTGCCTGCACTCGGTCGGCGCACCGCTGGCGGCGGGCGAGGCCGATGTGCCCTGGCCATGCAACGCCGAGGACAAGTACATCGTCCACTTTCCCGAGGAGCGGGCGATCTGGTCGTACGGCTCCGGCTACGGCGGCAACGCGCTGCTCGGCAAGAAGTGCTTCGCGCTGCGGATCGCTTCCGTGCTGGCGCGGGACGAGGGCTGGCTCGCCGAGCACATGCTGATCGTCGGTGTGCAGTCGCCGGACGGGCGCACCTCCTACGTCGCCGCCGCCTTCCCGAGCGCCTGCGGCAAGACGAACTTCGCGATGCTGATCCCACCCGAGACGCTTGCCGCCGACGGCTGGAAGGTGACGACGGTCGGTGACGACATCGCCTGGATCAAGCCGGGCGAGAACGGACGCCTCCACGCCATCAACCCCGAGAACGGCATGTTCGGTGTCGCGCCCGGCACTGGCATGCGGACGAATCCGAACGCGATGGCCGCGATCGCCCGCAACACGATCTTCACGAACGTCGCGCTGACCGACGACAGCGACGTCTGGTGGGAGGGCATGACGGACGAGCCGCCGTCACACCTGATCGACTGGCGCGGCCAGGACTGGACGCCGGATTGCGGCCGGACGGCGGCGCACCCGAACGCGCGCTTCACGGCGCCACTGAAGCAGGTGCCGTCGATCGACCCCGGTTTCGACGATCCGGAGGGCGTGCCGATCGCGGCGATGGTGTTCGGTGGGCGTCGCTCGAAGACAGTGCCGCTCGTCTACCAGGCGTTCAACTGGAACTACGGCGTCTACCTGGCGGCGACGATGGGGTCGGAGACGACTGCGGCCGCCGTCGAGGCGACTGGCGAGGTGCGCCGTGACCCGTTCGCGATGGTGCCGTTCTGCGGGTACCACATGGCCGACTACTTCACGCACTGGCTCAACTTCGGCCGTCAGTTGCCGAACCCGCCGCGGATCTTCTCCGTCAACTGGTTCCGGAAGGACGACGACGGCAGCTACCTGTGGCCCGGCTACGGCGAGAACATGCGCGTGCTGCAGTGGATCGTCGGCCGGGCTCGCGGCACCGCGCAGTCGATCGAGAGTCCGCTCGGCTGGGTGCCCCGCTACGAGGACATCGACTGGCGCGGTCTCGACTTCTCCGCGAAGCAGTTCGACGACGTGATGAGTATCGACCGCGACGTCTGGCAGGAGGAGATCTCGAGCCACGACGCGCTGTTCATCCGTCTCTACGACAAGCTCCCGAAGGAGTTCATCCTCCTGCGGGAACTGATCCTGTCGTCGCTCTGGCGCGCGCCGAAGCACTGGGCGCTGGAGGCGGAGTAGCCGCGCCCGCGTCGTTGCCGGGGATGTCCCTTGCCTACCGGGCGGCCTTCCGCTGGCCGCTGCGTCCCCTGGCGATGGTCTACCGGTTACGGATCGTCGGCGCCGAGCGACTGCCGCGTACGGGCGGCTGCGTGGTCAGCTCGAACCAGTTCTCGAACATCGACTCCTGGCTCGTCGCTGCGGCGATCGCGCCGCGTCCGGTCCGGTTCATGGGCAAGGCCGAGCTGTTCCGCGGACCGTTCGCCCGAGCGCGTGGGGCAGTCGGCGTGTTCGGCGTCGACCGCGCCGCCGTCAACTGCGCGGTCGATCTGGCCGGCGGCGGCGAGGTGGTCGGCATCTTCATCGAGGGGACGCGTCGCCGCAAGGGCCTGCGCAAGCGGCGGGTCGCCCGCCCGCACGACGGTCCGGCGTGGGTTGCGCTGCGCGCCGGCGTGCCGCTCGTTCCGGTCGCGATCGCGGGGACCGATCGGCTGCTGAGCAGGCGCCGCTGGGCCGCGATCCGCAGACTCGAGGCAGGCGGCTGATGTGGCCGCGCCATCGCATCGACGTCGGCGCTGGGGAGGCAGTGCGCGCGCTTGCTCGCTGCGCCCTGCCGGGCGGACGGTCGGGCGAGGATTCGATCCGACGCCTCGCGGGCACCGGCGCCATTCCCTGCCGGTCGCTGCGGTCGGGTTTTCATCTGCTGCTGACCGAACTCGCACTGGCGCCGGGCGACGAGGTGCTCTTCTCCGCCATCACGCACCCGGACATGCCGCGCATCGCGGCCTTGCACGGACTCCGGCCGGTGCCGGTCGACCTCGAGCGGACGACGCTCGCGCCGGCCGCGGCAGTGCTCGAGCGCGCGCTCGGTCCTCGTACGAGGATGATCGTCGTCGCGCACCTGTTCGGCGGCCTCGTCGACCTCGCTCCACTGCGCACGCTTGCAGACCGCGCCGGCATCCTCCTCGTCGACGACCACGCCCAGGCGCTGGCCGACCCCGCCGACCTCGGGCCTGGCCTCGCGGACGTCTCCCTCTACTCGTTCGGGATGATCAAGACGGCGACCGCACTCGGCGGCGGCGTCATCGTCGCGCGCGACCGGGCGCTGGCGGAGCGTCTCGGGCGACGCCACCGATCGTGGCCGCTCCAGGCGCGCCGTCAGTACGCCCGCCGGGCAGCGGTCGCGCTGGCGCTCGTGGTCGTGCAGAACCGCCGGGTCTACGGTGCGGTCGCCGCGACGGCGCGGGCCGCCCGGTCCGACCTCGATGGTCTCCTGGGCCGACTCGTCCGCGGCTTCCCGCCCGGCGACGACGCCGCGCTGATGACGGCGCTCGAGAAGCGGCCGGCCCCGCCGCTCGTCGCGACGATGGCGGCGCGGCTGCAACGCTGGCCAACGGCACGTCTCGGTCGACGCAGCCGGGTCGGCGCCCGCCTCGACGCGGCGCTCGCGCCGGCCGCGCTGCCGGGCCGCCAGGCCGTCCGGCGAACGCACTGGCTGTATCCGGTCACGCCGACGAACCCGGCGGCGCTGGTGGCGGCGTTGCGGTCGGGCGGCTTCGATGCGTCACGCAGCACGACCTCGATCGCCGCCCTGCCCGCGCCGGCCGAACGTCCCGACCTCGACCCCGAAGTCGCGCGCTCGCTCCTCGAGCGGGTCGTGTTCGTCCCGGTCTACCCCGAACTGGACGACGCGACGGTCCAGCGGTTGGCGGCGTTGCTCACGGCCCACGCCGTCGTCCCGGAGAGCGGACATGCCCCCGCCCACCTGGCGCGATGAAGCCTTCGAACGGCTCGGCGGGGACCGGTTTGACCTGCTCGTGATCGGCGCAGGTATCCTCGGTGCCCGCATCGCATTCGACGCCGCGGCGGCCGGCCTGCGGGTCGCGCTGGTCGATCGTGGCGACATCGGCGGCGCCACCTCCAGTGCGTCGTCGAAGCTCGTCCACGGCGGCTTCCGCTACCTGCGTTCGGCGCAGGTGCGGCTGGTTCGCGAGGCACGACGTGAGCGCGCGTGGTTGCTGCGCTCCGCGCCGACCCTCGTCCGGCCGATGCCGGTCCTGACCGTCGTCCGGCGCGGCGGACCTCATGCTCGGGTCCAGCTGGCCGCCGGGCTGATGGCCTACCGCGCACTGTCGATCGGTGCCGGAGCGGCCGGGCGGTTCGTCACCGCCGAGGCGGCCATCGCGCTCGTCCCGGGGCTCACCGAGGAGGGGTTGCGGACGTCATTCATCCTCGACGAAGCGGTGACCGACGACGCCCGCCTGACGCTGGCGACGGCGCGCGGAGCCGCCAGGTTCGGCGCGACCGTCACGACGTACGCCGAGGTCGTGGCGTTGGACGTCGGCCGCCGCCTGTCCGGCGCCGTCGTCCGCGACCTGATGACCGGGCGAGAGCGTTCCTGCACCGCATCGGCAATCGTCAACGCGACCGGCCCGTGGATCGACGTCATCCGTCGTCTCGAACGACCGACGGCGCCGCCGACGGTCCGATTCGCCAAGGGTGTCCACGCGACGCTGCCGCTCCCGGTCGGCTGGCGGGTCGCGGTTGCCGTGCCCGTGGCCCGCGGACGAGAGGTGCACGCGATCCCGTGGCGCGGGCTGCTGCTGGTCGGGACGACCCACGATCGGCACGACGGGCCACCGGCCGCCGTCGCAGCCGACGACGCCGAGATCGACCAGGTGCTGACGGGCCTCTGCTCCGCCCTCCGGCCCGGGACGCTCGAGTGCTCGCGGGTGCTTGCGCGCTACGCCGGCCTTCGCGCCCTGCCGCTCGGTCGAGCCACGAGTGGCGCCGCGACCCGAGAGCCGGTCATCGACGTGTCGCCCGGCGGGCTCGTCTCCGTCGCCGGCGGCAAGCTCACCACGCATCGCGCGACGAGTCACGCCGTCCTCGCACGGCTGTCCCCGACAGGTGTTCCCGGTCGCGCGGGCCGTGACATCGTACTACCCGGCGGGCAGCCTGCGCGGCCTGACGCCGCCCTCGCCGAGCGGCTCGGAGCGTCGGTCTACGACCATCTGGCGGCGATCTACGGCGACGAGCTCGACGCGCTGGCCGTCGGCTTGGCGGACGACGGCCTCCAGCGGATCCACCCCGACGGGCCGGACGTGTGGGCGCAGGTCGACCACGCAATCCGTCACGAATGGGCGGTGACAGCGGACGATGTGCTCGCCCGGCGTACCTCGCTCACCCTCCGTGGACTGGCGACGCCGGCGGTCAGCGAGGCCGTCTCGAACCGGATCCGAGAGGCCCTGTAGGACGCTAGTGGTGCGCCACGGAAATGGCGCGATGTTCGAAGGCCCCTGGATCGTCCTGCGCGTGAGGGCGACGCGGTCGAAGGGCCGACCGCATCACCATCACGCTCCGGCGACCGACAGCTGCACCGCAAGCGGCGCAGCCGCGGGCTTCACGGGTGACCCGCCCGCCGCTTGGACTTGCTCCGGCAAGCCCTGCGCGACGGGCGAGCCTCCCGCTCGCTCCAGAAACCTCGACCACGACGCCATTTCCGTGTCGAACCACTAGCGGCGAGCCATCGGCACGAACTCGCGCACCTCGGGTCCCGTGTAGACCTGCCGCGGCCGCGAGATCTTCTGCTCCGGGTCGTTCAGCATCTCCTCCCACTGCGCGATCCAGCCGGGCAGCCGTCCGAGCGTGAACAGCACCGTGAAGTAGTCCGGCGGGAATCCCATCGCCTGGTAGATCAGCCCCGAGTAGAAGTCCACGTTCGGGTACAGGCGGCGCGAGACGAAGTAGGGGTCTTCGAGCGCGATCCGCTCCAGCTCCAGGGCGATCTCCAGCTTCGGGTTGAGGCCCGTCTGAGCGAAGACGTCGTCGGCGACCGTCTTGATCAGCTTCGCCCGTGGGTCGTAGCTCTTGTAGACGCGGTGCCCGAAGCCCATCAGTCGGCCCTTGCCGGCCTTGACGGCCTCGATGAAGACCGGGATGTTCTGCTTCGTCCCGATCTCGTCCAGCATGGTCAGGACGGCCTCATTGGCGCCGCCGTGCAGCGGCCCGTACAGTGCCGCGATCCCGGCGGAGACGGCGGAGAACGGGTCGACGTGCGACGAGCCGACGCTGCGGACGGCACTCGTCGAGCAGTTCTGCTCGTGATCGGCGTGGAGGATCAGGAGGAGGTCGAGGGCGCGCTGCAGGACCGGATTCGGGTCGTGGCGCCCGCCGATCTCGAAGGTCATGTTGACGTAGTTGCCGATGTAGTCGAGGTCGTTGCGCGGCAGCACGTACGGCAGCCCGCGCGAGTGTCGGAAGATGAACGCGGCGATCGTCGGCACCTTCGCCATCAGGCGCACGCGCTGCAGGTAGCGGTTCGTCGGGTCGTCGATGTGCTTCGCGTCCGGGTAGAAGGTCGACAGCGCGCCGACCGCCCCGAGCAGCATCCCCATCGGGTGCGCGTCGTAGCGGAAGCCCTCGAGGAACTTCTTCACGTTCTGGTGGACGTAGGTGTGCCGGCGGATGTCCTCGGTCCAGCTGGCGAGTTGGGTAGCCGTCGGCAACTCACCCTCGAGCAGCAGGTAGGAGGTCTCCAGGAACGTCGCATCCTCTGCCACCTGTTCGATCGGGTAGCCGCGGTAGCGCAGGATGCCGGCGTCGCCGTCGATGTACGTGATCGCGCTGCGGCACGACGCCGTGTTGAGGTAGGCCGGGTCGTACGCCATCAGACCGTGATCGCCGTCGACGACCGACAGTTGCCGCAGATCGGTCGCTTTGATCGTGCCGTCGATGATCGGCAGGGTGTAGTTCTTGCCGGTTCGGTTGTCGGTGACGGTGAGCGTCTCGTCGGGCACGCGCGCCTCTCGATCGGGGTCCCACCGAACGGTACCGTGTTCCGGCGTCCCGATCCCCCTCAGCCCGCCGCCGTGCGTTCGAGGAGGTGTACGAAGCGCGCCCGATCTGCCTCCGTGACGACGAGGGCGTTCGGTTCGCGCCGCTCGATGTACGGATCCCACATCCGGTGGACGATGCTCTGCCCGCGCGTCAGCCCGTCGCCGCAGTCGATCGCCACGTAGGCGTGCTCGGTGGTCGTGGCGATGGTCGGCTCGAGGGCCACGGCCATGGCGATCGGATCCGACAGGTCGAAGCCGTCCAGTGACGAGATCTCACGGCAGTAGGCGGCGGCGATGCCGTTGATGTCGATGCAGAACGCACCCAGTGGGCCGAGCCCCCGGAGCCGTGCGGCGAGGTCGTCGTCGACGACGGCGTACTTCCGGGAGATGTCCCAGCCCACCATCTCGATCGGCAGTCCCGACTCGAACACGATCGCAGCGGCCTCCGGGTCGGCCCAGAAGTTGTACTCCGACACCGGCGTGAGGTTCCCGATCGAGTCGCTCGCTCCACCCATGATCACGCACCGCTCGACTCGGCTGGCGAGTGACGGGTCAAGCAGGAGCGCGAGCGCGACATTCGTGAGCGGGCCGAGGGCGACCAGCGTCACGGCGCCCGGGTACCGCGCGACCGTCTCGCGGATCGCGATCACCGCCTCCGTCGACGCCGGCATCCGGCCGCCGAGCTCCAGACCGATGTCGCCCATCCCGTCCGCGCCATGCACGTGCTGCGCGGTGTCGAGCGTTCGCAGTAGTGGTGCGGCCCGCCCGGCGTGAACCGGCGTCGAGGCGCCGGCCAGCGCGACCGTGTACAGGGCGTTCTGGACGGCGCGATCGAGGGGGACGTTGCCCGCCACGACGGTGATCGCCTCGACGGAGACGTCGGGCGCGCGCAACGCCATCAGGAGGGCGACGGCATCGTCCGACGCCGTGTCGGTGTCGATCAGGAAGTGCCGCACCAGCGACCCAGCGTACATGACAGGCCTGTCATCAATCTCGATGTATCGTGTCATTCGGGCGTATGTTTAGATCATGCTCGCTGCGCAACTCAGGCGGTCGATGGCCGGAGAGCCGGGTCAGGACGACTGGCGCTGGCGCGTCACCGACGAGTCCGTCGACGTCCTGACGGCCTGCCCGACGCTCGGCCCGCTGCTGCCGCCCGGTTCGTACCGACCGTTCGAGGTCGTCCGGACGGTGGCCACGAAGGCGGCGCACAACAGCCTCGCCGCCTTCGTCGCGACCGTGGCCGCGGATTCCTGCTGGGCGACGGTGCCGCTCGCGGGCGGAGCCGGCGGGCGGGCAGTGATCGTCGGTGGGCGGATCGAGGGCGGAGCCGGCGACGTTGCGGGCTTCACGGTGCCGGTCGAATCGTTCGGCCCCGCGGCCTTCGGGACGGACTTCCTGCCGTTCGTCGCGTTTGGTAGCGTCGAGCGCGACCGCAACGGCCGCGTCCGCGACCGGGCCTGGTCGATCGATCCCCTCGAACTGCTCGGTGTTGCGGTCGCGTCCGACGACGACCGCGAGGCCCGGTTCATGGAGCGTGTCAATCCGGCGGACCTCGGCGTGCTGGCGGCGATGCTCGCCGCCCGCGTCGGTGGCGCGATGCGCGTTCGCGTCCGTGCGGCGAGCGGTGACCTGCACCCGCTCTACTGGCGTTTCTCTCGCACCGGGCTCGAGGACGGCGGGCACCGCGACGCGATCATGGTCGTCGACGTGGCCTCGCCGCGTGTCGCGCCCCGCTACGCGGCGCCCCTCGACCAGTTGACCGAGCGACAGGTCGAGATCCTGCAGTTGCTCTGCGCCGGCGTTGGCACGCGTGAGATCGCCGACCGCCTCGAGTTGTCGCAGCCGACCGTGCGCAACCACGTGGCACGGATCTTGCCGCGTCTCGGCGTGCGGACGCGGAACGCCGCGGTCGCGGTCGCAGTCCAGTACGGGCTGCCGGTCTTGGACGTCACGCTCACGACCCTATGAGCTGATCGACCGGCGCGAAGTCATCACGCAGGATCGCGGCTCCCGCCACGAAGTCACCGACGGCAGCGCCGTGGAGCACGGTCGACAGGGCGCCTCCGGCGACCCGGGCGGCGAGATCGGCGCCGTCGAGGGGTAGGTCCGATGCGACCACGACGACGTTCCCGCCGCCGCGTCCCGCTGCCGTGGCCGGGCGGACGATCACCGCGACGTCGGCGAACACCGCCTGCAGCGTCACCACCTCGGCCCGCGCGAAATCGAGCGGCGGGTAGTCGATCAGATTCAACACGTACCGCCCGCCCGGCGCGAGCCGGCGTTGCACGTCACGAGCGAACTCTCGCGTGGTCAGCTGCCAGGGCACCGTCAGCCCGCCGAAGGCGTCGCCGAGCACGAGGTCGTAGGCGCGGGCCGGCTCGTCGCGGATCAGCAGGCGCGCGTCGCCCGTTCGGACGACGAGGTCAGGCCCGGTCGTGAGGCCGAGACGGTCGCGGGCGAGGTCCTCGAGTCCCGGGTCGAGCTCGAGCACGACGCTGACGGAGCCGGGTCGGGTCGCGGCGAGGTAGCGCGGGAAGGTGAAGCCGCCGCCGCCGACGTGCAGCGCGCGTAGCGGCTCGTCCGGCCTGACGCTGTCGATGGCGGCCGCGAACGCCTTTGCGTAGGCGAACTGCAGGTGGGTCGGATCGGCGAGATCGACGTACGAGTGCCGGACGGTGTCGAGGACGAGGAGCCGCCCGTCCGGGCGTTCCGGATCCGGCACGATCCGGGCGCACGAGTACACGGTCTCGCGGTCGCAGGGAGCACGCACGGCGAGGCTGAAGCCGGCCGTCGGCACCAGCGCCAGGAGCGCGGCGCCGGGTATGGCTGGCCGGCGCGACGACGTGACCGCGAGCAGCGCCAGCACCGCTGCGAGGCCGAGGACGATGCGGGTCGTCGGCAGCTCCGCCACGAAGACGAACCCGGTCACGAAGGTGCCGGCCAGTGCGCCGAGCGTTGCCGCCGCCGAAACGCCACCGACGACGCCGCCCGCCTCCGACAGGGAGCGGAGCCGGAGTTTCGCAACGAGCGGCGTGATCGTCGACAGGACCAGCGCCGGGAGGAAGAGGCCGGCGGCGGCGACGGGCACCGAGCCCAGCGCACCGGCGCCGCCGTCACGGACGACGGGACCGACGAGACGGATCAGCGCGGGCGCGAGCGCCGTCAGCGCCGCGCCGACGACCAGGACGGGTGCGATCAGCGAGCCGGGATCGTGCCGGTCGGCGAGCCGCCCGCCGAGCCAGGCGCCAGCGGCGATCGCGGCCAGCACGACCCCGATCAGCGCCGTGTAGGTCTCCAGCGTGACGCCGACGTACGGCGCCACCATCCGGGCCCCGGTCAGCTCGAGGACGAGGACGGCGGCGTTCGCGACGAAGACGACGGCGACCGCACGCGTGCGACCCACCGCGTCTACCGTCGCAGCGGTGTCGGCAGCGGCGTCAGGTTCGCCTCGATCGCCGCTCGCCGCGACTCGAGCCACGGCGGCAGGATGACCTGTTCGCCGAGCGTCTCGAGCGGACCATCGCGCGTGAAGCCGGGACCCTCGTCGGCGATCTCGTACAGCACGCCGCCGGGCTCGCGGAAGTAGATCGAGCGAAAGTAGTGGCGATCGACGATCCCCGACGTGCGCACGCCGTCGCGCTCCAGTCGATCGAGCCAGTCGGCGTGGTCGTCGACCAGCGAGAACCAGGCGACGTGATGGACGGTGCCCGCTCCCGGGCGGCCACGGACGGTAGGCTCGTCGAGAACGATCGTGCCGCCGCGCCGCTCGCCGCGGAGTTCGAAGGTAGCGGGGTCGAGCCGTCGGGCTCCGAGCAGCCGTTCCAGGACGTCCGCGCTGCCGTCCCGGTCGACGCTGTACACGCGGACGCCCTCGAACCCGAGCAGGGCGTGCTCGGCCGGGATGTCGGGATGCCGGCCGGTCAGCGGCTCGTCTGGCGCAGCCGAGACCCGCAGCTCGTGCTCCAGCCCCTCGGGGTCGCGGAAGACGACGGCGGCGGCGTCCCGCCGTGAAAGAAAGGGATCAGATCCCTTTCTTTCACGGCGCTCCACGCCGAGCCGCGTCGCCCAGAAATCGAGCGCGGCGTCGCTCGCGACGCGCCAGACCACGCGGTGCACCATTCCCGCGCCCGCCGTGCCGGCGGCCGCACCCGGGTACTCGAAGAACGTGATGTCCGCTCCGGGCGATCCGAGCCAGTCGGCGTAGAACAGGTGGTAGACGCCGATGTCGTCCTGGTTCACGGTCTTCGCGACCAGGCGCAGGCCGAGCACGTCGGTGTAGAACGCAACGTTCCGCGGCGCGTCACCGGTGATCGCCGTGACGTGGTGGATCCCCTCGAGCAGCACGCCTGGATCGTAGCCACGTCAGCCCGCGCGGCGGGTCCGGGTGACGCGGCGGACGGCGACGTTGCCGGCCACATCGACGACGCGGACGGTGCGGCCGGCAGCGACCCGCCAGGAGATCCGTCCAGCGGCGAACGAGCGGCGGCGGCCCGCCGTCTCCAGGGTGGCCGCCTCGCTCAGTCGTCCGCGCAGGATCCCGCTGCGGAACGTGATGCCCGTCAGTCGTGGCGACGTCCGATCGACCAGCAGCGGGAGCACGACCAGTTGCGAGCCCCCCTTCGTCTCGGCCCGGACACGGACGGCGTGGCGCCCGTCGGACAGGCTGGCCGCATCGATCGCGACCGTGATCTTCCCGGGCGGAGCGGCGGGCAGGTCGGCGACGACGACGCCCGCCGCGCGCACGGCGACCGGCACCTCCTCGCGCCGTTGCAGCTGCAGCGTCAGTAACTCCGGGCCCTTCGCGTTGACGACTCTCGCCGACAGGCGGACGGCGCGGACGCCGCGGCGCAGCGCGACGGGTACGGTGATCGTCGCGATCCCATCGGCGCGCGCGACCCGCAGGTTCAGCTGGTAGGTGCCGCTGCCGAGCGCCGCCGCCGCCCACCTGATCGCGCGGCGCCCGCCGTCGCGGCGAGTGCCGGGATCGAGCGACGTGACGAGGGCGCCATCGGTGCCGGTGATCGCCGAGGCGACGCTGGCCGATCCGAACTGCCGCCAGGCGACCTCGTAGTCGCCGCCGCCGATCGGGAGCACCGACACGTCCCCGATCAGGTCGCGCGTCGGAGCCGCCGCCAGATCATCGAAGCCGCCCCCGGCGGGCCGCGCCGCTCCGGCGGTGATCTCCCACGTCAGGTCGTGCCGCGGCGGCGCCATCGTGCCGTCGTCACGCAGCCCGTCCCAGATCGCCTCGATCTCGTCGCCCTCCCCGGTCAGCGCGCGCACCGGCGCGCCGGCCGCGTCGCGGATCGTGATCGTCCACGGCGACGGTGTCGAGAGCGCGGCCGAGAACCGCGTTCGGCCGTCAGCGACCGCAGGATCGAGGGTCGCGGGCCCGGCGAGAGGTGCGAAGATCCGTAGCTGCGCAACGCTGGCGACGGCCTCGCGCAGCGCGGGGAGGCGGCGGTAGACCTCGTCGCCCGGGCAGGCCGTGAAGCCCCCGTCGCGGTGGCCGCTGATCGCGTCGAGCGTGACGACGGTGCCCTCGCCGAAACGGTCGCTGCCGCCGGAGAGCAGGTGCGCCCGGCCCAGCGGATCGACGTGGGCGACGTCCAGTCGCCAGGCGACAAGCGAGGCGAGCGCGTCCAGTTGGGCGGCCGTCGGCGCCTCGCTGCCGTACGAGCCGAGCAGGGCGATGCCGGCCGAGCCGGTGTTGAGTCCGGCGACCTGGGCGCCGCGGACGTTCGCCGTGATACCGCCGGCGCGACCCTCGTAGACGCGCCCGAAGCGGTCGACGAGATAGTTGTAGCCGATGTCGGTCCAGCCCCGACCGACGACGTGATAGCGCTGGATGCCGCGGAGCATCGCGGCGACGTCGTCGGGGCCGTAGCCGTTCGCCGAGACGGTGTGGTGGACGAACACGGCGCCGAGTCGGTTGAACAGCACCGGGCCTGTGCGAAGGAGAGATTCGTCGGCCTTCCAGCCCGCCCGCAGGACGATCTCCGGCCGGGGCACGCCGGGCCCTGCCGGCGCCCGCGCGGCCTGGAGTTGCGTCGTCGGTGCAGCGGTCGGTCGGTCCTCGACGGTGATCAGCTGCGCGCTCGCGGCGCCGCGGAGGCGCACGCGAACGGTGCGCGCGTTGCCGATCCAGGCTGGCTCGGTGAGGTGACTGCCGATGCCGTGCACCTCGACGAAGGTGCCCGACCCGGCCGCGATCTCGACTCGGGCGTCGGCCGTCGTATCGGTCCGCACGCCGACGGTCGTTGTACCGGGTGGGACGATCGCGCTGGCGATCAACCACCCGTCCGGCGTCGAGCGAAGCTGGAGCCGGATGTCCGCCGCGGCGGGCGGCGCGAGGGTGGAGAAGACCGCGAGCGCGACGATGCCGGTGAGACGTCGCACCCTCTCAGTGTGCCACGCCCGTCAGGTTCGGTGGTCGAGCGCCATCTGCCAGAAGTCCGCCTCGAGGCGGGCGGCGCGCGCGAAGATCCGGGTCAGGGCGGGCAGCCGGGCGGGGCCGCCGCGGCGCTTGAACAGCGTCTCGAGACGCTCGACTGCCTCGGCCGAGCCCGCCTGGTAGCCGTCGCTGGCGTAGGCGCCGATCCAGTCGGCGTAGGGATTGGCCGGGCTCATGTCGGTGCGGCTGTCGCTCGCGAGCCGCAGGCCGATCTCGCCGTAGCCGACACTGCACGGCGTCAGCGCGACCGCCAGATCGAGCGTGTCGCCTGCCATCCCGACGTCCAGGACGAACCGCGTGTAGGCGACGTTGGCTGGCGCCTCGGGCGTCGCCTCCAGTTCCGCCGCGTCGATCCCCCAGCGGGCGCAGTAGGCGATGTGAAGCGCCATCTCGGTCTCGAGGGTGGCCGTGACCGCGCGCGCCGCCCAGAGGATGTCGGCGACCGTCTCCGACTTGTACGCCTCCAGCGCGTAGGCCCGCGCGAAGTGCACGAGGAACCGGTAGTCCTGCGCGAGGTAGTAGCGGAAGGCGGCCTCCGGGAGACTGCCATCGGCGATCCCGGCGAGGAACGTGTGGTGCGTGTACGCCCGCCAGTCGTCCGGCGCCCCCGTGCGAAGGTCTTCGATCAGGGTCACGGCGGGATGGTAGTCTCGGCGCGTGGACGACCTCCCGATCCTGAAGCGGCGCCGCATCGAAGCCGAGATCCTGCGGCCGGTGTTCGAGGAGATGGTCGCGGCGATCGGCGCCGAGCAGGCGAGAGCGATTCTCGCGCGCGCGATCGAGAAGGCAGCGATCGCAGCGGCGGCAGGGTTCGCCGCCCGTACGGAGGGCGGGACGTCGCTGACGACGTTCCGTGACCTTTACGAGCTGTGGACGCACGACGGGGCGCTCGAGATCGAGGTACATGCCGCCGACGAGGAGCGGTTTGACTTCGACGTGAAGCGCTGCCGCTACGCGGAGATGTACCGCGAGATGGGGCTCGGCGACCTCGGCGGCATCTTGTCCTGCAACCGCGACGGCGTGTTCTGCCAGGGTTACGACGCGCGCATCCGGCTCGAGCGGACACAGACGCTGATGCAGGGCGCGAGCCACTGCGACTTTCGATACACGTATGACCGTGGAACGGAGGGGCCTGGCCCCTCCGTTCCACGATCAGGCTGACTACGGGGTGTGAGTCTCCTCGGTCGAGGCGGCCGCCTCGGTCTCCGCCGCCGCTGGCTTGTGCCCGCCATAGGCCTCGGCGAGCTGGTGGTTCACATGCAGCACGCCGTCGTTGAGCGCGGCGAACGGGTAATCGGGTGTGATCACCGGCAGCGCGTCGGCCGCCGCCTGCGACGTGATCACCGAGCCGGCCGGCACGTAGCGGCCGTCGGCGACGGTGACGCCGATCAGGAGAGCGCCCGGCTCGATCACGACCTTCGAGCCGATCGTGGACTTGAACACGAACGCCATCATGCCGACGAACGTGTTGTCGCCCACCGCGGCCGGCCCGTGCACCATCGAGCCGTGCGCGAGGCTGACGTTGTTACCGATGTACAGCGCGTACTCGGTGCCGCCGACGGTGACGAGGTTCTTGGCGAGCTTCGCGCCTTCCTCGGTCGTCTCGAGGGCATGCATGGTGACGCCGTCCTGGATGTTCGTGCCGTTGCCGATCACGATCGGCTGACCCTCGTCGCCGCGCACCGACGCGTTCGGCCCGACGTAGACTTCGTCGCCGAGCTGGACGTTGCCGATCACGGTCGCCTCGGGATCGAGGTAGGTGCCCTCGCCGATCTTCGGGCGGCCGACCTTCTCGTTGAACGTCGTCTTGACGTTCGGGCGGGGCTTCGCCTGCGCGCCGCTCAGCGCCTTGGCGATCGCGGCCTGGTCGGCGACGAGGGTGACCGTCGAGCCCTCGAGCTCAGCGACCTTCGCCTCGAGCAGGGCGTACTGGTCGGCGCTGACGGTCTCGGAGCCGCCCGCGCAGCCGCCGAGCGCGACGACGCCACCGATCAAGACGCCGGCGGCGCCGATCCTGATGATGGAAGTTCGGCTCATCACTTTGTTGTCCTTAGATCGTGAAACGGTTGACGATGTGGTGAAGGCCCTCGGCGGTCATCAGCTGCGGAACGCCGGGTCCCCACGTCCGGACATATCGGCAGCAAGGCGCGTTGGCTTGAGAGTGGACTACTGGCTCTCGAACCTGCCCGCCTCCACGATCCCGAACAGCTCGCCCGGCTGCGCTGGACGATCGAACTCGACTACCGCCAACTGAAAGGCGAACTCGGCCTCGACCACTACGAAGGC
>VFJZ01000044.1 GCA_009885805.1 Actinomycetota bacterium
AATCGATTCAGTGGGGACAGGCCCCGCCACTTTTTTCCCCGACATAAAGCGCGCGACGCACGGAAGGCGCGACACGACGCGCGCGGGACCCACGGCGTGTGAAGGGGGTACGACCGTCAGCCGCGGATGGCCCGCTCGAGCGCGAGGGCGGCGCCCAGCACCAGCTCGTCACCCGGACCGGAGAGCATCAGCCCGACCGGCAGCCCGTCGGCGTCGGTTCCGCACGGCACCGTGATCGAAGGCCAGCCGAGGTGGTTGAACAGGTGCGTGTGGGCGAAGACGGTGCCGCGCAGCGACACCTCGTCGACGTCCACCGGCGGCGGACCGATCGGCAGGGTGGGCATCGCTACCAGCTGCGCGCCCGCCAGCCGGACGAGGCAGTCGGCCTTCCAGCTGTCGGCCGCCGCCATCGCGTCGAGCTGCTCCGCCGTCGTCAGCGGCTCGCACCCGATCGCCAGCTTGCGCGCGACGTCAGGGCCGTACTCGTCGCGGCGGGAGGGGAACGTCGTGGCGTGCACTCGCGCGGAGGCGCGCATGCGCACCCGGACGATCGCGGCTGGCACTCGCTCCCACGCCGCCGGCCTGGTCGTCGCGCCTGCCTCGCGGATGCGCGCGATCGCGGCGGCGAATGCCGAGGCGACTCCCGGCTCGACCGGGACGCCGTCGAGGCCGGCGACGACGGCAATCGCCAGCGCCGCCGGGTCGACCGCGGCGGCGGCCGGGCGAGCGGCCATGGTCGCGAACGTCTCCACGGACGTTGCGACATCGGCCGCGATCGGGCCCGGATGGTCGAGCCAGGGCACGAGCGACCAGCAGCCTCCACCCGGAATGGAGCCGTGGGCGGGCTTGAAGCCGACGACGCCGCACCAGCTGGCGGGAATGCGGATCGACCCGGCCGTATCGGTGCCGAGCCCGAGCTCGAACTCGCCGGTGACGATCCCCGCCGCCGATCCGCCCGACGACCCACCGGCGACACGCGACGGGTCGTGCGGGTTGCGGACGGTGCCGTACCACGGGTTCTGTGAACTCGTCCCGTAGGCAAACTCGTGCAGATTCGTCTTCCCGGCCAGGGTCCAGCCGTCCGCCTTCAGCCGCGCCCACGCGACGGCATCCTCCGTCGGGACGTGGTCCGCGTAGATGTTCGACCCGTAGGTCGTGCGCACACCGGCTGTGTGGAACAGGTCCTTGACGCCGCAACGGCGCGTCCCGGTCGTCTCGCAGCGGGTGATGAAGATGTTGAGGGGATCGTCGCTCATGGCCGTCCTCATCAGTCGAGACCGTGCGGCCGCGACTCGACCAGGCCGGCCGTCGTGATCCGCACGAACCGCGCATTCGCGTGGAACTCTTGCAGGGTTCGCGCGTCTGCGTAGCTCATCGCCGAACGCAGACCTCCGACCAGGCGGTGCACGACGGCCCCCGCCGCACCGCGGTGCGGCACCGTCGCCTCGACGCCCTCGGGAACGACCTGGGCGAACTCGGTGCCCTCCGGCGGCTCCGTTCCCTCGGCCGCCATCCGGATCCGGGTCGCCTCGGCCGACGCCATGCCGCGGTAGACCTTGTACTTCTGACCACCGCGCGAGACGAGACTGCCCGGGCTCTCGTCGGTACCGGCGAGGAGGTTGCCGACCATCACGGTGTCGGCGCCCGCGGCGATCGCCTTCGCCAGGTCGCCTGGTTCGCGGATGCCACCGTCGGCGATGACCGGGACGTCGTGCGCGGCGCACGCCCGGACCGCGTCGAACACCGCCGTCAACTGCGGCACACCGACGCCCGCGACGATGCGTGTCGTGCAGGCCGAGCCCGGGCCCACGCCGACCTTGACGGCGTCGGCGCCTGCGCGGCAGAGATCGTCGGCGCCCTCGGCGGTGGCGACGTTGCCTGCCACGATCTGCGCGTCGGGGAGCGTCTCACGGAGGTGCACGAGCGCGCGTACGGCATGGTCGGCGTGGCCGTGGGCGATATCGAGCACGAGGGCGTCGGCGCCCGCGGCGACCAGTGCCTGCGCGCGGTCGAGCCAGTCGCCACGGACGCCGATCGCGGCGCCGACGAGGAGCCGGCCGCGGGCGTCCTTGGAGGCGAGCGGCCGCTCGCGCAGCGCGACGAGATCGCGCATCGTGACGAGCCCAGCGATCCGTCCGTCCCCGTCGACGAGCGGCAGCTTCTCGAGGCGGTGGGAATGCAGGAGGGCGCGCGCGTCGTCCGGCGTGATGCCCGGGGCGGCCGTGACGAGCCGCTCGCGCGGCGTCGCATGGCGGCTGACCGGATCCGATGGGTCCGCGATCAGCAGGTCGCGGGTCGTCAGGATGCCGGCCAGGCAGCCGTCGTCGCCGGTGATGAGGAGGCTCTGGACCTCGCGCCGCTCCATCACCGCAACGGCCTCGCCGACCGTCGTGTCCTGCGCAACCGCGTAGGGCTGTTCGATCACGAGGTTCTCAGCGCGCTTCACCCGTTCGACCTCGGCGACCTGCTGGGCGAGGGGGAGGAAGCGGTGGATGATCCCGATCCCGCCGGCCCGCGCCATCGCGATCGCCATGCGAGCCTCGGTCACCGTTTCCATGTTCGCCGCGACGATCGGCGCCGCGAGGCGCAGCCGTCGTGTCAGTCGGCCGGAGGTGTCGACCTCAGCGCGGGAGCCGACGCCGGAGCGCCGTGGGACGAGCAGAACGTCGTCGTACGTCAGCGCGAGGGGGAGGTCCACCGGCGGAGGGTACCCGCCGGTGTCGCAAAGGTGCGCGGCACCATTGCGACACGCGTCAGGAGCGCACGCGCACCGTCAGGTACATGCCGATGTCGCGATGCCACGTGCAGACCAGACGGTACCGGCCGACGGCCGTGAACCGCCGCGTCACGCTGCCGCTGCTGCGGCTCGGGATCCCGCGGAACGACGGCCCGGCGACGCGCCGCACGTTGTGGAAGCCGGCGATCCAGGTGAACCGGATCCGGTCGCCCTTGCGGATCGAGATCGACGCCGGCGTGAACGCCTGCGAGTCGACGCCGACCGTGCGCGTCGCTCCGTCCGCGGCGGCCGGCAGGAGCATCAGAACAGCGCACAGGCTGAGTACGACGCGACGGCCCACGCACCTCACCCTAGCGGTGCGCCACGGAAATCGCTCGGCGTTCGGAGGCCCCTGGATCGTCCTACGCGTGGTTGTGATGCGGTCGAAGGGCTGACCGCATCGCCATCACGCTGCGGCGACCGTCTGCTGCGCCGCAAGCGGCGCCGCCGCGGGCTTCGCGGGTGACTCGCCCGCCGCTTGAGGTTGTTCCGGCAAGCCCTGCGCGACGGGCGGAGCCTCCCGCTCGCGGAAGGCTCCTCGACCACAACGCTATTTCCGTGTCGAACCGCTGCGGAGCGGCGTCGCCAGGTCTCTCACCCAGCCGGGCGGTCGTTGCGGGCGGCCGGTGACGGCATCCAGACAGGCGTGGACGGTCACCGCCGTGGCGATCGTCTCGACAGCGCGGCGGAGGAGGTAGGCGATCTCGAACGTCGCGCCGTCCGGCGCCGCGAGCAGGCAGTGGACGTCGATCTCGTCGTCGAACACGGCCGGGAGGCGATAGGCGATGTGGCACTCGATCACCGCCAGGTCGGTTCCGGCCGCCCTGATCTCGGTGTACGGACGCCCGCCCGCCCGCAGCAACGCGACGCGTCCCTCCTCGAGCCACGGGAGGTACGCGGCGTGGTGCACCACGCCCATTGCATCGGTCTCGGCGAAGCGGGCCCGCACGCGGTGCCGGAACGGGTACGCGGCGACATCCGCGGGCGGGTCGATCGTTCGTCGCATCGTCGCAAGGATACGGGCGTACGATGCGTGTGATGCGCGTTGCTGCTCTCGCGCTGCTCTGCGTCGCCTGCGGCACGAGCGACGCACCGCCGTCCCCGCCGCCAGCGCCGCCGGTGGTGACCGCTGCGCCTGCGGCGGTGCCCGCGGCCGGCGAACCGGCTGAGCCCGTCGCGGCGCCGACCTGCACGCCGGGACGACGGCGGCTGACCACCGCCCGGCGAGCCGAGATCCTCTACGTCACCCGGGCGACGGTCGCGAGGAGTGCGCCTCGCGACCGCGCGCGCGAAGTCGCGAGGCTCGAACCGAAGAACGTCTACGGGCTGCGCCAGGTACTCCTCGGTCTGGAGGCCGAGGTGGGCAGCGACTGCGAGCCGACGTGGTACCGCGTCAAGCTCCCCGCGAAGCCGAACGGCATCACCGGGTGGGTGCCGGCGACCGGCCTCGTCTCGACGGTCACCGGGTCGCGGCTCGTGATCGACCTGTCCGCCCGGCAACTCGACGTGTTCCGGCGCGGGCAGCGCGTGCGGCGGATCCCGATCGCGATCGGCCATACGGAGACGCCGACGCCCGTCGGGACGTTCTACGTCGACGTCCGCTATCGCCTGACGGATCGCGATGGCCCGTACGGCCCGGTCCTGCTCGGGCTCGCCGCCTACTCGGAGGCCGACCAGGGGTGGGCGGCCGGGAATCCGATCGCGATCCACGGCACGAATGCGCCGAGCCTGATCGGAACGCGGGCCTCCAATGGTTGCATCCGCGTCTTCAACGAGGACATCCTGCGCCTGTGGGAGGACGTGCCGGCCGGGACGCCGGTCGTGATCCGGGCGTAGGAGCGCCCCCTGGTTGGCGACAGGGCCTCTGCAACCGGTGGCGCTATTGGTGCCCGGCACCTTCCGCGCCACCGGTTGCAGAGGCAATCATCTCGGCGGCCCGCTCGCCCGACGCGATGCAGTCCGGCAGCCCCACGCCACGGTAGGCGGAGCCGGCGAGCGCCAGCCCCGGGTGCTCGGCGAGGCGGGCGTCGATCAGCGCGAGGCGTTCCGGGTGGCCGAGGACGTACTGCGGCATGCCGCGCGGCCACCGCTGCACGCGGTGGAGCGTCGGCGTGCCCCGCGCGCCGAGCATCTCGGCCACCTCCGTCTGGGCGCGTCCGATCAGGTCGGCATCGGCGGCTCCCGCGAGCTCCTCGACGCCGTACCGGCCGATGAAGACGCGCACCAGGACCTGCCCGTCCGGTGCCCGTCCCGGCCACTTGCTCGAACTCCACGTCGATGCCGTGACCACCGACCCCTCGCTCCGCGGGATCACATAGCCGTAGCCGTTCGGCTGCCGGTCGAGCGACGCGCTGTCGTACGCGAGCGTGACGATCACCGGCGACCCCTGGGGAATCGCAGCGTGCGCGGCGGCGAGCGAAGCGTCGAGCGGCTCGACGATCGACGCGGTGACATGCGGTGGCGTTGCGAGCACGACCGCGTCGGCCGCCATCGTCTCGCCGCCGGCGAACGCGATCTCGTAGCCCGGGTGACGAGCCGCCCGGCGGATCGCCGTCACGGCCCGGCCGGTCACGACCCGCGTTCGCACGAGGGAGGTCGCGAGCGTCGTGACGAGTACGTCCATGCCGGCGTCGAGCGAGGCGAACGGCGGCCGCCCCGACGGTTCCGGCGCGACGAGACCCCGGGTCAGGCTCCCGTGCTCCAGCTCGAGTCGCCGTAGCTGCGGGAAGGTGGCTGCGAGGCTGAGCTGCATCGCGTCACCGGCGTAGATACCGCCCATCAACGGCTCGATCAGCCGCTCGTACGCCTCGGCTCCGAAACGGCGGCTGATGAACGCGCCGATCGACTCGTCGCCCTGGTCGGGTGCGGGCGGGAGGTCGGCCTCTGCCACGAAGCGGGCGAGCCCTGCCGGGGCGAGGATGCCGCTCGTCTCGAGGGTGTCGAGGCGCGTCGGGATCATCCCGGTGAGCCCGGCCGGGAGCGGTCGCAGGTCGTTGCCGTGGCGCACGAAGGTGGCGGCGTTGCGCGCGTCGCGAGGAATCACGCGGTCCGTGATCCCGAGCTCCTCGCAGAGGCCGATCGCGCGCGGTTTCGAGGTGAGGAAGCTGTCGGGGCCGCCCTCGATCACGAAGCCGCCGTGGCGCTCGGTGAGGATGATCCCGCCCAGGCGGGCGGTCGCCTCCACGAGCGTGATCGCGACGTCGGGCAGCAGCTGCTCGAGCCGCCGCGCCGCCGCGAGACCGGCGATACCGCCGCCGACGACGACCGCGGTCATCCGGCCGGCGTCAGCCAGGGGTTCGCGTGCTCCAGGACGACCTCGGCGAGCGTGGCGATGAACAGCGGATCGTCGTTGAGGGCGGGCGGCCGCTCGAAGCGGACGCCGAGCCCGGTTGCGACCTCACGGGCTTTGACGTCGAGGTCGTAGAGGATCTCGACGTGGTCGGAGACGAACCCGACCGGGACGCTGACGATGCCCGTCACGCCGCCGGCGGCGAGGTCGGCGACGTGGTCCTCGATCTGCGGGCCGAGCCATGCCTCTGCCGTCCGTCCAGCCGACTGGTAGCTCCACGACCAGCGCGCGGGCTCGAGGCCGCAGCGCGCGGCGACGAGCGCGGCCGTCTCGCGCAGCTGCGCGTCGTAGGGATCGCCGGCCGCGAGGATCCGCTCCGGCAGGCTGTGCGCGCTGAACACGACGTGGACGGCATCGCGCGCGTCGGCGGGCCAGCGCCCGAGCCCAGCATCGACCCGTGCGGCGAGTGCCTCGATCAGTCCCGGCCGGTCGTGGTAGCTCGCGACGTGTCGGAAGTCGATCTCACCGCGATACAGCGACAGTCCGGCGGCGATCCGCTCGCCGTACTTCGCGATCGACAGCGCACTGAAATGGGGTGCGAGGACGACGCTGACGGCCCGCTCGATGCCGTCCTCAAGCATCTCGCCGACCACGTCCTCGATCCACGGCGACCAGTGCCGCATCCCGAGATAGCAGCGGAACGGGGCGGGGCCGAGGCGCGCCCGCAGTGCGGTGACCTGGCGGGCGCTGATCTCCGGCAGCGGCGACCGGCCGCCGATCGCGGTGTAGTTGGCGGTGATCTCCTCCAGCACCTCGCGACTGGTCGGACGCCCGGCGCGGATGTCCGCCAGGTACCCAGGGATCTCGGCGAGCGACGACGGCCCGCCGTACGCCATCACGAGCACCCCGATCGGCTTCACGGCGACGTCGCCACCCGTGCGGTGCGCTCGGCGACGTAGGAGACGAGCCGCCGCACCGTGTCCTCCGGCGTCCGCTGCAGCACTCCGTGCCCGACGTTGAAGATGTGTCCGGGACGGCCCGCGGCACCGTCCAGCACCTCGTCGATCCGTGGTCGCAGCTCCCGCCACGGCCCGAGCAGGGCGACGGGGTCGAGGTTCCCCTGCACCGGCGTGTCGTGCCCGATTCGGGCCCACATCGTCGCGAGGGGCAGGTGCCAGTCGACGCCGATCACGTCACCGCCACAGGCGACGGCGTCCTCCATGAAGGAGCTGACCCCCAGGCTGAAGTTGATGACGGGGACGCCGACGTCGCGGAGCGCCGCGAACAGGAGCGTGTTGTACGGCTGCACGTAGCGGCGGTAGTCCGACTGGCCGAGCGCCCGGCCGGCCCAGGAATCGAACACCTGCAGGGCGCTCGCGCCCGCCTGCACCTGCGCCTTCAGGTAGTCGACCTGGACCGTGACGAGCTTCGTCATCAGGCGCTGCCAGGCGGCCGGCTCCGCCAGCATGAACGACTTGGTCCGTTCAAAGTCCCGCGTCGAGCCGCCCTCGATCGCGTAGCTCGCGAGCGTGAAGGGCGCACCCGCGAAGCCGATCACCGGCACGTCGCGGGGCCCGAGTTCGCGGGCGACGATGGCGATCGCACCGAGCGTGCCGGCCATCGTCTCGGCGGCGGGCGGTGTTCCGAGCAGGTCGACGTCGCGGCCGCTGCGGATCGGGTTCGCGATGTGCGGGCCGACGCCACCGATGAAGTCCAGCTCGAGTCCCATCCCGACGAGCGGCGGCAGGATGTCCGAGAAGATGATCGCGGCGTCGAGTCCGAACGCCTCGATCGGCTGCAGTGTCACCTCGGCGGCGAGTTCCGGTGTCCGGATCAGCGTCAGCATGTCGTGCCGCTCCCGCAGCGCCCGGTAGGCGGGCATGTAGCGCCCGGCCTGGCGCATCAGCCAGATCGGCGTGCGCTCCGTCGGCAGGCCCAGGCACGCGCGCAGGAAGAGCGCGGTCGGCTCGGCTGAGGCCGGGTCGGGGATCAGCGGCATCGCTGCCACACGGCCTTCCCGATGAAGAACGGGCCGAGCCGGTCCATGTGGAGCGAGGTCTGCTTCGTCTTCCGCATCCGCTGGACGACGGCCGAGAGCGGGTGCAGATCCTTGCCGAGGAGTCCGATCACGAAGTCGTTGTCGTCTCGGTCGAGGCCGTGGCAAGCGAGCCGGACGTCGTAGGCGAGGTCGGCCCGGCCGAAGGCCCGTCCGATCCCGGCGTGCTCGAGGAGCAGCACCTCCTGCTCCTTCGCCGACAGGCGCGCGAAGGATCCCGACCGGCGCAGCGGATACCAGATCGCCCACGGCAGCGCCGAATCGCAGACGCGTCGGCGCGGCCGGTCGATCAGCGCCTCGTCGAGGTCGGACTCGTACCCGATCGAGTAGGTCCGGCCGAGCATCGTCAGGTCGGGCTTCGGTGCGAGCCGTGCGAACGGCTCGGAGCGGAGCAGTGGGCGCAGGTCGGTCAGGAACGCGTCCGGCTCCTCGGAGAACGTCAGGAGGGCGATGCCGGTCGGGTCGTTGATGTCCTCGTAGAGGACCGCCGACAACGTCGATCGTTCGAGCGCCTCGACCAGGGGCGCCGTGTCGTGAGCGTTCCCGAACGCCAGCAACTGCATGAACAGCCGGCGGTCGGAGCGGATCGGCCGCCCGTCCGCGTCCCGGCCCCGTTCGCGGACGTCGATTGCGCTCTCGTCGCCGCCCTCGTCCGCCATCACGGTGCCTCGGTCGTCGGGTGGATCCGGCCGCTCGTCGCAACCAACTGGCGGCCTGAGCGGCCGGAGCGGTGGGCGATCACCTCGCCGATGATCGAGATGGCGGTCTCCGCGGGCGTGTGGGCCCCGATGTCCAGGCCGATCGGGCCGTAGATACGGTCGACGTCGGACGCGTCGAGGCCAAGGGCGCGCATCCGCTCGTTGCGCAGCGCCTGCGTCCGCCGCGAGCCGAGCGCGCCGACATAGGAGGCCCCGGCGCGCAGCGCCGCCTCGATCGCGGGATCGTCCACCTTCGGGTCGTGGGTGAGGACGATCACGGAGTCCTCGCGCTCCAGTTCGATCTCGGGATAGGCGTCCGCCGGCCATCGGCCGACGATGAGATCGGCAGACGGGATCCGTTCGGCCGTCGCGAACTTCGTGCGCGGATCGATCACGACGCTCCGCCAGCCGATTTGGCGCGCGAGCTTGCAGATCTCCTGCGCCGTGTCGACGGCGCCGACGATCACCAGCCGGTGGGCCGGGTGGACCGCCTCGACGAACAACAGTCCGTCGTCGCCCAGGTCGATCGACAGCGACTCCTCGCGATCGACGGCGTCCGCGGCGGCGGCCTCGGCAGCGTCGCGCACCGTCCCGGTGAGGTCGCCGTCGCGCGTGTCCGCGTCGACGTCGAGGACGAGCGCGCCGCCCGCCTGGGGCCCGGTGACGGCCGTGACGATGGCGCCGCGGCGGAGGGACGGTCGGTCGCGCATCTCGGCGAGCGACACCCACAGCTCGCCGCCGCACGCCAGTCCAACATCGCCGGCCAACTCGTCGCTGATGCCGTAGTGGAGCAGCCGCGGACCGGGCGTGGTGCCGGCGAACAGCTCCTGCGCCTCGCCGTAGATGGCGCCCTCGACGCAACCACCCGAGACGGATCCAGCCATCTTGCCGTGGCTGGAGACGGCGAACATCGACCCGACCGGCCGCGGCGCCGAGCGGTAGGTGCGGACGACCTGGGAGATGGCGACGCGATGGCCTTCGCGTCGCCACTGGTCGATCGTCGTGAGCGTGTCCTCGTTCATACCGCGCTCCTCGAGAGCTGTGCCGCGCGTGTTCGACCCAGTTGCATGATCACTCGCACCATAGTCTCAAGCGAGGCGAGGTTGTGACCGGGAAGGAACACGTCGACGTGGGGCAGGGCGGCCTGCATTCCGCCCGCGAGCGGCTGGTAGGCGGCGTGGCCCTTGAGCGGGTTGAGCCAGACGATCGCCCGCGAGCGCCGATGCAGCGTCGCCATCGAACTGGCGAGGAGCGAGGTATCGCCGCGTTCCCAGCCGTCGGACGCGATCACGACGATCGCGCCGCGCGTCATCCCGCGACGCGCGTAGACGCGGTTGAACGCATCCAGCGACTCGCCGATGCGGGTGCCGCCGGCCCAGTCGCGAACGGCCTTCGAGGCCCGCTCGAGCGCCCGGTCGGGGTCGCGACCGTCGAGGAACGGCGTGAGGTGCGTCAGGCGCGTTCCGAACGTGAAGGCCTCCACCCGCCGGCCGGTCGCGACGGCCGCCTGCAGGAACAGCACGAGCGCGCGGGCGTACGGCTCCATCGAGCCCGAGATGTCGCAGATGAACACGACCCGTCGCTCGATCAGCTTCTGCTCGCGGAAGGCTCGGTCGATCTGTTCGCCCTCGGCGTGCATCGCGCGCCGCATCGTCCGTCGTGGGTCGAGGAGCGTGCCGCGGTGTGACGCCTCCAGGCGTCGCGACCGGCGTTTCGGCAGGCTGCGGGCGAGGCGCTCGCAGGCGCGGCGCACCTCGTGCAACTCCGCCAGGGTCATCCCTGCGAAATCCTTCGACCTCAGCATCTCCGTCGCGGACGAGGCCGCGGATGCCTTGTCGGCGTCGTCGGGATCGACCGGGTCCATCGAGATCTCGGCGATCGTCTGGGCGGCGACGCTGTGCGACTCATCCATCTCGGCGAGACCCAGGTCGAGTGGGCGCTGCGCATGGTTCAGAGAGGGCGCCCGCTCGAACCAGGCGCGGAAGGCGCGGTCGAAGATCTCGAGATCGTCGCGCTTCGCGACCAGCGTGCAGGCCAGCGCGGCGTAGACGTCGTCGCGGATCTGCAGGTCGATCGAGTCGAGCGCGCGCAGGGCGTCCTGCAGGCGTCCCGGGCCGACCTCGACGCCGGCCTCGCGGAGGATGCGCCCGAACGTGACGAGCTTGCGGACGACGGCGTCGCCGGCGCGCTGGCCGCTCACAGCGTCGCCTTGGCCTCCTCGACGAGGCGCGCGAGATCGGCATCGCGCACCTTCTCGAGGTCCTCGTGGTACTTGAGGACCGAGCCGAGGGTGGCATCGACCATGTCGGCGGAGAGTTCCTCCTCGCCGAGCGCCATCAGTGCCTGCGTCCAGTCGATCGTCTCGGCGATGCCGGGCGTCTTCGCCAGGTCCATGGTGCGGAGCCGGCCGACGAACCGCGCCGCCTCGGCCGCGAGCCGCTCGGGGACGCCCGGGACGCGCACGCGGACGATCTGGATCTCCCGTTCCAGCTCCGGATGCGGCACCCACATGTACAGGCAGCGTCGCTTCAGCGCCTCGTGCAGCTCGCGCGTCCGGTTCGACGTCAGGAACACGACCGGCCGGGCCTCGCAGGTGATCGTGCCGATCTCGGGGATCGTGACCTGAAAGTCGCTCAGCAGCTCGAGCAGGAACGCCTCGAACTCGTCGTCCGCACGGTCGATCTCGTCGATCAGCAGCACGGGCGGGACGAGGTCGTCGTTGTCGATCGCGTCGAGCAGCGGACGGCGCTCGAGGAACTGCGGGCCGAACAGATCGTGGAGGACGTCGCCGCCGCCCTTCGCCTGGCCGGTCGCCTCGAGCGTGCGGATGTAGAGCATCTGCTTCGCGTAGGCCCAGTCGTAGAGAGCGTGGGCGACGTCGATGCCCTCGTAGCACTGCAGCCGGATCAGGCGCGCGCCAAGCGCCTCCGCCGTCACCTTCGCGAGCTCCGTCTTGCCGACGCCGGCCTCGCCCTCGAGCAGCAGCGGCTTGCCGAGGCGCAGCGCCAGGTAGAGGACCGTCGCGAGGCCTCGGTCGGCGAGGTAGGAGTGCTCGGTGAGGGCCCGGGAGACGGCGTCGGGCGAGCTGCGCATGTCCGTCATGCCGGGAAACCTAGTGGTTCGACGCGGAAATGGCGTCGTAGTCGAGGTTCCTGGAGCGAGCGGGAGGCTCCGACCGTCGCGCTGGGCTTGCCGGAGCAAGCTCGAGCGGCGGGCGGGGGTCGCCCGCGAAGCCCGCGGCTGCGCCGCCAGTGCCGGTCGCACCACTACGGGACGACGAGCTCCAGGGCTCCAGGTACGACCTCGAACACGACCGGCATCGCGCCCGGCTGCTCGCCGTCGACCTCGATCGGCAGCGGTTCGTCGGACTGCACCTCGACGCGACGCGCCCGTACGTAGTCGACCTTCGGGTGGCGCCCGAGCGTCCCGCGGTAGAGACGGTGCACGTTCAGGACGAAGTCGACCTTGGAGATGTCGCCCATCAGCGCGACGTCGAACAGGCCGTCGTCCGGCTGCGCGTCGGGCGCGACCTTCATGCCGCCGCCGAAGTACCGGCAGTTCGCCGCGACGACGTTGTTCGCGATCAACTCGCGCTCGGCGCCGTCGATGCGGACGCGGAAGCGCCGGTTGTGCCAGCGCAGAAACGTCGCTGCGGTCGCGTAGAGAAAGCTCGGCGTCCCGCCGAAGCGCTTCGTCGTCTCGTTCGCCCGGCGCGCGACGGCCGCGCTCATCCCGCACGACGCGATGTTGGCGAACATCCGCGTCTCGGGCCCGGCCGGCGTCTGGTACGTCGCGCGGCCGAGGTCGATCCGGTGCCGCTGGCCCTCGGCGATCACGGCGACGGCCAGCGCCGTCTTCTTCGGGATCGCGAACGTCCGGGCGAAGTCGCAGCCGGTACCGCGCTGGATCACGGCCAGGGCCGCAGTGCCTGGCAGCGGCGTGCCGCCTTCGTCGCAGAAGCCGTTCACGACCTCGTTGACCGTGCCGTCGCCGCCGACCGCGACGATCAGCGTCTCGCCGGCGGCGATCGCCTCGCGGGTGAGGGCGGTCGCGTGGCGGGGCGCCTCGGTCAGGCGCTCGACCACCTCGATGCCGCGGGCACGCGCCTCGGCGGCGATCGCCGGGAACGCGCGGCCGGTCGCGCCACCGTCGGAGGCCGGGTTGACGACGAAGATCGCGCGCTGCGTCACGTCACGCCAGGGCGGCGCGGATCGCCAGCTCCGTCATCCGATCGACCGCGCTCTTCAGCTCCTCGTCGGAGATGCGAACGAACTCGCCGATGACGAGGTCCGACACGGAGAGCAGACAGCCGGCGGACATCCCACGCAGCGCCGCGACGGTGAACAGGACGGCCGCCTCCATCTCGACCGCCAGCACACCGCGATCGCGCCAGCGCTGGTGGCGGCCGCCGTCCGGGTCGTAGAAGGTGTCGGAGGTGGCGACGCTGCCGACGTGGAGCGTGAGGTCGCTGTGCTTCGCGTGGTGCACGGCGGCGTGGACGACCTCGAAGTCGGCCGTCGGCGCGTGAGGCTCGCCGCCGGTGTAGTGCAGCGTCGTGTGGTCGGCCGGCACCGCGGAGACGGCGCAGATCACGTCGCCCAGCGCGAGGCCGGCGCCGAGCCCGCCGCAGGTGCCGACCCTGACGATCCGTTTGACGCCAAGCTGGTGGAGCTCCTCGGCGACGATCGCGGCGCTCGGGCAGCCCATCCCGGTGGACTGCACCGAGATCGGCTTCCCCTCGTACGTACCGGTGTAACCGAGCATGCCGCGCTCGCCGTTGACCTGGCGCGGTGCGTCGAAGAAGGTCTCGGCGATGTGGCGAGCGCGGAGCGGATCGCCGGGGAGGAGCACGGCCGGGGCGTAGTCGCCGGGCTCGCAGCGAAGGTGTACGGGCATGGGGCGAGATCCTACTACGGCCGCGCGGCTGGACCGGCCGCCCGGCTCCGACGGGTATATCCTCTGATCCATGCGGGCACGGTTCGCCCTCCGACTGATCGTGGCCGCGATCGGGCTGGCTCTTTGCCTCCTGCCCGTCGCGCAGGCTGCGGATCCTTCGCCTGCGCCGACACCTGCGCCGGGCGGCGGTGGCGGTGGCGGGGGCGGGGGCGGGGGCGGGGGAACCCCTCGCCCGGTGCAACCCGTGGCCCTGCCTGACGGCGCCGCCGGTTCGGAGTTCCTGGAGGCGACCGGAGAGCGCACGAGGCGCGCGACGACCACCACCGCAGAGCCGCCGGTGACGACCGCGGCCGAGCCGGTCGCACCACCGTCGCCGACGACAGCGCCGGAGCCCGAGCCGGCACCGGCGCCCGAGCCGGCACCGGTGACGCCTGCGCCCGAACCGGTCGCGACCGTGCCGGCCCCCGCGCCGGTGACAGCGGTCGACGTGGCGACCGACGGCGACGGCGAGGGCGCGGTCAGCGCTCCGCGCGATGGCGTGATCCTCCTGGTCCTCGTCCTGCTCGCCGGGGTCGTGGTTGCGGTGCGCGCGATTCGCGCCCATGAGCGCCGCATCGGCTGGGCGCTCCTCGCCTTCTGCGGGGTGTACCTGCTGGCGCTCGCCGGGCTCGTTTCCGGTGTGGCGAGCGCGGCGACGATGAATCCCGTCAACTTCGCGGCGGCGCCTGGCGACGGGGCGGTCCTGCTGACGTTCGAGCCACCCCCGCCGGGCGCGGCGCTCGTCGTCCGGCGCGCACCAGGCGGTCTCGTGCCGATGGCCTGCGATGTCGGGGCCGTCGTCGCGGTGACCGCGCCTGCGAGCGGGCAGCATGCCGACGACGACCTCGTGAACGGCGTCAGCTACGGCTATCGCGCCTGCCTCGACGACGGGGCTGGGATGTCCGACGGCGTCACGGCACTGGCGACGCCTAGTTCGGGGCTCGACATCGTCCCACCGGCCCGGGTGTCGCGCGTGACCATTCAGCGTTCACTGAAGGCCGTCTCGCTGCGCTGGGCAAAGCCCACCGACGCCGACCTCGCCTCGATCGTGGTCGTGCGGAAGATCGGCTCGGCGCCGCGCAACGTCGCCGATGGCGTCGTCGTCCACGACGGCCACGCGACGCGCGTGGTCGACCACCCGTTCTCGACGACGCCCGTCCACTACGCGATCTTCGCTCGCGACGAGGACGGCAACGACTCGCCGGCCGTGCGCGCCTCCGTGTCGTCGTTCGACCCGCCGCTGCGCCTGCCGTTCGACGGGCAGGTGACGTCGAACCGGCCGATCTTCACGTGGCGCGGCGACCACGCCTACGACTCGTACGTCGTCCGGGTGTTCCGAGCCGATCGCTGCTGTCGGGCGAGGCAGGTCATCCGCACGGGGCGCACGACGGCGACGGACTGGCGGGGGAGCAAGCTGGCACGCGGTCGCTACGCGTGGTTCGTCTTCGGTCACCCGGTCGGCGGGGACGCGAAGGCGCTGCGACGCCTGAACGCGTCGCGGTGGCGGTTCAGGATTCCGTAGCGCGCAGCGAGAGGTGATGCTCGCGGGCATGGCGGACGTGCGCGACCATCCTGGCGGCGCGCTCCGGGTCGACCCGGTTCTCGGTGCGCCCGTCCACCTTCAGGGACGTGCCCACGATTGCGCCGTCGGCGACCTCGAGGATGCGTTCGACGGTGTCGTGCCTGATGCCGGTGTTCGCGATCACGGGC
Source organism: Actinomycetota bacterium (assembly GCA_009885805.1). GTDB lineage: Bacteria > Actinomycetota > Thermoleophilia > Gaiellales > F1-60-MAGs149 > VFJZ01. Next base: position 15,465 of record VFJZ01000044.1, read on the forward strand.
ATGTCGGGCACCGCCGCCTTCGTCTCCTCGAGGTCGGCGAACCGGAACGGCTCGCCCGCGCGCGGCCCCGAGATGAGTGCCGCCGTGCAGCCGAAGAAGCGGGCGCCGAGCGCGCGGTCGGCGACGGTTCGCGTACCGAGTGACGAGGCGAACTCGGGCGTCAGGTTCGTGAACACCGCGATGTCGTCGGCGCCGATCATGTGCCGGTACGAGAAGGCCGCGCCCGGGTCGGGGCGCAGTTGCCCCATGTCGCTCTCGTAGACGCCGATGAACACCTCGCGCACGAAGCTGGCGCCGACTGCCTTGCCGACCGCCAGCGTCGCGAGTGGGTCCCAGTAGAGATCGACGCCGTAGGGGGCGGTCAGGATCGGTCGTAGCTCGCCGATGACGGCCGCGGCGGCGGTGGCCTGTTCGACGCCGACATCCACCCGATATGGCAGGTCGCCCTCGTTCGAGTACATGACGGCATCGACGCCCGCAGCGAGCAGCACCTCGGTGTCGGCGCGGGCGGCGGCGACGATCGGGGGCATGCCGGCTTCGCGGTCGAACGACGACGATCCCGGCAGGGCGAGCAGGTGGACGACGCCGATCAGGGGCTTCACGACGCCGAAGATCGACTCGATGACGGTGTCGGCGGTGTGGTTCACAGCCGTCAGGGTACCGATTGCGGAGCGCGGCTGGCAATCTATGTCGATGGCAACCTCGCCCGGACTGGACGCGATCATCGCCCGGCATGGCGGCGATCCAGGTGCCGCGCTCGATGCGCTGTCGCTTGCGGCAGGCACCGATCCTGCCGCGGCGCGCCTCCACGGCGTCCTGCGGCCCGTGCTGGAGCGTGCCGCTGGCCGAGCGCCGGCACCGACCGGGGAGGCGGCCCTGAACGCCCGCCTCGAGGAGCGGCTGGCCGAGATCGTGGTCGCGATGGAGGACGCCCGCGCCGCCGGGGACGACGACCGTGCGCAGGCCCTGCACGCGCGGTACATCGAGCTGGCGACGACCTACGCCGGCCGGCTCGCGCGCGGATGAGCGCCCACCGGCGGTCGGTCGCCGAGCAGTTCCAGGACGCACTCGCGGCCGGCGGCGTCCGTAGCGGCGATCCGGTCCTGGTCATGGTCTCCGCCGGCGCGGACTCGACGCTGCTCGCGCTCCTCGCCGTCGAGGCCCGCCTCATGGCGCGTGGCCTGCACGTCGCGCACGGACTGCGCGGCTCGGCCTCCGACGACGACGCCGACTTCTGCCGTCAGTTGCCACTGCCGGTCGAGGTGGTCGACGGCGCCGTCGTCGAAGGTCCGAACCTGGAGGCGCGGCTGCGCGACGTCCGACGGGCGGCGGCGCTCCGGGCCTGCGCGGAGGATCCGATCCTCACCGGGCACACCGCGACCGACCGCGCGGAGACGATCCTCTACCGCCTGGCGACCTCGGGCGGACCGAACGCGCTGCCCGCGCTGAGGATGTCGGCGCCGCCGTTCCTGCGTCCCCTGATCGGCGTGACCCGCCAGGAGGTGCGCGCCGAACTGCGTCTGCGCGGCGAGGCGTGGCGCGAGGATGCCTCGAACGACGATCCGGCGTTCGCGCGCAACCGCATCCGCAACGAGGTGCTGCCGGTGCTGCTCGCGCTCAACCCGCGGGCGGATGCGAACCTCGCGCGGACGGGCGCCCTGGCGGAGGACGAGCGTGACCTGATCCGCAGCCTCTCCCTGGCGCTGCTCGAGCCGGACGGGACGATCGCGGCGGAGCGGATCGCCGAGGCGCACCCGGCGCTGCGGCGGGAGGCGATCCGGCTGGCTGCGGAGCAGGCCGGGGCTCGCGTGCAGCACGCCGATGTCGAGGCGCTCGCCACCGGCGCGGGCGCCCGCTCGCTCCCCGGTGGCGATGACGCCGCCTGGTCGGCAGGCCGGTTGCGGTTCCGGGTACGCTGACCGCGATGAACGGCATCGATCCGGATGGGCTCATTGCCGAGACGCTGATCGGGGCGGACGCCATCCAGGCGCGCGTGGCGGCGATCGGCGCCGAGATCACGGCCGACTACGCCGACAACCCGCCGCTGCTCGTCTGCGTGCTGAAGGGAGCGTTCGTCTTCCTCGCCGACCTCGTCCGCGCCATCGACCTGCCGGTCGAGGTGGACTTCATGGCGATCTCGTCGTACGGCTCGGGCACCCAGAACTCCGGCATCGTGCGGATCGTCAAGGACCTCGAGATGACGATCGAGGGGCGTGACGTGCTGGTCGTCGAGGACATCGTCGACTCCGGGCTGACATTGAGTTACCTGATCAAGAGCCTGCAGGCGCGGCGTCCGCGCAGCCTCGCCATCTGCGCGCTGCTGACCAAACCGGAGCGACGCGAGGTCGAGGTGCCGGTGCGGTACGTCGGCTTCGAGATCCCGAACCGCTTCGTGATCGGCTATGGCCTCGACTTCGACGAACGCTTCCGGAACCTGCGGGCGATCGGGGTCATCGACGAGGCGCGGCTAGGCTGAGGCCGTGACTACGACGCACGTCGGCTGCTGCCCACTCGACTGTCCCGACACCTGCTCCTGGTTGCTCGACGTCGACGACGGCCGGGTCGTCGGCATCCGTGGCAACCGTGACCAGCCATTCACGGCCGGCGCGTTGTGCGGCAAGGTCAACCGCTACCTCGACCACCTCGACGGCGAGCGGCTGCTGTACCCGCAGGTGCGGGTCGGCGCGAAGGGCGAGGGGCGCTTCGTCCGCGTGTCGTGGGACGAGGCGCTCGATCGGGCCGCGGCTGGCCTGCGGCGGGTGATCGACGAGCACGGCGCGGAGGCGATCCTGCCCTTCTTCTTCGCCGGCTCGATGGGGATGATCCAGGCGTTCGGACTGCCCCAGCGCCTGCTCTATGCGCTCGGCACGTCGCGGCTCGACACCACCATCTGCACGGCCGCCTGGCGGGCGGCGGCGACCGCGACGATCGGCGGTCAACTCGCCATCGACCCGGAGGCGCTGCCGGCCTCGCGCCTGATCGTGATCTGGGGCGCGAACCCGCTCTCCACCGGCCTGCACGTCTGGAAGTACGTGCTCGCGGCGCGCGAGCAGGGCGCGCACGTCGTCTGCATCGACCCGCTCCGCTCCGCGACGGCGGAACGCTGCGACGAGCACATCGCGCCCCATCCCGGCACCGACGCGGCGCTGGCGCTGGCGCTGATGCGGGTCGTGCGCGATGCAGGCGCGGCGGACGTCGAGTGGCTGACGGCGCACGCCACGGGCTGGCCGCAGCTCGAGCGGCGGCTCGACGACTGGCCGGTGGCGCGAGCCGCCGAGATCTGCCGCCTCGACGCGGGACCGATCCAGGCGCTCGGCGAACGACTCGCGGCTACGCGCCCCTCGACCGTGATGGTCGGCCTCGGCTTGCAGCGGCACGGCGGCGCCGGCGCCGCGGTGCGCGCGATCATGAGCATTCCCGCCGTCACCGGCGACTGGCGGCACCTCGGCGGCGGCGTCGCCGGCATGTGCGGCGATCACTTCCCGGGCATGTCGGCGTACCGCGGCGCGAAGGAGGCAGGCGTCGTCTATCCGCGGACACGCACCGTGAACATGTCCCGCCTCGGTCACGCACTGCATGACCTGGCCGACCCGCCGGTGCGCGGCTTGATCGTCTTCAACGCCAATCCGGCGGCGACCTCGCCCGACCAGCGTCGCGTCCGTGCGGGCCTGGCCCGCGACGACGTGTTCACGGTCGTGATCGAGCAGCGCCAGACCGACACCGCCGACTACGCCGACGTCCTGCTCCCCGCGACGATGCAGCCGGAGCACGCCGACCTGCACGACGCCTACGGGCATCTCTACCTGTCCTGGAACGAGCCGGCGGTGCCGGCGCCGGGCGAGTGCCTGCCGAACTCGGAGATCCTCCGGCGCCTGGTCGCGCGGCTCGGGTTCGACCACCCGGCGCTGCAGATCTCGGACCTCGCGTTCGCGGAGGAGTTGGTCGCGCAGGCCGGCATCGAACTCGCGCCGCTGCGCGAGCGTGGCTTCGTCCGGATCGGGCCGCCCGCCGGTGCCGCGCCGTTCGCAGACGGCGGCTTTCCGACGCCGAGCGGCCGGGTCGAGCTGTACTCGGAGACGCTGGAGCGGGCCGGGCACGATCCGCTGCCGACCTACGTCGAGCCGTACGAGGCGACCGACGACGTGTTGGCCGAGCGGTTGGGGCTGGTCCTGCTCGCGCCCGCCGGCCGCTTCTTCCTCAACTCGACGTTCGCGCAGCTTGACTGGCATCGCTCGAAGACCGGGCCGCCGACGATCTTCCTGCACCCGGACGATGCCGCCGCGCGTGGCCTGGCGGACGGCGAGGCGGTGCGCTGCTACAACGACCGCGGCGACTGGCAGGGGCTCCTCGCCGTGACCAACGCCACTCGACCCGGCGTCTGCTTCACGCTGAAGACGCAGTGGCCGAAGCTGATGGCGGGTGGGGAGAACGTCAATGCCTGTACGCCGGAGCGCGACACCGATCTCGGCGGCGGCCCGACCTTTCACGACAACCGGGTCGAGGTGTGCGCCCTGCGCGTGGCGTAGGGCGCGCGCCCCTGTTCGAACGCCCGGTCCGATCGTGCCGAGGTTCAGCTGATCCCACCCGACAGGGCGATCGGGCCCGTCGGTCCCTGGTGGGCGGCACCGTCGTCCGGCTCGATCGTGATCGCGACCGTCGAGCCCGGCGCGACGTCGCGGGCCAGTTCGACGGAGACCTCGTCGCCGCCGCGGAGCAGCCCGGCCGAGACGGGCGTGCCGTCGCCGCCGATCGCCCACACCTCCCACACCTTGCCGGGCGGCGCCGGTGCGAGAGCGGCGACGACGAGCGGTCGCCGGTTCGCGGCGAGCACGACCGCACCGCCGCCCGCGCCGCCTGGGCCGGACAGCGCGACGACGCGGGTGCCGGGCCGTGAGAGGGCCTGCGCGATGATCGCGGCCGCATCGCCGCGCGCCTCGAGGTCGCGGACGTCCTGGCGAGCGCTGAGATAGAGCACGCCGAGCAGCCCGGCGGCGAGCGCGAAGGCGGCGGCGAGGTTCCGCGACGGCGTGACGATCTCGACGAAGCGGCGCCTTGGCCGTAGCGCCACGATCGCTGCCGGGGCTGCGCGTTCGCCGATCGCGGCGGCCAGGATCCGGTCGCGCAGTGCCGGCGGCGGGTCGGCGACGGGCGCTGTCAGTGCGATCGCAGTCGCGATCTCGATCGCCTCGTCGAAGCTCGCCTGGCATTCCGTGCAGCCAACGAGATGCTCGCGCACCGCCGTCGCGTCGTCCGCGTCGAGCGCGTCGAGCGCGTGCGCCGCGATCAGCATCCGCAGCTCGTCGTGGGTGTAGGCGATGCCCATGTCAGTCGTCCCGGCCTTCGGCCAGCAGGTCACGCAACCGGGCCAGGGCGGCATGCGTGCGCGACTTGATGGTACCGATCGGCTCGCCGAGCCGATCGGCGAGCTCCGACTGGGTGAACCCGTCGAAGTACGCGAGCGTCAGGACCTGGCGCTGCGGCTCGGACAGCCGCGCCAGGGCTGCCTCGACGCGTGCCCGCTCGAAGCCGGCGAGGACGTCATCGGCCAGGTCGGCGCCGTCGCCTCGCTCCGGCAGGGTGTCGGTCGGCTGCGCCGGGCGCGCCGCCTCCCGCCGCACCAGGTCGACGGCCTTGTGGTGGACGAGGCTCAGCAGCCAGGTCGAGACCTTCGCCCGCGCGGCATCGAAGCGCGCGGCGCCGCGCCAGGCGGCCAGGAAGCCCTCCTGGACTGCGTCCTCGGCGAGCGACGGGTCGCGGACGATCCGTAGCGCTAGCCCGTAGGCGGCCCTGCCATAGCGGTCGTACAGCGTTGCCAGTGCGGCATCGTCACCCGCCGCGCAGCCGGCGACGAGGCGAGCGTCGTCGAACGCCTGCGTGGTCATCCGTGGCACGAGTCTACCCCACGGCCGAGCGGCCGGGAACGGCTCCCGGCGGCGATCGACGGTCGCGTACATACCGGAGGTTCGGTTGCGGCGCCGCCACGGTTCACCTGCTGTTGCGCCCACGCTAAGGCTTGACGCGTCACCGGTCGATGGATGACCGCGTGGTAGGATCCGACCAGCTTCGGCGGCCGTCCGGCCGCCTTTTCCACCCTCCGGGGCAGGCTTCGTGAACCGTTTCTTCAAGAGCGCCGCCTTTCCGATCATCGTCGTGATCGTCCTCGCCTACGTCGCGCAGAGCGTGATGTTCGGGGGCGACAAGTCGACGGCGCCGAAGGCCGCGTGGTCGAACATGGTGTCCGACCTCGAGAACGGCAAGGTCAAGGCGCTCAGGCACTCGCAGACCGGCAACAGCGTGAAGGTCACGCTGATCGACGCGAACGCGAAGCCGTACACCGTCGGCATTCCCGGCGAGGAGGCGTGGAAACAGGTCTACACGGAGTACGCCGACACGGCGAACCTGCGCCTCGAAGGGTCGAAGACCGGCGGCACCAACTGGGCCAGCCTGTTGCTCGGCATCCTGCCTTTCATCCTCTTCCTCGGCTTCTGGCTGTTCCTGATGAACCAGATGCAGGGCGGCGGCTCGAAGGTGATGAGCTTCGGCAAGAGCAGGGCCAAGCGGATGGCGGTCGACTCGCCGAAGGTGACGTTCAAGGACGTCGCAGGGGCCGACGAGGCGGTCGAGGAGTTGCACGAGATCAAGGACTTCCTCGAGAACCCGAAGAAGTACCAGTCACTCGGCGCGCGCATCCCGAAGGGCGTCCTGCTGTTCGGGCCGCCCGGCACCGGCAAGACATTGCTCGCTCGCGCCGTCGCCGGCGAGGCCGGCGTGCCGTTCTTCTCGATCTCCGGCTCCTACTTCGTCGAGATGTTTGTCGGCGTCGGCGCGAGTCGCGTCCGCGACCTGTTCG